>NZ_VOSW01000218.1 GCF_009690905.1 Paraburkholderia madseniana
GTTGCAGCTCGACCTGACCCACACGCAAATGCTGCCTGCAGCGCGCGCCCAGTCGCGCGCTGCAGGCAGCATTTGCGTGTGGGTCAGGTCGAGCTGCAACGGCGTGATCGACACCTGACCGTTGGCGACAGCATGGAAATCGGTGCCTTCGCTCGCGTCACGCGCGCTGCCCGACGGGCCGATCCAGTAGATCGGCTCGCCGCGCGGGTTGGTCTGGCGGATCACCGGCTGCGACGGATGCCGCTTGCCGAGACGCGTGATATGCCAACCGCCGAGTTGCTCATACGGCAGGTTCGGTATATTGACGTTCAGGAGCGGATACCCCGGCAACGGCTGCTTGAGGTAGTGCGCGACGATCTCGGCGGCAACACGCGCAGCATCTTCGAGATGCACCCAGTCTTTGTCGACCAGCGAGAAAGCGATGGCCGGCACGCCGAACATGATGCCTTCGGTAGCGGCGGCGACGGTGCCCGAATAGAGCGTGTCCTCGCCCATGTTCTGGCCGTTGTTGATGCCCGACACAACAAGGTCTGGCGTGTGGTCCAGCATGCCCGTCAGCGCGATGTGCACCGAGTCGGTTGGCGTGCCGTTGACGTAGTAGAAACCGTTCGCCGAGCGCAGCACCGAAAGCGGACGCGACAGCGTCAAGGAATTGGACGCGCCGCTGCAGTTCTGCTCGGGGGCCATCACGGTGACGTCCGCGATCGGCTTGAGCGCTTCGTAAAGCGCGGCAAGGCCGGGCGCCAGATAACCGTCGTCATTGCTGAGTAGGATTCGCATGCGGCGATTGTAACCGAGGAAAGAAGGCACGCGAACGACACGGCAGGCCGTGCGTGCATCCCATGCAAAGCGCACGCGCCGAGCCCCGCGCCGATGAGTATCGACCGCTCACGAACTGGCTTCGAACAATAAAAACGCACGGTCGTGCGGATTGTTTTACACTCAGAATGGTTGCGAACCCCTGATCGATATGGAGACACGATGCGCGCGATTCGCTGTAATCAATATGGACCGCCGGAAAGCCTGGTCGTCGAAAATCTGCCTGACCTCGAGCCGCCGCCCGGCCACGTCGTGATCGACGTCAAGGCCGCGGCCGTCAACTTTCCCGATGTGCTGATCATCGAGAACAAATACCAGTTCAAACCGCCCCTGCCCTTTACGCCCGGCTCGGAAGTCGCGGGCGTCGTGCGTGCGGTCGGCGCCGGTGTGACGCAGTTCAAGCCGGGCTCGCGGGTGGTCGCGTTTACCGGCTCGGGTGGCTTTGCCGAGCAGGCGCTGGCGCCGGTCACGGCGTGCGTGCCGCTGGCGGACGGCGTCGACTTCGAACTGGCCGCCGCGTTTACGCTCGCCTATGGCACATCGCATCATGCGGTGGTCGATCGCGGCCAGTTGAAGGCCGGCGAGACGATGCTGGTGTTGGGCGCGGCGGGCGGCGTCGGACTCGCCGCGGTCGAAATCGGCAAGGCGCTCGGGGCACGCGTGATCGCGGCGGCGTCGACCGACGAAAAGCTCGCCACCTGCGTGAAGCATGGCGCGGACGCCACCATCAACTACAGCACCGAAGACCTGCGCGAACGCATCAAGGCGCTAACCGACGGCAAGGGTCCGGACGTGATCTACGATCCGGTCGGCGGTGTATATGCCGAACCGGCGTTTCGCAGTATCGGCTGGCGCGGGCGTTATCTGGTGGTCGGCTTTGCGAACGGCGAGATCCCGAAGTTGCCGCTCAACCTGACGCTGCTCAAAGGCGCGAGTCTGGTCGGCGTGTTCTGGGGCGACTTTGCAAAACGCGAGCCGCAACACAATCACGCTGCGTTCGAGCAGATGACCGGCTGGATCGGCGAGGGCAAGCTCAAGCCCTATGTGTCGGAACGTTATTCGCTCGAAGACACCGGCCGCGCGTTGCGCGATATGGCGGAGCGCCGAGTGATCGGGAAGGTGGTGATTACGCCTTAAGCGCAATGCGCTGGCGCTGGCGCTCCTTTGAGCGGCAAGAAAACAGAAAACGACGTGCGGTTTTGAACCGCACGCCGTTTTTGTTGAGCCTTTGAGAATGTGGGGCTACAGCTTTTCCGTATCACCCGACTTCGGCTGCCACTTCATCAGACGCCGCTCGCCGATCCCGACGATGGCGTCGAGAATCAGCGCGAACGCGGTCAACACCAGAATCCCGGCGAACACAGTGTTGATATCGAAGGTGCCTTCGGCTTGCAGAATCAGATAGCCGACGCCGCGCGCAGAGCCGAGATATTCCCCCACCACCGAGCCGACGAACGCCAGGCCCACCGATGTGTGCAGGCTCGAAAACACCCAGCTCATCGCACTCGGCAGGTAGACAAAGCGCAGCAACTGCTTGCGATTCGCGCCGAGCATGCGCGCGTTGGCAAGCACGACCGGGCTCACTTCCTTCACGCCCTGGTAGACGTTGAAGAACACGATAAAGAACACCAGCGTGACGCCCAGCGCCACTTTCGACCAGATGCCGAGGCCAAACCACACGCCGAAGATCGGCGCGAGAATCACGCGCGGCATCGAGTTGGCGGCCTTGATGTACGGATCGAACAGCGCGCTCGCGAGCGGCGACAGCGCAAGCCACAGACCGACGCCGAGCCCGAGCGCGGTGCCTAGCACAAACGCGAGCACCGTTTCGACCAGTGTGATCCACAGATGCAGATAGATTTCGCCGCCCGTGAACCACTCCCAGATGCGCTGCAGCACCTTCTGCGGCTCGCCGAAGAAGAACGCGGCCTTGTTCGGGTCGTCGAAATAGAACGCCGGCAGCAATGTCGGACTGGTCAGCACGTACCAGAGTACGAAGCACAGCACGAGCAGCAGCCACTGCCAGATCACCAGGTTCGCCCGGTTCGGGCGCAACGTCTTCCACATGACTCGGTTTGCCTTAGACGATTGATCGACGCCAATACAGGACGCAACAAACAGGACTTAACTACGGATATCCGTACATGCCGCCACGCCACTCCGCAACTACGCGCCCCGCTTAAACGGCCGTGAGTTGCTGCTGATAACCCTTGAGCACCTCATCACGCAGCACGCTCCAGATCTGTGCATGCAACTCGACGAACCGCGGATGCGCGCGAATTTCGGCGACGTCGCGCGGACGCGGCAGATCGATTGTGAATTCGCCGATCGGATGCGTGCCCGGCCCCGCCGACAGCACCACCACGCGGTCGGACATCGAGATCGCTTCGTCGAGATCGTGCGTGATGAACAACACCGCTTTGCGTTTGGCGGCCCACAGGTCAAGCAGCTCGTTTTCCATCAACTGACGCGTCTGGATATCGAGCGCGGAAAACGGCTCGTCCATCAGGATGATGTCGGGATCGAGGATCAGCGTCTGCGCCATCGCGACGCGCTTGCGCATGCCGCCCGACAGTTGATGCGGATAACGGTCGCCGAAACCGCCGAGACCCACGCGCTTCAACCACTCATCAGCTTTGCTGCGCGCTTCAGCAGGCGGCACGCCGTGAAATGCGAGCCCGGCCATCACGTTGTCGATAGCCGAGCGCCACGGCATCAGCGCGTCGGCCTGGAACATATAGCCGGCGCGCCGGTTGATTCCCTTGAGCGGTTCGCCGAACACACTGACCGTTCCCGACGACGGTTCCAGCAACCCCGCGCCGACGTTCAACAAAGTGGATTTGCCGCATCCGGTCGGGCCGACCACCGAAACGAATTCGCCCGGCGCGATGCGCAAGGTCGTGTCCTTGACCGCTGTATAGCGCTGCGCGCGGTTGTCCCGCGCAGCGAAGGTGCAGGTGATGTTGTCGAGCGCCAGGGCGGCAACGGTCATCGTTCGACTCGCTTCGAAGATCGATTTCGGTTTGTCATGTCGCCATGACAACGGTGGTCGAGGCGAATGCGGCACGTGCCGTCCTTCGCCCCCTGCTGACGGTACTCAGGCCTTGACCGTGGCCAGTGCTTTCTTGACGAAGTCGTTGGTCCACGTCTTCGACAAATCGATCGGCTTGCCCTGCACGTTCGGGTCGAACGCCTGCAGGGTTTTCAGCGACGTGGCCGGGCCGTCGGCAGGCATCAGACCGTCCGGCGACATGGCCTCCTTCACGTGCTGCCACGCGTCCAGATACACCGCGCGGTCGCCGAGCAGATAGCCTTCCGGCACGGTATTGATCAGCTCGCTGCCGGTTGCCGTTTGCAGCCACTTGAGTGCGCGCACCATCGCATTGGTCAGCGCCTGAGTGGTGTTCGGATTCTTCGTGATGAAACTCTGCGACGCGTACAGACACCCCGCCGGCATGTCGCCGCCGAACACGCTGCGCGTATCGGCCAACGTACGCGTGTCCGACACGACGCGAATCTCGCCGGTGCGTTCAAGCTTGGTCATCACCGGGTCGAGATTGGCG
>NZ_VOSW01000021.1 GCF_009690905.1 Paraburkholderia madseniana
CCCGCCCCGCGCGGTCGTCCCTCCGTTGCGTGAGCCCGGCGGGTCGCCCCCCGCCGCGGCAATGGCGGATCCGGCGATCGAGCTTGGCACGCCCGCGCTTGCGATGGCAAACGCCGGAGCGAATGCGGGCGGCAACGCTGCTCCCAAAGCCGGCGCAAGTGCTGGTGCAACCACAGATGCAAGCAGCTTTGGCGCAAGCCCCGGCGCGATCACCAGTGCAACCGGCGCCGGCACCACCACGATCAGCAACCCGACCGCCAAGCCGGTCGGCGGGGCATCCCCTGCCGCCGCAGCCGCTGCAACAGCGCTCGATCGCGACTATCGCTACCGGCTCGCGCGCAAGAACGTCCACGTGGCATTCGCCAATCTGGGCCAGGCGTTCCAGCGCATGATGCTCGAACCAAAATCCGCGCAGAAGTTCGTGCCGGAATTGAACGACCTGCTGGTGCGCAGCCACGTGCTCGCCTCGCAGATCACGGTGGCGGCGCCGTTGCTGCGCACCTCCGCGCAGCGGGCCGACAACGTCTCGCTACAGCCCTTGCAACGTGCCCTGAGCGCGGTCCGCGACAATCTGACCGAAGCCGAAGCCGGCAGCGCCCCGCCCGCCGATCAGGCCGAGCAGATCAAACAATTGTCGCGTGAGCTGGATGCGATGGTGGTCGGGACGGAGAAATCGCCGGACCACTCGGCGGATGCCGTGCATGACATGAAATTGCTCGCCCATCAATGCAAGCAGATGCTGACGGCGTCGGCGCAGATTCGCAAGGATGCGAGCGTCATTCGCCTGCCGGACGAGTGAAACGCTCGGGTCGCCTTATTGCGCGGCGCCGCTTGCGGGCTTCGCTGCGGTAGCCGCAGCAGCCGCAGCCACCGCGTCCGATGAAATCGTCGGCGCCGGCGCGTTCTGGCGATCGAATTCGCGCTTTTCCGTGATGGCGTTATAGAAGAGCGTGGCGATCACCAGCAGTACCGCGACCACGATGAAAACAGCAATGCCAAAGGTCGGGTTCTTCTTGCGCGGCGGTTTGTTCATGAGGCGGGCTCGGTTCGCGAGGCAGTCGCGGATAGTGTCTGGGAAGGCGGCATTCTACGCCCACTGAGCTTGCACACGGCTTGCAGTCAGCGCCCCTCCACCACCGCCGAAGGCCGCACCGGCAGCGCCGTCGAATACTTGATCTGTTCCATCGCGAAACTCGAACTCACGTCGTACAGCGGCACCGCGGCGATCAACAGCTTGTAGACGCGATCGTAGTCGTCGATATCGGACACCACCACGCGCAGCAGGTAATCGGTTTCGCCGCTCATCCGGTACACCTCCACCACCTCCGGAATCTCCCGCACCGCGCGCGTAAAGGTCTGCGCCCAGGCCTCGGTATGCTGGTTGGTGCGCACCGCGACGAATACGGTGGTACCCACGCCTAACTTGCGCGCATCGCACAGCGCCACCTGAGCGCGAATCACACCCGTCTCTTTCAGACGCTGCAGCCGCTTCCAGCACGGCGTTTGCGACAGATTCACGCGCTGCGCCAGTTCGGCGATCGGCATGGTTGCGTCTTCCTGCAGCAGCTCAAGAAGCTTCCGATCGATGATATCCATTCCCATCTTCACACCCCCATAGGAAATTATTCTACTTTTAAGACTTCAGGGGGAATTATATGGAAACTCTTTCTCCGGGCAAACCGGTATAAATATGTCTATCCAAAAATAGCCGATAAGCAGCCATGCCGCTGCGCCGCGATCATGAGCCAAGACCTCCGTTCAACACCCGCCGCCCGTTCCTCAGCCCATGCCGCACAGTTTGCCGGAGCGAATGAAACGCCCTCGCGCGCGCACCGCACCGCGCCGCTTACGCACCTGTGCGACGCACTCGACGCCATGTTCGAAGCCTGCGTGAAATTTCCCGAACCGTCCGATTCGACCTTCTTCGCGCGCAGCATGCGCATCGCGCTGGCCGAAGCCGCGGCGAATCCCGATTTGCTCACCTCGGCGCAACGCGAAGGCTCCACTGAAAATTACCGCCGTCATCTGCTGGCCGCCGATCCGCACGGCCGCTATGCGATCGCCGCGCTGGTGTGGCTGCCGCACCAGGCAAGCCCGGTGCATGCGCACCACACGTGGTGCGGCTACGCGGTGCTCGACGGCACGCTGAGCGAAACGGTCTTCGAATGGAATGGCGCGCAGCACTGCGCAAGCGCCACGCGTACCCAGGCGCGCAATGCCGGAGCTGTGTCGTTTGTACGCGGCGGCAAGGGCGGCATTCACCGGCTGGGTAATTGCAGCGACGCGCCTGCCGTCTCGCTGCATATCTACGGTGTCGCAGGCGCGCAGATCGCCACGCACGTCAACGACATCGTGCGCGCAGCCGACGCGCCGGCGCTCGTCTGAAACCAGTAGGCTCTGCCTAAAGACGCGAACGGCGGACGCGGACCGTGCCAAGGTCCGCTAGCCTCGCCTCGCATCCAGCCCAATCAGTTTTTACCACCCGCTTCTCCGGCCGTCGGAATCTGCGGCGGAATCGGCGCGGTCTGCCCGGTCGGCGGCGGTGCCGGACGCGGTTCGTGCGACACATCGCGCGCCACCGCCATCGCAGCGTGCGCGGTCCGCGTGGCAGCCGCCGCCTCAGCATGCGCGTGCCCATGCCCATGCGGGCCGACCTCGGGCAGTTCATCGTCCGGCAAAGGCTGTCCCTCGCTATCCTTCGACGACGTGTACACCCGCATCTGCGGCACCGGAATCTCGATGCCGGCTTCGTCCATCTTGCGTTTGAGCCTCAGATTGAAGGCGCGCGCCACGCTCCATTGCTGCAACGGCCGCGTCTTGATCTGCCCTTTCACGACCATCCAGTTCGGATCGAAGCGGTCGAGCCCCCACACCTCGATCGGTCCGAGCATTTCGCGCCGGTAGCGGAAGTCGGCCATCAGATCGGCGCCGACTTCGCGAATCAGTTGCGTGATCTGATCTACATCAGTCGAGAACGACATGCGCACTTCGAACACCGCATAGGCGAAGTCGCGCGACAGGTTCTTGACGATCTTGATCTGCGAGAACGGAATCGCGTGGATCGCGCCTTGCCCGTCGCGCAGGCGGACGGTGCGGATCGACAGATGCTCGACGGTGCCCGCGTGGCCGCCGTCCACGTCGATCCAGTCGCCGACCGAGATCGTATCTTCGATGATGATGAACAGCCCCGTGATCAGGTCGGTCACGAGCGACTGCGCGCCGAAACCGATCGCGAGGCCGATCACACCGGCGCCGGCCAGGAGCGGCGTCACATTGATGCCCAGGTTCGCCGCGGTGACGATGCCGGCAATCGTCATGATCGTCACCAGCAGCACGTTGCGCAGCAGCGGCAGCATCGTGCGCGCCCGCATGCTCGGATTGCGCGACTTGTTGCGCGGACCACCCGGATTGAGGGCCTCGGTTATTGCCGTGTCGACCAGAATCCACAGCAGCCATGAAATGAACACTGTCGCAATGATCGCGGTCACCGCGTGCGCAATCCCGCGCGCTGCAACGTTTTTCTCCACGACTTCCGCGAGCGACACGCCCCATAAACGTGCCGCCAGCTCAAAGAAGAACAGCCAGATGAACAGCGTCAGCAGCGTGCCGCAAAAGCGCAGCAGGCGCGACAGATAAGGCGAGCGGCGCCGCGCGCGGTGGCTGCGCGGGCGCGTCACACGAAGCACGATGGCCGAAAGGAAAAATGCGAACACCAGCAACAGTGCGGTGACCACCGAAATCTGCAGTACGTTTTCGCTGGAGCCCGAGCCGCCGAGCGTGGCGACCACCGACGCGCCGGCGAGCACCAGCACCGGCAAGTGCCAGAGCGAGGCGAGCACGTCGAACGCGTCGGTCGCGGCCCTGTGATCGTGGCGCTGCTCGTAAGGCCGGTTGCGAATCAGATGCGCGATCGGCCGGCGGAATGCCAGCGCGAAATAGCCGGTGAGCACGGCGGCCGTCATGTTGGCGGCCGTCGAAATCAGCGCGGCGAGATTTGATCCGAGCTGATGCTCGACGTCGTAATTGACCGCCGCATCGCCGAGGGCAGCGCATATGCCCACCACGAACAGCACGCGCCGCGCGTGTTCGATCAGCAGGTGCACCGCAACCCGCCGATGTCCTGAGCCGAACAGCGAAAACATGATCAGACAGATCGCCGAGAACACCGCACCCGCGACGATCGCATAGGCGACCACCAGGCCGAGGGTGCGGCCGAGCGCATCGGGCATCGCGCGCACGAACAGCAACGCGGCGAGAAAGGCGATGATCCACGGGCCGACGCGGCGCAGCGCGAAAATCAGCAGCTCGCGCGTGGTGGGATTCGGTTTGAGCCCCATGAGGATACCGAAGCGCCGGTATAGCCGGTGCTGCACGTAGATCAGCGCGCCGGCGCACGCGCCCCAGCCGGCCAGCATGGCAATCATCGCAAAGACGATGCGCCCGAAGCCTTCTTGCCCCTGGCCCGAAATGATCGTGTAGAGCTCGTTGCCGGCCGCGTTGAATCTCCCGCCCCAATAGCGCACCGGCGTGCGGCCCTGATGCACATTGGATTCGAATGACGCGATGCCCGACGCGATCGCTCCGAGCAAGCCAGCACTCGTTTGGGCGGTCGCGGACGCGGGCGCGGCTGGCGCAGCGTTTTGCGACACGTCACGCAGCTTTTTGAGCTGAGCGACGAGCGCGGTGCGCTGCTTGTCGTTGTCGAGCGTGGTGATCACGCTGTCGAGCGAGCGCGTCAGTTCCGCCTGGCTCGCGGGCGACGGCGCGGAGGCCGCTTCCGCGGCCGAGGCACCCGAGGCCGCAGACGCCGGCGTTGCCGTCGCGCTATTGATCAGGCTCTGCAAGGCCGGAATGACCGGCGTGCCGGCACCGGCGGCCTGGGCGGTCGCAGGCATCCATCCGATGCCGAGGGTCAGTACGAGGCAGACCGTGGCCGCCCACGCGCCGAACCACGCCGCGACATGAGCGCGAATGCCGCGCCCGATACGACTGGAAGGAAAATGAAAGACGGCGCGAGTCGCCAGTTGCCCGCCGTTAGACGGCGCGGCCCCGGACTCACGCCGCAATGGGCATGACTGCATGGCGATCCGTAAGAAAACGGGAGACGCCAGTGTAGCCGCAGTTTCACCACCAGCGCCCGAACATGCGTAACCGAATGTTAGGACGCTTGCGCAAGTTCGAGGAACGGCGGGCTGCCTTCACCCCCTCGAACTGCCGCCAGGGCGCGCGCAACGGACCAGGCACGACAGGAGCCGCGCGCGGTCCGGCACTCCGTCAAGACTCAATAAGCGACCGTCGCGATCTGACGGACGAAACGGCCCTGCTCCAATTCGTCGACGAAGGCGATCGCATAGTCTTCCGCGGAAATGCGGCTATTGCGCTCGGCGTCGGCCAGAAGCGTGTTCGCGCCCGTGCGGAACGTACCGGTGCGCTCGCCCGGCGCAATCAGCGCGGCCGGCGCGAAGAACGTCCAGTCGAGGTCGGTAACGCCGCGGTAGTAATTGAGTGCATCGCGATGGGCCAGTGCGACCGCTTTATAGGCGTCCGGGAAACCGTCCGTGTCGACCAACTGCTTACCCGGCGCCACTTCGAGCGAGCCCGCGCCACCCACCACCACGAGACGCTTCAAGCCCGCTGCGCGCACGCCGTCGACGAGCGCATGGGTCGCCTTGGACACCGCCGCGGGATCGTCGTGCGGCGGCGCATATGCGCTTGCCACCACGTCGTGGCCACGCACCGCGGCGCCGACGCTCGCGGCGTCGAGCAGATCGGCCTGCGCGGCTTTGAAATTCGCCACGTCGGCCGGCACGCGCGCCGGATTGCGCGCCAGCGCCGTCACCTGATGCCCGCGGCGGACAGCTTCCGCGGCGATCCGCGAACCAATCGTCCCGGTGGCGCCGAACAACGCGATCTTCAACTGTTTGCTCATTTCAATGCTCCTGTCATTAGCTTATGTGTAACTACGTTGATTACATATAACGTGGAAAAAAGAGGGGCGTAAGCCCCCGTCCGTTCTCAGGTGCGCAGGTTCCGTCTACATCGGGCGCGCCCTTCGATACCGCCTCATTGCTACTTTCTTTGCCACACTCGTCGCCGCATCAGCCATGCGAACGCCGCTTGCGTTCCAGCGCCCGTTCAGCGCGCATCAGGTCGGCAGTGGCATCAGCCAGCGTGCGTGCACCGAGCGACGCTTCCATGGCCTGCTGCGCTTCGTCGATAATGCCGCGCAGCACGACCTGGATATGCCGCCCCACCATGCACGCCGGGTTCGGCTCCTCGCGATGCATGGCGAACAATTGCGCGTCGTCTACCGCGCGATACACCTGAAGCAGGGTGATCTCGTCAGGCGCCTTGGCGAGCAACGCGCCGCCGCCAGCACCGAGTTGCGAGGTCGTGAGGCCCGCATCGGCCAGCATGCTCAGCAAACGCCGGATCAACGCAGGATTCGTATTCACGCTGCCCGCGATCATCTCCGACGAGAGCGGCACGCCCTCCTGCAACGACAGCAGCGCGAGCACATGCACTGCAAATGCAAACCGGCTACTCGTATTCACAGCAAACCTGCCCGGCGACGACTATGTGTAACCATAGTAATTACATTTAATCCGACTGTCAAACGGACAAACGAACGGCCGGACGCACCGGCCGCCATCTCACTTGTCCATCTGCTTTTGCGCATCGCTGGAATCGCTCGATGCCGACGCCGAAGCAGAAACGCCCGCCGCCGACGCCGAACTTTGCGCCGACCATTCCTGCAGCTTGCGCCCCGCCGTCTCGAGACCCTGGCCGGTCAGCGCCGCCGCCTTGCCGAGTTGCGCATTGGTCGCGCTCGCCGCGCCTTGCAGGTTGGCTTGCGCGCTCGACGCCAGCGAGGCCGGATCGATCGTGATCGACGGCGCGGACGCCGATGAGAGGTTCTGCTGCGCGGCGGCCTTGGTCGCATCGACCTGCTGGCCGACGTAGCTGGCCGCCTGATCGAGCTTCTGACCGGCGGCTTGCGCCGCATCGTTGAGCTTGCCGGCGACCTGCGCCGACGCATCGTTCTTCTGACAAGCCGTGAGGCCGCCGAACACGAGGGCAACAACCGCGACGCGGCGCAACAACGGCGAACGAATGGATAAAGTCATATTTAAGTGTGAGCCGCATCGAGCGGCTTCCGCATGCGAAAACGGGCCCATGATACGCCGTTGCGCGGCACGCTCTCCTCGACGAGCACCCGGAAGCCCGCGGACTCGAAGCTGCCTGGCTGCGGGTCAGCGTGCAGTACGCGCCATTCGAAATACTTCATTGCGTACTCCGTCGCGGTTCTGTCAAACGTGTTGGAGTAGACTGCCTGAGCGTTCGATGTGTTCCGTTGATCAATAGGAGGCATGCGATGGCAGCAAAGAAGATTCTGTTCCTGACCGGCGACTTCGCCGAGGATTACGAAACGATGGTGCCGTTTCAGGCACTGCAGGCAGTCGGCCACGTAGTCGACGCCGTCTGCCCGAACAAGAAAGCGGGCGACAAGATCAAGACCGCGATTCATGATTTCGAAGGCGACCAGACCTACACCGAAAAACCCGGCCATCAATTCACGCTCAATGCAACGTTCGAGGACGCCGATCCGCGTCAATACG
The DNA here is from genome assembly GCF_009690905.1 of Paraburkholderia madseniana. GTDB lineage: Bacteria > Pseudomonadota > Gammaproteobacteria > Burkholderiales > Burkholderiaceae > Paraburkholderia > Paraburkholderia madseniana. The sequence continues at coordinate 7,620 of NZ_VOSW01000021.1, forward strand.
ACGCGCTGGCAATCGCAGGCGGCCGCGCGCCGGAATACCTTCGACTCAACCACAAGGTGATCGAGCTCGTGCGGCAGTTCGCCGAAGCAGGCAAGCCGATCGCCGCGATCTGCCACGCCGCGCAACTGCTGGCTGCCGCCGACGTGATTCGCGGCAAGCGCATTTCCGCCTACCCGGCCTGCGCACCCGAAGTGAAGCTGGCCGGCGGCGAGTACGTCGACATTCCGGTCGATGCGGCGATCACCGACGCCAATTTCGTCACTGCCCCCGCATGGCCCGCTCACCCTGAGTGGCTGCGTCAGTTCCTCGTGCTGCTCGGCACCCGGATCGAACTCTGATCCTCAAGCGAGCGCCTTGCCCTCGCGGCACTGCGCGCTCGCAAAACACACCCATATTTGAGACTCGTCCGATAGTTCGCAACGCAAGGTTTTCCTATAGTCGCCGGTTGACTTGGGAGCCCCTTTCGATGGAACTGACTGACTGGATCGTCATGCTCGCCGTCACGTTGATGGCGATTGCTTTTTTCTGCGCGCGTACGCCGGCCAACTGGTCGCGAGAAAACCGCGCGCGGCGTCTGACTGGCACACGCATGCTGGTGCAAGCGGCGTGTTCGCTGTGGGCGGCGCTGTTGATCGTCGCGCACGGCCTGTTCGCCCTGGACGGCCTGCCCGGCCTGCACCCGGCGCCGCGCGAGGCGCTGACCGGCGTGGCGATCCTGCTCGTCTGCGGCTGCTACTGGTCGATACGCGGCAGCAAACTCCTCAAGCCGCGCCGGCTCTTTACCGCGTACTGATACCGGGCGCGGCATTGGCGGCATTGGCGGCATTGGCGGCATTGGCGGCATGCGCCGGCGCGCCGCCGCGCGGGGCGAGGCCATCACGATCGCCGAGGCCCTCGCGCACAGCACGAACCGCGTGAACCCCGTCCGCCAGCGCCGCATGCGTTTCAACCGCCAGTTGCGCCGTCCGCACGTCGGCTTCAGGCAGCGACAGGTAAAACGTCGTGCCAATGCCCTCTTTCGACTCCGCCCACACGCGTCCGCCGTGCCGTTCCACCACGCGCCGCACGAGCGCGAGGCCGATGCCCTCACCCGCCGCCACATTGCCGTGCAGCCGCTGAAAGGCATTGAAAAGCCGCGGCAACGCGACCGCCGGAATGCCCAGGCCATTGTCCCGCACGTAGAAAATCCGTAGCGAATGCACACCGGGCGGTGCCGGCGTCGTACCAATTTCGATCCGGCCTTCGCGCGCGGGATCCAGATAATTGACCGCATTGCCGATCAGATTCGCGAACACCTGTTCGAGCGCGGTCGGGTCGCCCCACACCGCCGGCAAATCCTCGACGATGACATGCGCCCGGCGCGCCCGGATCGACCCTTGCATGGCATCGACCACGCGCGGCACGATATCGCGCACTTCGACCTTTTGCCGCCGGTACTCCACACGGCCGACACGCGACAGCCGCAATAGCGCGTCGATGATATGAGATGCCCGCAGCACGGCGGTCTGCAGGAAATGCAGCGCCTCGCCGATATCCTCGCCGACCACCCTTTCGATGCGCTGCCGCGGTTCTGCCGCGAGCGACGACTGGCGCAAGGCCACGCGCAGCTCATCACACGCGCGAATCAGTTCTTTCGAGAAGCCTTGCAGATTCACCAGCGGCGCACGCAGGTCGTGCGACACGCTATAGATGAACATTTCGTTTTCCTGAGTCTGTTGCCGCAAGGTCTCGTTGATGCGCGCCAGTTCGCTGGTGCGCCGCGCCAGATCGGACTGGAAACGCGCCTGGATGCGCTCGGCTTCGAGCAGGCGCCGGCTGGTTTCATGCAAGGTCAGATCGAGCCGGGCGATTTCATCGCGCCCCGGGCTGATCGGCGCCAGCGGCTCGTTGCCCGCGAGGCGCCCGGCGTTATCGGACAGCACCGCAAGCCGGCCGCGCACGCCGCGCGTGAACAGCCACACGGCCAGCGCGACGAATAGCAAGGAGCCGAACACGGCCGCGACGATCAGCGTCTGTTGCCGTTCACGCGCGGCGTCGGCGGCATTCGAGCGCAATGTGTCGAGGCGCCGCTCTTCAGCCTGGAAAGCCACCACCTGCTGACGGAAGCGATCGAGCACGTCGGCCGAGGCCAGCTCGCGGAAGCGATCGAGCAGATCACGCCGCCGCCCCGAATGCAGCATGTCCTGAACGCGGTCCGACCATTGCCGATACCCCTGCACGGCCTGGCGCACCTGCACCACGCGCTCGACTTGCGCCGGGTTGTCGGCAACCAGCTCGGCCAGTTGATCGATGCGACGGTCGACGTCGACCCACAAGGTGACCGGCGTCGTAAAGCGGGTATCGTTGGCGAGCACCGCGCCGCGCAGCGCCACGGACTCACTCAGCACCGGATCGAGAATCGCGATGGTCTGGCGCAGCACGTCTTCGCTATGGATGGCCCACCGTTCGGCTTGCGTCGCGTCGGCCTGCGCCATGACGAGTCCAGACAGCAACGCCAGTTCGAAGACGGCCGGAATTGCGATCAGCAACAGGCCTTTAGTGGTCAGTCTCATGCGTGCGCATTGGAAGTCGATGGCCGGCAGATCGTGCGCGGGACGGCACATTATGTCGGCGTTTGCGCAGGAAGACAAAGACGGCGCGCCACCGACCAGGCTTGTGCCGCCAAATACGAACCCGGGCACAACGAATCCGCATAAAACGTCAGGCTTTTGAATTAAACGTAAATCAAATCGAATGCTGTGCCCCGATTTGGAACGTTAGGACCAGTATGAAACCGTTGCGCACTTACATTTTGCTTTCATCGTTGTCCGAGGTGCAAAGGATGGTGCACTACCGGATCGGGAGCGATCGGTGCGAATCCCATCCCGGTGCGGATTTGCATTTCGGCGACGCCGGAGCATGCAAGCGTCGGCTGATGGCTTAACCGCTAATTGACCGCAAATTAACTGCAAACCAGGGTCAGCGGCGTGCCGGATGTTTCACGTCCCCATGCTCGCCGATCAGGCCGAATTCGATCGGGCAACGCGTGTAGAACACCGGGACGCTGCCCGCTCGCACCGCCTCGAGCAAGGCTTCCGCCTCCCCTTCGGTGACCGCGAAGATCACCATCTGCGGTTGATCCGCCAGTTCGAAGAAGCGCGCTGCGTGCCGTGCGCCTGCGTGGCCGACCCCTTCGGACGCCGCTACGACGGTCGCGCCATGAATGCCGACGAGCTTCGCGATCGACAGCAGACATTCCACGACCGATTGATGGCCGTGGCGCCGGTTCTTCTCCGTATAGAACGTGAGCTGGTAGCCCTTCGTCATGTCGGCCTCCCGCGCAGTTGCGGCGTTGCAGTGGCCCACGGCAGATGCTCGCAGGCTCTCGATTCATTCTAGATCACGCCCCAAACCACGCAGAGTGCACATGCGCGCCGCGATGGCTCTCACCTGTCCCCAATGCCCTGCCAATGCTAGACTGGCGCGCTGGAGATGGCATTCTCCATTAACCGCCCTCAATGGCTGATGATGCCTGCTTCGCCCGGACGATTGCGGACGCGGCATCACGCCACCCGCTCGAGCCCGGTTTGTCGACCTTTTGACTACGTCAGAGTACTTTTGCATGTATTTGTCCATTCTCGCGGTCGGCATTGGCGGCGCGCTCGGCTCACTGTTCCGCTGGTTTCTCGGTATCCGTTTGAACGGCCTGTTCACGGGTATGCCGCTCGGCACCTTCGCCGCTAACGTGATCGCCGGCTATGTCATCGGCGTCGCGGTCGCGGGGTTCGCACGGGCGCCGCAGATCGCGCCCGAATGGCGGCTCTTCATCATCACGGGCTTGATGGGCGGCCTGTCGACCTTCTCGACGTTCTCAGCGGAAGTCGTGCAGCGCTTGCAGGACGGCCGGCTCGGCTGGGCGGCAGGCGAGATCGTCATTCACGTGGCGGCTTCGCTCGTCATGACGATCCTGGGCATCGCAACCGTTTCGTTGCTGTCGCGCTGAACGCTACACATATTCCAATCAGATTAATCGGCCTAAGCGCTTCCCCCAGATAGCGCTATTGCATCACGCCTCATTAGCTTTATGTGCTTTAGCTCGAGTACTCGCAGGCGCATTTTTCTTCAATTTGGTCTGGTTGTACTCGATAGCGGCACGCACGAGTTTCTTTAAAGCGGGTCCATTGACCTTATCGCCCTCGAAAAAATCGATCGCCCGTCTCGCGTTGCCGTCGAGGCCCGCGTTGAAAAGCTTGTCGGGATCCGGGAGATTCGCCCCGTGGGCAAAGGTCAGCTTCACCTTCCCTTTGTGGGCGTTGGCGACCGCGATCATTCCGTCGCGGGACCACACCGGGCTTCCCATCCACTTCCATTCCTCGATGATCTCCGGGTCGGCTTCGAGGATGGTCTTGCGGATGCTGGCGAACGTTTTGCCACGCCAGTCCGTGATGCCTGCGATCAATTGGTCAATGCTTTCCGATGGAGTCATTGGATCCTTATGCCTCGAATTATTGTTCGGTTTCGAAAGAGCCTAGCTTTGAATTGTGCCCGCATCAATCTATTCGAGCTAGAACCTGTGTCAGTGCCGCAAACTATTGCTGTAAACCCGCCCCTGACGCTGACAAAAACAATCGTCCGGCATTGCATTTTACTGAGGCCTGGTGGGACATTTATTTCCCCATTTTTTTCGATTTTTGTTGTTGATGACAGACGTAAGATCGCCGCAGCCTGAATAGAAGAAGGGGCAAAAATGGCGATCACCTTGAATTTGTCAGCGTCCGCGAATCTGAATAAGTCGCTAAAGATCGACGCGATTCGATTCCTCGCGGCTTTCTGGGTCCTGATGTATCACTTCAAGCCCCCCGCGTTTAAAGAACTTCTGTCTCATCAACTCGCCATCCTCGGCGGCGCATTGTGGTCCGGCTCGACAGCGCTGTTCGCGGGCCCTGCCGCCGTCATCGTCTTCTTTGTCATTTCCGGCTATTGCATCCACAACGCATATCAAAAGGATGTGACGCTAAAGCCGATCAACTATTACGCATCCAGATTCATCCGCATTGGATTACCGCTGGTCATCCTGCTGTGCCTCGTTCAACCTTTGCCGACCGGACAGGACTATCTGGAATCCGTACTGTGGTCGCTCTACTGCGAGATGGTGTATTACGCCGCTTATCCGCTCCTGCGCGCCCGCTTTCGCTACATCGGCGAAATGATCGTTGGCTGCGCGGTTGCGGCAGGCGTGATGGTGGCCGTGGTTCGTCTGATCGGGCACCCGGTTTGCCACGGCTGCGTCATTGAGACGTATGGCGTTCCGGGTACGGCTTTACTGTATGCGGCTGGATGGATCTTCGGCTGCCTGATCGCGGAGACTCAGCGCAACGCGGAGCAGTTCCACATCCGTGGCGCATATTCGCCGCTTACCCTGATGATCAAGCGCGGCCTTGATCGAAGCACCCGTTTTCTCGCGAATCACCTGGTTGCGCTGAGAGTGGTAATTGTCGCGGCCGGGGCGGCCATTATGATTTTGCTGTCCGAATCGAATCTCAAACCGGCCGTTGTGCCGTTGATTACGCCCGATATCACGCTTCCGCTATTTCAGTTCCTGGCGGCAGTCTGGATCGCGGCGGAGACTGCCACGCCGTCCAGAAGCGGCGTCTGGTCCAGACTGGCTACTTTTGGCGCGTGGTCCTATAGCCTCTATCTTTGCCACAAGATGGCGCTCGCCCTGCTGGAAATGACCCGATTCGACGAGACGTCCCGATTCGCATGGTTCGTACAGGTGGCGTTGGCATTCGCCATCAGTTATGCGTTTTACCGGATGATCGAAAAGCCTTCGCATCTGATTTCCCAGCGGCTGCGGAAATACACGCCGAATGCGCCTGCTGCACCAGCCGCTTGACGCCACTGCATAAAACGACTGCATGAGCGAGCCGGCAATATCAGTTAGCGTCGCTTCGGGCCCGCTCCCGGACCATCCGATCAGCGCGAGCGCCTCATAGCTGCCCCGGACGCGGATCAGCCACGAAACCGCCACGATTGGGCATCGCCACACGCGGCAACGAGGCTGCGTCGAGCCGCGTATTCGCCGGCACGATGCCGTTCTGGTTGAGCAGAAATGCGCTGAGCGCGTACACCTCGTCGGCGGAAAGCGATTCGGGCGCGTTGTAAGGCATCGCGCGGCGGATATAGTCGAACAGCGTCGTCGCATAGGGCCAGTAGCTGCCCACGGTGCGCTTCGGCTTCGCGCTGGTCAGTGTGCCCTGCCCGCCGACCAGTTGATCGCCGAGACCGCCCTCGCCATGCGCGCCGTGGCACGCCGCGCATTTCGCGGCGAATATGTGCGCGCCAGTGGCGACGTCGCCGCTGCCCGCAGGCAGGCCGCGGCCATCCGGCGCGATGTCGATGTTCCAGGCGGCGAGGTCCTGATCCGTGAGCGGCGTGCCGATCTCGTGGATCGACCTGGCGCTCTGGTCACCCGGCGCGATCGATGAGCACGATGCCAGCGCCGAGAGCGACACCAGCACAGCCAGCGCGGTCCGTGCCGTTCGCGCCGGCATACCTCTCAAACGGCGGCCATCACGCATTACGCACCTCGCCGCTTGCATCCACTCGCCATTGCTGGATCGCGTTGTAGTGATACTGCGAATTCAGGCCGCGCGCGGCGACGAGTTCGGCACGGGTCGGTTGCACATAGCCGGTCGAATCGGTGGCGCGCGAAAGAATCACGGCAGCGCCGCCATCCCAACGCCAGTCCGCCTGAAAGCGCGTCAGCGCACGATCCAGGATCGCACCGTCCAGACGCGCGGGACGCCACGTCGCGCCGCCGTCGGTCGACACATCCACCTTGCGGATCGTCCCGCGTCCGGACCAGGCCAGACCGGTGATCGGGTAATAGCCGTGCGTGGTGAGACGATGTCCCGGCGACGGCCGCGTGATCACCGACTTCGCGTCCATCTCGAACGCAAACTGACGCGCGGTGCCGTTCGCGAGCAGGCTGGTGTACTTCGACGTTTCCTCGCGCGTTTGCAACGGCGCATTGACCACCTTCAGCCGGCGCAGCCACTTGACGTTCGTATTGCCCTCGAAGCCGGGAACGATCAGACGCAACGGATAACCGTTCTCGGGGCGCAAGCGTTCGCCGTTTTGCGCGTAGACCACCAGCGCGCGATCGAGTATCCGTTCGAGCGGCAAGCTGCGCGTCATCGCAGCGGCGTCCGCGCCTTCGGCCAGCAACCAGCCGCCGCCGCTTGTGTTGCCGGACGCCGTCACACCGCCCACCTCTTCGAGCAAAGTCGACAAACGCACCCCGGTCCATTCGCAGCACGACAACAAACCATGCGTGAGTTGCACCGGCATGCCGCTCGGGCCATTCCATTCATTGCCGGTATTACCGGAGCATTCGAGAAAATGAATCCGCGATTCGGACGGCAGGCGCAGCAGATCGTCCATCGTGAACAGTTTCGGCGTGCGTACAAGGCCGTGAATGGCCAGCCGATGCTGATCGGGGTCGATGTCGGGCACGCCGCCGTGATGACGTTCGTAGACCAGGCCGTTGGGTGTGAGCGTGCCGTGCAGATCGGCGAGCGGCGTCATCGACGAAGCCGCGCCGGGCAGTGGCCACGCGCGCGCACTCCGCCGCACGACATTCGCCTCATACGGTGACGGCACACCGTATGGATGTTCGAGAACGGGCGCACCGGGCACGCGGCTCGATTGCGCGACCGCGAGCGGCTTGAGCAATTCACTTGCGGTAGCAGCTTGAGAAGCGACCAGGCCGCCGGCCGCCAGGCGACCCAGCAGTCGACGGCGGCCGCGCGACGGCGGGGAGTTGTGCGGATTCATCATGGCGTCGGCGCATCATAGGCAAGCCGATTAGCGTAACGATGCCTTCCGCCATGGCCAAACGATAAATTCGACTATCGATCGACGCAGACGGCATATCAGACGGATACGGGGCGCCGTTAAGCCAGCACGTTCGAGAACACCCGATCCGCGAGACGGTTGGAATCAGTCCCGCTGTTAAGCACGCCGACCGCCTTCAGATCGTCGGCATAAAGCGAGATCTCCTTCTTGAACGCATCCCCAACCGGATGGTGGCGATCGGTATGGCTCTTGAGCATCGCCGCCAACTGGCTCACATCGGCGGACGGCGTATAGACCGAGAAAATCGCGGCGGCATCCGCAGGATGATTCGCAGTCCACTCCGTCGCTTCGAGCAGCGCCTGCGTCAACGCCTGCGCGGTGGCGCGATCCTTTCGCACCAGCGTACCGCGCACGCCGAGCACGCAGCACGAACGCGTCTGATATTCACCGCACAGATTGTTCGACACCTCATACAGGTGGTCGGATTCGCGGATCGACCAGATCGTCGGGTCGCCATCCGCGATCGCCTGCACTTCGCCCTTCTTCAGCGCTTCGCCGAGCAGGTTCGCCGGATACTGGCGCCAGTTCACATCGCGCTCCGGATCGACGCCGATCTTCTTCAACACGATGGCGAAGAAATTCTTGGTCGGACTCGCCATATCGCTCACGCCGATCGTACGCCCCTTCAGTCCCGCCACATCGACGATGCCCGACGCGCGCGTGGCCAGCAAACGCATGCACCCGCCGTGAATCCCGGCCGTCAGTTTCACATCGAAGCCCTGCTCCAGCGGCTTGATCCAACGCAGCGCCATGCCGACACCCGCATCGGACTTGCCCGTCGCGATTGCTTCGAGCAACTGATCGGTCGACCCTGAAAAATTCACGAGTTCCACCTGTAAACCGTGTCGCTCGAAAAAGCCCTGCTTCACAGCAACGGCAACAGGCGCGGTACAGATCGCGCCCGCGTTCCAGGAAAGCTTGAGGGGCTTAAGCGGAGCCTGCGGCGTTTGAGCAAACGCGAGCGTTCCCGGTATCAGCGACGCACCACCGAGCGCCGCCGCGCCCGCGGTCCAGGCCGTCTTGCGCAACCACGCGCGGCGGGCCGGACTCAGCGGAGATTCATCGTAGGGATTCATGGTTGACTGTTCCTCTGGTCGTTATCGATTGTTCTATTCGTTCAGGTGTCGAGTCCGAGCTGGGCGAGCACCTCGCGGCGCAGCGCCACCAGTTTCGGATCGTCGCGATGGCGCGGATACGGCGCGTCGTTACGCACTTCGGCGACCACACGCGCCGGCCGCTCGCTGAAAACGATCACGCGGTCGGCGAGCAGGAGCGCCTCTTCGACGTCGTGCGTCACCAGCAACACGGAAAAGCGGGCGTCCAGCCAGAGCCGCGCGAGTTCACCTTGCATGCGGATACGTGTGAGGGAGTCGAGCTTGCCGAACGGCTCGTCCAGCACCAGCAGCGCCGGATCGTTGACGAGCGCGCGGGCCAGCGCCACGCGCTGCGCCATGCCACCCGATAATTGATGCGGAAACGCTTCAGCGAATTCACTAAGGCCGACTAACTCCAGTGCGGCGTCGATCCGTTGCTGCGCCTGCTTCTCTTGCGGACCGCTGCGTCGCGCGAAGCGTTCGCGCTGCGCCTGCGGACCGACCCCGACATTGCCGCGCACTGTGCGCCATGGGTACAAGGTCGGGTCCTGAAACACCACCACACGCGACGGATCGGGACCGACAATTGCAGCTCCATCTGCCTGCACGCTGCCCTGCGTCGGCGTATCGAGTCCAGCGACCAGCCGCAGCAAGGTGGACTTGCCGCAACCACTCGGGCCGAGCAGCGCGACGAACTCGCCCGGCTCGACCGTAAAGCTGACGTCGTGCAGCACCGGCAACGCGGCGCCACGCAGCGCGAATTGATGACTGACGTGGCGCACGTCAATGCGCGCGCCGTCGCGGACCGGCCGAGCAGCGGCCGACTGATTCAACACTTCGGGTACGGCTACCATTTGAGCAATCCCTTTTGCCAGGCCAGCAGGCGATCACGCACACGAAACAGCAAGGTGATCAGACCGGAGCACATCAGCGCCATTACGAGCAGCGCGGCATACATATTCGAGTAGGCTGCCCAGCCTTGGGCCCATTGCAGATACCAGCCGAGCCCCGCTTTCACGCCCATCATTTCCGCGACGATCAACACCGAAAACGATGCGCCAAGGCCCATGAACAAGCCGACGAAGACCGACGGCAGCGCCGCCGGAATCGCCACGCGCAGAATCAGGAAAGCGGGCCGCGCGCCGAGCGTGCGCGCGATGTCGTAATAGGCCGAGTTGACGCCGGCTACGCCCGACCAGGTCAGCACTGCGACCGGGAAAGCGGTCGCCAGCGCGATCAGGAACACACTCGCGCTGAAGCTCGACGGAAAGAAGAAGAACGCCAGCGGCAACCACGCGGTAGCCGGCAGTGGCCCGATCAGGCGCAGGACCGGATGAACCCAGTAGCTCACGGCCTGCGACCAGCCAATGCTCACGCCAGTCACGAAGCCAGCAGCCGCGCCTAACACGTAGCCATAGGCGAGTAGTCCAAACGAATGAACGACGCTCGAACCAAGCCGCGGGTAGTCTTCGGCGTAGACGCCGATCAGCGCTTGCGGTGGCGCGAAAAAGGGCCGCGGCAGCCACTCGAGTTGTGCGGTGATCGCTTCCCATGCGCTCACGCCGAGCGCCAGCGCGAGCAGCCATGGCATTGCCCCAAGCCATGCGCTGGTGCGCGTGGGCGTCGTCGCCTGAGTGGACGGGTTGCGCCATCCCGCGACAGCCGTCGCAACAGCAAATGCCGCGAGCACCAACTTCAACGCGATGAATTCTTTCGTGTACGCCCAGTCGTCGGCACTCGGCCACCACTCGGTCAGCGCCGCGCTGCCGAACCACGCTATGGCAGCGAGGCTCGCAATCAGAACACCGCGTGAAAGCCCACGCCGTGTTACGGCGCGGTTGGTGTCACCGACGTCCGTGCTGATGGCCGGCGTTCCTGTTGTGATCGATTCGAACTGCGTGGACATAGCGGCTCCTGCCTCTCGCCTTGTTGAACTATCGTGATCGCGTGCTTGCTCGGGTCCACTTCACGCGACGTCGACCCTGTCGCGCTGCCAGACGCTCCGTGCGTAGATTGAATCGTCGAAATCGGCAGCGATGTCGCTGTGAATACGTGCTTCATGCGCGTCCAGATCGGCTAGAAACAAATCGCGGCTGATTCGCTGAACCACGGCAGGAATGTCGCGCTTCATGCTCGGCACGTCGCCGACCGGCAATCCGAAACTGACGAAGGCCGCTGGGTTGTAGACGTGGATGTTCTTCAGATAAGGCGCCTCGCCCTCGACCTTCTCGAGGTATTCGAGCGCGGCGCCGAGATACGGATGCGCGCCCAGCGCGTCGTCGCTATCGCTCGCGGCGGGCACGTATTGATCGCGCCACAGGCGGATATGCCCGGCGATCTGCGCCAACTCCGGCCGCAGTGCCGGATCGATCACATAGCCCGTGCCGGCAATGACGAAATCGAATGCGAACGACTCACCCGCCACGTCGGTCTCCACACGCTCATCTCTGACGCTTGCACGTGCCCACGGCGCGCCGAGATGTAGATGAAAGTTCGGAAAGCGTGTGACGCGCTCCAGGGCGTCGACTGGCGGCGTCGAACCGGCAACTCGGAAGCGTCGCGCCTGCGACCAGCGAATCGCGTCAGGCAGATGGAAATAGTTGTCGTACGCGCCGGGATAGGCGCGTGTGCGGGTCACCGGCACCGACGCGATCCGCTCACGCCGCACGAACAGATGCACCTGCCCTGCGCCGGCTTCGAGCGCCGTGCCTGCCGCATCGAATGCGGACGCCGCGCCGCCGATCACCGCCACGGATTTGCCGCGCAGCGCAGCGAAATCGATCGCCTCGGAGGTGTGAGCACGAAGTGTCGGCGGAAGGCTCTTCAGCACAGCAGGAATGTTCGGCCCGCCGTTACCCGCAACGCCGTTGCCGAGGACGATCTTGCGTGCCGTCTCCACGATATTGCGCACCGTGGCGCCATCGCGTACTTCCAGATGCAAACGAAAATGCTCACCCGTAGGTTCGATTCGCGTAAGCCGTGTGCCGTAGCGAATCGGAATTTCGAGGAAATGCCGGTACCACGCGAGATATTCTGCCCAACGCGTGCGAGGAATCCGGTCGATCTCCGCATACGAAGCGGCGCCGAAGCGCGCTTCATACCATGCCTGAAAGCTCAGCCCCGGCAGACCCGCCTCGGGGCCCACCAATGATTTAGGGGTGCGCAGCTTGTTCATGCGGGCGCGATTCAACCAGACGCCCGCTTGGCCTTCATCGGCAGCGGCGTCGATCACGCTGACCTGACCGATGCCGGCGCGCCGCAAGGCGAAAGCGAACGCCGCGCCGGTCTGTCCACCGCCGACAACCACCACGTTATGGTCGATGCCATCGCGCGGCGGGACCCAGTTCTCGGGTGAGGGACCGATCAGCCGCAGTGTGTCGAGCGCAGGCTGATCGGGGTGATTGGATTGCGTCATGGTGTCGGGTTCGGTCTGGGAGTTGAACAGCAGACGGATGCGTCGAAATCGAATGGCGTGAGCATCGGACGATCAAGTATCGCGGCGCCGCAGGCTTACCCAAACCAACAAATTTCGCTTTGCTTATTTGTTTCGTGGCGCCCTACGCTCGTGACGTCACTCCTGAATCCGCGTAGTCCTCGGCGTCGATGTCGTACCCCGACGGCTCCCAACGGATCGCCAGCAGCACGAGCAGCGAGCTCAGCGGCGCAATGGCGATCAACCAGAAGACCTTCGTACCCAGCGCGGTAGCCAGAACCGGGAACAGAAATAGCGAGACCGTCGACGCGGAACGCACCAAGGTCTGGTTGAAACCCACGCCGATTCCGCGCAGCGAGGTCGGATAGCTCAGCGACGCATAGGTCATCGAATGGGAGCCTGGTCCGAAACCTTGCCCGAACAGATAGCCGCCGAGCAACAGGATCGCGACCACCACGAGCGCATCGCTGCCCGGTTTGCCGATCAGCGCGAGCCCAATAAGCGAGGCGAACTGCAGCGAGTGTCCGAGCACCGTCATCTTCCATGCGCCGACGGTCGGCGCGGTGCGCACGCCGATCAGCCCACCCACGAACGCAAATGCAAGATTCAGCGAGAGCGCCGCGATGATCGTCGTAAGCGGCCCCTGATGAAAGAAGCTGGTGATGATCACCGGCAAGCCGAAAATGATCGCGTTGTAACCGAACGAAGAAGCACTGCCGATCACCGCGGCAAGAATCGTGCGGCGCCAGTAAGTGGCGTTGAACAGGACCCCATAGTTGCGCCACGATGCCGCACGCGGCGCCTTGACCGGCGTCGCGCTTCGTTCAACCACTGCGTCGACGCCATACGAGCGCTTCAGAATGCGCGCGGCCTCCTCGAGATCGCCCTGATTCGCTGCCCAAACAGGCGATTCGCTGATATAGCGGCTGCGCACGAGAATAATCACGATGGCCGGTACCGCACCGAACGCGAGCGTCAGACGCCATAACCAACCAAGCTGATGCTCGGGCAGAATCGCGTACAGCCCGAGAATCAGCAGATAGCAGGTGCTCGTGGCCGCGTACCATGCGGGGCACCACGCGGCGACACTGGCCGCCTTGTTGCCCTTGCCCGCCACCCGCGAGAACTCGGCGAGAAACGCCATCGCCACCGGCAGATCGAGCCCCACGCCGAAGCCCATCAGAAAGCGCGCCCCGCCGAGCACCCACGCATTCGGCGCAAGACCGGCTGCGATCGCCGCCACCACGAAGAAGAGCATATCGGCCATGAACACGCGATAACGGCCGATGCGATCAGTCAGATACCCGCCGAACAGCGCGCCGAGGATCGCGCCGAACGTGATCGCCGACGAGACGAATCCCACCTGAACCGGCGACAGCGAAAACTGGCGCGCGATGTCCTTGATCCCGTAAGCAAGCGACGTCAGGTCGTAAGCATCGAGAAAGACTCCACCCAGGGCGATCGCAATCACGATGCGTGCGTTACTGCCCTTTGCAGCGCCCGCATTGACGATGCGCGAAACATCCTGTGCGCTACGGATGACAGTGGGAGACGCTGTGTTACCCGCAGGCGCTTGCGGGTCGGCGACGGTAGATGGAAAAGCAACAGTGGACATGATCTCGCGTTCGCATGAATGGCTGAAGCGTCGCATGGTAGCCATGCAATCCACGCACGCAAAACGACGAATTTAACTATGCAAATCGGGAATCACGCACTTGCACCGCGCCAGTGCCGCACGGACCCTTTTAGGCAACGTGGTTCGAACTACTGCAGATTTTCTTATCAGCAATGATTGGTTGGATTCGAAGGCACGCGAATCTAACGTGTAGTGCCAGCTCTCTGCCCATCTGAGCATTTGCACTCCATTCTCTTCCATCCATCGGTATCGCCGCATGCGCTATTTCCGTCTGCTGAAATCTTTCGTTGCCGTGGCAACCCTGTCGCTTGCCGCGGTTCACGCCTATGCTGACAAACCCGCCGTGATCCGGATCGGCGTTGCGCAGCAGGGCACGGGCGACCCGCCTACCTTCGGCGGCACCCCCGCGGCGACCGTGCAATTGCAGCAGTCGCTCGAAAAGGAATTCGCCGCCGACGGCATCAAGGTCGAATGGCTGTTCTTCAAAGGCGCCGGCCCGGCCGTGAATGAAGCGATTGCCGACAAGTCACTCGACTTCGCCTTTCAGGGCGATCTGCCTGCAGTACTCGCCCGCGCCAACGGCCTGAAGACTCACCTCCTGCTCGCCTCGGGCGTGCGTACCGGTATCAAGATCGCCGTGCCCACGGATTCGGACGTGCGTTCGATCAAGGACCTCAAAGGCCGCCGCGTCTCCATCTTTCGCGGCACCAATCTGCAACTGGTCGCCGACAACGCGCTCGCCGCCAATCAGCTCGAAGAGCGCGACCTGCGCGTGATCAATCTCGACACCGCCAGCTCGCTCGCCGCGCTGGCGTCCAAGGGGATCGACGCGTCGGTCAACGACTACCACCTGTACAAGCTGCGCGACCAGGGCCTCGCGAAAATCGTCTACGAATCGCAGAACGATGGGCCGCAATTCACGCGTCAAGCGCATCTGCTGGTACTCGACGATTTCGATAACGCGCATCCGGATGTCGTGCAACGCGTCGTCAACGTGTTCGTTCGGGGCGCGCAATGGTCGTCGGATGAAGCGAACCGCGATGCGCTCTTCAAGCTGTGGGCGAAAAGCGGCGTGCCCTATTCCTCATGGCAGGCCGAGTTCGCGAATCAAAGTCTGAAGGAGCGCAATTCGCCGTTGATCGACCCGTTCATCGTGGCGCGCTATAAAGCGGTCGCGGCGGATGCGCTGAAGCTCAAACTGATCCGGCAACCCATTCAGGTCGACGGCTGGTTCGAGACGAAGTATCTCGACAACGCGCTGCGCGCGCAAAAACTCGACCACTACTGGACGCGCTACGACGCTGCCGGCAAGCCGCTCAGCTAAAACGGGAGCGATCACGATGAGCGAAACCGCACTCCAGGTCGATAGCGAACGGCTCGGCCACGCCGCCGCGGCGCAGCGCGCGCCGCTCTATCGCAATGCGCGCCTGCGCGCACTCGCCTGGCATCTCGCGCCGTGGGTATTGCCAGTCGTCGTGCTCGCCTTATGGGCGACCGGTTGCCAGCGCGGCTGGATCGCGCCGCAGATTTTGCCGCCACCCGAGCGGGTGTTCGACACCTTTGTCGAGTTGACACGCAACGGCGATCTCGCAAGCAATACGCTCATCAGTCTCCAGCGCGTGCTGCTCGGCTTCGTTGCGGGCACCTTGGTCGGTTTTGTGCTCGGCGCGGCGCTCGGCCTGTCGCGCACTTTCGAGGCCTACGTGTTGCCGAGCTTCAATGCGCTCGTGCAGATCCCGGTGCTCGGCTGGCTGCCGTTTCTACTGCTGCTCGTCGGTGTCGGCGAGCCGCTCAAATACATCCTGATCGCACATGCCGCGCTTGTTCCCGTGACATTGAGCACGCTGCAAGGATTCCGCCAGACACCCGCGTCGCTCGATGAAGTCGCGCGCGTCTTCGAATACAACCGCTGGCAACGGATCGTCTATCTCGTCCTGCCCGCTGCCGTGCCGACGCTCGCCACCGGCGTGCGGCTCGCGTTCACCAAGGCCTGGCTCGCACTGGTGGTGGTCGAACTGGTGGCCTCTTCCGAAGGGCTCGGCTATCTGATCGTCTACGGCCGGCAACTGTTCCAGCTCGACCTGGTGATGGCCTCGGTGGTCGTGGTCGGGGCCATCGGTTACGCGATGAATCGTTCGCTCGACGCGCTCGAAGCGCGTTTGCGGCGCGGTCAACCGTCGGCGTTTCGCGAGTAATGGTAATGGCGCCGATTGCTGCCACGCACCGCATATGAGGTATCCACGATGAGTCTTGCTCTCTTTAAGCGGCCTGCCGGATCGAAACAGTCAGCCGATGCGTCCTGCGACTGCGGTAGTAACGTGCCCGCCGCCTTCCAGCGCGCGGCGCGGCCGCGCCGGCCCCTGCTCACACGCGTCGACTGGCGCGGCGCCGTCTTGCCCATCGTCTCCATTGCGATCTGGTGGGCGATCTCGGACGCGCACGTCGTCAAGAGCGGCTTGCTGGTCAGCCCCGCGCAGGTGATGGCCACCGCCTGGCAGCAAATCGTCAGCGGCGCGCTTTTCAAGGCCCTTTCCGCCTCGCTCGTGCGTGAAGCGAGCGGTTTCGTGATCGGCACGCTTGGCGGCCTGTTGCTTGGCAGTGTGCTCGGCTTCTCGCGGCTCGCCACACGCATGATTGGCCCGAGCTTCGACACGTTCAAGCAGATCTCCCTGTTTGCATGGATTCCGCTGATTTCCGTGTGGTTCGGTCTCGGCGATGCAGCGAAAGTCGTGTTCCTCTCGCTCGCCGCGTTGCTGCCGGTCGCCGCGCATACATGTGACGGTATTCACGCCGTGCCGCGCGCCTACATCGAAGTCGCGCGCGCTTTTCGCTATTCGCGCTGGCAATTGATCCGCGCAGTCATTCTGCCTGCCGCGTTGCCGTCGATTTTTACCGGCCTCTATCTCGCGCTGATCTATTCGTGGCTCGCCACGCTTGGCGCGGAATATCTGCTGGTGGCAGGCAGCGGGATCGGCAACACGCTGATCGACGGCAGTGAGCAGTTCCGCATGGATCTGGTTCTGTTCGGCGTGATCGTGGTCGGTGTGACCGGTTGGGCGTTGAACGCGCTGGCGCGCGCGGTGGAGCGAGCGATCTTTGCGCGCCGTTCACAGGCGGCCGCTCGATAAGCACGCAGCCGATATTCACCGGCTATGCACTGAATTTGCACTGAACACAGATTACAGATCAAGGTCCGCACATGACTTCCTCCACGCTTTCCGACAGCATCGACATTCTCCACGTCAGCAAGCGCTATACGCAGCAAGGCGGCACATCGCTTGCGGTGCTCGATGACATCAGCCTGCGGGTGCGCCCCGGCGAATTTGTCAGCGTGCTCGGTTCGAGCGGTTGCGGTAAATCGACCTTGCTGCGGCTGATCGCGGGACTGGACACCGATTACAGCGGCGACATCGTCGTTGCCGGAGAAAAGGTGCGCGATACCTCGCTCGAGCGCGGCATCGTGTTTCAGGATCACCGCCTGTTTCCGTGGCTCACGGCATCGCAAAACATTCTCGCCGCGTTGCGTAACGCGCCGCTGTCGGCACGAGAAAAGCGCGATGCGGTCGCGCAGCATATCGCGCTCGTCGGCCTGAACGGCTTCGAGAATGCGTATCCGCATCAGTTATCGGGCGGCATGGCGCAGCGTGTGGCGATCGCACGCGGTCTCGTGAACCGCCCGCGCGTGCTCCTGCTCGACGAGCCATTCGGCGCGCTCGATGCGCTCACGCGCGGCCGCCTGCAAAACGAGTTACAACGCATCTGGGAACACGAACGCATCACGATGATTCTCGTCACGCACGACGTCGACGAAGCGCTCTACCTCGGCGACCGCGTCGTCACCATGGCGCCGCGGCCGGGCCGCATCAAACGGATTGTCGATGTCGCTCTGCCGCGTCCACGCGAGCGTAACGATCCCCGCTTCATTCATTTGCGCGACGAAGTGCTGGCCGACTTCGCCGAGTACGACGCCGCGCGCCATGAGCCTCACGACGATGACACGCCACACGGCGGCACGCGCATTCCAGTAGCGAATCCACCGATCACCGAATGGCGGCTCGCGTGGTGACACCCGCGGCATCCCCCATACACACAAACCCTTCGCGGAGAGAACGATGAGCGGTGAAAATCGCCAGAAGCGGCAGATCAAACTAGGCGCCTTCCTGATGGAGACAGGCCACCATATCGCCGCATGGCGGCATCCGGATGCACACGCGAGTGGCGGACTCGACTTCGCACACTACGCGGAACTGGCGCAGATCGCCGAGCGCGCCAAATTCGACACGGTATTTTTCGCCGACAGCGTGAGCGTACGCGACACGAATCTACCCTCGCTATCCCGCACGGCGCGCGCCGATCATTTCGAACCGTTGACGCTGCTGTCCGCGCTTTCGGTCGTGACGAAACACGTGGGCCTGATCGCCACGGTCTCCACCACGTTCAACGAGCCGTACAACCTCGCGCGCAAATTCGTTTCGCTCGATCATCTGAGCGGCGGACGCTCGGGCTGGAATCTCGTCACATCGAGCACCGAATCCGAAGCGCTCAATTTCAATTTCGAACGCCATCCGGAGCACGCGGTCCGCTATGAACGCGCGCGCGAGTTCTATGATGTGGTCGCAGGCCTCTGGGATAGTTGGGAAGACGACGCGTTTATCCGCGACAAGGAAAGCGGCGTCTATTTCGATCCGGACAAACTGCACGTGCTCGGTCACAAAGGCAAGCACTTCAAGGTGCGCGGACCGCTAAACGTCGCGCGTTCGCCGCAGGGATGGCCGGTCGTCGTCCAGGCCGGCGCATCGGAAGCGGGACGTGAGCTCGCCGCGCAAACCGCGGAGGTGATCTTCGTCGCGCATCAAACACTCGATGAAGCGCAGTCGTTCTATCGCGACGTCAAAGGCCGCCTCTCGAAATACGGCCGCTCGCCGGATCATCTGAAGATCATGCCGGGCATTTTTCCGATTGTCGGCCGCACGCAGGAAGAGGCCGACGCGAAGTTCGCCGCGCTGCAGGACCTGATTCATCCGACGGTTGGTCTGTCGCTGTTGTCGAATATGTCGGGCGGTGTAGACCTTTCCCAGTATCCCGTCGACGGGCCGTTGCCCGAGTTGCCGGAAACCAACGGTGGCAAGAGCCGTCAACGCTTGCTGTTCGATCTCGCGCGGCGCGAAAACCTGACGATCCGCGATCTGTATCTACGCATTGCCGGCGCTCGCGGCCATCAGCAGGTGGTCGGCACGCCGCAAAGCATCGCGGACCAGTTGCAACAGTGGTTTGAAGAAGAAGGCGCGGATGGCTTCAACATCATGTCGCCGTGGTTACCGGGCGGGTTGACGGAATTCGCCGAACTGGTGGTGCCGGAGTTGCAACGGCGCGGACTTTTCCGCACTGAATACGAGGGCCGCACGCTACGCGAGAATCTCGGGCTGCCGCGACCTGCAAACCGCTATACCGCCGAGACAAAACAGCTACCCGCCGTAGCGGGATATTGACGCAACACGTTCTCTTCGCCAGGAGCCTCGCATGAGCGCAGCCGCATTGCAGGAAGTACAGTCGATTCAGGTCAACCCGCTTTCAGCGCATATCGGCGCAGAAATCCACGGTGTCGATCTCACACAGAAACTGGATACACGTCAGATCGCGGACATTCGCGCGGCGCTTCTTAAGTGGCGCGTCGTGTTCTTTCGCGAGCAGTTCCTGACGCACGAACAGCACGTCGCTTTCTCGGCACAGTTTGGCGAGTTAACTTTGGGACATCCGGTGTTCGGCCATGTCGACGGCCATCCGGAAATCTATTCGATCTCGAAGTACCGCAAGGCAACGCGTTTTGAGGGGCAAGCGCTGCAGCGCCCCTGGACCGGCTGGCACACGGATGTGACGGCCGCGGTCAATCCGCCCTGGGCGTCGATCCTGCGCGGCGTGACGATTCCGCCTTACGGCGGCGATACGCAGTGGACCAACCTGGTGGCCGCGTATCAGAAGCTTTCCGCGCCGTTGCGCACGTTCGTCGATGGCCTGCGCGGACTGCATCGCTTTACGCCGCCAGCCGGCGCAAGCGGAACGGAAGCATTCGTCAAAGCCGTCGAACAACGCATTCTCGTTACCGAGCATCCGCTCGTCAGAGTGCATCCGGAAACGGGCGAGCGGGCGCTCTATGTCAGCCCTAGCTTCCTGAAGTCGATCGTCGGCGTGACGCCGCGCGAAAGCCAGGTGCTGCTCGAACTGCTCTGGGAACACGTGACGCGGCCGGAGTTCACCGTTCGCTTCAAATGGGAGGCCGGCAGCGTAGCGTTCTGGGACAACCGCGCGACCGCTCACCTCGCCCCCACAGATATTTTCGATCTCGACTTCGACCGGCAGTTGTATCGCACGACGCTGGTGGGCGATGTGCCGGTTGGCCCGGACGGTGCGCAGTCGGTCGCGATCGAAGGCTCGCCGGTGAGCGCCGCGGCGGCAGTCGCGTTGAACTGAGGCTCGCGGTGACTTACTCAACTCTGGCTGCGCCCTCATCTGCGTCGACGGCGTGCAGCTGAGTTTCTTCGATTTCCGGCCTGACCTCAATTTATTAGGTGAGCGCGTACTGCCGTTACTGCGCCAAGCCGGCTTGCAGCCGCTGCGTCAATGCACCTTGAGGAAACCGTGACGCTGCGCAAGCAGGTCGAGGATCCGGCGCGTATCCGTTTCGAAGCGCTTCTCGCCCAGCGTCTCGGCATCTTCCGGCGCAGGCTGATCGTCGCCGAAAATCAACACCGGCAGACTCTGGTGCTCGGCATCGAGCGCCTCCACGACCGCGGCGCGGGGACGCGGGAACGGCAAGCGGCGAATGTCCAGGCGTGCGTTAAGCGCAGGGTCGCTCGCGAGCAAACCTTCGATAGGCGCGCCATCCGGACAGATAAAGCGCTCACCGGGGTGGTTCGGATCGGTAAAGCCCGGTTCCAACAGCAATAGCAGATCTCGGCTCATGGCATTCAGTAGTGGGATGATGGGTAAATGGATCGCAGCGTTTTTTCCAGGAATTTCAGAAAACGCGCCCTTCAGTCAGATGCGTGGTCACGCCGTTCAACTCGTAATCGCCGATCACGCGTGCTTTATGCAGTAACGGGTTGTGGCTGAAGATCGTGCGTAGATTGCGCCAGTGACGGTCGAAATTGTGCGCTCGCCCCGTGGCCGATGCCCCGCCGATTTCAAACAGGCGCTCGCCCGCATAGAGCGCCAGCTTGCTGACCACCAGTTGCGTTTTGGCGGTAGCCAAGGACCCTTCCAGCACGAGGTCTTCCGCATTGGCTGCGCCGCTACGGATTGCATTTGCCGAGCGGTCCAGGGTGCGTGCGTTTTGCACGACCAGCGCGTCGATCGAGAGGCTGTGCGCCGCGAGGTCGCCTACCACCTGCTGCACGAAACCGTCCTCGCGTGCCGAGGGTGCCGGGCTATGCAGCACCGGGCGCCCGTATTGCGTCACGTAGCGCCGTGCATCCGCAAGAATGTTGCGCACGATACCTGCCGCGACCGTTACCAGATGCAATTGCCGCACCGCGCTGCCATGGCGGCCTGCGAGACTCGTATAGCCGCGTGTTGCGATTTCATGGGCAAATACCTGCACGTTGTCGAGCACGAGACTGCCGCTCGCCGTCATGCGCTGCCCCATCCCGTCCCAATCGTCGAGCACCTGCAGGCCCTCACGTGAGACCGGGATGACAATCGACACCTTCTCATCGTTCTCGTCTTGCACATTGATGCGCGCATAGTCGGAGAACGCCGTGCCGGTCGAATAGTATTTTTTGCCCGTTACGCGAAAGTGCTCACCGTCGCGCACCAGCCTGGTGACGATTTCACCGGGCCTGGATGTGCCAAGCTCCGTCGACGCGCCGCCGAAGATCGCCCCTTCCCGTACGCGCTCGATCTGCGTGTCGTTGAAGGCGGCGCGCGGTGACAGCACCAACTGTTCGGTCAGATCGAAATGAATCCGCAATGCATGCGCGACATTCGACTCTTCCGCAGCCAGCGTGGCGATCACATGGAAGAGGTCTTCCAGCGAACCGCCGAGGCCGCCCCATTCAACCGGAAAACGGAGCACGCCGAGGCCCGATTCGCGAAACAATGCGAAGCGGTCGAACGGCAACTCGCGCCGCACCTCGCGTTGCGCGGCATCTTCGCCGATCGCTTTAGCGAGCGCCGGCAACGCGGTGAGCGCCGCCTGAAGCCGCGCACGTGCCGTGCTTTCCTGAGAGACCTGCATGCCGTCATTCCTTGTATAAGCGCGCGGATCAGGCTTGATCCGGCTGTTTGTCCTGGGAGCGTGTATCGGCATCCCGATGGGACGTGCCGATTCGACGGATCAGTATAGGGACGCGGCCCACCTTGCAAAACCAGCGAATCAAGCTATGGATATGCGCGTTTCTGAAATGCCATTCGCCGATAAGGATCGATGAATCCGTTATTGGAGCGTCGCGCAGCATCTTTCTATACTCGATTCCGGTCAGCACTCACCAGCGACGAGTGCCAAATTTCAATCGCGGAAGTCGAACCATGAGCCTACGTCCCTTGCATGACCGCTTGATCGTCAAGCGTCTCGACCAGGAAACCAAAACTGCTTCAGGCATCGTCATTCCCGAAAGCGCCGCCGAAAAGCCGGACCAGGGCGAAGTGATCGCCATTGGGCCGGGCAAGCGCGATAGTGACGGCAAACGCATCGAGCCTGACCTGAAAGTCGGCGAACGTGTGCTGTTCGGCAAGTACGCCGGCCAGTCGGTCAAAGTCGACGGCAACGAATTGCTCGTGCTGCGCGAAGAAGATGTCGTCGCAGTCGTCACGCAATAACGAACGGAGCATCAAACCATGGCAGCAAAAGAAATCATTTTTAGCGACGTCGCCCGCTCGAAGCTCGTAGAAGGCGTCAACATTCTGGCCAACGCGGTCAAGGTCACGCTCGGTCCGAAGGGCCGCAACGTGGTGCTGGAACGCAGCTTCGGCTCGCCGGTGGTGACGAAAGACGGCGTCTCGGTCGCCAAGGAAATCGAATTGCCGGACCGCGTGCAGAACATCGGCGCGCAACTCGTGAAGGAAGTTGCCTCGCGCACCAGCGACGCCGCCGGCGACGGCACCACCACCGCGACCGTGCTCGCGCAAGCCATCGTGCGTGAAGGCCAGAAATACGTCGCGGCAGGCCTCAACCCGTTGGACCTGAAACGCGGCATCGACAAGGCCGTGATCGCCGCGATCGACGAACTGAAGAAGATCAGCAAGCCGACCACGACCAGCAAGGAAATCGCCCAGGTCGCAACGATCTCGGCCAACGGCGAAGAGTCGATCGGCCAGCGTATCGCCGAAGCGATCGACCGGGTCGGCAAGGAAGGCGTCATTACCGTCGAAGACGGCAAGTCGCTCGACGATGAACTCGACGTGGTGGAAGGCCTGCAGTTCGACCGTGGCTACCTGTCGCCCTATTTCATCAACGATCAGGACAAACAGGTTGCCGTGCTCGATAACCCGTTCGTGCTGCTGCACGACAAGAAGGTGTCGAACATCCGCGATCTGCTGCCGATTCTGGAACAGGTCGCCAAAGCCGGCCGCCCGCTGCTGATCATCGCGGAAGACGTGGAAGGCGAAGCGCTGGCTACGCTTGTGGTCAACAACATTCGCGGCATTCTGAAGACCGTCGCGGTCAAGGCGCCGGGCTTCGGCGACCGCCGCAAGGCCCTGCTTGAAGACATCGCGATTCTGACCGGCGGCCAGGTGATCGCCGAAGAAACCGGGCTGTCGCTCGAGAAAGCGACGCTTGCGGAACTCGGTCAAGCCAAGCGCATCGAGGTGGGCAAGGAGAACACCACGGTTATCGACGGCGCCGGCGACAGCAAGAACATCGAAGCGCGTGTGAAGCAGATCCGCACGCAGATCGAGGAAGCAAGCTCCGAGTACGACCGGGAAAAACTGCAGGAACGTGTGGCGAAGCTGGCGGGCGGCGTGGCGGTCATCAAGGTGGGCGGCGCGACCGAGATCGAAGTCAAAGAAAAGAAAGACCGTGTCGACGACGCGCTGCACGCCACGCGCGCTGCGGTCGAAGAAGGTATCGTGCCGGGCGGCGGCGTCGCGTTGATCCGCGTGAAGCAGGCCATCAGCGGACTCAGAGGTGTGAACGCCGATCAGGATGCGGGCATCAAGATCGTGCTGCGCGCGCTCGAAGAACCGCTGCGCCAGATCGTGACGAACGCCGGTGAAGAAGCCAGCGTAGTGGTCGCGAAAGTGGCCGACGGTACGGGCAACTTCGGCTACAACGCACAGACCGGCCAATACGGCGACCTCGTGGAATCGGGCGTGCTCGATCCGACCAAGGTCACGCGTACGGCGCTGCAAAACGCGGCCTCGGTTGCGGGTCTGCTGCTGACCACCGATGCCACCGTTCACGAAGCACCGAAGGATGCGCCGGCAGCCGGCCAGCCTGGCGGTCCGGGCGCAGGTGGGCCGGGACTGGATTTCTGATTCTGAGCGTCAACGCGCTAGCCGCACAAGCACGCCGGCATGCTTTCCACAGCATGCCGGCGTGCTGCAACAGGAGCAAACGTGTCAGCCGGATATAGCGCGGCACACACAACCGGTGCATAGCCGGTCAAATCCGCCACAACATCCATTTCTCCGTTTCAACGACGCTCGCGTCTGCATAAATGCGCGAATCAGATAACGGTATGAAAAATCCTTGGTTCTTTCCGGCGTCACACATGCCGAGAATAGGCAGTCCCGAATCGCGTCCTGTATTTCTCCTCCGGCAAGTCCTGGTGGCCTCATAGCAACGAAGTCACACCGATCGGCCGGAGCGATATCAGGATCCAACCTGACTTCCGCCTATCTTTCATGTTCAGCCGACCGACCCGCCCCACCCTCCAGCGCGCATTGCGCGCCGTAACGCTTTTCGCAGCATTGGGCGCCAGTGCCGCCCACGCCGATACGACACTCGATCGGATTCATCAGCGGCACAAGATCGTCATCGGCGTGATCCTGTCCGGTCCGCCGTTCGGCTCGCTGGACCCGGCCACACAGAAACCGCTCGGCTTTAATATCGATCTCGCGAACGACGTCGCGAAACGCCTCGGCGTCGACGTGGAGTTGACGCCGGTTCAACCGTCGAATCGCGTGCAGTTCCTGCAGCAAGGCAAGGTCGATGCCCTGATCGCCAACATGGAAGTCACCAAGGAGCGCGCCGAGCTTTTCTCCTATCCGCCCACCCCGTTCGAGGAAATCGGCGGTGCGCTGATTACCCGCAAGGACAGCGGCATCAAGACCTGGAACGACGTGCGCGGCAAGCCCGTCTGCGTCTCGCAGGGCAGCAACTATACGAAGCCGCTCGCCGAAGAATATGGCGCACAGGTGAAGGCGTTTCGCGGCCAACCGGAGTCGCTGCTCGCATTGCGCGGCAATAACTGCGTCGCCGCGGTTCACGTTGCCCCTACGCTGCGCCTGCTCGTCGCGCGCAATCCGGACTGGAAGGACTATACGATTCCCGTATCTAACGAGCTGATTCCATCGCCGTCTGTAATCTGGGTTCGCAAGGGTGAAACGGATACGCAGAGCGCGCTCGAAAAAATCGTGCAGGACTGGCATCGCAGCGGCTGGCTGATCGACGTCGAGCACAAGAACGGCATGCAGCCCTCGCAAGCCGTGCTCGATCTGCATGCGAAGTACAAGGCGCAAGGTGCATGAGCGAGTCGACTCAAGTGCTCTCGCACGCCGCCGCGAGCGTGGTTGATGCGATCAGCAGGATCGGGCTGAACTACAGTTTCGTTCTCGCGCCTGACGAACTCGCGTCGTTCCTGCATGGCATGCTGGTCACGCTGGAACTCTCGCTTGTTACGGCGCTCGGCAGTCTTGGCGCCGGTGTGGTGTTGGCGGCGCTACTCACTTCCCAGCGTCCGGCGCTCGCGCGCCCCGCTCGCGTGTTCGTCGAGATCACGCGCAATACGCCGACGCTCGTGCAGCTTTTCTGCGCCTTTCTGGTGATCAACATGCTGCTCAGCGAGGCACTGCGCAATCTGGGCGGCAATCCGCTGACGCCGTTCATCTGGAGCGCGATCGTCATCTCGCTGCACAAGGGCGCGTTTCATGCCGAAGCCCTGCGCGCCGGTATCGAAGCGGTGCCGCGCACCACGCTCGAAGCAGCCCAGTCGCTCGGTTTCAGCCGCCGCCAACGCCTTTGGAGCGTGCAGTTGCCGCTCGCGCTGCGCTTCGCCCTGCCTGCGCTCGTCAACAACATGGTCGACCTGGTGAAGATGACCACCGTCGCTTCCGCAATCGCCGTCGGCGACGTCACGTATGCATCGATCATGATCTGGACACAGCGCGACAACGTGCTCGAGTTGATGATCCTGATCCTGCTGTTCTTCGGTGCACTGACCTTTGCGATCAATCGCGCAGGACGCTGGCTCGAAGTCCGTCTGAGGATGCCAGGCTATGGCCACTGAATCCATCATCGTGCCCGCGCGGGACGGGCGGTACCGTTCCCTCTTTGCCCTTGCCAGCGTGGTCGGTGTCGCCGCCCTGCTGGCGCTCGCCGAACACGAGATCGCGCATGGCGCAAGCTATCCCGCACTCGCCGCACTCATCACGTGGGCGCCGGCGCTCGGCAAATCTCTGTGGGTCAACATCGAAATCAGCCTGCTTGCCATTGCACTCGGCACACTCGCCGGTCTTGCGCTCGGCCCCTTGCTGCTGTCGCCGATCCGGGGCGTCCGTCTGATTGTCCGCAGCTATGTGCAGGTGTTTCGAAATGCCCCATTGCTCGTGCTGATCTATTTTTCGACCTACGTGTTCCCATTCGAAATCGCGCTCGGTCAACACATCGTGCCGTTTCCTGACTGGTTCAAGGTCACGCTCGGACTCGCGCTGCCGGCCAGCGCCAACTTCGCCGAGATCTTCCGCGGTGCGATCCAGTCGATCCCTCATGCACAGTGGGACGCGGCACGTTCGCTTGCGTTCAGCCGAACCCAGGTGTTCCGTTGGATCATCCTGCCGCAATGCGTGAAGCGGATGCTGCCGCCGTGGATGAACCTGTACGCCAGCATCACGATGGCGACCGCGCTCGCGTCGCTGGTGGGTGTGCACGATCTGCTGGACACCGCGCAGGTGGCGAGCAATACCGTGGCGCGTGCGGACTTCACGGTCCTCGTCTATTTCACCGTGCTCGGCTTGTTCTTCGCTTACTGCTACCCGATCGCGCGCTTCACCCGCCTTCTTGAGAAACGCTATGCTTTCAGCTGATGTCTCGCTCGCTCCCGCAGCCGCTGCGGGCCCGCGCCCACTGGTCCGGTTGCGCGACGTGCATTTGTCATTCGGCGCGACGCCGGTGCTCAAGGGCATCGACCTCGACGTGTTCCGCGGGCAGGCCGTGTCGATCATCGGACCATCCGGGTCGGGCAAGTCGACGATTTTGCGCTGCATTACCGGGCTATTGCGTCCCCAGTACGGCGAGATCGAAGTCGACGGTACCCGTGTCGACCAGCTCGCCTCTGAACGCGACGAGATCGAACTACGCAAGCGCGTTGGTTTCGTGTTCCAGCAATACAACCTGTTTCCGCATCTGAGCGTACTGGACAATCTGCTTGTCGCGCCGGTGCGCATCCTGGGGCGCGACAAAGCCGACGCCACTCGCACCGCTTACGATCTGCTGAAGAAGGTCCGTCTTGAGAACAAGGCGCATGCGTATCCGGGTGAACTGTCGGGCGGTCAGCAACAGCGCGTGGCGATTGCACGCGCGCTAGCGATGCAGCCGGATCTGATCCTCTTCGACGAGGTGACCTCGGCGCTGGACCCGGAGACCGTGGGCGAAGTGCTGACCGTGATTCGCGATCTGGTGAGGGATGGCATGACCTGCGTGCTCGTCACGCACGAGATGCGCTTTGCCGAGGAAGTGAGCGATGCGGTGTACTTCACCGAGGCCGGTGTGATTGTCGAACACGGTCCGGCTAACGCGCTGTTCCGCGCGCCAGTCAGTCCGCGTGCGCGTGAGTTTCTGGCGCATACACCGTCCGCGCCGGAGACTGCCCATGCGGCGCCGCCCCGCGCACCGCTGGCACTGGATCTGCGTTACTTCGCGATCTAGACGATCTGGACCTGCGAGTACGGCGCGGGTCGGGATGCAAGCTTGAAAAAAACGCGGCGTCTGCTGAGCAGACGCCGCGTTTTGTTTTCCGCGTTTTACTGCTTGTATCTCACTGCCCCGCATAGCGGCTAACAGGCCGCTGCAAACCGAGGTGATCGCGCAAGGTCGTACCGCTATATTCGGTGCGGAATAACCCACGCCGCTGCAACTCCGGCACGACGAGTTCGACAAAGTCGTCGAGACCGCCCGGGAAATACGGAGGCATGATATTGAAGCCGTCGGCCGCTTCGCCCGTGAACCACTCTTCGAGCGCATCCGCCACCTGCACAGGCGTACCCCATACGATGCGGTGCCCACGCGCGCCGGCCACCAGGTAATACAGCTCGCGCAAAGTCAGATTCTCGCGGCGTGCGAGATCGGTCAGTAGTTTGGCACGGCTTTTGAGTTGATCGGATTCCGGCAACTCCGGCAGAGGACCATCGAGCGGATACTTCGACACGTCGTGCCCCAGCCGATCGGACAACAGTGACAACGCGCCCGATGTATCGGTCCATTCCTGCAACTGTGCGTATTTGTCTTTCGCTTCCTGCTCCGTCCTGCCGATAACAGGAAACACGCCCGGCATCACGTGCAACTGCTGGCCCTCACGGCCAAATTTCGGCAAGCGGCCTTTCAGATCGCGATAGAAGACCTGCGCTTCTTCAATAGTCTGCTGCGCGGTAAACACCACTTCCGCCGTGCGCGCGGCCAGGTCCTGCCCCGGTCCGGACGAGCCGGCCTGAATCACCACAGGATGTCCCTGTGGCGGACGCGACGCATTCAAGGGACCTTTGACGGCGAAGAACTGACCCTTGTGATCCAGCGTATGCACCTTGGCGGGATCGAAGTAGACGCCACGCGCCTTGTCCTTGAGCACCGCGTCGTCATCCCAGCTGTCCCACAGCCCCTTGACGACGTCGACGAATTCACCCGCCATTTCATAGCGCAGCGCGTGATCCGGGTGATTGCCACGTGTGAAATTCGCGGCCGTGCGGTCGTACGAAGTCGTTACGACGTTCCAGGCCGCCCGCCCGCTACTCAGATGATCCAGCGATGCAAACGCGCGCGCGACGTGATACGGCTCGCTATACGTGGTCGACGCGGTAGCGGCGAGACCGATGTGGCGCGTGCCCATAGCGAGCGCCGACAGCAGGCACAGCGGCTCGAGCCGCATCGCCATCGACGGATGCGCATCGGGGCCGCTGGTGAGACCATCGGCAAGAAAGACCATGTCGAACTTGGCACGTTCGGCGGTTTGCGTGATGCGCTGCATCAGCGCGAGATTCTCGCTGCCCGCCTGCGCGTCAGGATGCCGCCAGCCGGCGACGTGGTGTCCCGCGCCCTGAATGAAGAGCCCGAGACGCATCTGCCTGCGGGTACTGCTGTAATTCGTGCTCATACGTGGATCTGTGCGAAGACATTGAAAAGGGAAGCGAGGTCTGCGGTGCTCTGCATCGTGTCGATATGCGCGGGGATGAAAGCGAGGCGTTCGTCATGACCGGTGGCGTCCGCGAACTTCGCGGCCAGATCCTCCGCGCTGTAGAGACGGTCGGTCTTATGGCTCAGTACCGTCCCATTGCGCAATGCGATCTCGACGGTCGAGAAACGCGTGGCCGGATCGGTCGACGCGCGCGCGGCGGTTTCATCGTGACGGCTTGCCACGCGCCGCGCGAGTGCAATCAGGTCGTCGCGCACGGGCACATCGGCGAATGTAGCCACGCTGGGCGAACCATCCGTCAGCGCGGCCGCGACTGCGTAGGCGACGCTGAAACGCGCTTCGAGACCGGTCGAGGGCAAATGTCTGGAAAGCGGTGTGTCGCCGCCAGGCGGAAATATCACCGCCACCTCGGCAATGTCGTCCGGCGTGAGACGGTATGTGTCGCGCAACGTCAATGCGGCATGCACGGCGTAGTGCGTCGCCGTGCAGCACGCCCACGGCTTGAAGTACAGACCCGGGACTGCGATTTGCCAGGGTGCGCCCCAACCGTCGAGCACGCGTTCGGGTTGCGCGGCGCCGCCGCTGAACACGGCGAAAAAGCCGACCGGTCCATCCAGTGCCTCCGGCGAGCCCTGCAGTCCCGCTGCCGCGAGTTCGGCGGCGAATAAACCGGCGCGCGCGGCGAGCCCGGCATGCAAGGGTTTCGCTTCGCTGCCGAACTGCAGGCGTAGGCCGGCTGACTGCGTGGCGGCAAGACCCAGCGCGTTCTCTACGGCACCGGCATCAAGCTTCAACAGATAAGACGCAGCGGCTGCCGCGCCAAGTGCGCCCAATGTCGCGGTGTTATGAAAGCCCTGCTCGTAGTGTCGGCTGCCGAGCGCGAGACCGAGCCGCGCCATCGTTTCGACGCCAACGACGTAGGCATCGAGCAAGTCGAGCGCGCTGCTGCCGCGTGTTTGTGCCAGCGCGAACAGCGCAGGCAGCAATACCGTCGCAGGATGGCCTCTTACGCTGCTATGCACGTCGTCGTAATCGAGCGCGTGCCCCGCGTAACCGTTGAGCAACGCAGCCTGCTGCGCCGATGCACGGGCGTTGCTGCCGATCACCGACGCTTCGCCGCGCGAGTCGTTGGCGCTGACTGACAGGAGTTTTTGATAGCCGCTGTCGCTCGCACCGGCAAATGCAGCGGCGAGAAAGTCGAGAATGCCGCGTCTTGCGGCGGCAATGACAGCGGCGTCGCGGGACGGCGACGCCTGAGCGATCGCGGCGGCCAGCCGTCGTGTCACGCCGGTGGCCTGCTGGCCGGCGTTGGATGCATGGAGGCTTAACATGTCGAAGGCGTGAGAGCTGTGAAAACGCACCGGGCAAGCGTTACGCTCACCTCGCTCGACGAAAAACAAAAGCTGTGTCGACCAAAGAGGTAATGCAACGACCCAAACGCCGCATGCTAACCAAACGTTGCGTCACAAACAAACAAGAATTCACGCTTTCGATATTGCAGATTCTGCGATGCTGCAGCAGACACGTCCCGCTATCGGCTGCCCTGCATTTCACGGCATGCCGGTGCGCTCAACGCCGGCGCTCAAAAGAACAACAGCGTGCGCAATTCGATGCTCCGGCGCGGCGGCGCATCGGCCTGCGACGTGGGATCGTCGAATGCCGTGTGGGCCGTGAGACGCGCGATGCCGTCGCCCGCCGAATCGTAAATCTTCAGCAGCAGGAATTCATCGGGTGACATATGCGGAAAGTAGTACCAGCGGTGCCGCGGATTGAAGACCAACGCATACGTCTCGCCGACCTTGTCGGGATAAACCAGGTCCGATGCCACCAGATCGTTGAGCGTGATACTGCGCGAATCGCATAGCGCGAGCAGCGACGATTGCACCGTTTCTCCAATCGGACGCCACAAGTTCACGATTGCCACACGGCCTTGCAGCAACCGCTCCGCTTCACCTGTCGGCAGATGATCGCGCACCCGGCGCGGCCCCGACACAAAAGTCTGGTCGTTATGGATGTACTTGACGGGCTCCCTTACACCATTGCTGCGCTCAGGATTGCCGTCACGCAGCGTGTGATCGAACACGACCACCCGGCGAGCGCCGGTGGCCTGTTTCAGCAACTGCTCCGCTTCACGATAGTAGACAGATTCGATCTTTGCCGGATCGGAGAAATCGTTCAGCGCGCTAGCGTGCCGATGCAGTTCGAAGCCGTTACGATCGAGCGACAACGCGCCAGGCGGCGGCGCGACGCGGGCATTTGAAATGCTCACCCGATGCGGCCGGTACACGCCACTGCGCTTCGGAACGCCCGGCGGCGGTTCGTATTGGTACGACACCGGCTTCTCGCCGGTGAACTCGAGGTAGTTCAACTCTGCCTCGACCGTCGCGGCAGACACCGGTGCATCGATGACGATATCGCTCATGTTCGCATCCTCATCACGTTAAAACGATTCGTTGAACGGCCGCAAATCGATTGCCTGCGACCACGCGCTGCGCCTCTGCCGATGGAGATACCAGTAGGCTATGGCCGCTGCACGCAACGCGTGGCGGCGGCAGGCGCATGCATCTATCGTTTCAGCGTAGGCGACGGCCACGCAGGGAGGAAATAACGAATTGTGGAAAGTTAAGCGCCGGATTGGTGTACAGAAAAATGGCGGTTTTCCGGCCGCCGCAATCCCAGGTTCTCGCGCAGCGTGCGTCCTTCATAGTCTTCGCGGAACAACCCGCGTCGCCGCAACTCCGGCAATACCAGTTCGACGAAATCGGTCAAACCCTCCGGCAGCACGGGCGGCATCACGTTGAAACCGTCGGCGGCGTGATTCACAAAGCGCTCTTCGAGTTGATCGACGATCTGCGCCGGCGTGCCGACGAGTTGCCAATGGCCGCGCGCGCCCGCGACCCGCAAATAGAGCTGGCGGATCGTGAGGTTCTCGCGACGAGCCAGTTCGATCGTCAACACCTGACGGCTCTTGCTCGCATTCGTTTCGGGCAGCTCAGGGATCGGCCCGTCGAGTGGATAGTCCGAGAGATCAAACCCACCGGTCAGCCCGGATACGAGCGCAAGTCCGACCTTCGGATCAACGAGCGACTGCAGTTGCTCAAACTTCTCTCTCGCCTCACCTTCGGTGCGGCCGACAATCGGAAATACGCCCGGCATGATCTTCAGATCGTCCGGATGACGACCGTAAGCCGCCATGCGTCCCTTCACGTCCGCGTAAAAGTCCGCCGCGTCCTGCAGCGTTTGCTGCGCCGTGAAAATCACTTCGGCGGTCTTCGCTGCGAGGTCCCGGCCTGCTTCGGACGACCCGGCCTGCACGACGACCGGATGCCCCTGCGGAGAACGCGCAACGTTCAGCGGTCCCTTGACCTGAAAGAAACGTCCCTTGTGATCCAGCACATGCCGTTTGGCGGGGTCGAAGAAACGCCCTTCGGCTTTGTTGCGGACGAACGCGTCGTCTTCCCAACTGTCCCACAGACCTCCTGTGACTTCCGCGAACTCAGCGGCGCGTGCATAACGCTCGGCGTGGTCGAAATGCTTGTCACGGTTGAAGTTCTTCGCTTCATGCTCGCTCGACGAGGTGACCAGATTCCAACCCGCACGCCCCCCGCTGATGTGATCGAGCGACGCGAACTTGCGGGCAATGTGATACGGCTCGTTGAAACTCGTCGAGGCGGTGCCGACCAGACCGATGCGCTCAGTCACGGCCGCCAGCGCCGACAGCAACGTGATCGGCTCGAACTGAGCCACGTAGCTGTGCGCCGTGCGGCTCAGAAAGTCGACGTTGTCGCCGCGTGTCCCCACGCCGTCGGCGAGAAAGATCAGATCGAACTTCGCGGCCTCGGCCGCTTGCGCGAGTCGGACATAGTGACGGAAGTTAACGCCGGCGTCCGCTTGTGCCTCGGGATGCCGCCACGCCGCAATGTGGTGTCCGGCAGGGTAAAGGAAAGCGCCGAGGCGCAGGTGTCCGCTACGTTTGCTCATGGAAGTCCAAAGGAGATGATTGACGGCGAGATCTCGCGTCGAGCTCGCCGGCTGGGCGGCCGCGTTGCGAAGCCCAGCCTCGTATTTGACGTGCTCCCGACGCGATTGCGCACGACAACCCCGTGCGGCCCTTAACGAGGTTCACTCCGCCGCCGGAATCCACGCTGCCGTGGCGGCGTCGCTCGAACGGAATGCCGGGAATTTATCGCCGAGTTCGGCGATCGTCCTGATGTTGTTCTTCACCAGATCGTCGCGTGTGATCAGCGTCGGCTTGACGACAATCCGGTGCTCGGGCGTCTGCCCCGCAAGAAGCAAAGCCGCGGCCCGTACGGACACCGCACCGACCACCGCCGGATTCGTCGCCGCAGTCGCCACCCACGCGCTATTCGGCGCGCGAATCGCCTCGATATCGGAGGTCGAAATATCGGCGCTGTAAATGCGCAATTTCGACGACAGGTTCGCCTCGTCCGCAGCGAGCTTCGCACCGCGTGCGAATTCGTCGTAAGGCGCGAACACCACACGAATCTCCGGATGAGCACGATAGGCTGCAGCAGCCTGGTTGGCCACCGACTGCGCGATCGGATTGTCCACCGTACCCCAGCGCGCCTTCTCCTGAACCTTCGGATGGGCGGCCTTAAAGTCACGCCATACCGCATCGCGCCGGTCGAGCGGTGCGAAACCCGCTACGTACACGTAGCCGGCAGCAAAGGTATCGCCGTTATCTTTAACCGCCTGATCGAGCAGCAGCGCGGCCAGATCGCGATCGCTTTGCTCGATCTGCGGTACCTTCGGATTACCCAGGTCGACGTCGAACGCGACGACCTTGATGCCCCTATCCAACGCACGCTGCACGACGTCCTTGAGCGATTCAGGCAAACCGTGATTCACGATAATTGCCGACACACCCAGACTGATCGCCTGCTGAATCTGTTCACGTTGTTCGGCCGCATCCTGACGGCCTTCGTAAATGCGTAGATCGATGCCGAGCGCTTTGGCCTGCTTTTGCGCACCGGCTTCATAGGCCTGGAAGAAATCACCCGTCGACAGATAGTTGACGAGCGCGATCTTCACGCCACCCTTGTCGAACGGTGCGGGCGCACCTTTGAGCGGAGCCGCGTGCACTACGGCGCCGGCCAGCATCGTGGCCGCCGCCAGGGCGAGTGTGCGGAACGTAAGGCTCACATCCAGCTTGCGACGAAGAAACGATTTCATCAATGATCTCCAACCTGTTAGTCGACGTTTTTTGAGTAAGCGGGGTTCTATCCAGCATGGGCCGGCGTGTGCGTGCGGTAGGCCGCGCCGGGATGCGGTTCCGCCAGTCGCGGACCACCGCCATGTAACTTTTCGCGCAGCGTGCCGTTGGTGTAATCGGTCTTGTAGACGCCTCGTCGTTGCAGTTCCGGCACGACCAGGTCGACGAAATCCGCGAAGCTCTCGTGGGTCAATGCATACGCAAGGTTGAATCCGTCGACGTCGGTCTCCTCGACCCACGACTGCAACTCGTCGGCGATCTCCTGCGGACTTCCCACTGAAAGCGGTCCGAGTCCCCCAATACCGCCCCACTTCGCAATCTCACGCACGGTCCACACTCGTGTCGGATCCGCGCTCGATAAAGCCTCCACGGCCGATTGCACCGCATTGCTCTCGATATAGCGCAGCGGTTCGTCGAGGTCGTACTTCGACAGATCGATGCCGGTCCACCCCGACATCAGCGCGAGCGCGCCCTCGTCGCTCGTGTAGCGGCGATAGTCGGCGTGCTTCGTGTGTGCATCCGCCGATGTCTTGCCCGTGATCACCGTGTGCAGATTGAAAATCAGCACGTCGTGCGGGTCTCGGCCAAATGACTTCACGCGTGCCCGGATATCGGCGACGAAATTCTTCAGGATCGTGCGCGACGGCGCAGCGATAAAAATGCACTCGGCGTGCTGCGCGGCAAAGTCCTTGCCACGCTTCGAAGCGCCCGCCTGGTAGAGCACGGGCGTGCGCTGAGGCGACGGCTCGCAAAGGTGAATGCCCGGCACGTCGAAATACTGCCCACGGTGGTTGATGGGATGAACCTTCGACGGTTCGGTGAAGATCTTTCGCGCGGCATCGCGCACCACGGCATCGTCTTCCCACGACGCTTCCCACAGCTTGTAGCAGACCTCGAGATATTCCTCGGCAAGCGAATAGCGCTCGTCGTGATTGGCCTGAGCCGGCAAGCCGACATTGCGTGCGGCGCTGTCCAGATACGAAGTGACGATGTTCCAGCCAACCCGGCCGTTGGTCAGGTGGTCGAGCGTCGACATGCGCCGCGCGAACGGATACGGGTGCTCATACGAGAGCGAGCAGGTCACGCCGAAGCCGAGATGTTCGGTCACGTTCGCCATCGCCGAGACGAGCAGAACAGGATCGTTGACCGGGACTTGCGCGGCCTGGCGAATCGCGGCTTCCCCGTTGCCGTTGAAAACGTCGTAGATGCCCAGCACGTCAGCAATGAAAAGACCGTCGAACTTGCCACGCTCGAGCAGTTTCGCGAGGTCGGTCCAGTAATCGAGTTGCTTGTAACGCCACGACGTGTCGCGTGGATGCGCCCATAAGCCTGGCGACTGATGCCCCACGCAGTTCATGTCGAATGCGTTAAGGCGGATTTCTCTGGCCATGATCGGGTTCGGTTAAGGAGTGCGCCTGGCGTCAATTCCAGGGGTGGCGTGCCGGCTTGACGCCGTTCAGATAGTAGTTACCGACCAGGTGATACTTCCAGCGCACCGGATCATGCAGGGTATGCACACGCGCGTTGCGCCAGTGCCTGTCGAGATTGTGTTCGCCGAGCGTCGACTGCGTACCGGCGAGTTCAAACAGTTTTTCGCCAGCCAGCAAGGCGATTTCCGTCGTCAACACTTTCGCTTCGCCCACGGCAACCGATGCGCGCGCCACGTCGTCTTCGGTCGTTTCGGCCTTCGCGGCGATCTCGTCGATCACGCGCGCGGCCCGTTCGAGCAAGGCCTCGGCGGCGTGCAACTGGATATGCAAATGACCGATCTCCCGCACGGTCAGCGGATCGTCACTCGCGCGCTCGACCCCGCTGTCGATCCACGGCCGCGAGCGCGAGCGCACGAACGTCAGCGTGTCGTCGAGCGCCGCCTTCGCGATGCCGGCATCGATGGCGGCCTGGATGATCTGCGAAATCGGACCGTTGAGCGTTGGAAAATCGGACACGCGATGCGCCGGCAACACGTGCGAGGACGGCACGCGTACGCTTTCCAACACGACTGTGCCGCTTGCCGTAGTGCGTTGACCGAAGCCCGACCAGTCGTCGATCACGGTCAGCCCCGGTGTGCCCTTCGGAATATAGGCGAGCCAGCCTTTGCGTTCGCTATCGAGCCCCAGTACGGGGACGAAGTCGGCGAATAGCGCGCCGGTCGAATAGAATTTGGTGCCCTGTACGACGTAGTCGCTCCCGTCCCACTTCACGCTCGTCTTCAGATCGAGCACGTTTTTTGTGCCCTTCTCCGAAAAGCCGTTACCGAAACGCTTGCCGCCCAGCACCTGCGCGAAGAAGTACTTCTTCTGCTCTTCCGTTCCAGTTAGCGCGATCACATCGACCAGACCGAAGTGATTCTGCGGTAGCTGCCCAAGCGACGGATCCGCTGCTGCAATGATCTTGATGACTTCAGTCAACGTGACGAACGACACGCCCGCTCCGCCGTAAGCTTTCGGCACCGTAATGGCCCACAGCCCGGATTGCGAGAACCACTCGATCTCCTCGTGGGGCAAGCGGCGTTCGGCATCGCGCTCGGCCGCGCCTTGCGCGAGGCGGCCTGCAAGCTCGTGCGCCACCGCGATGGCCTGCGCGTCATCGGCGATCACACGGACCGCGTGTCTACTCTCGTCGCGGGTATTCGATGAAGCCGCTTCGCCAATCTCTGCCATGGGAATCTCCGCTTGAATGACTGTGCGCTCAATCTATCAGCGGACACCGCATGCGCAAACTGAACGATTCGGCAATCGATATTCCTTCGGATGGCAAACGACATTTCGGCGACCCGGTGGCCTCAGCCGCGTGAGTCCGCAGGCCGTCCAACACTGAACGTAAACGCCAGCGCAAGGACCAGCAACACACCCTTGATGAAATCCTGCATGTAGTACGGCGCATTCAGCATGGTCAGGCCGTTGAGTAGCACGCCGACGAACACCGCTCCCACTACGGTGCCGAACACGTTGGGTCGCTTCGCGCCCCACACCGCATAACCCATTAGCGCAGCCGCCACGGCATCGAGCAGCAGGGAGTGTCCGGCGCTGACGTCGCCTCGCCCGACCCGCGCGGCGATCAGCACGCCGCCCAACGACGCAATCGCCCCTGAGGCTACATAAGCTGCGATCCGGTAGCGCGCCGTAGGTGCACCCGCCAGCCGCGCGGCCGTTTCATTGCCGCCGATCGCATAGATCACGCGGCCCCAGCGCGTCGTCTCCATCACGATGCAGGCGAGCACCGTCAACGCAATGAGAATCAGGACGGGCAGCGGCACGACATCGAAAAGACGCAGACGCCCCAATGCCAGAAACGCATCGGAGAATATCCCGCTCGCCTCCGTGCCATCGGGCAACACGGTACCGGTTGCGAGCGAGCGGCCGCCCGTCGGAATCAGTTGCAGACCGGCCAGCAGGAACAGAGTGCCGAGCGTCGCCAGTTGGTCCGGCACGCGCAGCCGCGTGATCAGCAAGCCGTTGAACAAACCGGCTGTGATGCCGAGTGCGACGCATGCGGCCACGGCCGCCAGCGCGCTGCCATGCCAGACGATCAGCACATAGCTCGCCGCCATCTGAGCCGAAGCGGCCACGCTGCCCACTGAGAGATCGAAGCCGCCCGCCGCCAACGTGATCGTCACGCCAATGCCGAGCAATGCCACAATCGATACTGCCTGAAGGATGCTGAACAGATTGTCGATGTTCAGGAAGGCGGGTTCCCTGATGGCGAACACGGCAATCAGAATCGCCAGCACGAGCAGGATGCCGGTACGCTCCATGTGATCGCGCAAACTACGCCATGCTGACTGCGCCCGTCGGCCGGATTTCACTTGGCCGGTAATAGAAGGTGTGAGGGGTTTCATTAATGAAGTTCAGAGCTCGCGTCATGGATTGGTTGAACAGTTGGGCGCTCGAGCGTCGCACGATCGAAACGCACGACGCGATCGGCAATCTCCAACGCCTCTTCGAGATCGCTGACGAACACAATCGTCGCGCGTTCGTGGGCATGTCGCCGCAAGGTATCGACGATGTCGGCGCGCGCGCCGGCGTCGACGCCCTGAAACGGTTCGTCGAGCAGCAACAAGCGCGCGCGTTCGACATGCCAGCGCGCGAGAACGACTTTCTGCTGATTGCCGCCGGACAGGCGCGTCAGGCGATCGTCGGGGCCGGTGCAACGAATGCCGAAGGTTCTGATCGCTTCGATCGCGGCACCGCGCTCTGCGGCCTCGCGTACCACGCCGCGCCTGAACCAGTTCGACAGAAACGGAAAGCTGAGCGTCCCCGCAATCGATGCGAACGGCACGCTGCCGGGAAACAACGACGTGCGCCAACGATCCTCGCCGGCGAGGAACACGCCGGCGCGAATTGAATCGGCTGGCGAACGCGGACACCATGGCTTGCCGTCGAGCACCATCTGACCACTACTTGCGTGGGTCGCACCGAAGATCGCTCTCGCGAAGCGCGATTTGCCACCACCCACCGGCCCCGCTATCGCTACGATCTCGCCGCGCTGGACGTCGAGATCGAATGAGCGGCTGGCCGGCGTCAATTGAAAATCGCGCACGCTGAAACAGGGTTCGAGCGAAGCTGCGTATTTCGCGTTCTGAGTTCGGCCTTGCGGCAGAGGCCGTCCAATCATCGTCTCGACGGCAGCGTCAAAATCGATTGGCGGGTGCAGATCGGCAACGAGATGTCCGTCGCGCACGATCGCTACCCGGTCCGCCATGCGCCGCAGATCACCCAGCCGATGCGAAACCAGCAGGATAGCGACACCCTCCTCACGCAATGGCTCGAGCCGCAGGAACAGCCGTTCCGCTTCTGCGGCAGAAAGACTGGCAGTGGGCTCATCGAGAATCAGCAGCTTGGGACGCGAAGCCAGTGCGCGCGCCAGCGTCACGAGCTGCTGACTCGCGAGCGAGAGCGACCCGAGCGGTGCGGACAGATCGACATCCAGCCCGACCCGCTCGGCAAGCGGCCTCGCAGCCTCATGGCGCGCCGCGGGCGGCACACGCCATGGCGACGCTGGATCGCACAAGCGGTCGAGCAGCAGGTTGTCCGCGATCGAGAGCGCCGGTACGACCGCGTCGGCAATCGACTGGTGCACCGTGGCAATGCCGAGTTGTTTAGCCGCTTGGGGTGACGTAGGTCGATACGGCTTGTCCAGCAGCGTCAAGGTCCCGCCGTCGGGCGCATACACGCCGCTTAAGATCTTGACGAGTGTCGACTTGCCCGCGCCGTTGGCGCCCATCAACGCGACGACTTCGCCGGGATGGATCGAGAAATCGAGGTTGGATAGCGCGACGGTTGCACCAAAGCGCTTCGTGAGCGCAGAGGCAGTCAGGATCGGCTCGCTCGAACGCGGAAGCTTTTCCGTACGATCGGGAAGCGGTGGGCGGGTCAAGTTAATGGGAGCCTTCATATACCCGAATTGAGCAAGGGCAGACGTTTCATTGTTTCTCCGGCGGGTCCGGCCAAGCGGACCCACTGCAGCCGCGACATGCTCCGGCAATGGCGACGCATTGCATACCGTCACCAGAGAGAGACATTGCCGTACGCTTAGTCTTCACCGGCATATCGATGTCAGAATTCATTCGTGGTCTCAAGCGATTCGCTATTCGACAATGGGCAAATCGGTCAGAGCGTTCGTCCGTTCGTTGCTGGCTGCTTCCGCATTCGAAAAGACCATGAGAACCGACCCGCCGCGCCAGCTTCATCTGAACGTCAACATCCTCCACTCCGGCTTTGTCCCTTCCGCATGGCGTACGCCCGAAGCCGATCCGCGCGCCTTCGTCGATATCGCCCACTACGTTCGCGTCGCGCAAATTGCCGAGGCGGCGAAATTCGATGCCGTGTTTCTCGCCGATAACGCCTCGATTGCCGATCAGATCGACTTCCGCCCGATCACGGCGCTGGAGCCGACCGTATTGCTCGCCGGCATTGCTGCGGCCACGACGCATATCGGCGTAATCGGCACGGCATCGACGAGCTATAACGAGCCATACAACATCGCACGCCGCTTTGCCACGCTCGATCAGCTCAGTGCGGGCCGGGCCGGCTGGAACATCGTGACGACCGCCGATCTCGGCTCAGCGCGCAATTTCGGCCGCGAGGCGGTGCCGGATCACGCGCAACGCTACGAGCGCGCAGCCGAGTTCACGGAGGTGGTGAAGGCGCTGTGGGATAGCTGGGAAGACGACGCCTTCATCGGCGACAAGGCGAGCGGCCGGTTCATCGATACCACGAAGGTGCATCGCATCGACCATCGCGGCAAATACTTCAGTGTCGATGGTCCGTTCAACCTGCCGCGTAGTGCGCAGGGTCATCCGGTGCTGATCCAGGCCGGCGGCTCGGCTGACGGACGCGAACTCGCGGCCCGGCACGCGGAAGCCGTGTTCTCAGTATCGCAGTCGTTCGACGAGGCAGCCGCCTATGCGCGCGAACTGAAATCTCGCGCTGCGGCATGGGGACGTGGCAACAACGCAATTCGCGTGCTACCCGGTCTCACCACCATCATCGGCGCAACCGAAGCCGAGGCCCTGCGCCGTCGCGATGATCTGGTCGACCTGATTCCGTGGAGCTATAGCCTCACTCGGCTGGCCGGCATATTGGGCATTAGCGTCGACCGGTTGAAACTCGACGAGCGCCTGCCGGACGATCTCTCATTGCCCGGCAGCGGCAATGGCAATCACACGTTCTTCAACGCCACGCTCGCACAAGCGCGGACCCATGGATACACGGCGCGTCAGTTGATCCGCGCGCTTGCGGGCGGTGGCGGACATCGTGTTGTCGTCGGCACGCCGGAACAGATTGCCGACGATATCGAACACTGGTTCAAAGGCGGCGCTGCCGACGGTTTCAATCTGATGCCGGATGTTCTGCCGGGTGGCTTGCAGGACTTCGCCGACGGCGTGATTCCGCTTCTGCAGCGACGTGGTCTTTTCCGTACTGACTACGAGGGTCGCACCCTGCGCGAACACTTCAGGTTGCGACGGCCTGTCAGCCGCCATCTGCATCCACGGGAAGCGGCCACTACCGCGTAAGCGCTCTTTTTCAACACGCTGCATACTCGGACCGGCGAACACGCGATTGAGATTCCGGACGTTACCTCGGCGCGTAAACGCGCCGTGAAGTAAGCCAATTTGTAGTCCGGTTATTTCACCCGAGCGAAAAAGCGGTTCTCAGGCCGAGGCAAGCCCAGATTCTCGCGCAGCGTCGCGCCTTCGTATTCGCGCCGGAACAACCCGCGCTTCTGCAACTCGGGAATGACCTTGTCAACAAAGTCGTCAAGACCGCCCGGCAGATACGGGAACATCACGTTGAAACCGTCTGAGCCCTCTTCCACCAGCCATTGCTCCATCTGATCGGCGATCATTGTCGCCGTGCCCACCATCTCGAGCCCCGAGTATCCGCCGATGCGTTGAGCGAGTTG
The DNA here is from genome assembly GCF_009690905.1 of Paraburkholderia madseniana. Classification (GTDB taxonomy): domain Bacteria; phylum Pseudomonadota; class Gammaproteobacteria; order Burkholderiales; family Burkholderiaceae; genus Paraburkholderia; species Paraburkholderia madseniana. Next base: position 49,879 of record NZ_VOSW01000021.1, read on the forward strand.
ACGAATCGTCAGCCCGTCGCGCTGCGCCCATTCAACCACCCGCTGCCGCGCGGTCCGGCTCGCATTGGTCTCGGGAATCTCGGGCAGCGGGCCGTCCGGATCGAAACCGGATACGTCATGCCCCAATGCAATCGACAACGAAGCGATGCCGCTCTCGTAGTGCACGAACGTGTCGAGCCGCGCCCGAATCTCCTCCGCCTCTTCCAGGGTATCGCCGACAACCACGAAGGCGGCCGGCAGTATCTTCATGTGATCGCGCTCACGTCCGAGCTTTTCCATCCGGCCCTTCACATCGGCATAGAAGCGCTTGCCGTCAGCCAGCAGGGTTTGCGCGGTAAACACCACCTCGGCGGTTTCAGCGGCAATCTGGCGCCCCGCTTCCGATGAACCTGCCTGCACGATGACGGGCCATCCCTGAACGGGGCGCGCAATATTCAACGGGCCGCGCACCGAGAAGTTCTCGCTCTTGTAGTTCAGCAAATGCAGTTTCTCCGGATCGAAGAAGGTGCCGGTTTCCGTATCGCGGATAAAAGCATCATCGGCCCAACTGTCCCAGAGCCCGGTCACCACGTCGAAGAACTCGCGGGCGCGCCGGTACCGCTCGTCGTGTTCGACATGCTCGTCGAGACCGAAATTGAGCGCGGCATCGGGGTTCGACGTCGTCACGAGATTCCATCCCGCGCGGCCACCGCTGATATGGTCGAGCGAGGCAAAGCGCCTCGCGACGTGATAAGGCGCGTCGAACGTAGTGGACGCCGTGGCGATAAGCCCGAGCCGTTCCGTGACCGCCGCCAGCGCGGGCAGCAGCGTCAGCGGTTCGAACGACGTGACCGTGTGGCTATGCTTGAGCGCGTCGAGCGGCATGTTGAGAACCGCGAGGTGATCCGCCATGAAGAACGCGTCGAAGCGGCCACGCTCGAGCGTCTGGGCGAAACGCTTCAGGTGCGCAAAATTGAAATTGGCGTCGGGGTAGGCGCCGGGATAGCGCCATGCGCCGGTGTGAATTGTCGTGGGACGCATGAAAGCGCCGAGGCGAAGCTGACGTGACATGTAGCAAGCTCCATCGCAAACAGGTCGGGCCAGTTTAATCGTCCTTCGCCAACGCTGCTTGCCACCGCCCACCACTCGGTACCCGCCCGCCGAACGCGATGCGCCGGGGCTCCGGCACTAACGGGCACACCAAAAGCTGTTCCGCAGAAATACAAAGCACAAAATCTTCGTTCGCCCCTCAAGGCTCCCTCACTAGACTGTGATGCAACTTGTCATAACAAGTACAGACAACCCACAGATCATGCAGAAACCCGACCCGGCCAACGTGCTGCCTCTCTCCGCCCCGCCGCTCTACGAGCAGATAAAGACTGCTTTGCGCTCGCGAATTCTCGACGGCACGTATGCGGCCCATTCGCAGATGCCGTCTGAGAACGACCTGTGCACCAGGTTCAACGTCAGCCGTATCACCGTGCGGCAAGCGCTCGGCGATCTGCAAAAGGAAGGCCTCGTTTTCAAACTGCACGGCAAGGGCACCTTTGTCTCCAAGCCGAAGGCCTTCCAGAACGTCAGTGCGTTGCAAGGTTTCGCCGAAGCGATGTCGTCGATGGGCTATGAGATCGTCAACCAGCTCAAACATATCCGCTTCATTCCCGCCACCGCGCACATCGCGAGCCGGCTTCAACTGCCCGAAGGCACGAAGGTCGCCGAAATCCGTCGCGTGCGGATGCTCAATCGCGAGCCGGTGTCGCTCGAAATCACGTGGGTGCCGGAAGCGTTGGGCAAACGCCTGGCCGGCGCCGATCTCGTCACGCGCGACATCTTCCTGATTCTCGAGAACGACTGCGTGGTGCCGCTCGGCCACGCCGACGTCTCCATCGACGCGATTCTCGCCGACGATGAAATCGTCGAATCCCTGAACGTTGAAGAAGGCAGCCCGGTGCTTCGCATCGAACGTCTGACGCATAGCGCGGACGGCACACCGATCGATTACGAATACCTCTATTTTCGCGGCGACGCGTTTCAGTACCGCTTTCGCATCGACAGGCAGAAAGAGAAGAAGACCAAAAGGAACACGAAATGAATACGCACGTGATCGAGTACGACCTGGTCGTCGTGGGAGGTGGCACCGCCGGTCCGATGGCTGCCGTCAAAGCAAAAGAACAGAATCCGAATCTGAAGGTCCTGCTGCTGGAAAAGGCCAACGTCAAACGCAGCGGCGCGATTTCGATGGGCATGGACGGGTTGAATAACGCCGTCATCCCAGGCCACGCCACGCCCGAGCAGTACACGAAGGAAATCACCATCGCCAACGACGGCATCGTTGATCAGTCAGCCGTCTACGCCTACGCCCGGCATAGTTTCGAGACCATCGAAGAACTCGACCGCTGGGGCGTGAAGTTCGAAAAAGACGGCACAGGTGACTATGCGGTCAAGAAAGTGCATCACATTGGCTCCTATGTTCTGCCGATGCCGGAAGGCCATGACATCAAGAAAGTGCTCTACCGGCAGCTCAAACGCGCACGCATTGCGATCACCAATCGCATCGTCGTCACGCGTGTTCTGACCGATGCGCAAGGGCGCGCTTGCGGCGTACTGGGCTTCGATTGTCGTACGGCGGATTTCTATGTGGTGCGCGCGAAGGCTGTCATTCTCAGTTGTGGGGCGGCGGGACGGCTCGGTTTGCCGTCCTCGGGCTACCTGATGGGAACCTACGAGAACCCCACCAACGCCGGCGATGGTTACGCGATGGCCTATCACGCGGGCGCAGCGCTAGCGAACCTCGAGTGCTTCCAGATCAACCCGCTGATCAAGGACTACAACGGCCCCGCATGCGCCTATGTGACGGGCCCGCTCGGCGGCTTCACCGCGAACGGCAAGGGTGAACGTTTCATCGAATGCGATTACTGGAGCGGCCAGATGATGTGGGAGTTCTATCAGGAACTCCAAAGCGGTAACGGACCGGTGTTTCTGAAGCTCGACCATCTCGCCGAAGAAACCATTCAAACCATCGAGCAGATTCTGCACACGAATGAGCGCCCGAGCCGGGGACGATTTCATGCGGGACGCGGCACCGATTACCGGCAGCAGATGATCGAGATGCACATCTCGGAGATCGGTTTTTGCAGCGGCCATAGCGCATCCGGCGTCTACGTGAACGAGCGCGCGGAAACCACGGTCGCCGGTCTCTACGCCGCCGGCGACATGGCCGCGGTACCGCACAACTACATGCTCGGCGCATTCACCTACGGCTGGTTCGCGGGGCAAAACGCGGCGCAATACGTCGACGGCCGTGAGCATGCGGCGCTCGATACCGAGCAGATCGAAGCCGAACGGGCGCGAATCTATGCGCCGCTCGAACGCGAGACAGGGCTTGCGCCGGCGCAAGTCGAATACAAGCTGCGCCGCATGGTGAACGACTATCTTCAGCCGCCGAAGGTCACGCGCAAGATGGAAATCGGCCTGCAACGTTTCGCTGAAATCGCCACCGACATCGACCAGATCAAAGCCGACAATCCGCACGAACTGATGCGCGCCGCGGAAGTACGGGCGATTCGCGACTGCGCCGAAATGGCGGCCCACGCGTCGCTGTATCGCACGGAAAGCCGCTGGGGGCTGTACCACCATCGCGTCGATTATCCGCAGCGTAATGACGCGGAGTGGTTCTGCCACACGCATCTGAAGAAAGATGCAGCGGGCCGCATGGTCAGCGAAAAACGCGCTGTCGAGCCGTACGTGGTGCCGCTCGACAGCCACGAGAGTCACGCCTATCAGAACCTGCGCATCGGCGAGCCCGCGCTGGCGGACACCTGAGGAGCCACCATGTCTACGACACCGCACAACATTTTCCAGCGCAGCGCAGCGCCGGTCACGATCGACGAAGACAAATGCATCGCCGACAAAGGCTGCACAGTCTGCGTGGATGTATGCCCGCTCGACCTGCTCGCGATCGACCTGACTAAAGGCAAGGCGTACATGAAGTTCGACGAATGCTGGTACTGCATGCCGTGCGAGAAGGATTGCCCGACCGATGCGGTCAGGGTCGACATTCCTTATCTGCTGCGCTAGTAGCGAATCCTCAAGACACCACTCAACTCATGACTGATATTTCGCTTCCGCTGACGTTCGACCCCTATTCCCTCGATCCGGAGGCCGCAGCACTCCTGCCGCGCCTCGCGTCCGCGGACGCCGCCGTGCGCCGCATCGCTCTCCTTGCGCTCGCCGACCTCGAAGACGAAGCCTTGCTCGGACCGATTGTCGCTGCGTTACGCACCGACACATCATCGGACGTTCGGGCGCAAGCCGCCGAGCTGCTCGGTGCATGGGAGCGCGCCGACGCGGTAACGGCGCTGTGCGAAGCGCTGGCAGATCGTGCTGAAGATGTCCGCGACGCAGCCGCGCAGAGTCTGTCCAATCTGAAGAACCCTGAATCCGGGCCACTGCTCGCACCGTGGACCACGCATGACGATCCGTTCGTGCGCCAGGCTGCGCTTCGCGGCCTGCGCGAATTACGCTATGCGGGTGCGTTGGAACCCGCGCTGGCCGCACTGAGCGCGAGCGAGGATGGTGTGCGGCTCGAAGCCGTGAGCGTGCTTGGCTGGTTGAAGAGCGAGCGCGCGCTTGGCCCTCTTACCGCCATCGCCGCGCAGGATCCGAGCGCCGCCGTGCGACGCGCGGCAATCGGCGCGTTGGGCATCGGCGCAGCAGCGACGGATGAAACCATCGCCGCGTTGCTGAGCGCGTTGCGCGATGCCGCATGGCAGGTCCGTGAAGAAGCAGCGGCCACGCTCGGCAAACTGCGCGCGTCGGGCGCACAGGGCGCATTGATCGCGGCGCTCGACGACGACTACTGGCAAGTCCGTCTGCAGGCAGTCCGCGCGTTAGGCAAACTCGGCAATGCAAACGCAAACGCTACCGCGAGCACTGCGGTCGCCGTGTTGCTCACGCATGCGATCAGCAATCTGCGCAAGGAAGCGGCATTGTCGCTTGGCGAACTGGGCGACGCAGCGTCGTTGCCGGCCTTGCACACAGCCGCGACCGATCCCGACCCGGAAGTACGCAAGGCCGCACGTATAGCGTTGGCGCAGATTGAAAAGGCGCACTGATGAACGCGCCCGAACACGTGACGATTCATGCCGCGACGGGGCGACTGTCCCTGACGTGGCGCGATGGCCAAACGCAGTGGATCGACAACGCCACGCTGAGGGAGCGGTGCCCTTGCTCGACATGCCGTCGCTTGACGCGTTCGGGCCAGGTGGCGCGAATCGAGCCGCGCCTCGCGATTGTCGACGTGCAGCCGATGGGCTACGGCGTGCAGATCGTGTTCAGCGACGGACACGCGCAGGGAATTTATCCGTGGGATTATCTGGCGGGAATTGCCTGAATGCAGGCGTAGGAAAGCGGCGACCGCAATAAACGGCCGCCGCTTTTCATTAGCGTCGCGAAGACAGCCGACGCACAACCGACACCAGCGCATCGACTTCATCGCAGGTGTTGTAGAACGCAAGCGACGGCCTCACCGTGGCTTCCACGCCAAAGCGCCGCAAGATCGGCTGCGCGCAATGATGCCCCGAGCGCACGGCGATGCCCTCTTCGTTCAGCGCCTGCCCTACTTCCTCGGTCTCGTAGCCCTTCAACACAAAGGACAGCACGCTGGCCTTGTCGCGCGCCGTGCCAATCAGGCGCACACCGGGCACGGGCTGCAGCACGCTCGTCGCATAGGCCAGCAGATCGTGTTCATAGCGCGCGATATTCTCGATGCCCACGCGCTGAACGTAATCGATCGCAGCACCCAGTCCTACCGCATCGGCGATATTGCCCGTGCCTGCTTCGAAACGATTCGGCGGAGGCTGGAATACGGTGCGCTCGAAGGTGACGTCCGCGATCATGTTGCCGCCACCCTGCCAGGGCGGCATATCCTCCAGAATCGCGCGCTTGCCGTAGACCACGCCGATGCCGGTCGGACCGAACACCTTGTGCCCCGAGAACACGAAGAAGTCCGCGTCAAGCGCCTGCACATCTACCCGCATGTGCGACACAGACTGAGCACCGTCGACCAGCGCCTTCGCACCTGCACGATGCGCGAGCTCGACGATCTCCTTGACCGGCACCACCGTGCCCAACGCATTCGACACCTGCGTGACCGACACAATCTTCGTTCGGTCATTGAGCAGCCGCCGATATTCGTCGAGCAGAACCTGACCACTGTCGTCGACCGGAATCACGCGCAGCTTGGCACCGGTTTGTGCGGCAAGCTGCTGCCACGGCACGATGTTGGCGTGATGCTCCAGATGCGAGACGATGATCTCATCACCCTCGCCGACATGCTTCACGCCCCACGTCTTCGCGATCAGGTTGATCGCTTCGGTGGTGCCGCGCACGAAGATGATTTCCTCCGGCGATGCCGCGCCAATGAAACGCTGCACCTTGCTGCGTGCGGCTTCGTACGCATCCGTGGCGCGGCCGGCCAGCGCATGGGCAGCCCGATGGATGTTCGAGTTCTCATGTGCGTAGAAATACGCGAGCCGATCGATCACCGCCTGCGGTTTGTGCGTGGTCGCGGCATTGTCGAACCACACGAGCTGACGGCCATTCACGCGTTCCTGCAGAATCGGAAAGTCCCGGCGAATCGCATTCACATCGAACGGCGGATGCGCTGACGGCCCGGCATGCGGCACGCCATCTGTCTTAGCGGAAGAGTGCCCGGGAAATTGCGATCCCTCATTCAGATTCAGGAAATAGTGCGAACCGGCGGTGTGCTGCGCCGGTGCGACGCCCGGCGCCGCATGCGATGCTGCCGGCCTGTCGTACGGGAAGCGCTGCTCGGCGAGCGGCTGATCGACACCAGGGAGTCCGAGCGATTGTGCGCTGACTTCGTTCCAACCCGGCACGACGATATCCGGCGACGCAACTGTCGATGTCCGGGCTTGTGCCGTTTCGCCAAGAAAATAATAAGGCGACGCTGAGACGGGCGACGCAGGCGCTGCACCACCCGCGGACGGACGCTGCGCACCGTGTGCTTCAGGCACGCCCAGCGCCGCCCCGCCAAAGCGCGGATCGAGTGCCGGCGCAACGGTCACCGCGCTATCCGGCAAGCCGTTCTGCGCAACTGCATGGGGAGCCAACGCAGGCGCGCGATTCCCCAACGACAGAACATGCGTCGGCGCTGAAGGCAACAAGTTGCCCCCCGGCACATGCCCCTGCGGCAACGCTGCACCAGGCACGCCAGTGCCCGCGCCGCCGGGACCCGCGAGCGGCGAACCGGCCGGGGCCGGATTGCTGATCTCGCTGGTCACAGGCGCCGTGAACGGCAGCGTGGCGGCCACGTCGGGCGCACCGCCTACCTGCGGCGCGTTGCCCGGCAGCGCCGAGAAGAACGCATTGGCCAGCGACGCTAACGTCGCCGGATCAGGCAAACCCGCGGGCGGACCCGTCGGCACATCGTGCGGCAGGACGCTATCCATGGGCTTACTTGTAGGTGTCTGGGTAGTCATGGTACTTGCCGATCTCCACGTCATCGAGAACTGCCAGCGCGTCCGGCGAATGCACCGCGAGCGAGCAATAAAGCGAGATCAGATACGACGCGATCGCATGATTGTTGATGCCCATGAAGCGAACCGACAGACCCGGACCCTGTTCGCCGGCCACGCCCGGCTGGAACAGGCCGACCACGCCCTGGCGCTTGTCGCCCACGCGCAGCAGCAGAATCTTGGTCTTGCCGTCGGCAACCGGCACCTTGTCCGACGGAATCAGCGGAACGCCACGCCACGTCAGGAACTGCGAGCCGAACAGGCTGACCGTCGGCGGCGGCACGCCACGGCGTGTGCATTCACGACCGAAGGCGGCAATCGCGAGCGGATGCGTCAGGAAAAACGCAGGCTCTTTCCATACCTTGGTCAGCAACTCGTCGAGATCGTCGGGCGTCGGCGCGCCGGTCAGCGGAAACACGCGCTGTTCTTCGGCCACGTTCGCGAGCAGGCCGTAGTCCGGATTGTTGATCAACTGGCTTTCCTGCAACTCCTTGATCGTTTCGATCGTGAGGCGCAATTGCTCCTTGATCTGGTCGTGCGGGCTGCTGTACAGATCCGAGATCCGCGTGTGCACGTCGAGCACCGTGCTGACCGCATTCAGGAAGTACTCGCGCGGTTGCTCTTCGTACGGCACGAATGTGCGCGGCAGAATGCTTTCATCTTCACGCGCGGTGCAGGCCGCCTTGACGGCTTCAGGATTCTTCACCTGGTTCAGACGATAGATGCCCGCCTCGACCGGCAGCCATTGCAGCAGATGCGTGAGCCAGCGGGGCGTGATCGTGGCGAGTTGCGGAACGGTTTTGGTGGCATTGGCTAGTTGCCGTGCTGCGGTATCGCCGAGCGCCGTCAGGCCGCCGACTGTTGCTGTCATCTGAAGCTCCAGGATTGATAGAAGAAAAACAGGAAAGCTTATGAACGAAAGTGATTATGGGAAGACGCCCCTGGCCGTTCAACATGCTATAGACGGCAACGCAGCGGTCTAACGGGCGGACGCAGGATCGATGAGTGTGGAATGCGGGCGTGCGGCAACGCTCACGCCATCGGACGAATGGCTGAGCAGGCGTTCGACCGGCACGTTGAAAGCACGGGCCAGCTTGTCGAGCGTGACAATCGACGCGATCGCAGAACCGCGCTCGATCTCGCCGACATAAGACCGGTTGAGTCCGGCGTGCTCGGCCAATTGCTCCTGCGACCAGCCGGACGCCTCACGAAAGCGCCGCACCGCGGCGCCGAAGTCCCTGACGAGCACGCTCATCGAGCCGACCCGGCCGTGGCGGGCTCCGCGACTGCCTGATCGCGCGGCGGCCGCTCGCGGACCGCGGCGGCGCCGGTGCCTTCGTTGCGCGACACGGCCTGCGTCACGTGCGAACCGGGCGCAACGTCTTGCGTGACCCACACATTGCCGCCGATTACCGCGCCCTGCCCGAGCGTGACGCGTCCAAGAATGGTGGCGCCCGCGTAAATCACGACGTCGTCCTCGACGATCGGATGCCGTGCATGGCCCTTTTCCAGATGTCCCTGTGCGTCGCGCGGAAAACGCTTCGCGCCCAGCGTGACGGCCTGATAGACCCGCACGCGTTCGCCGATGATGGCCGTTTCGCCGATCACCACGCCCGTCCCATGATCGATGAAGAACCCCGCGCCGATCCGCGCCCCAGGATGAATGTCGATACCGGTCTGCGCATGCGCGAGCTCGGCGATGATGCGCGCCAGCAGCGGCAGCCCCAACCCATACAACTCATGCGCGAGCCGATGGTGGATCATTGCCAGCACGCCGGGGTAGCACAGCAGGACTTCATCCACGCTGCCCGCCGCCGGATCGCCGTGAAACGCGGCTAATACGTCGCTATCGAGCAAGCTGCGTATCGCCGGCAAGCGCGCCGCGAAAGCGCGCACCGCGACGCCGGCCTGCGCCTCGATCGTGGCGGCGGGCGGCGGTTGATGGCGGCTGCGGTAGTGAAACTCCAGACGCGCCTGACTCAGCAATGCATGCAGCGCGGCGTCGAGCGCATGGCCGACGTAGAAATTTTCGCTTTCCTGACGCAGATCGGGTGGTCCGAGCCGCATCGGAAAAAGCACGCCCTTCAGCGTCTCGATGATCTCCGAGAGCGCTTCGCGCCCTGGCAATTCGCGCCCGCCCGGCTCGAGCGAGCGCTTCTGCACTTCGCGCCATTGCTGGCGGACCGTCTGAAGCGCGTGAACAATTTCATCGACATCAAACACAGCCACAGCGGTTACTCCCCGTAAAGTGCAGTGTGAACGATCAGGCTGTCAGTCCTGAATCCATGGCAGCCCATGAAAGCGCCAACCATTGCTGGCGCCGCGCCGTTGCGCGCCGTCCAGCTCCCCTTCAAAGCCTTCCAGAACATTGAATACCTGCGTGAAGCCGGCTTTCGCCGCGGCCTCGGCGGCCAGTGCCGAGCGGTTGCCGCTGCGGCACAGCAGCAGCACGAGGGCGTCCTTGCCGGCTTTCGCTTCCAGTTCACGCACGAAGCGCGGATTGCGCGTCAGGCTCGTGCCCGTCGCCCACGCGACATGCAGGCTGTCCGGTACTAGTCCGACGAATTTGCGTTCTTCGGCGGTGCGCACGTCCACCAGCACGGCGTCGCCCGCCTGGACGAGTGCCCACGCATCCTGTGGCGACAGGCCACCGGCATAGGGCAAACCGGCTTCCGCGGCTCTCGAACGGGCGGCTTCAAGCAGCGCGTGGGTGGGTCCTTCTGCGAGTTCAAGCGTCATGACGTCTCCTTCAATATGGCGCGAATCAGTACGCGCTGGTCAAAGCCATCTGCGATTGCAACCGCCTATAGCCATCAGGAGACACTATGAAAGAGAGCCAGCCGAAGCCGAACCAATTAATTGTCATTTCTAAAGAAGCATCGGTTCGGATGCTCCGGCTTGAAGCAACCAGGCTAGGTCCGTGCGCCGCGGATTTGCCGCGCCACCGCCGGCACGCGCGTTATTCCCGTGGGATCTCGAGCGGCACGACAAACATGCCAGCGGTGTATTCCATATGGAAATAGCCGCAGCGCGCGTAAGCCGCAATGCGTTCGAGTCGTTCGGGCGATGGGGACGTATAGGTCGCGGCAGCGCTCACGTCGGAGGATTGCTCAGACGTAACAGGCGCGCGTTTTGACAATTGCTTCTGCAGGCTTCGCACGGGATGCCGCAGTCCGCTCCAGATTAGCGTCGCTGAAAGTGTGACCATGCGACCTCCGTCGATTCATTGCGATACTAATGAATCTAGCGACCTGGATACGGAATCGCAAACAAGCTTTTGTGGAATGGTTTTCGGAGAACGGATCGGACCGTAGCCAGACCTTGACGGCTCCGCGCTTTACTCCGCTGCGCTGGCAGGTGTGGGCATCGCCGCGTTCACGCGGCATACCGTTCAGACCGATCTGGCTCGCGGCCGCCTCGTCCACCTGCTGCCCGGCTACTCTCTCGGCATGCGCCACTATTACGCCCTTTACCCGCAAACGCGGTATGTCGCGCCCAAGGTGCGAGCTTTCGTCGACCATATGGCCGGGCACTATCGCGAACGCTGACGACTCGATTATCGGGGCCGATCTGTAGGACAATAGGTTCTTAACGGCTGCGACGCTCCATCGCGCCTTGCCGGTAAAGCATCGACGCGGTTCATGGCAAACTCCGCGATGTATCGTCGGGCACGGCATATGCGTCGTGCCTTTGGCGATACCAATGCACTGAGGCGACCAGAACACCAACCAAACGGGTCAGAATGGACAGCTTGCTTATAGGGCCGGCAACGCGCAAACAGGCCGTTTTTGCAGGTACATGTGCGTTGCTCGTTCTGCTCACATTCGCGATTGCGGGTCAGCGTGCGCACCAGCCGTTGCCGGCAATCACGCCCTTCATGCCGATGTGTGCGCTCACGGTGTTCACCACGTCGGGAATCGCCGCGTTTCTTCTCGGCGCCCGCTTTAGCGTGACGCAACAGCCGATGCTCGGCGCGCTAGGCGGCGCGTACGCGTTCACGGCGATTACCGTCGCTTTGCAGCTGCTGATGTTCCCTGGCGTTTTCACGCGCACCGGACTGTTCGGCGCCGGGCCTCAGAGCGCGGCGTGGATGTGGGTTTTCTGGCATGCAGGATTTCCGCTGCTCGTCATCCTGGCAGCGCTCATACGCGACCGCCTCCCGAGCAAGCCGATCGGGCTGCCTCACATCGATTTCTGGACGTGGGCGTTACTCGGTGTTCCCACTGCGCTTGCCGCAGCGCTTGGCGTCCTCGCCATTTATGCGAACCTGTCGGCGCCTTTTCATGCGGCTTCCGAGACGAACGCGCTTTCAGGCGGCCGAACCGGACTCGTCATCTGCTCGCTTGACGCTCTCGCGATCGCGGTGGTCCTGTTTAAAGGGCGCCTGCGGACCGTGCTCGATCTATGGGTCACCATTGCCCTACTGGCCTCCCTTGCGGACGCCAGTCTGAATCTATTGAGCATGGCCCAGTTCACCCTTGGCTGGTACGTCGCGCGGATCTTCAGCATGCTGGCTCCCGGCGTGCTGGTATGCGTGCTGGTCTGGGAAGTGACCGTGCTCTACCGCGAACTGTCCGAGGCGCACGCTTCCCTGCTGCACTCGTCCACACGCGACGCCCTGACGCGCATTTATAACCGTAGCTACTTTGAAGACCAGTTTCGCAGGGAATTCGACCGTGCGACACGCAACGGTCAGCCGCTCTCGCTCGTCATGATCGATGTCGACAATTTCAAGGATTACAACGACGCCTTCGGCCATCTTCGCGGCGACGCTTGCCTCAGCGCAATTGCGAAAGCGCTGGCAGGAATAGCACGCTGGTCGAGCGATTTCGTCGCCCGTTACGGCGGTGAAGAGTTCGCCGTGGTGTTACCCAACACGGGATCGGAAGAAGCATCGGTCATTGCCGAGCAGGCCCGGCTCGCCATCATGCAGTTGGGCCTGACGGCGCCAATACCCGGCGGTCAGGTCACCATCAGTGCGGGGTGCGCGACGAACGAGCAGAACGCGCAGAGCACGCTGAGCACGCCCAACGCACTCGTGCAGGCGGCGGACGCAGCGCTCTACGGCGCGAAACGTGCGGGACGCAATCGGGTCCAGTCCGTCACGCCCGGACAATAAAGGTTCATGCCTTTCAGGCGGCAGAATCCTGAAGCCGCCCGCAAGCTCCCCACGACAGTAAAAAGGGAAAACCGCAGCGCCAGGCCGCCCTCACCCGTGGCAAAATCACCGGCACCGCAGCATTTGTCCGGGAGACCTGCAATGGGCAACAAGACACACGGCAAACGCAACGCTAATGCGGCAGGCCAGTCGGAGGCCGCCCCAGACATTCCCGGACAAGTGGTCCTCGTGTTTCAGGGAGGCGGTGCGCTCGGCGCGTATCAGGCTGGTGTCTATCAGGCAATGCATGACCGCAAGGTCAAACCCGACTGGGTGATCGGCACGTCGATCGGTGCGATAAACGGCGCGATCATCGCGGGCAATCTGCCCGAGAACCGCATTGCGCGATTAACCCAGTTCTGGAACGGCGTGGCGCGCCGTGGCGTCGATGCGGCAAGCTGGCTGTTGCCAGGGCTCGCCAACTGGTCGCGCGACCTGGCAATCGTCACGCAAGGCGTGCCGTCGTTCTTCACCCCGCAACCCGGGTCATGGGCGAATATTCAGGCGCGCGTTGGACCGGAGCGGGCGGCATTCTATTCGACCGAGCCACTGCGTGAAACCCTGTCTTCGCTGATCGATTTCGACTGCCTGAATCGCAAGGCGACGCGGCTGACAGTCGGCACGGTCAATGTCTGCAGCGGACGTATGCGGTATTTCACCAATCGCGACGCGCCGATGGACGTCGAGCACGTGATGGCATCCGCCGCTTTTCCACCCGGCTTCCCTTCGGTGCGACTGGAAGGCGAATCGTACTGGGACGGCGGCATCTACTCGAACACGCCGCTAGAAGCCGTGCTCGATGATCGGCCGCGGAACAGCTCGGTGATTTTTTCGGTGCAGTTGTGGCCATCAAGCGGCCCGGAGCCCGAGTCCATCCTGCAAGTCATGAGCCGGCAGCGTGACATTCAGTATTCGAGTCGCGCGGAAAGCCACCTCGATCGACAGAAGCAGATCCACCGGCTGCGTCACGTGATTCGCGAACTCAGCCAACACATCCCCGAAGAGAAACGCGATACGCCGGAGGTTCAGGCGCTCCTCGGCTGGGGCTGTGGCACGACGATGCAAGTATTGGAACTCGACGCGCCGGCATTCGATAACAACGATTTGAACAGGGATATCGATTTTTCGTCGAGTGGCATCGAGCGACGCTGGGCCGTAGGTTATGAAGACACGATCCGCTTGCTTGAGCGTGCCCCCTGGCGCGAAACACTGGACCCTATGGAGGGCATCTCAGTCTTTCGAATGACCTCCGTGAATAGCCAAAGATAACTCATGAGCTGGCTCGCCGCTGCGGTGCTCGTCATGCACACACTGATCGCGTTTTATATTGTGGGTGCGATCTACGGCGCTTCCGTTGTGTCGAGAAGACGGGCTGCTTCACGCCGGATCTCCTCGGCCTCAAGCGGTCGTTGAGTCTGGCTCAAAAGTGCGCTCAGGTTACCGAGTGTCCGCGCTTCATCCTGACGGTAGGCCGCCGGGGCATCTCGCGACAGAGCCCGGTAAAGGTCCAGCGCGTTCCGGTAAGCGTCTTCAGCCTCGCGTGGGCGCCCGCTGTGACTGAAAAGGACACCTAGATTGTTCAACGTCCGCGCTTCGTCCGGCTGGTAGACAGTCGGGGTTTCCCCCGCGAGCGCACGATAGATCTGCAAGGCCTGCTGATAAGCTTGCTGCGCCTCCTTCGGCCGTTGTGTGGCGCGATAGAGCGCGCCAAGATTGGTCAGCGTGCGCGCGACATCGGGCCGATAGAGTGCCGGACTCTCCCGGGCAAGCTGCTGCCGGATCGTTAGCGCTTCCTTGTAGGCATGCTCGGCTTCGCGGAGTTGCTGCATCGCGCTATAAAGGTTCCCGAGATTGTTGAACGTACGAGCGAGTGCCGGGCGGTAGGCTGCGGGATTGCTCCGCACCAGAACCCGCTGGATGCTCAGCGCCTCGCGATACGCCTGCTCCGCATCGCTCATACGTTGTGTGGCGCCGTACAGGATGCCGAGGTCGTTGAGCGTCGTCGCCATATCGGGTTTGTAGGTCGCGGGGTCGCGATAGGCCAACGCACGATCGATGTCCAGTGCTTCGCGATAAGCATCCGCCGCTTCCTGCAGGCGCTGTGTATCGCGATATAGCACGCCGAGGTTGTCGAACGTTTGTGCCACAGCGGGCCCGTAAGCCACCGGGTTCTGTTTCGCCAGCAGCCAATAGGTCTCCAGCGCCCGCAGATAGGCGGCCTCCGCTTCCTTGGGTCGTTGCAGCCCAACGTAGAGGTTGCCAAGCTTGCCGAACGTGCGCGCAATCTGGGGCTGGTAGGCGGCAGGCTTCTCCCGCGCCAGCAACTGATAGCGCGACAACAGCGTGCGGTAAATCGGTTCCGCACGTTCAAACTCGCGTTGCTCTTGCAAAGTGTCGGCAAGCGCGGTCGCCACGCTGCTATCTTCCGGTTGCAACGCGTAGGCCTTTTCCAGATGCGGCAGGGCATTCTGCGGAGCGAAGCGCAGCAATTCAATCTCGCCAGCCTCATAAGAACGCGCCGCGAACACCTGCGGGGTTCCCTGTTGTTCGGCAAGCAGTTGGGGCAGCAACTGAGATGCACTCTCCAGATCAAAGCGCGCTAGCGCTTCGTCGATGTGCAATTCAAGAGGATCGGGACTTCGTGCGATCGAGAATCTGCGCAGCAGATTCTCATAACGTGCGGCCCATTGCCGGGCTTCGGCCGCGAGATCTACGTCGGGCTGCGCCCTGATTTGCCCGGCAAGGCGCTCGACTAGCGGTTCGACGTTGGAGAACGCGGTATCGGTCTTGCGCCCAACACGGCCCGATTGCGCATACGCCACGCCTAGTATCACGTTGGTTGCGCTCGCGAGCGAGACCGTCTGGGCGTCGGAGAGTTTGGCGCCCTTCACCACGCGATTCAACTGGATGGTCAGGCGATTGAGGGTTTGACCGGGGAGTCCGCAATCCACCTGTACTTTGAGGCCGTTTTTGACATCGACCTCGGAGAACGCCGGAGAACACGAACTCGCCGCGTCAGCAGCGAGGCATCCCACGGACAACGCAACCATCGCAACGCCCGACAAAATCTTGCGCGCACTCATTTCCCGTCACGCCCGCCGTTCTATGGAAAGCAGTAACGTCCGGATTACAAAACGAGCCTGCAGTCAGATCAGGCCCCCACCTGAATACGATTGACGACGCCATCGATCGCATCCAGACACCAGGCGTCCTGTTCCGCCTGCCGTCTTTCTGCTTCGGTCGCCACCCAACCTGCTAGCGTGATCCTGTGATTTTCCACATTGATGGTGATCTGCCCGGCGCGCACACGCGGATCGGTTTCGAGCACCAGGTGCAAAGCCTCGGAAATCTCATCGTCACCGTCGGCTTCGGCGGGCACCAACTCCAGCAGGTTCACCACGTCGCGGCAGCCGCCGACCCACCAGGCAATCACACTCGCGAGGCGCCTGTGGGACAGGCTGCCCACCTGGCCCGTCAAGGTCACGACACCGTCCTCGACCGTCACTTCGACGACGCCGCTGCCGTCGTTGCCCGCCTCGTCCATGGTGCCGTGCAGCACTTCCAGCTGGCCCTTGACGCGCGCACAGATCACGCAGTTGCGAAACTCCACCGTCTGCGCCAGCCGTTCGCAAAGACGCGTGCGTAGCTCGCCATCACCGACCGCCGGGTTGGCGGTAACACGCAGTTGGTCGACCAGACGCGTTCCATCGCAGTGCATCTGGGTCAACTGAAGAAGGCGTTTCTTGGATGCGATATCCGGCACCTCGCCCGCCACGGTCAGGGCGCCGTCGTCGAAGCTCATATGAATGGGATGATTCCGGAGCTTCAGGTGTGATTCACGTTCGAAGGCTGCCATCACCTGCTTCAGGACCGCGTCGCTGCGTTGCATGATCTGCCTCGCGCAAAGGTTCGGTAACGCAGCGCGCTTTATGCTGCGCTGCGCAAGCCTTGCCGCACCCGACGGGCGCCGTTCAACTCGGCGTGCCCGCCATGCGACGAGCGAAGCGTGTCCGCTCGGCCCGGTCCATCAGATCAAGGAATTGATCCGTGTCCATGTGAATCAGCGCTTCGTGATCGCCGGCCTCGAAATAGACGTCCGGCTGACGGGCGAGGCTCTCGTCAAGATAGGTGTACATGCCATAGGCAGTACACACTGGCGGAAGCGCTCCGACGTCGCAATCCTTGAACAGCTCCCGCAGATCGACCTCTTTGGCCAGCAGGAGGTGGCGTCCGGTCTGTGCCCAAAGCTCGGACAGCCGCACGGCGTAGGTCGATGGCAGCACAGCCGCCACATAGCCGTGTTCGTCTTCAAACAACACGGTTTTGGCGAGGCGATCGCCGGGAATATGCGCCGCCGCCGCGGTTTCGATGCTGGAATGGCTGTGCGGATGATGCACGATTTCGTACTGGGAGCCCTTGCTGCGCAGGCACTCCTCAAGAGTGGCAGACATCGACATGACGCACCTCCTCCGGAAGAAAGGAAACGGGAGACTATTGCTCGCGGTCCCTTAAGGATAGGTCGCTTTGGTTCGCATGTGAAAACATGCAAACAGCAGCATGCAAACAGCAGCGCCGCGACTGCGCGAGTGTGACGACGACTGGAACGGTATCAAAGCCGCAGCAGTTCGTCTTTCATCCACTCGTGGACGGCTCGCCCCAGTTCCTGCTGTGACAGGTCCCGAGGAGAGAATGCCGGGCCGACAACCACACGAATTTGTCCGCGGCCGCTGGGCCAGCCTTTCGCCGGCCAGACTTTGCCCGCGTTGAGAACCACCGGAACAGCAGGCACGCCAGTCGCGCAAGCCAATCGAACGCCTCCCGATGTCATTCTCAACGGCGCATCGTGTGGCACCCGGGTCCCCTCCGGGAAAATGACGATGACATCCCCCTTCGCCAGCCTCTCAGCGCTTTCCTGCGTCACAGCCTGATGAGCCTGTCGAGCGGAGCCGCGGTTCAGGCTAACCATGTCAAGGCCACGCAGCACCCATCCAAAAAACGGAATGCGAAGAAGCTCGTCCTTGAAAACAAAACTGATGCGCCGTGGAAAGAGCGCAAGAAATGCGAGTGTCTCCCAGGTCGATTCGTGACGGCACAGTAGTATCGCCGGCCCTTCAGGGATATGTTCAAGCCCTTCTATCGAACATGAGACTCCCGGCAGCCAGCGCATCACCGCCACCAGTGCACGACACCATTGTTTTGCCAACCAGTATCGTCCAGCTCTGCCGACGAAAGGGAACAGGAGCAGTATGGCCATTGAATAAAGTGTCCCGCTACCGAGAACGTAGACGATGAACAGCCATTTAGTGAAAGTCGAACGCATCGGGGCCTGATTAAGATTGGTTTGCGGTGGAACATTCACCGTTGACAGGTGAGACCACGCCGTGACAGATGCGTTCGTATGCCACCCATCTCCAAACGACAGTGGAGTGGTTCGGGACTGGGCTTCCGGGGATGAAAGCGGACGCGTTGGCAGGACCGGCGCGCGATGCCGCAAAGGCAGGAAGAGATGCTCACAAGCCTACGCTGGCGCAAATATCACTGCGCCAACGTCTGCGATGTGAGTGAAGCTTCGAACGAACCGGTAGGTCTGGTCGCCGACCGTTATCCGGTTCAAGCCGGCGTGAGTCAGTTCGAGAATCTCATCAGCCACGCCCACTGCAATAGTTCCGTGACCAGTCAACTCGTTGTCCTCGTCCGCTGGGTCGCCGATGTAGACAGCGCAGACGTCTGTACCGCGGCGCATCATGACGACGCATTCTCCCTCATCCAGCGAGAGTTCGAGATATCCAACCAGCGTCAGCAATGACCCAGGCGTTTGTCCCTGCGGGTCGTAAGCCAAACCAGAATCAGCAGGCATAGTGCCGTCCCCCGTCCAATGCGTCGGTCCTGAAAAGGAAGCTCGCCCCTGGCGGGGCGATGACTCCACTATAGACGCCTACGTTCGAATGCGGGACATATTGGAATGCCCTGGTCAGGACCGCAACACGCCTTTCAGGCGTCCCAGCTCGGCGGGTCTCGTGTATGACCGATACAGTTCGCCAACTGTGCCGAATGCCAGGGCCGGTTTGAGCGTCGCGCCGGGAAGCGCGTCTGCAATCCAGTCAAAAGCATTCATTTCACGTTGAGCCGCATGGACTGCGGCAGTGAGCGCAGTGAGGGCCCGCTCTGCGGAGTGCCCGCCAAGGTCGACGAAGCAGCTCTCAAATGGATGCTTTGTTGCACTCTCGACGTACAACGTTGATTTTCGAACGGTCAAATCAATCTCCTTCGAGGATTGCCCGTCCTGTATATCAACTGAATGTGACAATACATCACGTTGCCCCGCCAAAGCTACGACTGGGCTAGCACGACCGCGCGACGCCCGGCCTGCGCCGGGTTACACCTGCGCGGCTTGCTGATCTTCTACTGTGAGTTCTGAAAGTAATTCAAGCCGAGCGCAGCTTTCACCTCCGATACCGTCGCACCCGCCACTTCCCGAGCGCGCAGGGTCCCGCGACGCAGAACGTTCAGCACCTCCGCGCGGTCGGTCGCCAACTCGCGGCGTCGTTCCCGAATGGGTGCGAGCATCACCTGCAGCCGATCGTTGAGTGCGCGCTTGACCACGCTGTCGCCCAGCCCACCACGGCGGTAATGTGCTTTGAGTTCGTCGACCATCGGTACATCCGGATCGAACGCATCCAGAAACGCGAACACAACGTTGCCTTCAACCTGGCCCGGGTCGTTGACGCGCAGGTGGTTAGGGTCGGTGTACATGTTGTTCACGGCCTTGGTGATTTCGTCCGGGCTCGCGCCCAGCGTAATGGCGTTACCCAGTGACTTGCTCATCTTGGTTTTTCCATCGATGCCCGGCAGCCGCGCGACGTGCGAAAGCACCGCTTCGCATTCGACCAGCACCGGCTTGTCGACCGTGCTGTTGAAACGGCGCACCAGTTCGTTGGTTTGTTCAATCATCGGCAACTGGTCGTCACCGACCGGCACGCGCGTCGCCTTGAACGCAGTGATGTCGGCGGCCTGGCTGACCGGATACGTCAGGAAGCCGGCGGGGATATCCCGCTCGAACCCGCGGAGCACGATTTCCGCCTTGATGGTCGGGTTGCGTTCGAGGCGCGCAACGGTCACGAGATTGAGCAGATACTGCGTCAGTTCCGCGAGTTCGGGCACCTGCGATTGGATGACGATAGTTGATTTGGCAGGGTCGATGCCGACAGCCAGATAGTCCAGCGCGACTTCGATGACGTTGTCGGTCACCTTCTGGTGGCGGCCGACGTTGTCCGTCATCGCCTGCGCATCGGCGAGAAGCAAAAACTGCTGCGCTTCGTTTTGAAGCTGCACGCGGGTGCGCAGCGAGCCGATGTAGTGACCGAGGTGCAAGGGACCGGTTGTGCGGTCGCCGGTGAGGATAACGGGTTGTTTCGCCTGTGACATGGTGAGCTCAGTGTTTGGGGACACCACCAGTCATGCGCGCGCAAAAACAAAAATGCCGCCAGGACTGGCGGCATCACGTTGTAGATGTACGTGTGAAAACGGGCCGCCTGGGTCAGGCGTGCCACCAACGATACAGGTTCAGCAAGATCGGGTTCGTTTCCATCGGATGAGTATAGCGCAGCATGCGTCCCGGAACGGTACCGGTGGACACGGCGCACGAAAAACCTGTATATTTATACAGTATTGCAGGCGCAATTTCACAGCAACGAACTGGCACTTTTAATCGGGGGTGACCCATGGATGTACGCGTTCGCAGGCCCGTCCATCCAATGCCTGAGATGGCCGCCTTCATCGCAGAATTGCGCTCAGCCTTTGGCGACAAGGCGATTGACGATGCAGTCAGCCGCGGAAAATCTGGGGAGCCAGCCTTCTATGCCTGCGAAAACGGCACCGCTGTAGGCACAGCAAGTCCAGCGAACGACAATGTCTGGCACGTCAGCGCTGACATACGAGACCGGCATTATTGTCCCGGCTGCGATGGCGGCTGCGTCGGACAGGGGCTTGGTTGCAAAGAGTGGCTGCAACGGAAAGCAGACAAGGAGAAAGCGTGAAAAGTATTGGATTGGCCGTACTGATGGCGACGCTCACGCCGGCCGTGTACGCGGCTAGCTACACTGAAGTCTGGAATCCACCGGAGGCCCGTGCAACCGCTCCCCATAGGGTCGGTGCTGCACGCAAGCTCGCGGTTCATCGACCCGTCGTTGCTCACGCGGTGGATGTGCATGCGCGGCGCACGCCGACATCCGCACCCAGGCTCCTGGCGAAGCAAAGCCACATACAGAAAACCGCGCCGACAGACGAACCCGATATGTCGGAGATTCCGCGCCAATTCACGCCCGAAGGAAACGTGCTTCGGGTTGATTCTCGCGGCATGTCGGCTGAGGTCACTCGCTGATGGAATTGGAGAGCTACAACGGCTATAGCGTGTGGGGGCACGCCATCCTGCAGCAGGAAGGCATGCTCCAGCCGGAACGGTACGCGGCGAGCGGCACGATCACTCGAAACAACAAGCTCGTTGAAGCATCCGGCGTCCTTGGCTATTTCGATACCGAAGAGCAAGCCCAGCATGCCGGACTTGACTGGGCACGAGCGTGGGTCGATAGCCACGGGTAGACGTACGGTGTGGCGGTCCCCCTCACGTCGAGACGAACCGCCTTTTGTCAGAACAGGTACATGCCGGCCACAAAAATAACGCCCGAGAACAGAAGCGCGGTGACGCAGTAGCCCATGATGTCACGAACGCCTAACCCTGCAATGGCAAGCGCCGGAAGAGCCCAGAACGGTTGCGCCATATTTGTCCAGGCTTCTCCGTAAGCAATCGCCATCGCAGATTTGCCAAGGTCTGCGCCAAGCGCTTGCGCGGCCGGCATAACAAATGGGCCCTGCACGACCCAATGGCCACCGCCGGATGGCACGGCAAAGTTGATCAGTGCCGAGCTGAGGAACGCGAGCAGCGGGAATGTGTGGACGTTGGCGATATCGACAAACCACTTCGTGATGACGCCCGCCAGGCCCGAGTGGTCCATCAGCGCCTGGATACCGGCATAAAACGGAAACTGAATCATGATGCCGGACGCGCCCTTCGCTGCCGCCGCTACCGCGCGTGCATACGCCATAGGGGTCTTGTGAAGAACGATGCCCGCTGCGAGGAACACCAGGTTGACGGTGTCGATATCCAGTGCGAAGCCTTTGTTGATGAACCGGATGACGAGGAAGACGGCGCAGAGTGCTGCCACGAGGATGGCCAGTACACGGCTTTCCTCCATTCGCTCAGCGAACGTCGCGTCGGGAGCAAGCTTGCGCTCTACACTCGGCGGATCCTGCAATAAGGCCGGGTCTACCGTAACCACGTCTTCGGGTTTCGGCATCATGAGTCTTGCCAGGATGGGCAAAAGAATAATGAGGCCGATTGTGATAAACGCGTTGTAGCCCGTAAAGATAGTGTGCGAAACCGGAATCAGACCGACGGTCTTCTCCATCGGATTGCCCTTGGTGGCAGCAACGAGCGGCACAGAGCCAGACAAGCCACCATGCCAGGTCAGGAAACCCATATAAGCACTCGCCACGAGCAGCCGGTAGTCGGTTCCCTTGACGCGTCGGGCGACCTCTCGTGCAAGCATCGCGCCCAGAACGAGACCGAATCCCCAATTGATGGCGCAGGCAACGGCGCCGACAAACGCCACCAACATCACCCCTTGACCTGGCGTCCGGGCAGAACTCGCTAGCGCGACAAGCACTCGCTTGACGGGTCCCGAGCTAGCCAGCGCATGTCCCGTTACAAGAATCATCGCCATCTGCATCGAAAATGCGAGCAGGTTCCAGAATCCGGAGCCCCATAGCATCACGAGGTCGGCAGGCGCTTTCGGCGTCAAACCAAGCGCGAGCGCGAAGGTAACGCCGGTAAGCAAAATGGCAAAAATCAGGGGATCGGGCAACACCCGATGCACCACCTGAGTGAAAAAAGCGGAGATACGCTGAATCAATTGTCTACTCCTCGTCACCTTTATCGATGCGGCCAACTGTCCTTGTTACGGGCCGTAAACCGTATGGACGTAGGCCGCGCGCGCCGATTTTTGCACACAACGAAAAATCCTGCGTCGAGGACGACATTGCTGTTGCAGTCGTCGAGAAGGCGGACGTGAAGCGCGTTGTAATTAAACCGATAAGACGCGTTCTGAGTCCTCCGGTGCGCTGGCAGGCAACTCGACTTGCACTACCGTGCAATCCTCCGGCGCTCTCCTGCGATATCGTTGATTCACCCACAAACCACGCCGAACTCGAATTCGGTTTGGCGAAATCTGGAGACGACGATGGACATCAAACCAAAGGTTCGCGAAGAAGCGGTTCAAATCGATGAGATTCCGTGGAAGCCCTTCCCGGATGCGCTCTCGCAAGGAGGAATCCGCTGGAAGATGCTTCACGCCTCCCCCGAAATGGGTGCATGGACCGCAATTTTTGATTGCCCCGCAGGCTCGTCCTTCAACGCGCATTTTCACGTCGGGCCGGGCGAATATTTGCTGACGAAGGGCCGCATGGACGTCCGCGGTGGTAGCGAGCACGGCGGCGACACGGTCGTCGCACCGGCGTACGGTTACGAGTCTGCCAATGCTCGTCACGACAAAACCGCGTTCCCGGTCGACAGCGAGTTCTACATGACGTTCCTGGGACCACTATCCTTCATCAAGGAAGATGGCACGCCGATCGTCGTGGTGACCTGGGACGAAGCCCAACGTGCATACGCGGGCTGAAGGGACTGCTGTCTACGTCATGTATCGGCAACGACCATCGTTACCGATACATCCCGTTGCTCCTCTCGTGGATACTCGACATGTCAAATCTCTCTGAACAGGCAGAAACAGCAACCAGGCAGGTTCTGGACCATCATCTCGGTGCGTTCGCTCAAGGCGTTGAGGAGATTCTCAAGGATTACGACGACAGCTCCGCCATCGTTACGCCGGACAGGACCTTCCGTGGTCGCGACGAGATCGCGAGCTTCTTCAAGGCATTTCTTGACGGTGCAGACCCAGCGTTCTGGCCGGCGTTCAAGATTACAAGCATGAGCACAATCGGCAACGTAGCGTACCTCGCCTGGGAGGCAAAGCCGTGGGTCACACTCGCAACAGACACCCTTTACGTTAGAGACGGGAAAATTGCGGTTCAGACGTTCACGTCTTTTTCGGCCTGACTCATGCGTGACTTATCGGTGACCTCGTCCGTGACCACATCCGCATCGACGGCGGTGAGACGCTCTGTCGCTTCCCGGTTTAACTGAACGCTCGCGGCGCAGCTCGGCAACTGCGTCGCGCATTGCGCAACTAGGGAGTAAAAATTGGCCAAAATCATTCACGCCATGGTGCGGGTCCACGACCTTGAGCGTTCGCTGCAGTTCTATCAGGACGCGCTCGGGCTGTCGACAAGTCACCGCCTTGATTTCCCCGACTTCTCGCTGGTCTATCTTCGCAACGAAGAGAATGACTTCGAGATTGAACTGACGTGGAACAAAGGCCGCGAGCCGGCATACACGCACGGTGACGGCTATGGGCACATCGCTGTAGCCGTCCCAGAGCTTGAAAATGAGCATGAGCGCATGACGCAGCTCGGTATCCATCCCACGCCCGTGAAGGAATTCAAGCGCGGCGAAGAGATGCTCGCCCGGTTCTTTTTCATTCAGGACCCCGATGGCTACAAAATCGAAGTTCTGGAGCGTTCGGGGCATTACGTGTAAGTGCATGCAGGCAACAACAGGCACGCGGATTGAGCGAAAAGGCTAGCTCCGCCCCGCGTTTGTCATGTCAACTCGTCCAACGAACCAACGCCCACAGTCCTGCGAACATCACCCGGCGAGGCGCCGTACTTCTCCTTGAACGCCCGGCAGAAATGGCTAGTTGAATTGAAACCCCAGCGGAACGCTATCTCCGAGATACGTTGCCGGTTGTAGGCCGGGTCCGTCAGCGCCTGCTTGCAGGCGTGCAGTCGCCTGTCCAGAACCCACCCGGAAACGGTCATGTCGCTACGCTGAAACAGCATGTGCAGGTAACGCAGCGAAATGTGATTTGCCTCGGCAATCCGGGTCGGGTTCAGGTCGTCTTCGTGCAGATGTTGCAGGATGAAGTCCTGCACACGTCTGAGCATCGCCGCGCTGGCGTCGAACGTTGCTGACGGTTGCTGGCCGGATAGCGCGATACCCAGCAGTTCGAGCGTAGACCTGCTGACGGAACCCTGAACGCTTTCGTCGAGTGTTGCGATTTCATTTGAAAGGGCCAGCAGGTGCACAGCCAGCAATGAACCGACGCCTGTGCGGCTTTCGATTTTGCCTCCTGTCGGCGGCTGCTTGCGTTCCGGTAGCCGCTCCCGCATAACCGACCATGGAATCATCAGCGTCACCTTATGCAGGCGCTCGAGAACTTCGAACTCGATGGACTGGTCAGTCGTCCAGACGACTACATCGCCGGACGCGACCTCCACGCCTGAATCGCCAATCCTGAATCGTTCGCGCCCACCCGTGGTGAGTTGCACTCCGACATACAGTTCATCATCGTGGCGAACTTGCCCTCGCGTGCGTTGACCCTTGCAAGGGTCGCATACCGTCTCGACAATCCCGGCTCCCGCGAAATCATGATGTTTGACGTGGGCGTAGAACGTAGCAGGCAGACGATGAGGGACTTGCCACTCCCTGTAGCTGTGACTGAGCACCGACTGCCAGGCGTCTGTGCGGTCACCAGCCGGGACGTCGTTGCTCGACCATTCGGTAGATTGATTTCGCACGTCGTCGCTCCTTTCCCTCGGTTTCACGATGCGCTCGATGACGCGTCCAATTATCCTCCCTTCCGGTTGAATACGTGGAACAGCGTCAACGTTCCGAGCACGGGGACCTCCGCTTAGGAGCTCTGGTCACACCGAACTAACATCTCAATCCGATTCTGCCAGCACGCGATCTGCGCCTAGCTGTTGCCGTGCCTTTGCCCAATATTCCTGGGAACGTCCCTCGGGACTTCCCTCTTTCTCCCACAGATAGAACGCAAGCGTACGAACTTGCTCCTCGGTAACAGGCATATCCATTTCAATCTCCAGAAAAATTTCTTCGATTGACTAGAGCGTCGACGCCCCGGTCAATCAACAAGCAAGTCTGAAAGCCGGGCGCAATACGGCGCCCACCTCTCGAATGTCAGCACGGTCCATTCACGCTCGGCCCACGTCACCGACTAACTTCTGTGTTGGTAACGGCTGCTTGCTGCGATGCGCGCCACTACCGGCACCAAACGCGGGTTGAACAAGGGAATTGACCCAGCACGGCCTTCAGCGCGAGCAACTATGGCATCTATCGTGACTCGTGCAACCGCCCGTTGTGCCCGTTTTGCGAACTGCTTCAAACGACGATCGCTGACCGGATGCCGCGCCCATATCAGCGCCGCGAACCAACCGATAACGGTCCATCCAAGCAGGATGTTCACCATGGTCACCGCAAAGGCGTCTTCGCGGTCTCTGGCGTCTGCAATCATTGCGGGCACCAAATACAGCATCAGCGCACCTAGCAACACCGCACCTTCGATAAGCTTCAACATTTCTTCACCTCGCTACAGTTTCGATAGGAGTTTAGATCTGGCCTATCTTTTTTCTAGACCGATAGCGTGAAATCACAATTGCAAAATGCCAGACAATGGCGCTCGCTAAAGCCCATCGCGGATTGGCGGGGATCCCTATGCTGGAGGAGGTTTGCGGCGACGCGTAGGCTGCAGCGCTCCCCTGCGCGCCGATGACGGCAGAAGCGTATGCTGCTGTAAATCATCAGGAGACGACCATGAGCCTTGCTGGCAAGACACTATTCATGTCCGGTGGCAGTCGCGGCATCGGACTCGCGATTGCACTCAGAGCCGCACGCGACGGCGCCAATGTCGTGATTTGCGCCAAGACCGCGGAGCCAGACCCGCGTCTCGAAGGCACGATTCACACGGCGGCTGCGGCTGTTGAAGCTGCCGGCGGCAAGGCGCTCCCGCTGGTGGTGGATATTCGCGACGAAGAACGCGTGAAGGCGGCAGTCGCCGAGGCCGTTGCTTTGTTCGGCGGCATCGATATCCTCGTGAACAATGCCAGCGCCATTCGACTGACAGGCACGCTGGACACACCCGTCAAACGGTACGACCTGATGCATGGGGTCAATGGCAGAGGTACGTTCGTATGCGCGCAAGCGTGCCTGCCGCACCTCCTCAATGCGCCGAACCCGCACATCCTCACGCTGTCACCTCCGTTGGTCCAGGACGCAAAATGGTTTAGCGATTTTCCGGCATACACCATTGCCAAATACACAATGAGCCTGTTCACCCTGGCGCTTGCCGGCGAGTTCAAAGACCGGGGTGTCGCCGTCAATTCGCTATGGCCTCGAACAGCGATCGCGACCGCTGCTGTGCAAAATGAAATTGGCGGCAAGGACATGATTGCAGCATGTCGCACGCCTGAGATAGTCGCTGACGCGGCCCACTACATCCTGACGCGCCCGGCCAAAGAGTGCACAGGAAACTTCTTCCTCGACGACGAAGTTCTGCTGGCCGCCGGTGTGCGCGACTTTGCACAGTACGACGTGCAGGCTGGGGCCGCATTGCAAGCGGATTTCTTTGTGGAGGCCTTGCCGGGCATGTTGCCGGCAGACAATATGACGAAGCGTGCATCCCGCACCCCACCCCGCTAAAAAGTTAGGGTGTGTGGATACGGATGCAGTCACACACGCTGGAATTGCTAACTTCGCTCATACGTGGCAGTTCCAGTCCCTGTTGAATCCGGAGGAACCGTGAGTCGAACTGAGACCGCTTTGATTGTGGGCGCAGGAAAGGGATTGAGTGCTTCGCTCGCGCGACTGTTCGCAGCAGAGGGCATGCAGGTTGCGCTCGCTGCCCGCGATACCAGCAAGCTGACGGACCTCGTCGGCGAGACGGGCGCTCTGCCCTTACGTTGCGACGCCAGTCAACCGGACGATGTCACCGCACTTTTTGACCGCGTAGAAGACGCATTCGGCGCGCCCGACCTCGTTGTGTACAACGCGAGTGGCCGCTACCGCGCGGCAGTCGAAGACATCGACCCAGAGAAACTTGAGGACGCGCTTAAAGTGACCGCCGTCGGTGGCTTTCTAGTCGCCCAGGCCGCAGCCGTTCGAATGCTGGCGCGCGGCAGCGGCACCATCCTCCTGACCGGCGCTACGGCAAGTGTGAAAGGGCTGCCTGGTTCGACGCCATTTGCGATGGGCAAATTCGCGTTGCGAGGGATGGCCCAATGTATGGCGCGAGAACTCGCTCCGAAAAATATTCATGTCGCGCATTTCGTCATCGACGGCGGCATTGCGAGCAGCCGTCCTCAAGCGGACGATGCCAGCCATGAGGACAAATGGTTGGACCCTGACGCCATCGCCAAGGAATACCTCCATATCCATCGCCAGCATCGTAGTGCGTGGACATGGGAGGTTGAACTGCGACCCTGGATAGAGAAGTTTTAGCGCGTCTTGTCTTTCGACCGCAGTTCAGTAGCTCGTCATTTGCTGGCATGCTGCCGTTCATATAGAGTCAAGGGCGAGCAGACCCGGAATGGCTCCAGGTCTGCTCGCTCCTCGCTCGCAGCGAACGCTTATGCGTCAAACACCGGATACGACGCGTTGCGGATTGCCGTGATGGTGTCTTGCGTGGAAAGCACTCCGGACTCGTCCAGAATCGAAATCAAAGAGCGACCTTCAGCCACGGATTGGCGCGCAAGTTTGCTGACTCGGGCGTAGCCAATCTTCGGAACCAGTGCCGTGGCAACTGCCATGGATTCCATCAAATGCTGCTCGTTACGCGCAACATCCGCCTTGATGCCCTTGACGCACTTCTGCGAGAAACGCTGAATGCCGTTTGTGAGCAGCGCAATGCTGTCGAAAACGCGCGACGCGACCACGGGCTCAAAATGGTTGATTTCCAGTTCGCCGTACTGCACGGCCTGCGCAACTGCAACGTCATTTCCAACAACCGCAAAACTTAGCTGAATGATTGCCATCGGCAGGACAGGGTTGACCTTGCCCGGCATGATGGACGACCCGGCCTGCGCTTCCGGCAGCTTCAACTCTCCGAGGCCGCCGACAGGGCCCGAGGACAGGACTGTCAGGTCAGATGCGATTTTTGCAAGGGATACAGCACAGGTACGAAGCTCAGCCGAAACGCGCGAGAACACATCCATGTTCTGCATTGCATCGAACGAATTTCCCGGTGCCTGGTATTCCACGCCTGTGATGCTGCCAAGGTGCGTGTACACGGCGGCACGATAACCCGCGGGAGCACCGAAGCCGGTGCCAATCGCGGTGCCCCCCAGAGGCAGTGTTCGGAGCTTGTCGCGGACTGCCACGAGTTCCTCTGCCAAACGGGCTGTCAGAGACGCATAGCCTCCGAATAGTTGGCCCAGGCGCATCGGCTGGGCGTCCTGCAGGCAGGTGCGGCCCAGATGCAGCACGTCGGCGAACTCGGCGGCTTTGCTATCAAAGAGAGCTGCAAGCTGCGTGACCTCTTTGATTAACGGTTCGAGCATAGCGTATGTCGCAATTTTCAACGCCGCTGGATAGGCGTCGTTGGTGGATTGGGACTGGTTGACGTGGTCATTTGGATGAATCAATTCGTAGTTTCCGGCAGCGTGACCCAATAGCTGCTGGGCGCGATTGGCGATGACCTCGTTGAAGTTCATGTTGGTGGACGTCCCGCCCGACCCTTCCATCAGGTCGACCACGAGCGAAGAGTCGAAGTGCCCCTCGATGACTTCCTGGCAAGCTTTGACGATAGCCTCACATTGCTCTTTGGTGAGTACTTCGTTGTCGCGGTTGGCCAAAGCTGCCGCCCACTTGACCCGGGCGAAAGCGTCGCGAAACTGCGGGAAGTGAGCGATATTCAGGGATGAAACCGTGAGGTTCTCAACGCCACGAACCGTGTTCACGCCGTACAGCCTGTTAGCGGGAATGGTGACCTCGCCGACATAGTCACGTTCAACTCGCTGTTCACCTTGAGTAAGCTTATTCATAAGAATTCCTTTCGCCAACGGTAATAAGTTTCTCTATTTCTCCGCCGAGAGCTTTCAGCCTCGGCATGAATGATGTTTCAATTACTTCGCGCGCTGTCTCGCACGCATCATCAAAAAAAGCGTTGTATTCGTCCCGGCGCGCTACCAGATAAAGAGAGCGCTCGAGACCCAACTTTTCAACCACATGGGTCGCAACGTTGCCCGCATGCGTGACACCCTGAAGAAGACACATCGGCGAGGTGATGGCCCATCCAATTCCTTCCGCAACCATCGAGGTCAAAGCATCGGCATTGTCCAGTTCAAGCCGGTTTGGAAGCCGTACTTCAATCCGCCGCAAATACCGCTCGATCTGCAATCCAACCTGTGATGTGCGATTGAACCGGACGATGGGTAAGCTGCTGCCAAGCGCGCGTACATCCTCGATGGTTCGCACAGGCTTTCTTAGCTCCCTCGGCGTGATAACAAAGTAGCGCTCCGAGAAGAGTCGGTACCGGACCACGTCATTGGCGTCAGCCAGCGGGTCG
Organism: Paraburkholderia madseniana; assembly: GCF_009690905.1. Classification (GTDB taxonomy): domain Bacteria; phylum Pseudomonadota; class Gammaproteobacteria; order Burkholderiales; family Burkholderiaceae; genus Paraburkholderia; species Paraburkholderia madseniana. The sequence goes on from NZ_VOSW01000021.1 coordinate 80,085, forward strand.
CTCGTGACGATCAGGTCCAGGTCGCGGCGCAGAAGCGCTTCACCCTGCTGGGGACTCAAACCGGTACGTATCGACAACTGCGACACTTTCCCCAGCAGGTTCTTGGTGAAAACCGAGCCGCAAGTCGACGCAAACGAATCGACCAGTCCGATACGCAAGTCCGGTTTGATGCCTCGTCCGGCTTCGACTACCTGTGCCTTCAGATTGGCAATCTCTTCGCTTAACACGGTGCCCCGGTTCCGAAGTGCGATGCCAAAGGGTGTTAGCGCCAGCGGCCGGGTCGTGCGGTTCACCAGCACGACGCCCAGTTCTTCTTCGAGTTGCCGAATGATTTGCGACACGCCTGATTGAGATATGCCCAACCTGGTTGCCGCCGAAGACATACTTCCCGCTTCCGCCACGGCGACAAAGACCTGTACCGCATGCATATCGATTGGTTTGTTCGGCGACATGGCGTGTCCTGATAAAAGCGTACTGGCTTATGTTCACGCGTCCGGGCCGCTGCCTTCCAAAGGGCATCAGATGCGTGGCTTGCTGCTACCCAACGCTGAGGCAGCGATGGATGCGTCATGTCGCTCTTCAGCTATCGGTTGGTCATCGGTTGCGGAGTCGGACTTTACGTCCGCGAGGCTTTCCCCACCTGTTTCGGGCGCCAGCATGTGACAGAAGACTCCGCCGAAAAGCAGCACCGCGACACAGACACCCAATGAAGCGTGAATGCCGACGTGCTGAACGGCGAGCGGCAGCAGAAACGTGCTGATGGCTGAACCGAAGCGGCTCGCGGCGACCGCGAGGCCAACGCCAGATGCTCGAAGGTGCGTCGGGAAGAGTTCGGGCGGATAGACAAATTCGAGGTTCGCCGCAGCCGAGAGAATGCATGCGAAGAGGCCGAACGCCAGCATCGTGCCGATGGGTCCAAAGCTGGCATAGGCGAGCACAGCCAAAGCAAGCGCCGCAAAGTAGAAGGTCCCGATGAGGAACGTGCGACGGGAGAGCTTATCGATGAGCAACAGACCAATCACGGCGCCGGCAAAGAGCAGGATGTTGTAGACGAGGCCGCCCACGAACTTGTCTTTTACTTGCAGCGCCTCGAGAACCTTCGGCGAAAACGTGCCCAACGCAAAATACGGAATGACCTGGCACGTGTAGAAGACGCAGCCAACGATGGTGTTCTTGCGCCAACGCGGCGAGAACAGCTCCGACCAGGCACCGCGATGCTGTTGAGACGCACCAGCCGGCTTAGAAAGCATGACGTCAGGGCCGAACTTGCGACGGATGATCGCAAGCGCTTCGTCGCCACGTCCACGTTTCATGAGCCACATCGGCGACTCAGGCACGATGAGGCGGAACGGAAGAATCAGCAGGGCCGGAATTCCGCTCGCGGCAAGCATGAGCCGCCATGCGTCAGGGCCGATGTCCCGCATGGCGAAGCCGGCAAGATAGGCACCGACATACCCCGCTGCCCACGCCGCAGCGAGCACGCTAAGCAGACGTCCGCGATAGCGGCGCGGCGAGTACTCCGTCACAAGGGATTTGCTGACCACATAGTCGGCGCCGAGGATGAACCCGAGCACGAGGCGCAACACCAGCAACTGTGCGGGTGACGTCACGAAATATTGAGCGGCCGAGACGACCGCGAAGAGCAGCATGTCGAACGCAAAAATCGTCCGGCGGCCGTACTTGTCCGCAATCGGGCCTGCCAGCATGCTGCCGAAGAAGAGCCCCGCCAGCGACGCCGCTCCAAGCAACCCCATCCAGACGGCATTGAGACGTAACGGACCGGCAGCCATGCTGACGGCAATGCCGATAATCCCCAGCACAAAACCATCGCTGAACTGCCCGCCTGTTCCGCTGAAAGCCACCCCTATGTGAAAGGGGCGGAGCGGTAAATCCTCCAGCAACACCTGTTTGTTCACAATCGTCTCCTGTCTCGTTCTGGTGCTCAATCAGACTGCACCTTGGAAACCAGTGTATGGTGACGACTTCAGGAAAACAGCATGTCACAAGTCAGTATCACTAACTCTAATACTATGCCGCATTGGAACTGAATCTGCGAGCTGCAGATAGCTCGAGGCTTATGGCGAGATCTGCGAGCACACTTTGTTGTGTGCGCATAGCCAGTGACAGGGTGTCTGGACCGTCAAAGAACTGCAGCGCGCCGTCGGGATGCCCGCCGTAACGCCAGCAGCGAATGACGAACTGGTGCAGATGTGCGTCGTTCCAGCCCATGGCGAGCTGCATCACATGATGCAGTTGCGCGATCGTAATCTGCTCGGGAACCAGCAGGCGCCGCCAGACCGGCGGGCTGACGCCCCGTAGACTGATTCGCAACTGGAGCACGGAAGTGGTTTGGGAAGAATCACCGAACATCGACCCACTATAGCTGCTCCCCCGAGCCATATTCACAGGTCAGACTTCAGCCCCCACTTTGGCGCGGTCTCCGAGTCGGGGAGTTGCCGAATGACCTCTTCGAGACTCGATGCGCCTGCCGCAACCGCACTGAGGAACATGCTGATTGAAAACTCCACCACCTGATCGATTGAAAGCGGTTTATCGGATCGAGGCATGCGATCTGAGAGGATCAGCGTCGCGAGTCCGTGCTCCACGCTCCAGGCAGCATGGGTGACGAGCGTCAGCGATTGCTCTTCCCATTGCTTTTCCAACGCAAATTGCTCAACAGACGAAGCGAAAAGCCGGAACGACTTCGTGATCTCCGTGCTGAGCTCCGGGTAAGAATCGCGCGCGACGATCCGAGGACCGACCATCAATTCGAATAACCCGTTATAGCGCTGGGCAAACTCGACATAGACCCTCATCATCCGATATGCCTTCGAAAGCGCCGTCTCGTCGGATGCCGCTATTGTGGCGCGCAGCGCCGCAAGATCGCGAAAGCCATCTGCTGCAATGGCAGCCAGCAGGCCTTCCTTGCCGGCGAAATGGTGAGAAGGCGCCGCCTCCGACACACCTGCTTTACGTGCCAGGTAACGCAGACTGAGTTCGTGCACGCCTATCTCCTCCAAAGCGCGACGCCCCTCTGCAATCAGTGCATTACGCAGATTTCCGTGGTGATATGGCACGGACACGTCAGTCGATGCTTTTGAATTCACGATGGCACCATGAAAGTGGTCAGACTATTAAAAGTACAAATCTGCTTCGCAACACGCCTCGCACGCCGCTTGCCGATATCCCGGCGCACATGCTAATCGCACTCTCCTCTCCCCCAGCATCGGGAATACCCTAATTTTAAACCAACTTATCAGTGTTAGGATCAAGTCATTGATTCGCACGGCACAAGGCATGGACAGTTTTTGCGCGGCGTAGGCGCGGAACGCACAGCCAGATCGTTGAAAACGGCAAACCGGCCTGGCCTGACACGCTCTCAAGGTAGGCATATACCTTGTATTTCGCATTCCTATATTTTTTACAGTCTTCGTAACAATTCGTCCGGCAACCCATCGGACCAACACGCAGGATAAGACATGAGCATCGTTCTCTTTGAAAAAGACGGCGCCGTCGGCGTCGTCACCATGGCAAAACCGCCCCACAACCTGCTCGACGATATCTTTATTCAGGAACTGCTCGCCGCATACAGCAGAGCCGTCGAGGAAGGGTGCCGATCGATTCTCCTGCGTAGCGGCATGCGCCACTTCTGCGCCGGCGCGGACGTGACAGCATTCGCAGCGGGCGGGCGACGCCGCGATCAGACTAACCTCGAGGCGCTGCTCGATGCCCTCGAGAATATCCGCATCCCTGTGGTAGCGGCCGTGCATGGCGGTGCGCTCGGCGGTGGCTTCGAACTGGCATTGACCTGCGACATGATCCTGGCGGCCGACACGGCTTTCTTCGGTATGGCTGAAGCGTCTCTCGGTCTGTTGCCGCTGCTCGGCGGCGTTCAGAGAGTCGTGCAGCGTGTGGGCGTGGCACGCGCCAAAGAAATGGCAATGTTCGGCCGGCGTCACGATCCGGCAGCACTCGAACGCTGGGGTGCCATCAACCTCGTCGTCGCCGAGGCCGAATTGCCGAATGTGTCGATGTCATGGGCCCGCCAGCTTGCAGCCGGCCCCACGGTCGCCCTGGGCGGTATCAAGAAATTGGCGAATCTTTCGGCGCGCCGTGGCATCGAAGGTGCCGATGCACAGCAGACCGAGGTGAACAACATGATGTGGGCAAGCGCCGACCAGAAGCGCGGTCTGCAGTCCTTCGCGAAGACCGGTCCGGGCTCCGCAGTATTCGAGGGGAACTGATCATGAACGCACCACTCGACGGGCTGAAAGTCATCGACTTCACACGCGTGCTCGCGGGCCCGCTGTGTACCAAAACACTGCGCGATCTCGGCGCCGACGTGACCAAGATCGAACCGCCCGGTGGCGACTCGGGCCGCGGAGGCGTGCCTCACATTGACGGGATGTCGGTCTACTATGCGCAGCAGAATGCGGGTAAGCGCAATCTCAGCATCGACCTGAACTGGCCCGAAGCACGCGAAATCGTGATCGACATGTGCCGCGACGCCGACGTCATCGTTGAGAATTTTCGCCCCGGCACGCTCAACCGCTTCGGTCTTGGCTATGAGCAGGTTCGCGAGTTTAATCCGGGAGTCGTCTACGTTTCCATCAGCGGCTATGGACAGACCGGGCCGTGGCGCAACCGACCCGCGTTTGCCCCGACGGTGCAAGCGGAAACCGGCTTGACCGACATTCTGCAACAGCACTACGGCGAATCGCTTTCTGAACTCAAGAACGATGCCTGCAGCCATGCGGATGTCTACACCGGCCTGCATGCCGCAATTGCGGTGCTCGCCGCAATCCAGCATCGCAACCGCACCGGGGAAGGACAGCACGTCGATGTCGCGATGGCCGCGACCATGCTCGCGGTCAACGAGCGCGCTGGCGCGCAACTGTCCGGGATTGACACACAGGGCGAGCCACCGGCGCTGAGCGCGCCTGAATCCCATATCTTCAAGCTACCGGACGGACGTCAGTTGACCATCGCCGCGAGTCCCATCTACTCGCCGATGTTCGTCCGCTACTGCTCCATGATGCGTCGAACGGATCTGCTGCTCGACCCGCGCTTTGCGACCGCGCCACTGCGCCGCCTGAACCTCGATGCCCTGCTGAGCGAAGTCCGCGCCTGGATTCTCACCTTCACCGACCTGGAGGAACTTCAGGCGCAGGTGAGCGAACAAGGCCTCGCTGTCGGTGTGGTCCGCAGCACGAATGACCTCGCGGAATCTGAGTGGGCGCAAGACTGGGGCGCGATTGTCCAGGTGGACGATCGCTCGGGCGGCACGATGCGCATGCCGGGCGTGCCATGGCGCTTCAGTAGCGCAACCTTGCCGCCGCCTGGCGTCCCTGCTTTCCAGGGCGAACACAACGTCGAGTTACTCGCCGAGCGCGACGTCGATCCCGCTTTGATCGAGGAACTGCGTCAACGCCGTGTGCTGCTTAGCCGCCGGAGCCTGCGGGGTGAATTCGATGAACCTTGACCGTACGCACGATGCGGCTGTCAAGAGCTGGCTTGCATCGGCCAATGAGCCTCACTGCGACTTTCCGCTGCAGAATCTCCCCTACGCGATCTTTCGCCGCAAGGGAGAGTCGGAGGCGTTTCGCGCAGGTATCGCGCTGGGAGACCAGGTCATCGACCTGGCCGCCCTCCTTCGCGAACGCTGCCTCAGCGGCCTCGCCATGCAGGCGGCCATCGCCTGCACGCAACCTTCGCTCAACGAGTTCTTCGCCATGGGCCCGGGCGCATGGCGAGCCTTGAGGCACGCCGCCTTCGCGCTTTTCGAAGCGCCAGCGGGAAACGTGTCGGCGACGCCTGATACCGACGTGCTGCGCCGGTGTCTCGTTCCGCAGGCGCTGGTCGAATACAGCTTGCCAGCCCGCATCGGCGACTACACCGATTTCTATACGTCGATCGACCATGCCCGCAACATCGTCAAGCTGCTGCGCCCTGACCCGGTACTGTCGCCAAACTTTCAGTGGATGCCTATCGCCTATCACGGACGTGTCTCGAGCATTGGAATATCCGGCGAGGAAGTCCGGCGACCGCTTGGACAACGACTTGCTGCGGGGCACAGCGTGCCTGAGGTATCCGCGTGTGCGCGGTTGGACTATGAGCTCGAACTGGGAATCTTCATCGGCGTTGGCAACCAGCAGGGTGAGCCGATTCCCGTCACGAGTGCCGAACAACATGTGTTCGGCCTTTGCCTGCTGAACGACTGGTCCGCTCGCGACATACAGATGTGGGAATCGACACCTTTGGGGCCGTTTCTCGCGAAGAATTTCGCTACCACAATCTCTCCGTGGATCGTCACCATGGAAGCGCTGGCGCCGTTTCGTCATGCGTGGGAGCGGCCCGCAGACGAGCCTCAACCGCTGACGTATCTCGATGCGCCCGCCAACCGCAGCGAAGGGAGTATCGACATCCAACTCGAGGTATGGCTGGAGTCCGAGCGGCAGCGTGCAAGTCAGGCACCTGCCGCACGGCTGTCGCACACGAGCTTCCGTCACCAGTACTGGACGATCGCGCAAATGGTCGCGCATCACACCATTGGTGGCTGCAATCTGCAGAGCGGTGACCTGCTCGGTAGCGGCACGATCTCGGGACCAACGGCCGCTGAGGCTGGCGCCTTGATCGAACTCACTGCCGCAGGAAAGACACCCGTCGCTCTGGGCAATGGCGAAACGCGCGGCTTCCTGGAGGACGGCGATGCGGTCGTCATGAAGGGTTGGTGTGAGCGGCCCGGATTTGCGCGCATCGGGTTCGGAGAGAACCGCGGAGCAGTACTGCCCGCGCGAACGGTGGTGTAGAAGCCGTTGCTGCACCATCGCGGAAACGCGGGCAACAACGCCCGCTCCCGCACTGAAACTGTCATGACACCGGCCAAACAGATCCGGGCATATCACCAAGGAGACACTTCATGAACTCGCTCTATGACGCCGATACGAACGCCTTGAGCGACGCATCCGAAATCACGCTACGACGCGCCTATTCGGCTTCGGAATGGAGAATCATTCCACTTCTCTTCCTGCTATGGCTGCTCGCGTGGGTCGATCGTGCCAATGTCGCGTTCGCGAAATTGCAGATGCTTTCCGATCTGCACTTCAGTGAAACGGTGTACGGCTTCGGTGCGGGACTGTTCTTCCTCGGTTATGTGGTGTTCGGCATACCCAGCACGACAGTTCAGCAAAGGCTCGGTGCAAGACGAACGATCTCCGTGATTGCCATCGGTTGGGGACTCACCAGCATTGCAATGATGTTCGTCCGTAGCGCGCCGCTCTTCTACTTTCTGCGGTTCCTGCTGGGCGCGTTCGAGGCTGGCTTCTATCCGGGCGTAATTCTCTATCTGAATCTATGGTTTCCAACGAAACGGAGAACCCGAAACTTCAGCATTTTCCATTCGGCCGCTATTTGTTCGACTGTCGCCGTAGGCCTGTCCGGCGGCTTCGTGCTGCAACATATGAGCGGCGTGTTGTCCCTCGCGGGCTGGCGCTGGATGTTTCTGGTGCAGGCAGCCCCCACCCTGCTGCTGGGCTGCCTCGTACTATTTGTCCTCTCCGATGGGCCGGAGACAGCGTCCTGGCTGTCCCCTGAAGAACGGCTGCTCATCGGGGCCGACCTCGCTCGCGACCGCAAACGCGCCTCTGCGGAAGTGAACCACCAGCGACCGCTGCTTGCCAATCCGGTTGTCTGGGTACTGGTTGCCGTCTATTTTTGCATCCTCAGTGCCAATACGGCGCTGAGCTTCTTCATTCCGACCATTCTGCGGGATGCGGGATTTGGTGGCTACACAGCGATCGGCAACGCTATCGCGGCCATCTGTATTCTTGGCGCTGTCGGCAACATTGCATTCTGCACATACGCGAGCCGTCATGGTGACCTCCGCTACCACTGCTCGATTGCCTCTGTGGTGAGCGTCGCGAGCCTGCTTCTGCTGGTACTCGTGTGGCACAGCAGTCGCACCGCCACCTTTGTGACGCTCGCCCTCGCGCTCGCAGGCACAGGTGCCGGCATCTCTCTTTTCTGGCAGATTCCGATGCGGTACCTGAAGGCTAGTGGGGCCACGGTCGGAGTGGCCTTCATCAGTTCGGTTGCGAACCTCGCAGGTTTTCTGACGCCGTGGCTTACCGGGTACGTACGGGAAGCTACCGGCACCTATACAAGTGGCTTTGTCACCGCTGCGTGCATGCAAGCATTGGCCGCGGTCATGCTCGTTGTGATCTTGCCTATTGCTTCCCGTAAGAATCAGCCTCTCCTTTCCAGTGAGGGATGATGCTGCCGCCCGCGACCGTACTACCCCGTAGCGAACCGATCGTTGCGCCGGATTTTAGCCAACCCGGCGTAACCCTTTAAGTCCAGAAATCGGCTTCCGTGCCCGGGCACTTGACACTCGCTGCGCAACGCTTCATACCAAATTAATAGCATTACTAAACGACTATATTTTTACCAATTATGGGCGCTCTCAATCATATCCGCGTGCTGGATCTCACCCGCGTGCTGGCCGGTCCGTGGTGCGCACAGACGCTCGCCGATTTCGGCGCCGACGTCATCAAGATCGAACGACCCGAAGTCGGCGACGACACGCGTCACTGGGGCCCTCCGTACCTGAAGACGCCGGACGGCGCAGATACGCGCGAGGCAGCCTACTATCTCGCCGCGAACCGCAACAAGCGCTCGGTGACCGTGGATATCGCGACGCCCGAAGGGCAGCGCATTGTCCGCGAGCTGGTCGCCCACAGCGACGTGGTGCTGGAGAACTACAAGGTCGGCCAGTTGAAGAAATATGGCCTCGACTACGCCTCGCTGAAAGAAATCAAGCCGGACATCATCTATTGCTCGGTGACCGGATTTGGCCAGACTGGACCCTATGCGCAGCGTGCGGGCTACGACTTCATCATCCAGGGAATAGGCGGCTTCATGAGCATCACCGGGGAGCGCGACGGCTTGCCTGGCGGCGGCCCTCAAAAGGCAGGGGTGGCGATCACAGACCTGATGACGGGTATGTACTCAAGCGTCGCCGTGCTGACTGCCCTCACCCATCGCGACCGTACCGGCGAAGGCCAGTACATCGACATGGCGCTGCTCGACGTGCAGGTCGCCATGCTCGCGAACGTTAGCTCGAACTTCCTCGCCAGCGGCCAGCCGCCGGTGCGCTGGGGCAACGCGCATCCGAACATCGTGCCCTACCAGACCTTCCAGACCAGCGATGGCTGGATCATCGTCGCGGTCGGCAACGACGGGCAGTTCCGGAAATTTGTCGAAGCCGGCGGCCGGCTGGAACTGGCCGACGACGAGCGCTTCGCCACCAATCCGGCGCGCGTGCGCAATCGCGAGACCCTGGTGCCGATTCTCGCGGAGATGGTCCGCGTACGCGGAAAGCATGAATGGATCGCTGCACTCGAAGCTGCCAGCGTGCCCTGCGGCCCAATCAACGATCTCGGCGAGGTATTCGAGAACGAGCAGGTGGTGGCGCGCGGACTGCAACTCGACCTGCCCCACCCATCCGGCGGCACCGTGAAGGTGGTGCGCAACCCGATCAACATGAGCGCAACGCCGCCTCAGGCGCTCATCCACCCGCCTCAGCTTGGCGAACATACAACTGACGTTCTGCGCGTCGTCCTGGGCTATGACGATGAACGAATCGCGGCATTACGCGAAAACTTGGTGATCTGAAGGGCCGTCCGGGTGCTGCCTCGATTTGTGCGCGGTGTCAGGCAGTGCAATGCCAGCACCGCGGGTTTTTGAAGTGAGCCGTTCCGCCGCTCAGGTCGCCAGGAGACCAACGGCACATTGCTGAATCAATATTTACCTATAACGCTTCGATGGGGACATACATGGAATTGAGGAAGGCGATTTTTCTTGCGACCAGCGGACTGGCTAGCGCATCGGCCTGCGCGCAAAGCAGCGTGACGCTCTACGGTCTGGTTGATGCAGGTATCGGTTATGTGAACAACGTGGCCAGCCGGCCCGGAGCCATCGGTGCCCGCAAAATACAGGAAACATCCGGTGTCGGTGCCCCGTCCCGATGGGGCTTTCGCGGGGTCGAGGATCTGGGTGGCGGCAATTCCGCCATCTTCGTGCTCGAGAACGGCTTCAGCGTCGCCAGCGGCACGCTATTGCAAGGTTCACGTTTATTCGGCCGCCAGGCATATGTTGGACTGGTCAACAAGGATCTGGGGACCGCGACCTTCGGGAGACAGTACGACTCGGTCGTCGACTTCGTCGGACCTTTTGTTTCTTCCAGACAATGGGCGACTCAATATGGCGCGCACGTCGGTGACATCGACAATCTCTACACCACCTTCCGCATCAACAACTCCGTCAAGTACACCAGTCCCACCTATCGTGGGCTGGCCTTCGGAGGGTTATACGCCTTCAGCAATCAGGCTGCCGGTTCAGCTGGCACCGGCTTCTCAAACAATAGCGCATGGAGCGTCGGCGCGAGCTACGCAGCGGGACCTGTAACGCTGGGAGCTGGTCACCTGCACCTCTCAAGCCCTTCGGCCGGGGGTACGGGAGGAAGCAATACTGGCGGCGCCATCGTCGGCGATTACACGAGCGTCACCGATATCTTCTATGCACGTCCGGTCAAGACCCAGGACGTCACCGGCGCAGGCGTGGCATACCAGTTGGACGCAGCGACGCTGGGGTTCGCATATACAGTGGCCAAGTTGCGGTACGTCGACCATTCGAGCTTTTCTCTTTCGAACTATGAGGCCAACACAAAGTACCAGATTACCCCGGCCTTTCTTGCTGGCGTCGCATTCATTTACAGCGACGGAAAGGTAGGTGGTGCCTCGAAAATAGCTAACATTACTGATGGGACCCACCCTCGTTGGGCGCAGATAAACCTGGGGGCGCAATACCTGCTTAGCAAAACTACGACAACGTATGTCGCCGCGGTCTATCAGAAGGCCCTGGGCGATGCCCTGACCGCAACGATCGACAGCGTGGGCGGTCCAACGGGCTCCAATTCGAAATACCAGCTCGCCGTTACCGCTGGCTTGCGCGTCAGGTTCTAGTACAGCTTCCCCGATAGCAAAGTTATTGCTATTCGAACGCGACGTCCCGTCAACCGACAATCGCCCGCAGAACCGACTGCGGGCGGGATCGACAGTCACTTACCCATCCGGAGTAAATATGAGTTCCCTACAAGACGCCCAACTGCTGGGGCGTGGTTTCTACTGGCAGGAGATTCAGGCCGGTCAGCGCTTTCGCACGTATCGTCGCACGGTAACCGAAACCGACCTTGTCAATTTCATCTCGGTGACCGGCATGCTCGAGGCCATTTTCATCGACGCGGACTACGAGCACGGCGCCATGCGTGGCCGTGCGGTCCCCGCTGCGCTGACGAGCGGCCTGATCGAAGGACTGTTATTCCAGACGATGATACAAGGCACCGGTCTGGCACTTCTGGATCTGACGTTAAAGGCTCACGGTCCGGTTCTCGTCAACGATTCGATCTATGGGATAGTGGAAGTCGAGGAAGTGAAACCCACATCCAAAAACAATCGTGCAGTCGTGACGAGCCGCATCGACGTGTTGAATCAGCGTGATGAGCGCGTTCTTTCATACACCGCGAAGCGGTTGCTGGCCGGTCGCCCCGCTTAAGGTCCGGAAGCACGGCACCGCCGTGCGTTGCTCGTCAACGCATCCGCGTCTTCAAGTCGTGCACCGTGATCGATCAGCTTTGTCGATGCAATTTCCCCCGAAGACGGGCCCAAGGCAGGGACACATCAGGCTACATCGTCGGGATGCAGACCGTTTTTGAATCCAGGCGCGAGTATTCCCCGTATATGCGGTCAGAGCCGTGCAATTACGCGTGGCAACTCTGGGGAGTGCACCATGAAATGCAAGCCTATGTTCGTCGCTGTCGCACTGTCAGCAGCCGTCTCTGGCGCCTTTGCGGCCAGCGACACGGTCATGGTCGGTGGTCAGGCGATGTATCCGAGCAAGGACATCGTGGACAACGCGGTCAACTCGGCTGACCACACCACGCTCGTCGCTGCAGTCAAAGCCGCGGGCCTCGTCGATACGTTAAAGAGCCCAGGACCGTTTACGGTTTTTGCACCAACGAACGAGGCGTTTGCCGCGCTGCCGGCTGGCACAGTCGACACGCTCGTGAAGCCTGAAAACAAGGCGACGTTGACCAGCATCCTGACATACCACGTTGTTCCTGGACGTTATGACTTCCGCAAGCTCGACCAGGCTATCAAGGCCGGTGGCGGCAAGGCGGAACTGAAGACAGTCAATGGAGAGCTTCTGACGTTCAGTGAAAACGGCCCGCACAACATCGTAGTAATGGATGCCAGTGGCCACACTGCCGACATATCGACCTACGACGTCACCCAGAGCAACGGCGTCATCATGGTGGTCGATAAGGTACTGATGCCGAAGTAAAAGGGCAAATGCGCACGACAAGAAGTGCGAATTCAGCGCAGCGTTGTCATTTTCGGCGCTGAGTCACGACTGACTCACATGTCTCGCATCTGGACGCAGCAAATGTCTGCCCTGTTCAGATGGGAGTAGCTGCTTGCGCTCCGCCGCTGCGCAATCAGTCAGACTTTAGCGGTATATGAGACTTCGGCGCTGCAAACGCACGGGTCGATATCACAGGAGAATTACCATGGACAAGTCGACGATGAAGGCTCTGTTCGCGCGTGTCGCTGTCGCGTCGCTCTGCGCGTGCGCCGCGACGTTTGCGCAGGCTGGCGGGAATGGCAACGGTGGAAATGGCAGCGGCGGCGCTCACGGTGCCGCAACCGCTGGGATGACGTACCACGGCGAGCCCGTCTCGAGCCCGTGGAACCGGGTTCCTGGCGACATGAGCAAGAGCGCGGACACCACGAGTGGCATGAGCATGTCCACTATGCGCCACGAAGACAGCAGCATGTCAACGAAGACTGTCCAGTAAGACCTTTCAGAATTGCCGGCATGCGGCCATTCCAAGGTCAGGTCGCTCGCGAATTGGAGCTTCGGTACCTCCGTGGTGCTTCGGTTTTGGTGATATCGGCATCTTTCGTCTTGCCGGCGGCGCATCTGACTTCTGTCTCCGCGCTGCCTGCTTTGCCTGCGGTTTAGCCTCGGTGTCCTTATGCCGTGTATCCCGGACGTTTAAGGAGCGTGCTTTCCTTTTCAAACCTTATCGAAGCGAGTACACCATGCCTGAAAAAGCACTTCTTCGGGAAACGCCTTTACCTCGTAGCGGACCGGCAGATGCTCGGTAGGTTTCATCAGGTGCTCACACTCCTTAATCAGCTCGGGCCATGGCACGTAGGCTGATTGCTTAGGCTCGTGACGGAAAAGCACTACGATGTCTGTGGCTGGCAGTAAGCAGCGCGATGCATTGGTTTTCATCCTCGCTGCGGCATCGGTGCCGCGCGATTTGCGGCTTTCAGGCGTACCTGCCGAGCTAGCGCGGCCACGACGACGAAAGAGAACGAGATGAGCGAGCAGAACGACAGCCGTCCGCGGCTTGCCCCCGTGGGCGGATGCGAGCGTGTCCGTATCAATCGACGAGAAGCCAAGCGTCCCGTTTCCGGCCGTCTCCGAGAGCAAGTTCGATGTTTTGTCATGGAAGCGCTGCTTGACCCGCTGGGGCGAACGAAGGCAGTATCAGAGACGCGGCGCATTGCCATACCGGCGAACTGGCAGTGGACATGTACCTGCCGGAACCCAACTCCATCGGTGAGGAGACGTCCATGATAGAGGTGACGAATACGTACGACCTGCAGCTAGGCGTGAATCTGGAGTCTTACGCCGAATGGGCCAGGAAGGCGGCGGAAACGATTGTGCAGCAGCCAGGTCTGGTCGAACTTCGCGCGAACCGGAATATGCTGGGCGCCCCGCAGATTCGAACGACCACCTGTTGGAGGTCCACAATCGACTGGGCGACGTTCGCAGACGGGCCATGGCGCGCGCTGGAGCAAGAACTACGGACCTTCGCGACCAATTTCAAGGTCGAGATGTGGGGGCCGTCGCCGCTCCTGCAGACGCCACTCCGTCCGGACCCAACCGGCGGTGCTGGTGCATGAGCAGACCCACGCGCGTCGTCACTATCGAAACCGGTCGCGGCAGCAATAGCATTATCTTAAGTCGTGGAGCCGCAGGCTCAGAAAATTAACGCACCCATTCGTTTGGGTGACCACATGCACCAGGCTTGCGGCTCCATTAGCCGAATTATCCAGCGGTTAGTATCCGCAACACGGCACTTCCATCGTCACCCCTGGTTCGGGTCAAACGGACATCTGGAAACCACGGGTCCCCGTGATATTCACGAGTGCCGCATCGACGGAGTAATTGTTAGGCCAACCAGCAGTCCTTCCGGAGAAAGAAATCGTGTGACCGTCTGACCCCAGGGTTCCTTCTTGTTCTTGATGAGAATTCGATAGCCTCGCGATTCCAGTTCCGCGGTTGCTCCTTCAACGTCCTCGACATCAAATTCGAGCCATGCCTGGGGAACGGGCGTGCTGTCCGGCCAGGAATCTTTGCCAAAGCAGGACTGTGCCGCCTGCTCGAGCGGCCACAAGGCAAAACTCTGAACTCCTTTCAGAGCCTCAGTATGCAGATAACCGCCCGGCTCCTCCTTGAATGAGATGTTGAACGTCTCACCGTACAAGTTTCGGCCCGCGATTTTATCGCGGACGATTGGTCCAAACCCGGCAACGAACAGGACCTTGATACGCTCAAACTCTTGCATGTGAACTCCTCCTTTGGCTGCAGATGCGGCAGGTGGTAGACGCGTTTCTGCCCGCTCGGGCCTATGCCCCCTAAGTCCAGCCGACTTTTTGTAGCCCTAAAACTCGCGACAAAGGGCGCGCCGACCTTAGACAATGCCCCGCAGCGTACCGTCGGCACGTTTCACCAGGATGTACTGCATATCGAGCGAAAGGGGCTTGGTCAGATGAAAATCGAAACCGGCCGCCAAAGCCCTCGATTTGTCGGATTCGGATGCATAGCCCGTAAGCGCCACGAGCACGATGTCGTCGAGTGCTCGTTCAAGTCGAACTGCGCGTGCGACTTCGAAGCCGTCTATTTCCGGCATCCCCACGTCGATGATTGCAACCTCAGGGTGCGTAATGCACCTAACCTGGGACATTCCCTATAACGCATGTCTTAAGAGTAGCGGCCGGACGCTTTCGAACACCTCGATATTGCGCTGATGTCCGCCGCAAGCCCGCGCCAATGCTGGCGTCGCGAGCATCTCATTTTTGAAGCCTCTTTTCTGCAGACCCTACATAGTCGCCTTGCATTACCAAAGGTATGGGAAAGTGCGCAGAAAATGTAGCTGGATGGGTCAATTTGGCTTGCTACTCTGCAATCCATGCATTAAGCGCCGACGAGCACCTAAGCCAGCGCGCGACTATTCTAAATATCGTGCAAGGAGTGGTGATTTGTGCGACCTAATTGTTTCGCAGCGTTCGCCTCCGACTCCTGCTCCCCAGTTCAGTGATGAAGCTAGCTGAGGGTGAGCGTCACCTGTGACACGCCGAGGCGCTGCCGGTGAAATTTTAGACTGCTCGCAAAAAGGTGCCTGGGGGTGCTTGGACATAGAGTCCAAGAATGATGAGTTGCATTGTGGACCCTTTGTGGACGCAAGGGAGCGGCAACTGACGGTGGAGCGAGGAAGGACGGCGCCGCTTTCGGGAACTCGCGCCGTCGAGGAAGCGGCGATGGTCCGCGCCATTTAAATGAGGGCGGACAGGATGGCAGCAGCCGCGCCGCCGGATTGGGCGTGCATACCGTTACCAATATCGAAAATCAGGCAGCAAATGTCCGCCTGGATACAGTCAACCGGCTTGCCATTGCCCTGGACGTCGACCCTTGCCTTCCGTTGTCATCTGACCCAGTGGAAGCGCCTGGAGACTACGCCGAGCGGCCGCTTGGCGACTCGGTAGCCCAAAATCTGAAACGACTTAGGCTTCGGCTGAGCCTGACCCAAGAACAGGCCGCAACTTCGGCAGGTCTCGGACGCGTCTATGCCTACAAGATTGAAAGCAAGACGGTCGCAGCAACGCTCGATACCTTGGACGCATTGGCGCGGGTGGTAGGCGTTGAAACCTGGCAACTACTGGTTTGATACTGGCAAGAGAAACCACCGTAGGGCGAATTAAGTATCTTCTGAACGGGAAAGTCGGCTCAGACTGACGGACCGCACATTGACCATCGAGGGTGATGGCAAAGACCCAGAATTGCTGCCGCGCAGCAGAATTAATCCAAAACCTGCAGACTTTGTTGCACGCAAAGGGGCGTTTTATGAATGCCGCAGACTTTGATGTGCGCCGATAGCACAAAAAAAAAGCGTCACGTTTCCGTGACGCCTTAAAAAGTTCTAGCCATTCCGAGGGCCGTGCTAGAACCTGAGAGACGGTATTCGAAAGTTGGACGGGTGCGCGATGTTGGACGCCGGACTCGAGACAGACACTGCGTGGACTGCTACGGGGGACTGTTAGAGGTACTCGACCAGACACTCCGCGGACCACGGTTGGTTCAGAATTTCAAAATGCAGAACCTGAAACCGTCTTTCGAAATGAGGTTCCATTTTTTATGGTTATGCTGACTAAGTCAAGCAAAATCTAAAGAGACCTCATTCGTCTCGGCAAAATATTCCGATACAATGAATCTTCTGACGAAAAATGCACTTCGCGCCCCATTTTGGGGCCTCCGCCGCACCTCTGCGGATCGGTTGCTGACAGGCAAGCGAACAGAAAACTGAAATATAGTTCCAGAAAAACGACATGACCCGACCCACGTCCTCCCGAACTGCCGCAGGCCCAGCCAAAGACAAAGACGGCTCGGGCGACGAAGTCACCGCGCTGGCACGTGGTTTGACCGTGCTGCGTTCGATCGCCGCGGCCGATGCGCCGCTCAGCAACCGCGAGTTGACCGAGCTGACCGGCATTCCGAAGCCCACCGTCTCACGCATTACCGCCACGCTCGTCGGCGCAGGCTTCCTGTTCCGCTTGCCCGACAGCGAGCGATTCGTGCTGACCTCGTCTGTACTGGAGTTGAGCAACGGCTTTCTGCGCAACTTCGACATCCGGGCCCGGGCGCGCCCCTTCCTCATCGAACTCGCCGAACGCACCGCGTTGTCCGTGCATCTGGCCGTACGCGACCGCCTCGACATGGTGGTCATCGACGCGATCCGGCCACGTTCGGCGGTGCTGGTATCGCGCCTCGAAATCGGCTCGCGCATGAACCTCAGCCGCACCGCAGTCGGCCGCGCCTATCTGTCGGCGCTTGCCGAACCGGAGCGGGAAAAATTGCTGATCGGCCTGCAGGCCGCCGAAGGCGACGACTGGGGCCACGTCAGCAGCCGTCTGACGAGCGCATTACGGGAAACGGCGGAGCAAGGCTTCGCGATCGCCACGGGCGAATGGTACGACGGTTTGAACGCCATCGCATCAGGATTCACCGGCCCCTCGGGCGAGCGCTACGCAGTCAATTGCGGCGGCTCCGCGGATCAGTGTCCGCGCGACTGGCTGATCTCACGTGCGGCGCCGGCCCTGCTCGAATGCATCAGCAAGATCGTTCTCGAGATCGGCGGCACGCCTGGACGCCGCCTCGACAACTGAAACGCGCAGACGCTCGCCGGTCGGCGGCCACGGCATTTTCCAGCCGCCCTCCACTCGCACTGTAACCTTCGTAATCAAAAGAAAAATACACGGGTGGACTGTTACAGAGCCTGCGACGTAGGATCACGCATTCCCGTCGCGGGCGCTCGCCCGGCTTGCCGCTATCGCCCTTCGATAACGTCCCGCCGAGCTGCCATGATGCCGCACTGCGTTAACATCGTTGTCCCGCGCCTCGGGTAGCATCGCGCTGAACATTTGCGGCGCGCCCGCTGTCGAAACCGCCTGTCATGCCGCCTGCGTGCCGGTCCGCCGAACTGTTGAAGCGGCACAAACGCACGAGCGGCTCACATCAAAGCCAGCCACCAGACCGAACCGATGGACGAACAACAAAAGCATTCGGAAACCACACGCCCTGCCGCCCCGGCTTCTCAACCCGGTTCGCAACCGTCAGCCACCGGGAAACCTGTCGGCGGTCCCGGGAAAACGCCGGTCGCAGCAAAAAGCCATCGCGGGCGCAACATCGCGCTGATCGTTGCGGCGCTGGTCATCCTTGGGGTCGTGTTGTGGCGCTGGCATCCGTGGGGCGGGCCCGGAGGCGCGAGCGGGGCTGCCGGTGCAAGCGGCGCGAGCGGCGGCCGCCCGGGCCGTGGTGGCCCTGGCGGCCTCGCCAACATGGCGCAGCCTGTTCACGTGGCGACCGCCGCACAAGGTGAGATGCCCGTGGTGCTGACCGCGCTCGGCACGGTCACGCCGCTCGCCAACGTCACCGTGTTGCCGCAGTTGAGCGGCGTGCTGCAGGACGTGTATTTCAAGGAAGGCCAGATGGTCAAGAAGGGCGACGTGCTCGCCCAGATCGACCCGCGCCCCTATCAGATCTCGCTGGAAAACGCGCAAGGCACCCTCGCGCGCGACCAGGCGCTGTTGCAAACCGCCCGCCTCGACCTGAAGCGCTATCAGACGCTGCTCTCGCAAGACTCGATCGCCAGCCAGCAGGTCGATACGCAGGCCTCGCTCGTGCGGCAGTATGAAGGCACGGTGAAGTCCGACCAGGCAAACGTCGACACCTTCAAGCTCGACCTCGTTTATGCGCGCATCACCGCGCCGGTGTCGGGGCGCGTCGGTTTGCGCCAGGTCGATCCGGGCAACTACGTGACACCGAGCCTGACCAACGGCATCGTCGTGATTACGCAGTTGCAGCCGATCAGCGTGATCTTCACGACCTCCGAAGACAACCTTCAGCAGATCATCCAGCAGACCCAAACGGGCGCGAAGCTCTCGGTCACCGCGTACGACCGCAGCAACACCACCTCGCTCGAAGGCGGCTCGCTCGAAACCCTGGATAACCAGATCGACACCACGACCGGCACGGTCAAACTGCGCGCGACCTTCCAGAACGACAAGAACCGGCTGTTCCCGAATCAGTTCGTGAATACGCGCCTGCTCGTGGACACGATCAAGGACGCAGTGATCGTGCCGACGCCGGCCGTATTGAACGGCTCGATGGGTCAGTTCGTGTACGTCGTGAAGCCGGACAACACGGTGACGGTGCGTGCGGTCAAGGTGGGTCCGGTGGACGGCGAACGCACCAGCATCAAATCCGGCCTGCAGGTCGGCGAGCGCGTCGTGATCGACGGCTCGGACCGGCTGAAGGAAGGCGCGAAGATCACGATTCCGGCCGACAAGCCGCGCAGCGCTTCGGGCGCGCGTGGTGCGAGCGGTGCAAGCGGCGCGGCTGCCGCTTCGGGCGCATCCGGCGCGCATGGACATCATCGCAATCACGCGGCGCAAGCCTCGCAATAAAGGCACGGCAACTATCGCATGAATCCATCCCGCGCCTTTATTCTGCGCCCCGTCGGCACCGCGCTGCTGATGGCGGCGATCATGCTGGTCGGTCTCGTCGCGCTGCGCTTTCTGCCGCTTTCCGCGCTGCCCGAAGTCGACTATCCGACGATCCAGGTGCAGACCTTCTATCCGGGCGCGAGCCCGGACGTGATGACCTCGTCGGTCACCGCGCCGCTCGAACGCCAGTTCGGGCAGATGCCGTCGTTGAATCAGATGTCGTCGCAAAGCTCGGCCGGCTCGTCGATCATCACGCTGCAGTTCAGCCTCGATCTGCCGCTCGATATCGCCGAGCAGGAAGTCCAGGCGGCGATCAACGCCGCGGGCAACCTGCTGCCATCCGATCTGCCCGCGCCGCCGATCTACGCGAAGGTCAATCCCGCCGACGCACCGATCATCACGCTCGCGATCACCTCGAAGACGATGCCGCTCACGCAGGTGCAAGACCTGGCCGACACGCGTCTCGCGCAGAAGATCTCGCAGGTGGCGGGTGTGGGTCTGGTGAGCCTGTCTGGCGGCCAACGCCCGGCCGTGCGGATTCAGGCGAACCCGCGCGCGCTCGCCGCGTACGGTCTGAATCTGGACGACTTGCGCACCACGATTTCGAACCTGAACGTCAACACGCCGAAGGGTAACTTCGACGGCCCGACCCGCAACTACACGATCAACGCGAACGATCAACTGACCGACGCCGACGCCTACAAGAGCGCCGTGGTCGCGTACAAGGGCGGCCGCCCGGTCATGCTGACGGACGTCGCGAACATCGTGCAGGGCGCGGAGAACACCAAGCTCGGCGCATGGGTCAACAACACGCCGGCGATCATCCTGAACGTGCAGCGCCAGCCGGGCGCGAACGTGATCCAGGTGGTCGACAGCATCAAGGCACTGCTGCCGCAACTGCAACAGTCGCTGCCCGCTGCGCTCAACGTGGAAATCGTCACCGACCGTACCACCACGATCCGCGCTTCCGTGCGCGACGTGCAGTTCGAATTGCTGATGTCGGTCGTGCTGGTGGTGCTGGTGATGTACCTGTTCCTCGCCAACGTCTACGCGACCATCATTCCGAGTCTGTCGGTGCCGCTCTCGCTGATCGGCACGCTCGCGGTGATGTACCTGTGCGGTTTCTCGCTGGATAACCTGTCGTTGATGGCGTTGACCATCGCAACCGGCTTCGTGGTGGACGATGCGATCGTGATGATCGAGAACATCGCGCGCTATGTCGAAGAAGGCGAATCGCCGCTGGAAGCCGCGCTGAAGGGCTCGAAACAGATCGGCTTCACGATCATTTCGCTGACGGTTTCGCTGATCGCCGTGCTGATTCCGCTGCTCTTCATGGGTGACGTGGTGGGACGCCTGTTCCACGAATTCGCGATCACGCTGGCCGTAACGATCGTGATTTCGGCGATCGTCTCCCTCACGCTCGTGCCGATGATGTGCGCGAAGCTCCTGCGCCACACGCCGCCGCATGAAAGCCACAGTTTCGAAGCGAAGGCCCATAAATCGATCGACTGGGTGATCGCCCGCTACGCGGTCGCGCTCACCTGGGTGCTGAACCGGCAACGCTCCACACTGTTCGTCGCGGTGCTCACGCTGGTACTGACCGGCGTGCTGTACGTGTACATTCCGAAGGGCTTCTTCCCGGTGCAGGACACCGGCGTGATCCAGGCAATCACGCAGGCGCCGCAGTCGGTGTCGTATGCGTCGATGGCCGAGCGTCAGCAGGAACTCGCCGCGCAGATCCTGAAGAACCCGGACGTGGAAAGCCTCACCTCGTTCATCGGCGTGGACGGCAGCAACATCACGTTGAACAGCGGCCGCATGCTGATCAACCTGAAGCCGCGCGACGACCGCAGCAACACCGCGAGCGACGTGATCCGCCAGTTGCAGCAGGACGTCGCGCACATTCCGGGCGCCTCGCTGTACATGCAGCCGGTGCAGGATCTGACGATCGATTCCACCGTCAGCCCGACGCAGTACCAGTTCATGCTGACCGACCCGAACATCAGCGAATTCACCACCTGGGTGCCGAAGCTGGTCGACCGGCTGAAGCAGTCGCCGGAACTGGCGGACGTGGCCACCGACCTGCAGGACAACGGCCAGTCGGTGTACATCGAAATCGACCGCGCCACGGCGTCGCGTTACGGCATCACGCCGGCTACCGTGGATAGTGCGCTGTATGACGCATTCGGCCAGCGCATCATCTCGACCATCTTCACGCAATCGAACCAGTACCGCGTGATTCTGGAAGCGCAGCCGCAGATGCAGCACTACACCGAGTCGCTGAACTCGATCTACCTGCCCTCTTCCACCTCGTCGGGTGGCCAGGTGCCGCTGTCGTCGATCGCGAAGTTCATCGAGAAACCCGCGCCACTGCTCGTCACGCACCTGAGCCAGTTCCCGGCCACTACCGTTTCGTTCAACCTCGCGCCCGGCTCGTCGCTCGGCGCGGCGGTGAAAGCGATCGATCAGGCGGAGAAGGATATCGGGCTGCCGGCGTCGTTCCAGACGCGCTTCCAGGGTGCGGCGCTGGCGTTCCAGGCATCGCTGTCGAACGAACTGTTCCTGATTCTGGCGGCGATCGTCACGATGTATATCGTGCTCGGCGTGCTGTACGAGAGCTTCATCCACCCGATCACGATTCTGTCGACGCTGCCGTCGGCCGGCGTCGGCGCCCTGCTCGCCCTGTTGATCACCGGGCACGATCTCGACATCATCGGCATCATCGGTATCGTGCTGCTGATCGGTATCGTGAAGAAGAACGCCATCATGATGATCGACTTCGCGCTCTACGCCGAGCGCGAGGAAGGCAAGCCCCCACGCGAAGCCATTTATCAGGCGTGTCTGCTGCGTTTCCGGCCGATCCTGATGACCACGCTCGCCGCCCTGCTCGGCGCCCTGCCGCTGATGCTCGGCACCGGCGCGGGTTCGGAGTTGCGCCGCCCGCTCGGTATCGCGATTGCCGGCGGTTTGATCGTCAGCCAGTTGCTCACGCTGTTTACGACGCCGGTGATCTATCTCGGCTTCGACGCACTCGCCCGCCGCGTGCGTGAGCGCTTCAATCGCGGCAAGCCTGTGCCGCCCGCCACCGATGCAGGGACTTAAGCGATGAACCTGTCGCGTCCGTTTATTTCCCGCCCGGTCGCCACCACGCTGTTGGCGATCGGCATCGCGCTGGCCGGTATTTTCGCGTTCACCAAGCTGCCGGTCGCGCCGCTACCGCAAGTCGATTTCCCGACCATTTCGGTGCAGGCGACGCTGCCGGGCGCGAGCCCGGACACGGTCGCGACCAGCGTCGCGAGTCCGCTCGAACGGCATCTCGGCTCGATCGCCGACGTCACCGAAATGACCTCGCAGAGTTCGGTCGGCTCGACGCGCATTACGCTGCAGTTTGGCCTGAACCGCAACATCGACGGCGCCGCGCGCGACGTGCAAGCGGCCATCAACGCCGCACGCGCCGATCTGCCGGCGAGCTTGCGCAGCAACCCGACGTACCACAAGGTGAATCCGGCCGACGCGCCGATCCTGATTCTCGCGCTCACGTCGAAGACGCTGACCGCCGGTCAACTGTACGACTCGGCGGCCACCGTGTTGCAGCAGTCGCTCTCCCAGGTGGACGGCGTCGGCGAAGTAGACGTGAGCGGTTCGGCGAATCCGGCTGTGCGTGTCGAACTTGAACCGAATGCCCTGTCCCACTACGGCATCGGCCTCGAAGACGTACGCGCGGCGCTCGCCGCGGCCAATGCGAACAGCCCGAAAGGCTCGATCGAATTCGGCCCGAACCGCGTGCAGATCTATACCAACGACCAGGCGAGCAAGGCGTCGCAGTATAAGGATCTGGTCATCGCGTACCGCAATGGCGCGGCGGTGAAGCTGTCCGACGTCGCGGAAGTGGTCGATTCGGTCGAAGACCTGCGCAACCTGGGCCTCTTCAACGGCAAGCGTTCGGTGCTGGTGATTCTGTACCGCCAGCCCGGCGCGAACATCATCGACACCATCGACCGCGTGACGGCGATGCTGCCGCAGTTGCACGCGTCGCTGCCCGCCGACGTGGACATCGCGCCGGCCGCCGACCGCTCCACGACGATCCGCGCGTCGCTGAGAGACACCGAGCGCACGCTGATGATCGCGGTGGCGCTGGTGGTGATGGTGGTGTTCCTGTTCCTGCGCAACTGGCGCGCCACGCTGATTCCGAGCGTGGCGGTGCCGATCTCGATCATCGGCACGTTCGCCGCGATGTATATGCTGGGCTTTTCGATCGACAACCTGTCGCTGATGGCGTTGACGATCGCGACCGGCTTCGTGGTCGACGATGCGATCGTGGTGCTGGAGAACATCTCACGGCATATCGAGAATGGCGTGCCGCGCATGAAGGCCGCGTTCCTCGGCGCGCGCGAAGTCGGCTTCACGGTGCTGTCGATCAGTATCTCGCTGGTCGCCGTGTTCCTGCCTATTCTGCTGATGGGCGGCATTGTCGGGCGGCTGTTCCGCGAGTTTGCGCTGACGCTGTCGCTCGCGATCGGCGTGTCGCTGATCGTCTCGCTCACCTTGACCCCGATGATGTGTTCGCGCCTCCTGCGCGAGCCGCATGAGAAAAAGGAAGAAGGACGTTTCGGCCTCTGGCTCGAACGCGGCTTCATGTCGATGCATCGCGGTTATGAGCGTACCCTCGGCTGGGCGCTGCGGCATCCGCGCCTGATCGTGATGATTCTGCTCGCGACCATCGGACTGAACATCTGGCTGTACATCATCGTGCCGAAGGGCTTCTTTCCTCAGCAGGACACGGGCCGGTTGGTCGGCGGCATTCAGGCCGACCAGAGCACGTCGTTCCAGGCGATGAAGAGCAAGTTCTCGGAGATGATGGAGATCGTCGGCAAGAATCCCGCCGTCGACAGCGTGGCGGGTTTCACCGGCGGCCGGCAGACCAACTCCGGTTTCATGTTCGTTTCGCTGAAGCCGAAAAGCGAGCGCAAGCTATCCGCCGACCAGGTGATCCAGCAACTGCGCGCCCCGCTCGGCGAGGTGGCCGGCGCGCGGACTTTCCTGCAAGCGGTGCAGGACATTCGCGTAGGGGGCCGGCAATCGAACGCGCAGTATCAGTTCACGCTGCTGGCCGATTCGACGACCGATCTGTATCTGTGGGGACCGAAGCTGACTGAGGCGCTGCAGGCGCGCCCCGAACTCGCCGACGTGAATTCCGACCAGCAGCAAGGCGGCCTCGAGGCGATGGTGACGATCGACCGCGCAACCGCCGCGCGCCTCGGCATCAAGCCGGCGCAGATCGATAACACCTTGTACGACGCGTTCGGCCAGCGCCAGGTCTCGACGATTTACAACCCGCTGAACCAGTATCACGTCGTGATGGAAGTGGCGCCCAAGTACTGGCAGAGCCCGGACATGCTGAAACAGATTTACGTCAGCACCTCGGGCGGCAGCGCGAGCGGCGCGCAGACCACCAACGCGCCGGCCGGCACGGTGACCGCGCGGACCACGGCTACGGCTACAGCGAGCACGAGCGCGACGACAGGCGGCACGGCGGGCACGACTGCATCGAGCGTGGCGAGCATCGCGGCCGACTCCGCGCGCAACCAGGCGATCAATTCGATTGCGGCGAGCGGCAAGTCGAGTGCTTCGTCGGGTGCGGCCGTGTCGACGTCGAAGGAAACGATGGTGCCGTTGTCGGCGATCGCGAGCTTCGGGCCGGGGAATACGCCGTTGTCGGTGAATCACCAGAGCCAGTTCGTGGCCTCGACGATTTCGTTCAATCTGCCGCCGGGCGTATCGTTATCGACCGCGACGCAGGTGATCTACGACACGATGGCGCAGATCGGCATGCCGGGGACGATCCACGGCAGCTTCCAGGGCACGGCCCAGGCGTTCCAGCAGTCGATGTCGGACCAGCCGATCCTGATTCTGGCCGCGTTGGCGGCGGTGTATATCGTGCTGGGGATGTTGTATGAGAGCTATATCCACCCGCTGACGATTTTGTCCACGCTGCCCTCCGCGGGCGTGGGGGCGTTGCTGGCTTTGCTGCTGTTTAAGACTGAGTTCAGCATCATTGCGTTGATCGGGGTGATCTTGCTGATCGGCATCGTGAAGAAGAACGCAATCATGATGGTGGACTTTGCTATTGAGGCCTCCCGGCAGGGGTTGTCGTCGCGGGATGCGATTTTTCAGGCTTGTTTGCTGCGGTTTCGGCCGATCATGATGACTACCTGTGCTGCGCTTCTTGGGGCGTTGCCGCTGGCCTTTGGAAGTGGTGAAGGGGCGGAGCTTCGGGCTCCGTTGGGGATTGCTATTGTGGGTGGGTTGATTGTTAGTCAGATGCTGACGCTGTATACCACTCCCGTGGTGTATCTGTATATGGATCGGATTCGGGTGCGGTGGGAGGCCCGCAAGGGGC
>NZ_VOSW01000219.1 GCF_009690905.1 Paraburkholderia madseniana
TTCGCTTCCACAATTCGTCGTCAATTATTGGCTTGCCCATCCCCTTGACTCCGTCGTCACGACGACCAAGGTTAACAGCATGTCCATGAAGTTAACAGCCCCTTCAAGTCTTTTTGAAACCGTCTCTAAATCTGTTAATAGTTTTCAACTAATTTTGTCATCACTGCCGGCATCGGTCTTCGGTGCCATCGTTCCACTGGAATTGAATGGCATGCCGTGGCCAGCCACCTCACTCGCGTTCCCGCCGCGTCTGGTCTGCCACGGCCTGCGTTATCCGGTACAGCCGGGCTGCTTCGGCTAGCTTGTTCGCCTTGCGCCAGAACGCGCCGTCCGCCTTCGTGCGGGCCACAAATTCGCGATAGTCCGCCGCCAGACGAGCAGCCATCGGCTCGGCCTTGATGACGCGCGCCGGCGAGGGAAAGGGCAGGGCTACCTGACAGATGCCGTCGCCGGCGCGCACCTGGCGTGACCATGCTGGGCACCGACGGGTAGCTGGCTCGCGTGCAGCCGGATCAATGCGATGCGGCCCGGACGCCGGACAGCACGCAGGGCGCAGACGCAGAAGGCGCGGACCGCCAGCGGGCGCTCCATCCGACGTACCCGACGGTGCGCGCGGGCGCGCCGGGAGCGACCGCATTGCCCCGCCGGTGCGTCGCCGGAGCGGGCTACGCCCGCCTGGTCATCAAACTCATGCCGCTGACACGGGCGATCGACAGCACCAGGATGCGACCGGTGCACAGGCCCGGTTTAACGGTGGCGTCATGCACCGCTTACGCCTGTGACATGCGTGCAGTGCCTGTGATCGCGGATCAGTCCGGCCGCCGGCTGATTGCGCAAAGGCGCGGGGATCGGGTACGGTGGCGACATTCACAACCACAAAGAGGAAAAGCAATGAACAAGCAGGAACTGGTGGATGCGGTCGCCGCGAAGACGGGCGGGAGCAAGGCGGCGACGGGCGACGCGATCGATGCAGTGATTGCCGCGATCACTGGCGCGGTGACAAAGGGCGACACCGTGCAGCTGATCGGCTTTGGATCGTTTTCGACGGGTGCACGCGCCGCGCGGGTCGGCCGCAATCCGTCGACCGGCGCCGAGATCCAGATCCCGGCCGCGAAGACCGTCAAGTTCACGGCGGGCAAGGCGTTCAAGGATGCCGTGAACGGCGCCTGAGACCGGACGCAAGCCATCGGCCGGATTTCTGCCGATGGCGCGGGCTGCCGGCAGGGTAGCCGCTCCAGGTGCTGGCGGCAGCAACGGCACGGAGTGATCGGGCAAGGCCTGGACCTCGGCCAGCCGGCCTGGTAGCATCAGTGCGAGATGCCGCGACGTACTGCGGCCCCTGCGATTCGCTGCATGTCTAGATAGATAGCCGTATGGAAAAGAAACGATCGCGGACCGGGCGCGAAATCTCGTGCCCAACGATCGGTGCGTTACTGCGCTACCGGACGCGCATCGTGCGCGTCATTGCGGAAGCCCGCGGGCAACGCGCGATGATTGAATCGCTCGACACCACAGGCAGGACCTTCGTGAGCACGGTGAAGTGGGTCAGCCTGCGTGAGCTGGGTAATCAGCTTTTCTGAAGCTGGATCTCTTCGCGTGCCGATCGGTCGGTCATTCCGGGATGCCTGCGGAACAGATACTGTGCCTCTCCAGCGTCGATATGGCCGCCGGTGCCCGAACGTCGTAAGTGCCTGCTCATCCCATCGCACTGGATGCGGAAATTTGTTGCTCGTATACTGGTGCTGACATCGGGAAAGGACAGAGTATGCGGCGCGTGATTGTCCGGCGGTCTCCAGTTCACGGCAAAGGCGTGTTCGCCATGCATGCGCTCGCGGCGGGCGAGCGCGTGCTTGAGTACAAGGGTGAAATTACCTCGTGGCGAAATGCGGTGCGCCGTCACCAGCGCGAAGGCGTCGAAGGCCATACGTTTCTTTTCGGGCTGTCGGATGGGCGGGTGATCGACGGCAGCCGTGGCGGCAATAGCGCGCGCTGGCTCAATCACGCCTGTGAGCCGAACTGCGAGACTATCGAAGACGGCGGTCGCATTTTCATCCACACGCTCCGGCCGATCGGGGTCGGTGAAGAACTGTTCATTGAATATCTGCTCGCCACGGAGGATCCGCTGGATGAAGACGTCCGGGCGCAGTACGCGTGTCGGTGCGCCGCGGCGGACTGTCGTCACTCGATGCTGGCCGACGCAGCGTGAACAGCGGGGCGGAGGAGGTAGTGGGCAGCATCGCTATCCCGAACATTGCTGAGAGTCCGAAGCGGGAGAGTGATGGATTTGTCCGGCTCGGCGTGGATGTGGTTTTCCATCTCGATGTGCTGAAGCCACCGTCGCCAAAGGGAAATGTATCCGACGGTGCTCCTGGCGCAAACGCGAAGAAACAGATGTCGCTGGAGCTTGACGATTGGTCGTGACGTCGATGCCAGCGCGTATCTCGACAGCTATAGGGGAGCGGCCTCATGCATAAGCGGAAGTTCGCACGAAAGAGAGCAGGGGGAGTGAGTCTGCCGGAACTGCTGGACCAGCTTGAACTGGCATTGGCGGGGACGCCCGCTCGCACGTCCGTCTGTCGGGCGCTGTCGGATCTGAACCGGCGGCTCGGCTCGACCAGCGACAAAACTGCTGCACGGGCCAGTCGATCTTCGTCGCCGCGGCGTCGGCGCCAAACTGCCGTCGAAACTTTGCCACTGTTTTCGTGAGTGGTGCTCCGACGGGGGATTGGCACGTCCCACTGAATCGGCCAGGAACATCGAGCGGTTTTCGAGAACTTCTGGTTTGTCGGCGTCGCGCAGCGTTCAAGCCCAATGACCGCCCCGGGCGTCGGTCTCAATGTTGCCGAGATAGGTACCGACCAGTTCGCTCATGCGCAGGCCGTCGCAAACGCGAAGTCCTGCACGAGCGCTGGCGCTGCGCCGCCGGTGACTCCAAGCCATAAAACTATCCAAGTTCGCCGGTCATGTCGCGGCGAGCATCTACCCGCGCTCGGCAAAAGTGTGCAACGTGTCGAGCACGGTTCAGCGACCGGTCTCGCGTATTCTGACTCCAGCGAACGGATGGCCAGCAGATAACGGTGCGTCATCAGTCAGCGGAAGATCGCGTCACTCCTGAGTCGCGGTATAGCAACTCGGCGCCGTTTTTGCTGGTGAGGTGCCTTGCCAACAGCGCTTCATTTCGCCTGTGTTCGTATCTAGTCTTCACGCATTGCCGCCGCCATCCGCAGCCAGTTGGTAGTGGCCTGATGCCGTGGGCGAAGCATCATGCGATGCTTGGCCGCAGCCAGTGAGGATCAGGGATAGCGCAATTGGGATGAGTTTCATATGGCTTTTCCTTGGTGTCCAAAGCGGTGCTGCAAAGAATGTTAGTCGTTGAAATTCTGCAGCGCAGCGTTCAACTGCACGACAAGTCCGGTGATAAGTAGGATCAGGCCGAATGCCTGCGCACGCGATGTAAGCGCTTGAAAGCGCCTTGACCGTGGAAAAAATACCACCGACTCCACGACTCCTAGCACGACGACCGAATAGCACAAAAACGACATGAAGAACTTCACCGTGATCGCGGCGGATGGAAGTGTGTGACCGATGCTCGCACCAATCAGGGCACCGATAGGGGTAACCGTGTGAGCCCAGATGAGCACGCCCGCCACCCAATGGACCATGAATGCCTTCATCGCATCGCTTTTTGCGACCATCCCCGACAATACCAGTACGCCAATGAGACCGTAGATGATGGCGGCGATGTTCAAAAGCTTGTACGGAATCAGGTCGGACCGACCTGATCAGCTGCGCTTCGCTAGTTGGGCAGCTGTGGTCAATGTGGTTGGCCGATGTTCAACAATTGGCGTGCCGCCGCCCGACGTGGTCGCTCCGGCAGCGGTGGTCGTCGTGTCGCCGGGTTGGCATGGCGACCGTTACTGCGACGGACGCCGCTACTGGGATCGCGACGAATGGGAAGAGCGTCATCGCCATCACGGGCATGGGCCCGATCACTGTCCGCCGGGACCTGCGAAAAAAGGCGAGTGCTGATCAGCGTTTCGAACTGCGGCCGCGAGGAAGGACGTAAGTGCGTTCGAGCGGCTGTGTTCCGGCACCCCCGTTTGCTTAGTGCCCGGCACACATCAAGCGGTCGACTCAACGTGACGCCGCGACGCCGCTCACCCGTCGAGCGAAGCGTCCGGGAACGCGTCGCAGAGAAACTACA
>NZ_VOSW01000220.1 GCF_009690905.1 Paraburkholderia madseniana
CGGGCATCCAGGACCTTGGGCGGCGTGATGCGGCGCCATCCAGCGAGTGTCGCTTGCGACGCAGCCGCGGGGGCCGCGTCCGCGAGACGGCGTCGTTCGCGCCGCCGCTGCTGCAGGCGGTACACCAGATAGGCCAACGCTGCGGCCAGCAGAATGTCGAGTACCGTGCCGCCACGCGCTTTGACGAACGCGAGCAGCATATGCAACTGTCTTTCCGCCGCGGCGCCACCGAGTAGCCAGAAGGTGGCCCACATCAGAGCGCCGGCGAGGTCCCACAAAGCGTAGATGCGACTGTCCACCGCTGTCGTGCCCATGAGCGGTGGGGTGATGAGTCCTAGTCCGGGGACGAACTTCGAGATCGACACGAGCGCCACGCCGAAGCGCTCGAATAGCGCGCGGGCCTTGTCGACCCTGGAATCGATCGCCGGGGAGATCCGGCCCAGGGCGGCGATCAGTCTGCGGCCGTAGATGCGGCCGGCGGCGAACCACGTACCGTCGCCGATCAGCGCACCAAGCACGGCGGCGAACAGGATCGGCCAGAAAGACAGTGTGCCGGCGGCGATCGCCGAGCCCGCGAAGAGCAGCACGGGGACCGCGGGGATCGGCAGGCCGAGCCGTGTCAACAGGACGTTCACAAAAACGAACACGCCGCCCCAGGTTGACACCGCCGACGACGGAAACTCTACCAATTGCGGAACTCCTGTTGTGACGGTTGGGCCGCGCTGCGGCCGAAGCTTGTTTTGCCGGGCTGCAAGGTGTGTTCCTGGGCGCGTTTTTCTACGCGCGCGTTCGGTTCGTGTCCAAGGTGGGATTCTATTTCGATCAGGATACTAGATGAGCCCAGGTACAGCGCCGGGCTGTCCTGCCTGAGCGCAAGTCGGATTCGCGCCGGTAAGTCGTGGAGCTGGACGCCTGTTCGAACTGACGGCGTTCCTTGTTTCCCTGGCGGGCGCTTTCTCTGCAATTTCGTTCAAGACCGCGCGCGCGTGCCGCCGCTAATGTGTCTGCTCGTTCAACGGAACAGGACAGTAGCATGAGCTCACGGTACGTCGGATACCTGTTTTGCGCGCTGGCGATGATCGGCGTCGGCAGCACGGTGGTCGTCAGCAAATCGATCGCCAGCGGACTGCCGCCGTTCAGCGCGACCGCACTGCGCTTTGCCATCGCGTTCCCCCTCTTTGTGCTGGTGATGCGCTGGCGTGGCGTACGCTGGCCACGTCTCGATCGACACGATACGTTGCTCGTGATCGCCCAGGCGGGGGCGGGCAGCGTCGGTTATACGGTGTTGCTCATCAGTGGCATGAAGCTCGCCTCGGCCGCCGATGCCGGTGTGATTGCCGGCACGCTGCCGGCGGTGTCGGCAGTGGTCGCCATGCTTGCGCTGGGCGAGCGCCCCGCGCCCGCGTTGATCGGTGCGATTGGCCTCGCCACCCTGGGCGTGCTGGTGTGTACCGTGCGTATCGACGATTTCACCACGCCGCATGCCGCCAGTTCGCTGACAGGTAACGCGCTGGTGTTCGCGGCGATCGTGTGCGAGGCGCTCTTTATCCTGCTTAATCGCAAGTTGCACACACGGGTCGCGCCGCTGCCGCTATCGGCGTTGATGTGCGGCATCGGTTTGGCAGTGGCGCTCGTGCCGGCATGTTTCGAAAGGCCCTGGAGTATGCCGTTCAATGCGAGCGCCCTGAACGGTGTGCTGTACTACGCGCTCGTGCCGACCGTGGCTGGCTTTGTTCTCTGGTATGCGGGGGCTGCGCGCATCAGCGGCGCGGAAGCTGGGCTCATGACCGCGCTCGTGCCGGTGAGCGCGGTGGCGTTGGCCGCTGTCGTGTTGCGGGAGCCAGTGAGTGCGGCGCAACTTGCGGGTGTTGCATGCGTGCTTGGCGCGGTGTTGCTGGCCACCTTCGGCCAGATGCGTATCGCGCACAGCACGGCGTGAGGCGGCGGCCAACGCCGCAGCCTGATTCGCGGTGCGACCCAACCGCTATCAGGTATTGGCGACGGCCACCACGCCCGGATTGCCCACGATCGACAAAAACTCGCGGCGTGTCGACGGATCGGTGCGGAACGTGCCCAGCATGCGCGAGGTGACCATCGTGACCCCGGCCTTGTGCACGCCCCGGGTGGACATGCACTGATGCGCCGCTTCGAGAATCACACCCACGCCCGCCGGTTGCAGCACGTCGTTCAACGTGTCGGCGATTTGCACCGTCATCTTTTCCTGGATCTGCAGGCGCTTGGCGAATGCATCGACGAGACGTGCCAGCTTCGAAATGCCGACCACCCGATGCCCAGGCAGATAGGCAACGTGCGCCCGCCCGATGATTGGCACCATGTGGTGTTCGCAATAGCTTTCGAAGCGGATATCTTTCAGCACGATCATTTCGTCGTAGCCGTCCACTTCGGAAAAGGTGCGGGCGAGGATCTCACGCGGATCGATCTGATAACCCGCGTAGAACTCCTCATAAGAACGCACCACGCGAGATGGCGTATCGATCAGGCCTTCGCGCTCGGGATCGTCGCCGGCCCAACGCAGCAGCACGCGTACCGCTGCTTCAGCTTCTTCGCGGCTGGGGCGGTCCACTGCGGCCTCGGGTTTGGTTTTCTTCGCTTTACTGCTGGCCATCCGTCGCTCCTCTGGGATTGCGCGTCGACGCTAAACGGAGCGCGCGGGTTCAATGAGTGCGGCCATTGTTCCATGTTTTACGCCGCATCGTGTCGATGCCCCCTCTCGCGGTCGGGGCGTGTGCTTACTTTGGCCACTCGTCCATGTCGTCGTTGAAGAGTTCGGCGACGATACCGCGCAGCCAGCTCGCCCGCGGATCGTTATGAAACTTGCGATGCCAGTGCTGCCGCAGATCGAAGCGCGGCAACGGCAGCGGCGGCTCGACCAGCGTGATCGACGCATGTTCCGACACGTACGCGAAACCGATAGCGTGCGGCACCGTGGCGAGCAGATCGGTGCGTGCGAGGATGAACGGCAGACTCATGAAGTGCGGCGTTTCGAGTACGGCGCGGCGCTTGATGCGCTTCTTTTCCAGGTAATGTTCGAGGACTTCCTGGCTGCGTCCTTCGGCACGCACGACGGCGTGGCCCGACGCCACGTACTGCGCCAGCGTGAGGGGCGCCTTCGCAAGGGGGTGTCCCGTGCGCATCAGGCAGATGAATCGATGGGTGAAGAGCCGTTGCTGGAAGAAGTTATTGCCCGACAGATCGGGGAAATAGCCCACGGCGAGATCGACGTCGCCCGATTCGAGTCCACGTTCCACCTGCGAGGGCGAGAGCGACACCGAGCGCAGATTCGCATGCGGGGCGCGTTCGGCAAAGAGTTGCAGGAGCCGCGGCAGGAAGACGATTTCGCCGACGTCGGAGAGCGCGAGGGAGAAGGTATGAGTGCTGGTGGCCGGATCGAAGTCCTGCACGTCGAGCATGCCTTTTTCGATACGCAGAAGCGCGTCGCGGGCGGCGGGGAGGATGGCGAGCGCGCGCGGCGTGGGTTCCATACCTTTCGAGGTTCGCACGAAGAGCGGATCGTCGAAGTATTCCCGCAGGCGGCCTAACGCGGTGCTCACGCGGGGTTGGCTGACACCTAGTTGCTCCGCTGCGCGGCTGACGTTGCGGGTGTCTTCCATTGCTACCAGGTAGGGGATTAGGTTTAGGTCCAGGGGGGTGTCGGGCATGGTGGTTTTTGCCTGCGGCGCTGCGGGGGTATTTGGAATCTGGATAGAGGGTAGTTTAATAATCTTGGTTTTGGATAGTGGTTTTTTGCCTGCTCGGCGGTTTTTGTCTGTGTTCTTAGGGTGTTGGCCTTTCCTTGAATTGTTAGTGGTCTATTAGCGTTGCCCCTGTGCGGGGCAATGCTCTCAACTTAAGCCCGAAAGGGCTTGTATACGGGGCGTTCGACCTGTAAACTTCATCGCATAACTGATTGATAAATCGACGATATGAACTCAAATACCAGCGTC
>NZ_VOSW01000221.1 GCF_009690905.1 Paraburkholderia madseniana
GAGTTAAACATCACACGTCACATGACACAAGCGTTCCCCATGCGCAAGTCGGCGGGAAACGCCTTTCGTGAAAATCCGGGCGCATCGCAGACGAACGCCTGCTGACCGGCAGCAGACCACATACGCCCAAAAAGCCACCATTCGGCCGCTGGTGTTGCTCCAGAGTATTGAGCAATCCGCAAGGCGATCGGCACGTTCAAAGCCCGCGGCCCGAACGACGCCGAGTCCCACGAACCCTGATCGTTAGATTCCGGCGTGACGGCAAAGTAGAGTCGGCTCGCGAGGTATCGCATTGAGTTAACGTGCTGATGCACCCTATCCCTGGATGTATCGTGATGCAGTACCTTCGAAATCGGCACACGGTCGCTGCCCTACGGCGTAGCTGGGCAACGATACGCGTGGCGCGCCTTTGCAAGCGCGCATTCTGAGCAGCCGAGCGAAATTTTACATCTTCCCGTGTGTCGCACCGTTTTGAGGCGTTTATCGGAAAACTTCTGTCCGAAAAGACCAAGCAGCTGGACGTCGCCCCGCGAATGGCCTGAGGCGTCTACTTTCCCGGCGTCGGCAGTGGCGTTTTGTGAAAGCCTGCGACGCGACAGCGAATGCACTAGGTTGGGTCAACATAGCTCCAAATTGAATTACTTACGAGATGTTTCGCTTGCAATGGTCAATTCAGCGATATTGACAAACAATTATTCGTTACCACATATAAATATAAAAAGGATGCGCTATACATTCCGTCTCAATTTTTTTGAGAGACGCACTGGGCATTCGAAATTTTGCCAGTTCGCGGGTAGAATCATAAGCCCAGCAAGACTGCCCGCTATCCCGCTTCTCAGTGTCCGCAACAGCCAATGTGTTGGCTAATTCGGCCATTAAATACTGGTAAGATAATCATATGTATAGGATGCTCCAATAAGAAAAAGACAGAGTCTTGGGGAGAAGACTTTGCAGACCACATATTTCCGGGGAAAACTAAATGGATTTGGTACATACTCTGCCGCGCATCTCGCGGCAAAGTGCCGTGCCGATGCAAACGAACGCTTTGACTCGCATCGACATCGCGCTGTTCAACGGATTTGCACTGCCTACGGTCGCAGCAATCATCGAAATCTTCCAGAAGGCAAACTCGCTCGTCGCCGCGCAGCGATCTGGCAGTGCACGCTACGACGTCTCGCTACTTTCCGCCGCGGGTGGGCGCATCGCCAGTTCGTCATCGGTATTCGTCTGGACCGACGACGTCCAGTCGCACCGAGGCACGAACCAGACACATCTGTTGTTCATCGCCGGCGGTGCGGGCGTACAGCAGGCATGCCGCGACGAGCGGCTGAGCAACTGGCTACGCCGTAGGCACCCGTTCAGCGAGATCGTGCATCCGATCGCAGAGGGCCTGTTGCTGCTGCAAGCGGCCGGGCTGCCCAGTCGCTACTGCCCGCTTCTCTATGGCGGCAACGAAGCGCACGGCCTGTATCCGGCGAAGTCGCTGACGGAAGCGCCGGGCGCCGTATCCACGGCGTTACGCATCGTCGAGGAGGATCTCGGGGCCGATTTGGCGCAGCAGGTTGCAGAGTCGATCGCGCCACAACCCAATACACCTTTCACGTCGTCGGTCACGCTAAACGCGGCGCCGCAGATCAGCGAGAAGATCCTGGCGTCGGCACGCTGGCTGGAAGCGAACGTCGATCGTCCCATCTCAATCGACGATGCTGCGCAGGTCGCGGCGATGAGCGAGCGCAACTTCCTGCGCCGCTTCAAGAGCGAGATCGGCATGACGCCCTCCGACTATCTACTTCGCGCACGATTGAACATGAGTTGTCGGATGCTCATTGAATCGCGTTTGCCAGTCGACAAGATCGCGCGCCGCTGTGGTATCAGCAGCGGCGGGCAGTTGTCGAAACTCTTCAGAAAATATCTGGCGACGACACCGACGGACTATCGGATGCGCAACGAAGTGGCACTGTAGAAGGCCTCAAGCACAGGTGCCGGATCAACGGCACGAGCCCAATCCGGGGAGTACTGCGGCAGCCCCTACTCCAAGCGGACGCCACAGATCGCCCTCCCCGATTACTACCCGTGACAGTCTGCCGAGACGAATGAGTCCCTTCGCTGTC
Source organism: Paraburkholderia madseniana (assembly GCF_009690905.1). Classification (GTDB taxonomy): domain Bacteria; phylum Pseudomonadota; class Gammaproteobacteria; order Burkholderiales; family Burkholderiaceae; genus Paraburkholderia; species Paraburkholderia madseniana. The sequence goes on from NZ_VOSW01000221.1 coordinate 2,112, forward strand.
GCGTTGACAGTCAAAGCAGACACAGCCAACACGACCGTGGATATTGAAAAGCAGGACCGCGCATGGATAACGCGCGCCCGTTTTACTGAACGTAGCGCTTGACTATATCGGCCAATATAGTGGTTTATTCAGCCGTGTTTTCATTGTCCCGGGACGGTTTCGATAACATCAAAACCGGTCAACTCGTTTCTGAATTCCGAAGACCGATTGTCCTGAGCGGCCGGCATTCGATGGCAACGTTCGAATTGGCGGCTTTCAATTTCAGATGGTTCTGGTGGTTTAACGTTCCAGGTGAACGGGAAGTTATGGGCGAGTTTATTCCAGAGTATTTGCTCCGCGAACAGGCTGCTGTGGGTGCGCTTGTATTATTCGGCGTTCTGCGCGTTGTCGCCGCTGCTGTCGCTTTCGAGAAAGGCTGGCGCATATCGGTCATGCAAGGTTATTGCATTGTGATCGCAGCGCTCTACTGCCTACCTCAGCTATTTGATCTATCCACGCACCTGTACGGAATGCAGGCCGCTGCTGCGGCCGCGGTGCTCGAGGGTAAGGCAGCGGGCTCTGCGATAGCACTCTTTTTCGCGCCCATTCTGAGTCATAGGCTCGGCTACGAATAGTTGCCTTTCACGTCTCAAGCCCTTGTAGTTCCGTTCATGGATATTGGCGGCAGAATCGCAAAGACCCTCATTATCCAATCCAGACCATCGCGATACGAAGCCTCAAATACCCTCCAGGCTTGTTAGAGCGATTTCGTATTGGACAAAGGTTCTTTAGCGAGCGGCCGGCCCAGTTCCGTTGAGGACCTGAACCGGTCCGGCGGCCCGATTCTCTGCTTCCGCGCGTGAAAGCTATTTCGTTGTGGTTCCCGTGCCACCGGTGCCGCCCGTTCCACCGGTTGCTCCACCGCTGTTACCCCCGCCGGAGATCGGCGCTGCCGCCCCCGCCGCTGTCGCAGCGGCTGTCAACGACGCCGCTGGCTGACCATTCGCGGTAATCGCGCCAGCGGTCAGCAAAGCGTCCAAATCCGCATCCGCGCCGGGCTGCCCTGGCGTGAACGAAACCGTCAAGAACGAAGATGACGAAAGCGTGATCCCGTACCGGGTCTTGATCAACTGGGCGATGGCCGCCTCTGCGTTCGCGATCACCGTGCTGTTGGACAGCGCGCTCTGAAATGTTGCGTTGCTCGAGATTCCCGACAGCAGCCCGCTAACCGTGGTTCCAAGCTGCCCGGCCAGATAGCTCAAAAGCAATTCGGTCAAGGGAGTCACATTGTAGGTACCCGCGCCGGCCGCAAACGAATGAATCGTGACCGCGCCGCCGGTCGCCGTAATCGCACACGGTCCGTCAAACTTGAAGGTCGCCGAATACGCGCCGCTTGCGTTAGCCGTCGCACTACCCGTGCCGTTCTTGCAAGTCAGGACAATGCTTGCGTTTGCCATTGCTACACCCACCGCGGCCGTACCACTCACCGTCGCGCCCGGCGAGTCGCCGCTGCCACCGCATGCGACCAGCGCACTGGTCGCAAGCACTATCGATCCGAACTGCAGCGTGCGCAGCGTGGCGCCGTTTAGAAGCTTCATCGCCTATCTCCAAAGAAAGTCATTCACAATTGACCGGCACCAGCGCCCGTCCG
>NZ_VOSW01000222.1 GCF_009690905.1 Paraburkholderia madseniana
CCAAGATTGTCGGACAGGGCTCAATTTTGCAACGTATCCTTCCCGGGATATGCACGGCTAGTCGACGAGCGGGAAGTATGCGTGCGATAACTATTTCGAAGACGTATTGGCACAGGGCGCGCGCGTTGATCGACGCTTTCGCACGCAATCTGTCATGAGTTCCTCACAAATAACAATGTTCTTCTCGATCATTTTCTGCTGAATGACCATGCTTCCAACCCTTATGTTCTTGAATGTCGTCGACGCAACACCACTGGTAGCGATCGACCTTATCATCGAGAACGAGATGGGCGGCTATCTTCTCGGGCGCCGCGTTAACAAACCCGCTCAAGGCTTCTGGTTTGTCCCGGGCGGTCGCATTCGCAAGAACGAGCGCCTTGACGACGCCTTTCACCGGATCGCAAGCGAGGAACTTGGTCGAGCCGACCTCAGTCGAGTCGACGCCGACCTTCTTGGCGTGTACGAACATCTGTACGAGGACAATTTTAGCGGTCAATCCGGCATTTCGACTCATTACGTTGTACTCGGGTACAAGCTGCGGGGCACTATTGAACTTGCGAGCCTGCCCGACCTGCAACACACGGCGTACCGTTGGGCCACCAAAGAAGAGATTACGACCGATGCGGAGGTTCATCTGAACACGCAAGCTTATTTCGGTGGTCCCGCGCTACGGTGCGGAGGACGCTTTCCAGTGTGACATGGACGCCCCCCCTCGAACCTGGGGCCGGCTGTTTCGCCAAGCGCGAATACGTTGAAAAAATGGTTATCCCGCGCATGCACGCGGTGAAGGATTAAAGATTCATAGTGTCCGTTGACGTCAGAGATTGGTTGATATCTGCCAACCTGTCTCCATGCACACCGGTGCTCACTCATACTTCCATTGCTCGTTGGCCTCGGTGAGTGCATCCGAACCTTTGAAATCTCGTGCTTCCCACCAATTCAATACGTGAGCGCTTGTTTTGATTCCTCGAGATGTTGGACGGGGACGGACGACACGGTTCGCGAAATACGTGTGCGGTCAAGCGTTGGAATTGGCGCGCACTGGAACTCGCAATGGTGTTAGAGGCCGTTGGACCGGTGACGTGGTCCACTTCAGCGGACGGCACGGCGAACCCCCGGCGCCGGTCGTCAAGGAATGACACGAACACCGCAAAGGGTTGCAGCGTACTGGTAGCGCACAAGACTCAGCGGTGCAGGATTAATTGGAATCGGGGTTGGTAAGCGGGGGAATGATCGATGACGGAAAATGAACTCATCCAGGAGTCGGCCGCGCTGCGCGGTCAAGGCAAATATCAGGAAGCGATCGACCTCATCGAGGCGAACCTTCCGAACATTGAGGGGGACATCCGACTCAATGCCCAACTCGAGGCATTCCGGGCCGCAGTAGAAGCAGGGAATGCTGAAACGGCGCACGAGTATGCGACAACGATCGCGGCCGAAGAATCGGCGCGGCCGAGCATCCTAACCGTTGCTCTGACCAACGGCGTATTAATGTGGCCGATCAGGCCGGAAACGGTGGCACGGGGCGGCCACGCCTAAGGGAACCGCAGCGCGGCGCGTCGTGGCAGTGGACGGTTGCGCGGCGTCTCACCGCGCAGGGCGCGAGATGACGGGCGACGGCTTGCGCTGCATTTTATTCCCGGCAACGGGACGTCGTCGTCGGTATTCCTGTCCAACCCCTACTTGCTCGCTTAGCCGCATGGCTTGGCCGTCGACTGATGGTAGGGGGATCATCTGCTGTGAGAAAGTGCGCAGGGGCAGCTTGAAGCGTTCGCAATCGCGTACGTGATTGCAAAGAAATAAAAAGAAGCCCGCCGGACGAGGTGTCGGCGGGCAAAGAGATTCGAGGGGTGTCGTCGGACCGTGATGACCCCTCGAACCGGCCAGTCGCTAGTATCGAGCGGTAAGAATGGCGCGGCGCACAAATGGCGGTGGTTGTTAAGATTTTGTCCGAATCGGGCATTCGCTGCCATTACGCAGGCTGAGTGCAAGCCGGCTGGTAGTCATGCACAGCGATGATCAGCGAGTGGCTCGCCTATGACAGACTGCGGTGGAACTGAAGAATCACCTTGGATCCCTTCGCGTAAAGTTGAAAAATGGAGTATTCCGCCAACATGTTAGCTTTTTCCGTCAGCGGCATTCCGCCATGCAGCAATCTGGATATGATGCACTGCAATCTAAATAGATTTTTCTCTGCGCGGTAACGAATCGTGGAAGTCGTTGTGTCAGGCAGTTCAATATTCTTTTCTTCTCAACGTCAAATCTGCATTTTTTTGCGTAGTAAATTAGCACGTCGTATTTAGATAAAACAATCGGTTCGTAGTAGTTAGTTCGATATGCTTATTGATAGAATAGGCAGGTTGGCCTGATATGCGATGGAGATTTTTATAACGAGATCCAGTCATGGGGTTTTGTGAAAGCGCGCAGCATGAAAAGAGAGGCATCGTCCAGAAAGAGCGAAAAACAACACGATGCGACTGAATTGAACGTGGGCGTGGCGTAGCAGCGAGTGGGCTGATAATCGCTGCGATCGCGACGGGTTGGTCCACAGCAACGCGAACTGATACAAGCAATTAAAAATATGACTCAAAATTTGCGCGGACAACAACTCCGATCGGCGCCGCGCGCGTTGACGCTTGCTGCAGCCTTAGCGTTTTCCGCTTCGGCGCACGCGACCGACCCTGCACTCAATGCGCTCGGGCAGGCGGGTGGTTTGGTGATTCCGTATGCGTTTGCACTGCCCGAAGGGACGGTGGAGGCGCAGTACAACAACTACATCGATCCGCGCTACGGAAAGCAGGCGACGGGTTCACAGGTTTACTGGGGCGCTGTGGGTTTGCTGCCTTACCTGGAATTGTCTGCTGGGCTAGCAAACTATCCGGCTAACGTGCACGTTCCGTTTTCGAATGAGGATCGCACTGTTCTTCGTCATCTTATGGCGGACGTTAAAGTAGAAGTGCCGAAGTTCTTCAAGTACCAGCCGAGCATTGCGTTCGGTGTGACCGACATTGGCGGCCAGACGCATTTCTTCCGGTCGAAATACGGCGTGGTGTCGCAAGCATTTGGACCGGTGACGTTGACCGCCGGTTACGGCCAGGGCGATCGCCTCGATGGTTTGTTCGGCGGCGCGCAGGTCTCGCTGTGGAACACGGGTTTGTCGCTGCTTGCAGAAGACGATTCGAAGACGCCTTATGCCGGCGTCCGTTATCAGTCTCCGCGGATTAGCTGGCTCGCCGATGCGAACGTGATCGGCACGTTCATGCGTTCGATCCGCTCGACGGATGGTGTGTCGCCGCGCACGTCGTTCTCGGTGGGCATTCAGATTCCGCTGGGCAAACGCTTTAGCAGTGCGCGGTGTGCAGACGGTTTGTGCGAGGGCCCGCAGGTGCCGGTCGCGCAGACTGCGGATGCCGACGATGACGGTCCGATCCGTCTCGCCAGCCTGCAACCCGTGGATATGCGTGCCGCCACAGTCAACAACAGTGCGCTGGCTGCGGCACCGATTAGGTATGTGCCACCGCTGCAGTCGTATGCGTCTGTGATGCTGAGTGATGTGACGGCCAAATCGTCGGACGCGCAGTCTCCCGCTATTCCAGAGGCGCTGGACACCTCCGCGCTCGATGAAATCGCCGCG
>NZ_VOSW01000223.1 GCF_009690905.1 Paraburkholderia madseniana
GTTGACGCGATTGCCGACACACCGTGCCGCCGACATCGCGCAACTGCTTCCTCATCGCTGGACGCGGACCGCTGCTTGATCGTTTCAGCGATTGCCCCCGTCAAGATGCCTTCCCCGGGTGCTTACGGAGCAACTCGCTGGTCTGGTGGTCGGTTTGCCGTGGCAGCGCATTGGCCCGAACGGTGTGATTCGCGTCGTGTAAGGCCAACGGGGACGTAAACTGTTGCGCTTCCACGGTGCCCAGGGTTCTGGCAGACTCGTCTGCATGGACCTGCCCGCCGATCTCAACGTTCTCAGCCCCGAACAGTTGCGTGCGCTTGCCGCGGAACTGTTCGCCCGGGTCGAGGACAGAGACCGGGAGATCGAAGAGAAGACCCGGGAGGTCGGCGAGAAGGAACGGGAGTTGCATTACCGGCAGATCCGTATCGAGCAGCTGAGCCACGAGATATCCATCCTCAAGCGCCAGCAGTTCGGTCGGCGCAGCGAACAGCCCAGCAGCGAGCAGATGAGCCTGCTGGACGAAGCAGTCGACGCCGATCTGGCCGCCATCGAACTGGAACTCGAGCAGCTTCAGCCACAAGCCACAGTCGACCAATCACCCCGGCAACCGAAGCGCGCAGCGCTGCCGGCGCAACTGCCGCGCACAGAGATCCACCACGAGCCGGACAGCACCGTGTGCCAGTGTGGCTGCGAGCGCGTGCGCATCGGTGAGGACATCAGCGAGAAGCTGGACTACACGCCGGGCGTGTTCAAGGTTGAGCGGCATATCCGTGGCAAGTGGGTATGCAAGAACTGCGAAACGCTGATTCAGGCGCCGGTGCCCGCACACGTCATCGACAAGGGTATCCCGACCACGGGACTGCTGGCCTCGGTGATGGTTGCCAAATACGCCGACCATCTGCCGCTGTATCGTCAGGAGCAGATCTTTGCGCGGGCGGGTCTGGCGATACCGCGATCGACACTGGGCGCCTGGGTCGGTACGTGCGGTATGCAACTGCAGCCGCTGGTCGACGCACTTCATCAGGAAATCCTGCAACAGGCAGTGCTGCATGCGGATGAGGCACCGGTACAGATGCTCAGTCCCGGCAAGGGGAAGACTCACCGGGCGTATCTGTGGGCGTATACGCCCACGCACTTCAGTGAACTGCGCGGCGTGGTCTATGACTTCGCCGACAGCCGTGCAGGCGAACATGCCCGCACCTTCCTTGCCGGCTGGCAGGGCAAGCTGGTGTGCGACGACTACGGCGGGTACAAGGCTGGCTTCCAGCAGGGCATCACTGAAATCGGATGTGCGGCGCGCGCGAGGCGTAAGTTCTTTGACCTGCACGCCAATCACAGTAGCTAGGTCGCTGGACGGGCCATGCCGTACTTCGCTGCACTTTACGAAATCGAGCACAACGCTGCGGTGTTGGATGCCGAAGAGCGTCGCAGGCTTCGCCAGAGTCAGGCCAAACCGGTGTGTGACGCTCTTTACGAATGGATGGTAGCGCAGCGCAAGCTGGTTTCGGAAGGTTCGTCGATCGCGAAAGCGCTGGACTACAGCCTCAAACGCTGGGAGGCGCTTACGCGCTATCTCGACGACGGGCACGTGCCTATAGATAACAACCAGGCTCATGCCGCTAGCGGCATGATGCCTGGTTATGCCGATTCCCGGATTATGCCGCGTCAAGGTCCCAAAGAGCATCGAACACGCCCCTGTGTGATTGTCGAGCCGGCATAATCCGTATGATTTCTCAGGCTGGCTGTTACGCTGGCCAGGAGAAATCAAATGAAGGCGATACACACAGTCAGCGCATCGGGCGGGCTGCCCGCCCGTCACATTGATACATTCCTTGATCGTCTACGGACGGCACGTTATTCCGAAGTAACGCTTCTCAAGAAACGAAGGGTTTTGTCTGCCTTCTCTCGGTGGATGAAGAGCACGAACGTCGGACTGGTTGACCTTGATGAGTCCGCTACGGCTTGTTTCACGGAGCGCCTGACCGACGCTCCTGAAGCGCGTGTTCAGTTCGAGCTTGCCGTCTTACGGTCGTTTCTTGCCTATCTGCGTGACGAAGCCATCGTGCTCTCGTCGACATTGGGCGACCAATCTGCGATCACCCATATCTACGAGCGGTACCTGGACTACCTGCGGCAGGATCGTGGACTTGCGAAGAACTCGGTGCTCGTCTACGGGCCCTTCATTCGCGACTTCCTCAACAGCCAGGATGTCGGCGACAGCGACATATTGCCCGATGCATTCGACGCCATGACGATCCGGAATCACCTCCTTACCCGCAGCAAAGGCCGGTCGGCGGAGTACACGCGGCTGATGACGGTGGCCCTTCGCTCGTTTTGCCATTTCCTCTTTCTGCATGGCGAGACGGCACGAGACCTGTATGAGTCGGTGCCTTCGGTTCGCAAGTGGCGGCAGTCAACTGTGCCAACGTTCCTCACGCCTGAGCAGGAAGAGGTCCTGATTGCAACTGCTGATCGGTCGACTCCACGCGGGAGCCGTGATTATGCCGTCCTGCTGTTGCTGGCGCGGCTCGGTTTGCGTGCCGGAGAGATCGTCGCGCTTGAACTAGGCGACATCCACTGGCGTTCCGGAGAACTCGTCGTTCATGGTAAGGGGCAAATGGTCGAGCATCTCCCGCTGCCATCCGAGGTTGGAGAGGCGATTGCCATGTACCTTCGCGACGATCGAGGTGCGAGCGCATCGCGACGGGTCTTCCTTCGCATGTGGGCACCGCGCGTCGGTCTGGCGGGACCGGCGGCGATTGGCCACATTGTTCGTCTGGCTTTCGCTCGTGCCGGATTCCGTCCCGCGTGCCGTGGCGCCGCGCATCTATTCCGCCACGGTCTGGCGACGACGATGATTCGCCATGGTGCGTCGATCGCGGAAATCGCTGAGGTCTTACGGCACCGCTCACAGGACAGTACCGCGATCTATGCAAAGGTTGCGTTTGAGGATCTGCGCAGGGTAGCACGCCCGTGGCCCACGACGGGAGGTGCAATATGACTGCGATCCGTGACTCCCTCGCTCGGTACGTCGCAGTGCGCCGGGCGCTCGGGGCGAAATTCTATGAACCTGCATTGGCACTCGGTCATTTCGTTGATCTTCTGGAACACGAAGGTGCCGAGTTCATCACCACCGATCTGGCTCTTCGCTGGGCGACGACGCCCGTACTCGTCGAACGCGCTACCTGGGGGCGGCGTCTCTCCCAGGTGAGAGGATTCGCCAAGTGGATGAACGCCATCGACAGTCGGAATGAGATTCCTCCAGCAGGACTCCTGAGTGCCCGCCGACGGCGCAATCCTCCGCATATTTACACGGAACAGGAAATTACCCTGCTCATGACTCATGCTGCGCGGCTACGCTCGCGCACAGGCTTGCGAGCACTGGCCTATACGACGCTCATCGGGCTTCTCGCAGCGACCGGCCTCAGACCAGGCGAAGCCCTTTCGCTCGACCGGTGCGACGTTGATCTCGTGAACGGAATACTCTCCGTTCGGGAATCGAAGTTCGGCAACTATGCCGCATCGTTAACTATGTTCGATTTGGACGTGACGAATGCAAATTCAAGGGCGATGAACGAAACCTGATCGGCATAGTCTGATTGATATTGGACCCGCTTTTACAAGAGGCGCAGG
>NZ_VOSW01000224.1 GCF_009690905.1 Paraburkholderia madseniana
TATTACCGACAGTAGATCGTTATGTAGAGTAGCGACGTCAAACGCATCGCGAGCGAGGCATCAGGTCTGAACTACTGCACATAAAGTTTCATGATGGGCTTCGGGCGGCCGTCGGGATCGCCTTTTTTGAGGAGTTCGATCATGGAGAAGTCAACCCATCAAGTTTCAAGCCTCCTGCCGTTGCAGCAGTTCGTTGCTGGTGCCGTGGGCGAACTGGAGAGGCTTCACTACAGCAGACGAACGCTCGCGCGCTATCGCGCAGTCTGGCGACATCTCATCGGGTTTTGTCACGAGATGAGCGTGGAAGATCGGTATTCACAGGAGCTGGCGGAACAGTTTTGCACTGCGTATCAGATGTATGAGGGTGAATGCCTGAACTCACGGCAGGGATGGCGACGGCATATCGTGTTTGCCCTCAAGGTGCTGGAGGACTTTGCGCGTGACGGGCACATTGAGCGTACCGTCACCGACATGCAGAAGATCCAGGTCCCGGCGCCCATGAGCACGACATTGCGCGACTATGAACTGTACTGTCGGGATCGACGTCATCTTCGCACAACGACCCTTCGCGAGCGGATGCGGGAGATCGCGATATTCGCGGATTTCCTTGGTTCAAGGAATATCACGTTTTTTGACCAGATGCAGCCGGCTGATCTCTGCGCATTTGTGACCTCGCAACATCGCCTGGCGGCCAAGTCCGTCTCGCGTATCGTTTCCGATGTGCGTGGCTTTCTGCGCTTTCTTCTGCTGCGAGGAATTCTGCAGCAAGATCTCAGCCATGTCTTGCCGGTGGTCCACGTTCCCCGCGATGCGACTATTCCATCGGTCTGGGACCCGAACCTCGTGATCAGGTTGCTCGAAGTCGTCGATAGAACCTCGCCCAAAGGCAAGCGCGATTACGCGATCCTTCTGCTTGCCTGTCGCCTCGGATTGCGAGCGGGCGATATTCGGACACTATCCATCGACGATCTGAAGTGGGAGACGGCCACGATTGAGATTAAGCAGTCGAAGACCCTTGCACCTCTTTGTTTGCCATTAACGGAGGAAGTTGGCGAAGCGCTGATTGACTATCTGAGGTCGGGCCGTCCTCAATCGGATCGTCGAGAAGTGTTCCTCACATTGAATGCGCCGTTCCAACCCTTCTGTGAGGCCGCTAACCTGCATTACATCGTCAAGCATTGGAAGACCCTCGCCGGGATTCACTTCCGGAGCCCACAACGCCATGGTTTGCACTCGCTACGCCACACACTCGCGACACGACTGCTTCATGAACAGACACCGTTTCAAGTCATCAGCGACATCCTCGGGCATGCGACGACGGCATCGACGTTGATCTACGCGAAGACCGACGTGGAAACCCTGCGCACAGCCGCGTTGAACACCGAGGAGATGCGCCATGTCGAGTAGCGGATTCAAGGGGCAGTTCCGAAGCGCTGTCGGCTCACTTATGGAGCAGTTCGTCCAGGAGAAACGGGCGTGTGGTTATCGATATGATGAGCCAGCTCGCTTGCTGGCATGCTTTGACCGCTTCCTCAGCGATGAAGCGCTATCGGAATGCGGGCTGCCGCGCGCGATCAGCCGCAAGTGGCTCGCCAAACGGCCCCACGAGAGTAAGGGCACCCACGATCATCGTATCTGCGCAGTTCGCCAATTCGCCCTGTTCATGTGTCGGCTTGGATATTCTGCGGATGTGCCGGATCGATCGCTGACGGCAAGGCGCTCTGACAGTTTCTCGCCACGCATTCTGACCCACGCCGAGATTCAGCGGCTGTTCCAGGCGGCTGACCAGCTGACACCGACCGCACGATCCCCTATGCGGCATCTCATCATGCCGGAAGTGCTCCGGCTCCTGTATGGCTGCGGCCTGAGGATTGGCGAGGTGCTGCACCTGCGGGTGGCCGACGTTGACCTTGTCCGGGGAGTCCTGACAGTGCGTGAGGGCAAATTTCGAAAGGACAGGCTCGTTCCCCCAGCCTTGCCCCTGGTACAGCGCCTTCGAACCTTCGCGCAAGTCATGGGCGATCGCCCGTCCGATGCCTACTTCTTCCCTTCGCCATCCGACGGCCCGTTGAGCCACCCGGCCGTCTACTGGCTGTACCGGGAGCTGCTGTTGCGCTGCGGGATCCCGCATGCCGGCAGAGGCAAGGGGCCGCGCTTACATGATCTTCGTCATGTTTTTGCCGTTCATACGTTGCTGCGATGGTGCCAGGAGGGAGCCGACCTCGATGCGAAGCTCCCGGTGCTGGCGACCTACATGGGCCATCGCTCCCTCGCCGGAACGCAGCGCTATCTGCATCTGATCGCCGAACTGTTTCCGGAGATCACGGCGCGCACCAGCGCCGCCTTCGGTGATGTCATCCCGCGGAGGAACGGATCATGAAACCGACGGATTTCTCCATGCTCGTGACCGGCTTCCTGACGCACCATCTGGCCGCACAGCGCAACCTGAGCCCCAACACGATCAAGGCCTATCGCGACGTCTTCACCCTGCTGCTGCGATTCTGTCGCGACGTGCGGGGAATCGCACTGGAGCGTCTGTCTCTGGCACAGATCGACGTACCCCTGGTCGAGGCATTCCTTGATCACCTGGCCAACGACCGGCGCGTTTCGATCAGCACACTGAATCATCGTCTCGCGGCGTTGCACGCGTTCTTCCGGTACGTACAGTCGGAAGTACCCGAGCGCCTGCTGCAGTGTCAGCAGGTCCTCGCGATTCCGTTGCGGCGACAGCCGCGCCCCAACGTCGGTTACCTCTCCAGGGAATACCTTGCGCAGCTTCTCGCGCAACCGGACCTGCGTACGGCTGAGGGGCGCCGGGATGCAGTGATGTTAAGCGTACTCTATGACACGGGTGCCCGGGTACAGGAGCTGATTGACCTGAACGCCGGGGACGTGCGCCTGGATCCTCCATCGCAGGTGCGGCTCATGGGAAAGGGTCGCAAGTTGCGCGCCGTGCCCCTGATGGACTCGACAGTCGAACTGCTGCGCCAGTATCGACGCGACAACAACCTCGATCGTCCTGAACACGCCGGCAAGCCACTCTTCCAGAACCGGCAAGGCACACGGTTATCGCGTTCGGGTGTACGTTATCTCCTGCAAAAGTATGTGATTCCTGTACGGCAAAGTCACCCCGACTTCACGCAGCGGGTGAGTCCTCACAGCCTGCGGCACACCAAGGGAATGCACCTGCTGCAAAGTGGCGTCCCGCTCGAGATCATCCGCGACTTCCTGGGTCACGCCGATGTGAAGACAACGGAGATCTATGCTCGCGCAAATCTTGAGATGAAGCGCAAGGCTCTCGAGAAAGCCACCGACGGTGCACCGCTTCCAAAGATCCCATCCTGGCAGCAGAACAAGACGCTGCTCGAATGGCTGCATTCGTTGTAGGACAGCGGAGGTTACGCATGTCGTTTGTTGGCTGCGGGCCTCCCCATCCTGTCCAACTTTTATGTAGAGTTCCTACGACCGGAAACCTTTGCTATCGCGAGCGGGATTCGAGACTGCACATAACAACTTTCGGCCGGTAATATTGC
>NZ_VOSW01000225.1 GCF_009690905.1 Paraburkholderia madseniana
GCGCTCTTATCCGCGCTACGGAATTATGCAAGGTCCGGAGAGGTTACATGCAGCGCGTTCCGCGTCGACAAGCGTTGTTCGGCACGCGATATCCTGCGATTGCTGAACATAATAAAAGGTGCTCTGCTGAGGGACTCTATTGCCTCGGAGGAAGCTACCATGTACGAAGATCAAATGGGAGTTCGATCGTGGTATCAGCTTGAAGATAGTGTTCTCGCGGCGAGCCGGCACGCATACGTCGACTACCTTCGCGGTCACGGTTACGCGCTTCATACCATTGGGCATTACTTTGCCTGTTTGGCCCACTTCTCGCACTGGCTCACATGTAGTGGTATCGAGCTTGATCAGATCGACGAGGATCTGATTCGCCAATTCATCTCAGTACACCTTCCTGATTGCGACTGTCCGGGGCGGAAGGTGTGCGCACTGAATTTCACTCGGGCGGCACTTAGACACTTGCTCAAGATGCTTCGCGCGCAAGGGCGCATCCAGCCACGATCATCCTCGTTACCGGGCACCATCGTCGACGAGCTACATCGTCTTGACGCTTATCTCGACGAGACCTGCGGTCTCGCTGCGAGTACTCGTCGCAATCACCACGACTGTATACGCGATTTTCTGGTTCATCAATTTGGCGACCGGCGCATTGACATGAGTCGCGTCAAACCGCAGGACATACTGCACTTCGTCGTCGAGCGGAGCAAGGAGCTCAGCCCGACGAGTGCGGGAGCGCTTGCCGGCAGCTTGCGCACTTACCTCCGTTACCGACAGTTCACTGGCGACCAGACCAGGACCTTAATCGCTGCCGTGCCGAAGGTGGCGGTGTGGTCGATGGCCCGGGTGCCCAGATTGTTGACGAAGGACCAGATCGTGCAATTCCTGCACGCCTTTGACACGCGGACTTCGTCAGGACGGCGCGATTACGCCATGGCACGTTTGCTGGTGGACCTTGGGTTGCGCGTAGGAGAAGTGGCGGCTCTTCAACTCTCAGACGTCGACTGGCGCGAGGGGACGTTGCGCATCAGGGCAGCGAAGTGCAAGCGGGTGGATTTCCTGCCACTACCCGTGCAAACCGGGCGCGCCCTGGCCGATTACGTGCGTTATGGTCGGAGTCAAACCGCCGGCCGGGCGTTATTCGTGCGACACCGGGCTCCATTTGATCTCCCGGTCACTCCAGCTGTTGTATGCAGCGTGGTCAGATTGGCCTATGCCCGATGCGGATGGCCTGGTACGTCGATGGGTACCCATTTGCTGCGACACACGGTAGCCAGCCGCATGCTCAGCAATGGCGCGTCCCTGAAGGATATCGCTGATGTGCTACGTCACCGCAGTCTCAATACAACCATGATTTACTCCAAGGTGGATTTCCGCAGACTGGCGGCGATAGCGGCGCCTTGGCCGGAGGGCGAATCATGAGCCATTCGTGTACTTTGACCAGCAGGGTCGAGGATTACCTGCATGTCAAGCGGCAACTGGGTTACGAGTTGAGATGTCAGGGAACACAGCTGCTCGCATTTGCCCGCTTTGCCGAAGGTCGTGGTCATCGTGGCCCGGTTACGCTGGATCTTGCACTACGCTGGGCGAGGGATTCTCATTCTGAGCGGCCTATCACTGCAGCGAAGCGGATCGAAGTGCTTCGTCCGTTCATCCGGTACCTTCAGCAATACGATCCTGATACGGAAGTCCCACCACACAGGATACTGGGCTCGACTCACCACCGCCCGGTCCCTCATATCTTCAGCGATGAGGAGGTCGAGGCCTTGTTGGCTGCTGCCAGCCGGTTGTCTCCGCGAGGGGGACTGCGGCCAGCAACCTACGAAACGCTCTTTGGCCTGATTGCTGCTACAGGTATGCGCATTTCCGAAGCATTGCGTCTTGAACGTTCGGACGTGATGTTTGAGCACGGCATGCTGAGCGTTCGCAAGAGCAAATTCCATAGATCCCGCCTGGTCCCATTACATGCGACGACCATCGCCGCTCTTCGGCGCTACGCGCATCTCCGCGACCGTCTGCTTCCGCTCGCAACCGACGACAATTTCTTCCTGTCGCAATGGGGATGCGCGCTGAAGATCTGGAATGCGGAGGATGCATTTTGCACTTTGCGCCGGCGGCTAGGCTGGGTTGCTCGTGGCGAGCATCAGGCGCCGCGCATTCATGACCTGAGGCACACGTTTATCACGAATTGCCTGCTTCGCTGGTATCGGCGGCAGATCAATGTCGACAACGCGATCGCTGCGCTATCCACTTACGTTGGTCATGTTCGGGTAACCGATACCTACTGGTATGTCAGCGCGATTCCCGAACTGATGGCGGTCGCCTCTCAACGCTTCGAACGTTATGCACGGGAGATTGCAGATGAATAGCTCTGATCCAGCAGTACGTTTCTCGGTCCTGATTCAGAGGTTCTTCATGGACTATCTGATCGAGCAGCGCAACGTTAGTCCTCGTACCGTCGCCAGCTATCGCGACACCTTCCGCCTGCTGCTCAATTTCGCCGAGAAACACGTGGGCAAGCCGCCCCATAAACTACGATTGGCCGACTTCAACGTAGGGCTGATTCTCGATTTCCTTAACCATCTGGAAGTCATGCGGCACAACGCGATTCGCAGCCGCAACGCGCGCCTTGCTGCGGTCCGGTCTTTCGCTCACTATGCAGCATTACAGGAGCCTTCCGCATTACCAGTCCTTCAGCGCGTGCTGGCCATCCCCATGAAACGCTTCGACAGGCCTATGGTCGGCTTTCTCAGCCGGGAGGAAATGCAATGCATCCTCGCGGCTCCCGACGTGGACAGCTGGTGTGGTCAACGCGATCAGGTCATGCTGGCTACGCTCTACAATACTGGCGCACGCGTATCGGAGCTCACAGCTATGCGTGCCAAGGATGTCTCATTGGACCGCGGTTGCTGCGTTCTCCTGCATGGAAAGGGACGAAAGGAGCGCACCCTTCCACTGTGGAATAGTACTGCGAAACTGATTCGCCGCTGGCTACGCCAGATCAATCCCGATCCCCAGCAATGGCTCTTTCCCAACCGTGCCGGTGGTCAGATGACCCGATCCGGCGTGACAGACCGACTGAAGCTGGCCGTGGCAGCAGCTTCCGCGCGTTGCCCGCAACTCAAGACGCGACATGTGTCTCCGCATGTTGTGAGGCACGCCACTGCGATGCACATGCTCCAGGGCGGCGTGGACCTCTCGCTGATTGCCTTATGGCTTGGCCATGAAAGCCCTGCTACGACACACATGTATATCGAAGCCGACCTAGCCATGAAACAGCGGGCGCTCAACGCCATTCAACCTCTTCAGTACAAACAGCGCCGGTTTCGCCCGCGGAGCGACATCCTGGCCTTCCTTGACAGGCTATGATTATGCTCGCTTCGTGAGACGCATCTGGTCGCACGTTTTCATCAATGCACAGTCTTCCTGATGCCTGCCCAAGGCCTGCGCCGGCCGTGACAACTCCGGATCATAAATGCGGCTGGCGTCGCGCCAAGGCAGAGGTCTGCATAATTCCGTAGCGCGGATAAGA
>NZ_VOSW01000226.1 GCF_009690905.1 Paraburkholderia madseniana
CCCGTCTTCAACACGCCGGGATAGGCTGGCAACGCATTTTGATCGACTACTTCGGCATCCTTTGGATTACGCAGCGCGAAGATCAGACGACCAGAGCTTTCGGCGAGCGTCAGGCGGTCCACATCGGCGACCGGCACCGCCAGCACCGCGGTGCGCACCATGCCGTTCGGGTCGCCGGCGCTGTCGCCGCTAGTGGTTGCGTTGCCGAACGCGAGCACGCGCACTTTCGACATCAGGAGACGCGCCTGAGTACGATCGATTTCGCCGCCGTTGCCGATGGCGCCGTCGCGCTTGAGCGTGAAAAACACGTCGACGAAATTACCCGGCCGTAACCGGTTGCCGACCGCATTGCCCTCGTCGACCCGCACGGCCAACGCGCGCTCGCCCGGCTCGATACGCTCGGCAAGTCCCGACGATAACTGGGCTTCGAGCACCGGCGAGTCCGCGCTGATTTCCGCGTTCGGCACGCGGCCGGCCAGTTGCGCCGGATCGGTGAAGGCGCCGTTCGGATTGATCGGCAGCGACTGCACGCGCAGTTGGTCGACAGCGATTGGCTTACCTGCTGGCAACGTGTGGGTGGCCACCACCACCGGGAAGCTTGCCTGCGTCGCAGGCGTCACGGCCACCGGCGCCGGACGACGCGACAGCGTCCATGCAAACAGACCCAGTAGCAATGCGACAGCGATCAGTACGCCGGCAAGAATTTTGGTCAGATTCGGCATGACGACTCACTGCTTCTGTTAAACGATGCCGTGCCGCGCGAGCGTTCGGAGTCGCGTCGACGGACATAAAGGCTGGGAGCCGGCGCATGCGTCACTGAATATTCTCCGGATTGAGTTGTACCGTAGCGCTGCTCGACAATGTATTGGGCAACGTGTAACTCAGCAGCGGCAAGGTCGGCACCAACGGATTGGCCTGGTAGTTGTAAGTCAGCAAAACGTTCACGCACTGCATCGTGTTGCCCGGGCCGCAGGGCGCGGAAGTCGACGTGCATTGCATGGATTGCACCAGCGTCGCGACCATCAGATTCGCCGCAGCGCAGGCGGCGTTGCCCCGATTGACGAGCGCGTTTTGCAGCGAGGTATTGCTCTGCCAGTTCAGCGCGGCGCGCGCGCCTTCTTCCGCCGCGAGCGTCAAGTTCTGCTGTGCCACGAAGATCAGACTGAAGGTGATGATCGAGTACAGGATCGTGAAGAACAGTGGAAACACCAGAGCAAACTCGATAGCCGTGGAGCCGCGCTGCGCGCGCGCGCAGCGTGTATGAATATGCTTGAGCGGCGAGTGCGCGGGCTGGGTTGTTACCCGTTTCATCGCACGCCCCCGGCCAGTCCTTGCAGCATGAGCCATGCACTGGCGGCCACAGTGAGGCATGCCGCGTACGGCGTGGAAGTTTTTCCAGCCAGTTCAAAAGTGACACCATGATGACGGACCAAACCAGCGAGCCGCGTTCGCGTCGTAATCAGCAGCCAGAGCGCATGCACGCCTGCGGCAAGACTAGCGGCCATCCAGAGACCGAGCAGCGCATGCATGCCGCACCACGCGCCGAGTACCGCAAATACCTTGACGTCCGCAGCACCCATGACGCCGAGCGCGAAAAATGGCAACAACGCGGCGAGGCCGACCAGCGCTCCAATAGCCGCTTGGGTCAACGAAACGCCGAAAGGCCCGCATTGAAGAAACGCGCAGGCGAATGCCGCCGTCAGACCGGCAACGACAACCGGATTGGAAATACGCCGACTGCGGCAGTCACTGATAGCGACCACCGCAGCCCAAGCGATAAATAACAAAATACCGACGGAGACATTCATTTCGAACTCGACAGGCGAAGCAACGCCACGCGAATTGCAATGCAATTCGCATTAGCCAATATGACGAAGCTTTAAGAAACGCCTGCGAAGCGGCCTACCGCAATAACGTCGGCTGCCTCGCGGGACGTTGCAGATTGCCCTTTACGCCGCAGGCGTTGCAGCGGTGATCTTGGTCGCGACGTCGCCCAACAGGGTCGAAAGGCTCGTGCCAACGTTCGTGACCGCCGTTGCGATGACGAGTACAACTAACCCCGCGATAAGACCATACTCGATGGCCGTCACGCCCTTGTTATCTCTCAGAAAGCGTTGTGTGAACTTTTTCATTTTTACCCTCGGACTTCATTTATTTCGTTTGTTTACGTGCTGCTTCAGATGACGGATTCTTCAGCGCTGCGGACCATTGGTCTCTCATTCCTGGTCCTGCGTGTTGCGCTGCGGAAGCACCGCCTTGCAGCCGGCTTCAATAAAACAGATGTCTATGAGCTGTCTGTTCGATTACGCACCTCCCCCGTCAATCCTTGATGCTTTCGGGTTTTATATCCGAACAATCATATTTAAGCAATTGTCCGCTGCCCCTAGCGCGACACCGTATGCGTTTTAACGCCGTACTCAGGTTAACGGCAGTTCGTGCGTTGCAGCACATAGGACTAACCATGAGTTAGATTTGCTGCACTAATTATTTGTTTGAACAGAACGTTTCAAGCGCCCGGGACCCTCCCGCTGCGCTTGCGTTACGCCGTGTTTCGTAACGGCGCGCGCGGCTCGTTACGTTACAAAGCCCTCGCAAACGTTTAGCGAATTCATATTCTCGCGGTATATCTGAGTTAGCAGACACTCCACCAATTCTTCGCAAAGCCATATCACGTATGGCTTCAAGCCCTTTTGAAAAAAAATCTTCTGCATTAATCAGTCGAAATGGCACGGCTCATGCAGAGGGAGGCACGCAGCAACACCCAATAACACATGCGATGCGAGGGCGACATGAACATTCAAACGGCCAACACCACACTTCGAACAAACCTGATTGCGGCCAGCGTGGCAGCGATGCTTTCTCTTGGCGCTTGCGGAGGCTCCGGAACCCTGAGTGCCGGCACCGGCGGCGGTAGCGGCTCCTCCGGCAACGCACTTTCCACCACCACCGGCAGCGGAAGCGGTTCGATGGGCTCAGGCGGTTCCGGCACGAACACCAGCGGCAACGGCTCGGGAAGCGGCTCCGGCACAGGCACCGGAACAGGAACGGGTACCGGCACAACCCCGGTCGCGAATGCGCTCGGCACGGTCGTCGGCAACACCGGCGGCGTGGTCAACGATACCGGCTCGACGGTCTCGAGCATCGGTACCGTGATCGGTTGGCAAACCTTGCCCGGCGTGAGTTCGCAAACCACCCAGGCCGCCGGCGGGATCGTGCAGCAAGTCGGCTCGGCGGTCTCGACGCTCGGCACCGGTGTATCGCAAGGGCTCGGCCAGCTCGGCACCGGCGGTGACGCGGTCGGCACGACGGTCTCGAGCCTCGGTGGCGTGGTCGGTCATGTCGGCGGCGCTGTGACGGATGCAGGCAGCCTCGTGACGAGCCTCGGCAGCGGCCCGCTCGCGCCGCTGGCAGCCATCACGACGCCGCTTGGCGGCGTCGTCAATACGCTTGGCAATGCGGTCACCAATGGCGGCAGCACGC
>NZ_VOSW01000227.1 GCF_009690905.1 Paraburkholderia madseniana
CAGTCCCGCACGTGCCGACTCCGTTGTCAAAGTCGGCCGGATTGCGCGACGCAAAGAGGGTGACGCCCGTGTCGATCCACAACGTCACGCCGGACTTCAGCTTGATCGGGCCGCTCAAGAAGCCGGATTCCCCGGCGGCGCCTTGAGTCAATTTAACTGCCTGCCCTACGGGGCAGGCATCGATTGCGGCCCGGATGCGGCCGGCGTCGGGCTGAGAGTTAACCGCGGCTGCGTTAAACGCGTCGATAGACCCGCCCGTGGGTGTCAGCGTTGCCTGGAGGGTCGTGCAGACCACGGATGGCAACGCCGGCTCGCTGACCGTGCCCCATTGGGTTGACACAGCGGACGACGAATCGGCCAATGCGGCTGTCGATGCAATCGCAGCGCCGAACGCGGCAACGCCGATGAGGAAGCGCGATATCTGCCGCCGCGGCGGTTACACCCGGCGCTACAGCATGCAACGCACGTTGCAAATGACCGGACACCACCCGAATAGTTATTTTAAAATCGTTCACCTTATGATTCTCGGAATGATTTACAAATCAGGACGTGCGATGAGTGGCTGGCCTCAAACGCTTCTGTCCGCAGGATCGGCCGCCGTCCGCGAAATAGTTGCGACCGGCGTTAGAAAAACATCTGCCCCGTTCATCAACGCGTCCCGCAGCGACTCATCAGACTCAGTGGATTTTGGTCACGCTCCGGTCCCCATCGCCGCTGGGGAAGAATCAGCGTACCCCTACGAGTATTCCCGCTGGTTAGCCCGCGCCGAGCACTCTCACGCATCGCGCGATTGACGATATTCACATGCAGACCGAGAAAGTCCGCCAGAATACGCTGCGACGGCAACGTATCACCTGCTGCGAAGATACCTCGACGAATCGCCTCTTCCAGCGCCGAGACGACCGCCAGATACGCAGGCCCGGGGTACGCGTCAAGATTGGGTATCCAGTTTCTCAAAGATCGTTCCCCGTAGCCATTTGTGCAAACATAAGGCGCGTCTACTGCGCGGAGGAGAACAACGCCTTTATCTGATCCGCGCTGAGCGCATTTTGATAGATGCGGAACTCGTCGATCAGACCGTTGAAGTAAGGATCGGAGTACTGGGAACGGCCGATCCAGTTCTGGCCTGTGTTGCCCAGCTGGAATGGGGTGAACGTCATCGCCGTATTGGTGCCGACCGCACTGCCGTTCACATACAGCGTGCCGACATTTCCCGACAGGGTCACGGCGACATGAGTCCATTGACCGGTCGGCAGCGCCGAGGGCGCGTTGATGACCTGTTCGCCCCCATAGGAGGTAAGCGTGATCGCAAAGCACGCGGTCCCGCTGCCGGAGCAGGGCGTCAGCCTCATGTACTGGTCGATGCCGGTGCCGAAGTCGAAAATGCGCTCCCATTTGGTCGCGGCATTCCAGTACACCCATGCGGCGATGGTGAAATCGCCGAGGCCGGAGACGATGCCCGTGGGCAGGCTCACGTATCCGCGCGATCCGTCTAACGACACTGCCTTGCCGACCTTGCCGGTTGCCCAGGTGACGCCGCCCACCAGCGTGCCGGCGTTGCCGTTGCCGCTCGAATCGGCAGCGCTCGTGCCGGTGCCGTCGTCGAACGCCAGATAAGTCTGTAATTGCACGGCCGTTACCGCCACCGCTTCGTTCGACGCGGCGGTTGTGCCGGACGGCGTCTCGGCGGTCACGACGTAATAGTAGGTCCCTGCCGCAAGACCGCTATCCGTATAGGTCAGCAGATCGGTCACGCCGCTCTTGACGGACTGGTACGACTTTCCCGGGGTCAGGCTGCGCATCACGGTATAGCTGGTCGCTTGCGCAACGCCCCACCACGACAGCACGACCTGTCCCCCGGTCACGGTAGCGGTGAGGCCGCTCGGTGCGGCAACGGTGGTCGGCGCATCTCGCGTGAAGGTCAGCGTACCGTAGCCCAGCTGATCGAATGACCCGCTGTTTTGCCCATATAAGCCGCCGCCTTCGGGCTGCATCAGCATGGCGAACGCGTGGCTATAGGGCGCGGCCAGTCCCTTGCGGTTGATGTAGTGGTTATAGATCATCGCCCATTCGGGCCGCTGGTTGCCCTGCGCCCAGGCCGAGAAGGCCGTGTCGTTGATGCTTCCCGAGCCGTAAATCCAGATGTTATACGGCTCGAACGGCACCGAGTAGTAGGTCGATCCGGACTTCAGATTACCCTTGGCGACGTATTCGGCGGCGGCCAGAACCCGGTTGTTGTCGTACCCGTACAGATCGACTCCCTGATTCCATGCCATCTCGCACAGCGTCGTCAGCAATGAAATACTGAGCGTGTTATGCCCCTGGTCGCGGCCGGACTCCTGCGTTTGTCCCAGGTAGCCCGGGTGAATGTAGTAAACCGTTTGCGCAAGGCCGCCGTTGCCGAGGCCACCCTTGAAATAGTTGACGGCCTCGTCGAACAGGTCCTGTCTGTCGCACAGCACGCCGATCGCCATCATCGACGCCATGCAGCATAGTTGCCAGCTGGAATAGACGGTAAGCGGAGCGAGGCTTTGGCTCAGACCCTGATGGTTCTGCGGGTAGAAGATGTTGAGCATCATCGCCTGGAAGGCGGCGAAGTCCGCTGCCTTCCAGCCCGGATAGGTGCGCATGATCTCGCCGACATTGGCGAACTGGTAACCCTGGATGCCCGACACCAGAAACCCGCTGATATCCCCACCGATAGCGGTCAGCGTCGACGACCATGCGTTCATGATCTGCACCGCCTTGTCCGCATAGGCGGTGTCGCCCGCCACCTTCCAGTACAGCGCGCACATATAGGCGACAGCGATGTCGTTTGCCATCGTCATGTAGTTTTCGGCATGCACGCCGTCGCTGCCTCGATAGACCACCGGCTGCGCCTTCGGCTGCCATGACAGGGTGCCGTACGTGCTGAGGCAGCTCAGCATTTGCTTCCAACCGTCGATCCAGGGTGGCGCTTTCAATGTCACCACCTTCTGCTGCATCCGGGTAAAGTCGTCCGCCGTGTGCAGCAGGCCGGGATGGACAAACCCGCTGCTGGTGGTAGTGGTCGCGTCGAGCATGCTTGTTGCGGCGCTCGACGACGACGAATTGCTGGCCGCGGCCTTGGCCGACTGGCTCGCGGATGTCCCGGCCTGCGTGTCGCTCTGGCCGCCCCCGCACGCTGCAAGTGTGAGCGCGCCAAGGCTATAAAGAAAAGTCCGTCGCGATATGCCGTCGACGATTTCCGCAGGTGTCCCATACAGATCCGATAATGCCGTCCCTGCGTCGTTGATGTCGGATTGAAATTCCTGGCCAGGAGTTCCGGTTTTTCTCGATTCTGCCTTCGGTTTCGTCATGTTTATTTTCTCTCCTAGGTCATGGGAACATAGGGCGTACCGGGAGCTACGTCCCGCACACCTGGGCTACTCGTCTACGCTCGGCCGCAAACGTTTGC
>NZ_VOSW01000228.1 GCF_009690905.1 Paraburkholderia madseniana
CCCCTGCGCCCACCCCGATGAACGAGACGTCTTTCGCGGTCAGTCCGGCTTTCGCCAGCACGAAACTCGCCATGATCGAGGTCGACGAACCCGGCGCGGTCACGCCGATTTTCTTGCCTTTCAGATCGGCGATCGACTTGTAGTTCGGCATCGCTTTCTTCGATATCGCGAGCACGATCTGCGGCGCGCGCCCTTGCAGCACGAATTCACGGAACGACTGCTTTTGCGCCTGAAGCAGCAAGGTGTGCTCGAACGCGCCGGAAACCACATCCGCGCTGCCGCCCACTGCCGCCTTCAGCGCTTGCGAGCCGCCGGCGAAATCCGAGATTTCGACGTCGAGTCCTTCGTCCTTGAAGTAATTGCGACGCTCGGCAATCGTGAGCGGCAAGTAATAGAACAGGTTCTTGCCGCCGACGGCGATCGCCACCTTGGTGGTTTCGGGCTTGCCCTGTGCGAAAGCGAACGGCGTGGCGGCGAACGTGGCGCCCGCGAGCGCCGCGCTACCGGCGAGGAAGGTTCTGCGTTGCATGGTCTCTAGTCTCCGAACTTTTGTTGTCTTTTTGCCGCGCGCTCACTCACACAATCTGTTGCGCATGCAACCTTGCAATGTGGTCAGAATCATAACCCAGTGATTGAAGGACTTCATCGGTATGTTCACCCAGTTCCGGGCCTAACCAGCGCGTCTCGCCGGGGGTTTCCGAGAGTTTCGGCGTCACCGACGGCAGCGTGATCTCCTGACCGTCCTGCCATTCGAAGCGCTGGATCATCTGGCGCGCCATGTATTGCGGATCGGTGAACATGTCCGCGACGCTGTAAATCCGGCCGACCGGCACGTCGGCGGCGTTCAGCACAGCGAGCGCTTCGTCGATGGTGCGCGTGGCGAGCCATGCGGCGATCGCGCCGTCGATTTCCTGGGTACGCGGCACGCGGCCGTCGTTGTGCGCGAGCGCTGGATCGTTCGCCAGATCTTCGCGTTCGATAGCGATCATGAGGCGCTTGAAGATCGGGTCGCTATTGCCGCCGATGACGATGCTGCCATCGCGGCACGGATAGGTGTTCGACGGTACGATCCCCGGCAGCGACGCGCCGGTGCGCTCGCGCACCATCCCGTACACGCCGTACTCCGGCACCACGCTCTCCATCATGTTGAAAACCGCTTCGTACAGCGCGACGTCGACGACCTGCCCTTTACCGCCATTCACCTGCTTGTGATGCAGCGCCATCAACGCCCCGATCACGCCGTGCAGCGCAGCAATCGAATCGCCGATCGAAATGCCGATGCGCGGCGGCGGCAAATCCGGATAGCCGGTGATGTGGCGCAAGCCGCCCATCGATTCGGCGATCGCGCCGAATCCAGGCCGGTCGCGATAGGGCCCGGTCTGGCCGTAGCCGGACAGACGCACCATCACGAGGCCGGGGTTTTCCGCCGACAGGACGTCATAACCGAGCCCGAGCTTCTCCAGCAAGCCCGGCCGGAAATTCTCGACGACGATGTCAGCTTCTTTCGCCAGACGCCGCACGATCTCCTTACCCTCTTCGGCTTTCAGATTGATCGTGACGG
Organism: Paraburkholderia madseniana; assembly: GCF_009690905.1. Taxonomy (GTDB): domain Bacteria; phylum Pseudomonadota; class Gammaproteobacteria; order Burkholderiales; family Burkholderiaceae; genus Paraburkholderia; species Paraburkholderia madseniana. Next base: position 1,562 of record NZ_VOSW01000228.1, read on the forward strand.
ATTTCTTGTTGCGCGCCTGAACGGCCCACCAAAGCGACGTGCCGCCGACTTCCGGATAAAGCTTGCGCCATTTGCGCAACGGGTCGCCGCCTTTGGGATCTTCGATCTTGATGACATCGGCGCCGAACTCGCCGAGAAAGCGCGCGGCGAACGGGCCGGCGATCAGCGTGCCGAGTTCGAGCACCTTGACGCCGGCGAGCGGGCCTTTCGGTGTGGCGATGACGTTGGCGCTGTGATCGGGATTGACGCTCATGTGTCTCCTCTGTGTTCTGTGCTTGCCTCGGCGCGGCGCGGCTGGACGTGTTGCGGAGCGGTCCTGCCCGGCGCGCTCGGGTATTGCAGGCGCCGCGACATGGCGCTGCCGGTTACGTCGCGCTACATCGAGCGCCGGTCGAGCATTGCGCGGGCGATCGTGCCGGCGTCGACATACTCGAGTTCGCCGCCCACCGGTACGCCGCGCGCGAGGCGCGTCACGGCAAGACCGCGCGCCTTGAGCGTCTGCCCGAGGTAATGTGCGGTGGCCTCGCCTTCGTTCGTGAAATTGGTTGCGAGCACGACTTCCTTGACGATGCCATCCGACGCACGCTTGACCAGGCGGTCGAAATGGATCTCCTTCGGGCCGATGCCGTCGAGCGGACTGAGCCGCCCCATCAGCACGAAATAGAGGCCGCGATAGGTCATCGTCTGTTCGAGCATGATCTGGTCGGCAGGCGTCTCGACGACGCACAACAACGCAGGATCGCGCTCCTCATCGAGGCAGACCTCGCAGATCTGCGCTTCGGTAAAGGTGTTGCACTTCTCGCAGTGCTGCAGATGTTCAGTCGCGAACAGTAGCGAACGGCCGAGCTTCTCGGCGCCGTCGCGATCGTGCTGCATCAGGTGGTACGCCATGCGTTGCGCGGATTTAGGCCCGACACCGGGGAGCACGCGCAGCGCTTCGACGAGCGCCGACAAGGCGGAAGGTTGTTTCATGCGGATCGGCGGTGTCGAAGTGGGTGTTGCCCGGTATGGCCCGGTATGCGGGTGGCGATGCGGTTATTTCTGGTTGTTGCTATCAGCTCGACAACAGATCGGGCAGGCGTGCCCGACGATCGAACTGAACTGAACTGAACTGAACTGCACCGATGCAAACTTGCGCGCACCGGGAACTGCGAACTGAGCAGGTATTTGAACGAGCCCGGCTCGCGTACTCAACTCATGCCGCGGTCAAAGCCGCGGCATGAGCCCCTTCCTGCAGCGACGTCGCTCAGAACGGCAGCTTGAAGCCCGGCGGCAGCGGCAGACCCGAGGTCATACCGCCCATCTTTTCCTGAGCGGTGGCTTCGGCCTTGCGCACGGCGTCGTTGAACGCAGCGGCGACCAGGTCTTCAAGCATGTCCTTGTCGTCGGCGAGCAGGCTCGGATCGATCGATACGCGGCGCACGTCGTTCTTGCAGGTCATCGTCACCTTGACGAGACCGGCGCCCGACTGTCCTTCGACTTCGATCAATGCAAGCTGCTCCTGCATCTTCTTCATGTTTTCCTGCATCTGCTGGGCCTGCTTCATCAGCCCGGCGAGTTGGCCTTTCATCATGGACATGCTCCTTCTTGATAGCGTGAAATCCGGAAAATCGGGTGCGCCGCAAGGCGCGGCGAATCAGTGAGCGGACGGCGCGCCATTCGGGCCGACGTCCTGCGTAATCGGGCGGATCGAACCGGGCACGATGCTCGCGCCAAACTCGCGGATCAGCGACTGCACGAACGGATCAGCGCCGATTTCGCGCTCCGCTTCCTGCTGGCGCTGGGCGCGCATGGCGGCGTCGTGCGCGGCCGCCGTGTGGCGCGCCGGGCCGGCTGCGACCAG
>NZ_VOSW01000022.1 GCF_009690905.1 Paraburkholderia madseniana
CCGGAACCTCCACCGTAGCCACCACCCGAACCGCCGTGGCCACCGTCTCCAGAGCCACCGCCGTTCCCGTCACCCGAATCGCCGGAGCCTCCCGAGCCGCCATAACCGCCGTCTCCAGAGCCACCGCCGTACCCGCCGCCCGAGCCGGAAACCGGACCGCCGCCCCAGGCCGAGCCGCCGGCCCAAACCGAGCCACTACCCGCACCGCTGCCGGCCCATGCGCCAGATGTGTTACCGCCTCCTGCCCACGCGAATCCCGATCCTGGTTGCCCGGTTGTCGTCCATCCGCTGCCTTGCGCAAACGAGGGAGGCGGTGTGGTCGTGACGTCTCCGGCCTGACACGAAGTGGCTAGCGACCACCATAGGAGTGCGCTCGCCGATGCAACAAGAGTGTGTTTGAAGGGAGCCATGATTAGTCCTTTCGCGATGAAATCGCGTCCTGATTGGAAGGTGTAATCAGTGCCCCCGGAAAACCGCTGATCGGTCTTGCAGAAACGGTTGCTTTTCTAGCCCGAGACCGCGTTTGTGCGCGTCGCCTTCGTTTAATTCTGGAGCCGGTGCGGTAGCGCCATGCTCGGATTTGGCTTCCTCGGGCAATTGGTCGCCGCAAGTTCTGAGCCAATGCTGCGGTTACGGAGCGCGGCACGTTCCGCGCACGGGCGGTGCTGAAATTGAGTGGCGTGCGGCGACGAAGGTCTTGCTGGACGGGGCAGATCGGGTGAGATGGAGAGTGCAGTGACGGCATCGTGTGGCGCGTGTTACGTCCCAGGTGTTACGTGTTCCCATCACATCGAACGTAACCTCGCCGTTACACGTCGTGCTGCGCAAATAGTTCAGACAAAAGGCGGCGTTGTCATCATATGGAGTCCGATATATTGAGGCGCGCGTTGGAAACGCGCGTTTAGATCCGTGCCGGCGCAAAGACTTCCATGCCGCGTGCTTCGAGGGTGCCTCGGGCTCACTTCGCTGCGACTGCCTGCTTGTCTTCGATCAGGGATCTGATCCGCTCCTGATCGACCGGTGTCGCCGGGTTATAGACGATCATCTGAAGATCCGGCCGCCCGTCGACTGCGAAGGATGAGTACTCCAGCGAGATCGGCCCCAGCACGGGGTGGCGCAGGCGCTTGACCCCCTCGCCGTGGGTCCGCACTTCATTGTCCCGCCACATGGCGGCGAACTCGGGACTCGAGCGGCACAGTTCGTCGACGAGCGGCGCCACCTCGGCGTCGGCGCCTGCGCGCGCGGCATCGATCCGGAAGGCGCCCACCACGAAGCGGGCCACGCTTGTCCAATCGAACTGAGCGGCACGGACGCGGGGATCGCAGAAGATCATGCGCAGGACGTTGCGTTGTTCGGGGGGCAGGGAGCCGTAGTCGGTGAGCACGGTCGCGGCGGCGCGGTTCCAGGCAACCACATCCCACGTCGCAGTCCTGACGATTGCCGGACTGTAGGGCAGTGCATCGAGCAGGCGCTGCAGTCGTGGCGTTATCGCGTCACCGCCGCGATAACGGACTTCGGGCGGATGGCCGAGGCCGAGCAGGAACACGTGTTCGCGCTCGACTTCGGTCAGCATGAGTGCCTTCGCGATGCGGTCCAGCACATCCGCTGACGGATTGCCGCCGCGCCCCTGTTCCAGCCACGTGTACCAGGCCGCGCTGATATTGGCGCGCTGCGCCACCTCTTCGCGGCGTAGTCCGGCCGTGCGCCGCCGGCCACCGGAAATGCCGAAGGACGCGGGATCGAGCTTGGTCCGCCGGTTCTTCAGATAGTTGCCGAGCCGGTTGTTGCTTTCGTCGTCGTTCACTTGGGCCATGCTTAACCTGTTAAGACGTATACCCGGATAGTGTCACCAATTTAACAGGATGATTTTGCCTCGTACGTTGCTCGCAAGCAATCGGATTTGGGAGCGTTTCACATCGGCATCGCGCGCGAGAAGGGCGTGTCGGCGTACGTGGGCGAGGGCTTCAACTGCCTCGGAGAATCAGGATGACCTCGGCTGATGCCATGACGCTCACCCTGTTTACGCGAGAGAACGACATGAGACTGAAAGACCGCGTTGCCCTGATTACAGGTGCCCAACGAGGCATCGGATATGCAATAGCGGAAAGGTTCGTGGCCGAGGGAGCGAAGGTGGTGCTTGCCGACGTAACGGACGCGACTGCCGAGGTAGACGCGCTCTGCGCCTCGGGTAGCGAAGCCTGCTCCGCGCGGTAAATCCGGATGCCGCGCATCGGAGCGAGGCGCGGCATCCGCGTGGCCAGGCCGGTTCTATCGGGGCATGGCGGCCCGGAACGGACTTTTATATCACAACAAGATATAATGCCGGCGAGACGCACTTTCATTTCGTGAGGATTTTCACCTTAGCGTGCAGTTCCGTCCCACGTGATACTCGCCAACTTTCCCATCTAAACCTTGTCCCGCTACGCTCTCATCCGCTGGCTTTCCAGCTTCGCTCCCCATCCCATCGCCGTCCGGTGGCCGGAACGCCTGAGATCGTGTCTCGGCGCATTGCTGGGGATTGCGTTCACCGGCGGGACAATGCACGTTCTTCTCGGACCGGCAGCAAACATTCCACTCCTGGTTGCGCCAATGGGCGCTTCGGCCGTGCTGCTGTTCGCGGTGCCCGCCAGTCCGCTTGCGCAACCGTGGTCCATCATCGGCGGCAATATCGTCTCCGCGACGGTCGGCGTTGCCTGCGCAAGCTGGATCACCGATCCGGTCGGCGCCGCCGCCTTGGCCGTCTCGCTGGCGATCTGTGCGATGTTTGCGTTGCGGTGTGTTCATCCCCCGTCGGGCGCGGTCGCCTTGACCGCGGTCCTCGGTGGTCCGGCCGTGCATGCGCTGGGCTACCGCTTTGTGGCAGAACCGATTGCGATCCAGACGGTGATGCTGCTGTGCGCGGCTATCGTCTACCACGCTGCAACCGGGCATCGATACCCGCACGTCGCGCAGAGTTCCGGCAAAGGTGCGGCCGCATCGGCTGCGGCTGCGAACGAAGGTTTCACGCGCGCGGACCTCGAGGCGGTGCTGAACCGCCGCGGGGAATTGCTCGACATCGATACGGACGATCTGGAATCCCTCCTGCGCGACGTTCAGTTGCAGGCCTACGCCCGCACGTTCAATGAGCTGACCTGCGAGGACATCATGTCGCGTTCGCTGGTCGCCGTGTCGGCGAACACGAGAGCGTCGGCCGCATGGAGTCTGCTGAAACAGCGCCATATCAAAGCACTTCCGGTCACTGACGAGAGGCAGCACGTAATCGGCATCGTGACCCGTGCCGACCTTGTCGACAAACGGGCGGTCAGCAAAGGGATCGGTTTGTCGTCCCCCATGCAACGCTGGTTCCGGCGCAGCATCACCCCGGCGCCGCTCGTCGGTGCGTTGATGAACGTCGACGTTCACACAGTCGACGCGGCGACACCGATCGTCGAACTGGTTCCGGTGTTCGCGAATTATGGGCACCACCACATCCCGGTTCTGGACTCGAATCAGCGGCTTGCGGGAATGATCACGCAGGCCGACCTCATCGCGGGACTCTATCGCCAGGCTTACGCCAGGCAGCGACACGCGGCATAGCAATAGCACTATCGCAGGCACTTGCGCATGAGTACATGCATAAATATCACGACATGATATAATTCGCGCTTCACCTATTTCTCGACGGCACTCCGATGAAAACACTCACTCGCGGCTTGACCAAGGCGAACTTCGAGCAACTGTCCGAGTTTCGCTACCAGATGCGCCGCTTCGAGCGTTTTTCTGAGCAGGCCGCCCAGGGTGAAGGCATCACACCGTTGCAATATCTGTTGCTCCTGCATATCAAGGGTTATCCGGAGCGTGACTGGGCGACCGTCGGCGAGCTTGCGGAACGGCTTCAGGCGCAGCATCACGGCGTGGTCGCGCTCGTGTCGCGCTGTGAGGCGCTCGAACTGGTTCGCAGAAAGGTCAGTGAGACGGACCGTCGCCAGGTCGAGGTTCATTTGTTGAAAGCGGGCGAGCAGGTGCTGGCCCGTCTCGCCGAGATGCACCGTGCCGAACTGAAGTCGCTCAAAGGCACGTTCAATGTTCCCCAGATCGATGTTTGAGTCAGCATGAGCCTCGATACCCATAAGCGTGACTTTTCCACCAACGCGCGGCTTCCCGGCGTTTCCGCGCTCGCCGCGGGAATTGGTGCGCTCAGCACGCTTGCAGCGTTCGTGCTGCTGAGCCTGATTCATCTGTTCACCAATCTGTTTTTCTTTCAGGAATTTTCGTTTGCGGACCGCCCCCCGGCCCTCAACACGCTGGGTATCTGGGTGGTGATCATCCCGGTGATCGGCGGTCTCATCGTCGGTTTCATGGCCCGTTACGGTTCGGAAAAGATCCGTGGGCATGGCATTCCCGAAGCGATCGAAGCCATCCTGTTCGGCAAGAGCCGCATGTCGCCGAAAGTGGCGATTCTCAAACCGCTGTCGTCCGGCATTGTGATCGGCAGTGGCGGGCCGTTCGGTGCGGAAGGCCCAATCATCATGACAGGCGGCGCGTTGGGGTCGCTGATCGCGCAGTGCGTGAAGGTCACGTCCGCGGAACGCAAGACGCTGCTGGTTGCCGGCGCAGCGGCGGGCATGACGGCGGTCTTCGGCACACCGGTGGCGGCCGTGCTGCTGGCGGTCGAACTGCTGCTGTTCGAATGGCGTCCGCGCAGTTTTCTGCCGGTCGCCCTTGCGTGTGCAGTCGCGGGTTTTGCGCGCGCGGTGTTCTTCGGCACGGGGCCGCTGTTTCCGCTTGAGACTGCGCCTCCCGGCGCGCTGTCGTTGGTTTCGTGCGTCATTGCAGGCCTGCTGTCCGGTGCGCTCGCGTCGGGTCTGTCAGCCGTGTTGTACAAGACCGAAGACCTGTTCGGCAAGCTGCCCATCCATTGGATGTGGTGGCCCGCGCTCGGCGGTCTCGTCGTCGGCATCGGCGGCTTTCTCGAACCTCGCGCGCTGGGCGTCGGCTACGACGTGATCGGCGACCTGTTGCGTCAGCACATTGCAATCCAGCTCGCGCTGGCGATCCTGATCGTGAAGGCGATCATCTGGGTCGTGGCGTTGGGCTCGGGCACCTCAGGCGGCGTCCTGGCGCCGTTGCTCATGCTGGGTGCGGGGCTCGGTGTCGTGCTCGGTCACGTGTTGCCGGGCGGCGAACCTGCCCTGTGGCCGCTCGTCTGCATGGCGGCCACGCTCGGCGCCACGCTGGGCGCGCCGTTGACCGCAATCGTGTTCGCGTTCGGCCTCACGCACGACAGCAACGCATTGCTGCCGCTGCTCGCCGCGACGCTGATCGCGCACGGGTTTGCAACGGTCGTCATGAAGCGCTCCATCATGACCGAGAAGATTGCCCGGCGCGGTTATCACATTTACCGGGAATACGGCGTCGATCCGCTTGAGCGTCACCACGTCGACGAGGTGATGTCGCGTACTGTCGAGACAATCGATGGCGATATGTCCGTGGGCGAAGCGCTAGCAATGTTCTTCGGCACGACGCAGACACATTGTGCTTATCCGGTCGTGCGGCATGGCGTGCTGGTGGGCGTCGTCGATCGCGCGCTACTGGAAAAAATTCGCGATGACGAGCCAGTGGATGCGCTCGAGTCGCGCCTCGCTGACGTATTGCCCCACCGTTCCCCCGCATTTGCATTGCCGAGCGAAACCTGCCGGCTCGTCGCAACGCGGCTCGCGGTACACGGTCTCGAACGCTTGCCTGTAGTCACGGACTCCGAAACGTTGCAACTGGTCGGCATTGTGTCGCGCAGCGATCTGGTCAAGCCGTCTCTTGCCCACTTCGACGAAGAGCATAAGAAAGAACGCTTCCGGCGTTTGCCAATTCACGCCGGCAAGCGGCACTTCCCGCCGGTTCCTTAAGTCAACGGCCGATCAGCAGCCGCTCAACAACCGGAACAGATGCGCCGTTTGCCAAAGAGCAAACAGCGCTCCGGCTTGTCTGCCACCGCATCCCCGCGCCACACGGCTGATGCCGGAGTCGGTGCCTGACTGAGTTCAGGCATCCGCACCTTTGGCTAATCGGACGGCCTCCACGCCTCCCATCCCGCATTCCCCAACCAGCCCCCAGGGAAAACAACCAGTGGACGAGCGCCCAGGGTGGTGTACGATCCAATCGTTACATCATTCAATGTAACAATAATAAATGTCATCGTGACGGGCGGCCGCACCCCCGTCGACAGCATATTCGGGAGGCATGTATGGGTGACAAGTCCATTCCACACGTCGACGTGGAAGAACTGGCGCAGTTCCGCGAAGTCCAGCAGTTGGCCTATCGCTGCGTCGAGAGCGTCGGCGAATTGCTCCAGCCTGGCATGACGGAAAAAGACGCCGCCCGGCTGTTGACCGAATGGCTGCAGGATCACGGCGTGCGCGACTGGCTGCACAAACCCTTCGCCTGGTTTGGCGACCGTACCGCCTTTGAAGGTTTTTCCGGGCTGTCGCACATGGCCGGTTTTAACCTGGCATTCTTCCCGAGTTCGCGTCGGCTGGAAGAAAACATGCCGGTCATTCTCGACGTGGCGCCAGTGTTGAACGGTGTGATCGCCGATGTCGGCTACGCCACCTGCGTCGGCACGAATCCCACGCTCGAACAGCTGAAAGACGACCTGGCCGAACACCGCGAGTTGATCGTCAGCATGGTGAAGCAACGGCAGACGCTTGCCGATGTGGCGCGCGCGGTCGACCTGTTGTGCAGAAAACAGGGCGTCGAGCCGCGCCACAAGGCCTATCCGTTCAAGGTGCTTGCGCACCGTGTCGCGAAGCTGAGCCAGCCGGCAAAGCCGCGTTTCGTTGCGCGTTTCGGCCTGAACGCCACGCGCAACCTCGTCCTTGACCAGGTCAGCGCGGGCAGGAAGGAGGGCTGGTCGCCGTTATGGTCGATCGATCGCCGCTCCGATCATGCGCCGACGCCTGGTCTATGGGCCGTCGAGCCGCATCTCGGCTTTCAGGGTGTGGGCGCCAAATTCGAAGAGTTGCTGGTCATCACCGATGACGACGCCTACTGGCTCGACGACGACCTGCCGCATGTGCGCCGTTGGGCGCAGCGCGGGCGGGCGTTGGCCGCGGCATGACGGAGGCGCACATGCAACTTCTAACCGAACCGATATCGCCTACGCTGTACGAGGCGCCACCCGCCACGCGCCGCACCGAATTCACGGTGAGCTCGGGCGACGTGACGCTTGCCGCCAGGGCATGGGGTGACCCCGCCCGGCCGACCGTGGTGTTAGTACATGGCTACCCCGACAACAGCGAAGTCTGGGACACTGTGGCCGGATTGCTGGCACACGATTTCCATGTGATTGCCTACGATGTTCGCGGTGCAGGGCAGTCCACCGCGCCTAAAGGGACGGCCGCTTACCGTCTGGGAAAACTCACCGACGACTTCATCGCCGTCATCGACGCCGTGAGCCCCGATCGCGCCGTCCATCTGGTCGCGCACGACTGGGGTTCGATCCAGGGCTGGGAGTTCGTCACCGAAGAGCGCTTGCGCGGGCGCATTGCGTCGTACACGTCGTGCTCGGGCCCTTGCCTCGACCACGTCGCTTACTGGATCCGAGCACGCTTGCTGCGTCCCACGCCGCGTTCGATCGGCAAGCTATTGGGTCAACTGGTGCGCTCCTGGTATGTGCTGCTGTTCCATTTGCCGGTGCTGCCAGGCTTGACCTGGCGCGTGTGGCTCGGCCGCGCGTGGCCGCGTGTATTGCGTCGTGTGGAAAAGACGCAGATCGCGGCGCGCCCGACGCAAACGCAGGACGGCGTGCGCGGCGTCTCGCTGTATCGAGCCAACTTCATCCGCTGCCTGTTCACGCCGCGCAAGCGCTACGCCCACGCGCCGGTCCAGGTGATCGTGCCGACGCTGGACAAATACGTCAGCCCGGCCTTGTCCGAAGATCTTTCGCGATGGGTGCCGCAGTATTGGCGCCGTGAGCTGACTGCGCGGCACTGGCTACCGGTCACGCACCCTGAACAGATGGCCCGGATGGTGCGTGAGCTCGTCGATCACACTGAAGGCGGCGCCGAACCGGACACGCTGCAACGCGTCCGTATGGACGCCGCACGCAAACCGCTCAGCGGCAAGCTCGCGGTCGTGACGGGCGCGGGCAGCGGCATCGGGCGATGCATTGCACTGGAATTCGCGAAGCAGGGCGCCGCAGTCGTTGCGGTCGATATCGACACTGCAAGCGCGGAGCGCACGGCTACCTTGGCCAGGTTGTCAGGCTGCCAGGCGTACGCACGCAAGGCCGACGTCGGCAGCGTCGAACAGATGGAAGCGCTGGCGGATTGGGTCGGGAGTGACCTCGGCGGCGCCGACATCGTGGTCAACAATGCCGGCATTGGCATGGCAGGCGGCGTGCTCGACACTTCGGCACAAGACTGGGAACGCATTCTTCACGTCAACCTGTGGGGCGTGATTCACGGCTCTCGCCTGTTCGCCCGACAGATGGTGAAGCGCGGCAACGGCGGTCACATCATCAACACCGCATCAGCCGCGGCGTTCGCCCCTTCGCGCGACCTGCCGGCCTACGCGACCACCAAAGCTGCCGTGTTGATGCTTAGCGAGTGCATGCGCGGAGAACTCGGCGCGCACGGTATCGGCGTCAGCGCAATCTGCCCGGGGTTCGCCGAAACCGGAATCATGGCCTCGACCCAGTATGTCGGCGCCAACGCTCAGGAGCAGGACCGCATGCGCCAGAAAGCCACCAAGCTTTACCAGTTGCGCGGCCTGCAACCCGAGACGGTCGCGAAAGCCGCGCTCCGCGCGGTATTGCGCAACAAGCCAGTGGTCGCCATCGGCATCGAGGCGCATTCAATGCGTTTCATCTCGCGCTACATGCCTGGGCTCAGCCGCATGATCGCTCGCATCAGCATGGTGCCGCGTTGATCTCACCCACCGGATGCCGGAGACCGTCATGACCCAAGAGCACACTCAATACAAAATCAGGGCACGCCATGTGAAATTCGACTGGAGTCAAACACCGATCCAGTGGATTCCCGGTGACCCGTCGAGCACGCACATCATTAATGTGCTGAACCTGCTGTTCCCCGCCGGCGAACTATGGTTCTGCCGCGTGTACAACAAGGCGCTGCCGCTGATCACCGACCCGGCGCTGCGCGACGACGCCGAGGGGTTTCTCAGGCAGGAAGCGGTGCATTCGCGCTCGCACGGCGGTGTGCTCACGCACTACTACAAGGCTCACGGCATCGATACGCAGCCTTTCACAAAGAAACTCGACTGGCTGTTCGGCAAGCTGCTCGGCGAGCAACCGCTCGGACTGAAGATCGGCAAAACGCGCTTCTGGCAGCGCCAGCAACTGGGCGTCATCGCCGCGCTGGAACACTTTTTCGGTTATCTCGGCAATTGGGTGCTCAATGCCAACGGCCTCGATGCCGCTCATGCCGACCCAACCATGCTCGACCTGCTGCGCTGGCACGGTGCGGAGGAAGTGGAGCATCGCACCGTAGCATTCGACATCTTCCGGCATATGGGCGGGACCTACTTCGAACGCTGTTTCCACATGCTGTCGACGGTCATGCTCCTACTGTACTTTCTCACTCACGGCGCGCGCTTCATGCACCGGCGCGATCCCGACGCCGGCGCGTACCGGGGTTTTATCCTCGCCTGGCGCGCCGGGGCGCGGCGCGGTTGCCTGCCGTCGTTCTGGAAGATGATCGCGGCAGCGTTACGCTATTTCAATCCGCGTTATACGCCGCATCACGAAGGCTCGACCGAGCAGGCGCTCGCTTATCTTGCCACCTCGCCCGCTGCGCAGGCCGCGGCGCATGGAGGCAACTGGGTGCGCGATGCGAATTGAGACGGCAGCATGAAACACTAGGTCGTTGCCGTTTTCAAAGCCTCTATGTCACGTCGGGGCGGCGCGCCAAACATGCGCGAGTATTCGCGACTGAATTGCGATGCGCTTTCGTAGCCCACCTGATAGGCCGCCGCTTCGGCATTGGCATTGCCTGCCACCATCAGGTGACGTGCTTCAAGCAGGCGAAGCTGCTTCTGGTATTGCAACGGCGTCATCGATGTCAGCGCCTTGAACTGCCTGTGGAATGCGGACGGACTCATTTGTGCTACGGCGGCCAGCTCCTCGATGCGTACGGTCTCGGTGAATTGGCCTCTTAACGCATGGATGGCAGTCACGACTTTATGCACATGGCTGGTTGCCAGCACGACCCGGGCGACCTCGTTGCCGTGACGCCCCGTTAGCAACCAGTAGCAAATTTCTCGCTTGATCATCGGCGCGAGAATGGGAATAGCGTGAGGCGTGTCGAGGAGACGCACCATGCGCAGCATGCAGTCAGCGAGCGGGCCGTCAATCTCGGTGACAAAGACGCCGTGGCCGAGCTCGTCTTCCGGCGCAGGCGGCGTATCGAGACATGCCATGACATCGCGCATGATGGCAAGGTCGAACTCAATGGCAATAGCAAGGTAGGGCTCTGTTGGACTGGCTTTCACAACCCTGCTGAACGCCGGCATCTCAACGCTGACGATCAGGGCTTGTCCTGCCCGGTAGTCGTACCGCCTGTCACCGAATGTCGTCCACTTGGCACCTTGAACGACGACACACAGGGCCGGCTTCATGATCAGATGAGAGGGATGTTTTTCATGATCCGACCGGATGATGATCAAGCCCTCGATGGCGGTTATGAACGGGCCCTCACTCCCGGCTTGATTGTCGGTGTAGCGTTTGACACCTTCGACCAAGGCATTTGACATATGTACCTCCTCCGCGCCCGCATTTCCTCATGTTACTGCCTCTCGTGTCGAGCTGCAGAGCTAGAGCAGGATTAGGCAAGAAGAAGGACAGTTAGGGCATTCAGCCTCGCTATCGGCCGGAATAAGCTGCGTCTACACCTCTAACGTGGAGCGCAAAAATGACAGCAGGACAATCGGCAGACATCATCTCGAAGATCGCCATCGTGACAGGCGGGAGTCGCGGCTTGGGGCGCAATACGGTCCTTAACCTTGCGAAGCGCGGCGTCAGTTCCCTATTCACTTATCGCGCCAATCAGGCGGAAGCCGACAAGGTTGTCCGCCTCGTGGCAGAGGAGGGGCAAAGGGCAATTGCACTACCACTCGATACCGGAAAAGTGAGTACGTTCGACGCGTTCGTGGAGCAGGTTCGGGCGTCGCTTGCGCAGTTGGGTGCCGAGCGTTTCGATTACCTCGTCAACAACGCCGGCACTTCGAATCACACTCCGTTCGACAAGACAACCGAGGAAGAGCTGGACAGTCTTTACCATGTCCATTTCAAGGGCGTATTTTTCCTGACGCAAAAGCTTCTGCCGTTGATCAAGGACGGTGGCCGCATCGTGAATATCTCCTCGGGACTGACTCGTGTCGCCTTTCCAGGCAGTGGGTCCTATGCGTCCATGAAAGGCGCGGTCGAGGTTCTGACTCGTTATCTCGCGAAGGAGCTCGGTCCGCGTCGAATTGCAGTCAACACCGTCGCGCCAGGCGCAGTCGCCACGGACTTCAGCGGCGGCATGGTGCGCGACAATCCCGAGATCAACAAGCTGGTGGCGGACGCGACGGCGCTCGGCCGTGCGGGCGTGCCCGACGACATCGGCCCGATGATCGCGTCACTGCTGTCCGAGGACAACCGCTGGGTCAATGGCCAGCGCATCGAAGTCTCGGGCGGCATGTCTCTATAAACGACAGAATTACGTGGTCCATCCCGCACCGTCGATGAAAAAAGTCCTCTTGCCTTCGTAGGCGTGAAATGGGTTAACGTCAACAGAATTCGCCCACAGGAGGATCGAAAGTCATGACCGACAAGCAAGATGCAGCGCCAGACAGCACAGCAGCGCGAGTCGCCCTGTGGCGTGCTCTCCATGTCCAGTCCGACCCGCCGCCGCACGTGCTGGAAGACGTAATCGGCCTTAAGCTGCTGGCCCCGGAGGAGGGCTGGCGCAGCCGCGGGGATATGGATCCTCAATTCACGCGACCCTTTCGCGCTTCAATCGTGGCGCGTGCTCGCTTCATTGAAGACCTGGTCGTGGAACAGGCCGGGCGCGGGCTTGATCAGTACGTCATCCTCGGCGCCGGCCTCGACAGCTTCGCCCAGCGGCGGCCGGAGATCGCATCCCATCTCAAGGTGTTCGAGGTCGACCAGGCAGGTCCTCAGGCATGGAAGCGTCAGCGTCTGATCGAACTCGGCTTCGGCGTTCCGGATTGGCTGCGCTTCGTGCCAGTCGATTTCGAGGCGGGGGGAAGCTGGCGAGACGGGCTCGTGACAGCCGGCTTCGATGAGAGCAAGCCGGCAATCGTGGTCTCAACAGGCGTCAGCATGTATCTCACCAAAGATGCGAACGCCGCCACGCTGCGCGAAGTCGCGTCCCTCGCCCCGGGATCGACGCTCGCCATGACGTTCCTGCTGCCGCTGGAGATGGCGGACCCTGAAGTGCGCCCCGGGCTTGAGATGGCGGAGAAGGGCGCACGAGCAAGCGGGACACCGTTCCTCAGCTTCTTCACTCCGCCGGAGATGCTGGCGCTGGCCCGCGAAGCAGGCTTTAGAGAAGCACGGCACGTCTCGGCGGCCGATCTTACCGAGCGCTACTTCGTGGGCAGGACCGATGGTCTGCGGCCGCCAAAGAATGCTGAGGAACTGCTGGTAGCCAATACCTAGCTGCTCGCTCAAAGAAACCAGCGGTATTCCCGCGCATTCACCTCGTTCAAGAAATCCAGATGGTCCTGTCGTTTGTTCTCGCAGTAGACCATCACGAACTCCTCGCCCATGCCTTTGCCTACGACCGGATGGTCCTGCATCGCGGCGACGGCCGTGAGCATGTCTTGCGGAAAGTCGACGCCGCTTTGGCGGTCTTCGTTGAGCGGCGCGATGGGTTCGCGGCCTGCATCCAGCCCGTGTTCCATGCCGGTAAGAATAGCGGCGAGTACCAGATAAGGGTTCGCATCGGCGCCCGCCAGGCGGTGTTCGATACGCAGGTTGCGGTAATCCGATTCGGGAATGCGAATGCAGGCGTCGCGGTCTTCGAAACCCCAACTGGCACGACTGGCTGCATTCGTCTTCCAGCCATAGCGGCGAAACGCGTTGTGATTGGCGGCGAAGACAGGCATGCAATGCGGCAGCAAGGCGAGGCACCCGGCCACCGCATGGCGCAGTGGGCGCTGGCCGTCGGCGGCCAGCAGATTGTTACCCGCTTCGTCGTAGAGACTTACATGCACGTGCATGCCGCTGCCCGGCGCGTGCAGGTATGGCTTGCTCATGAAGCTCGCGCGGTAGCCGTGTTTCAGCGCCACACCGCGCGTGCTGCGGCAGAACAGGGCAGCCCAGTCGGCGGCGCGCAGACTGTCGTCGTTGTGGCCAAAGTTGATCTCGAACTGTCCGGGCCCGAGCTCGGCGGTGATCACGGTAGCGTCCACGCCCTGCTCACGCGTCGCGTCGACCATCTCATTGAGCACACTGGAGAAGCGCGACAATCTCTCGATGTGCATATTGGACTGGTCGTCCGGATCGTCGCAGAACGGGTCGCGGGGGAATTGCGGAAGACCGTCCGCCAGCCTGGCGTCGAATAGGTAAAACTCCAGTTCGAAGGCGACAACCGGGCGGATGCCGCGCCGCTCGAAACGTTTCAGTACGCGCGCCAATACCTCGCGGGGCTCGAACTCAATGGGCGCCTCGGTGCCGTCCGAGCTGATCAGCATCTGTCCCAATGGCTGGCTTTCCCATCGCACGGGCTTGAGGGTGCCGGCGATCAGGCGGCGCTGCGCGTCCGGATCGCCGTCGTTGAAGCAATAGTCGCCGATTGGAAACACGCCACCCTGTGCGCCGAGCAAAATGCAGTTCTGCGGCAGTTTCAGGAGACCGCCGGCAGCGACTTTCTCGAGCATGTCCACGGGATAACGCTTGCCGTAGAAGTGCCCGGGGATATCCAGGCAAATGAGGTCGACGTAACGCACCTCGGGATACGCCGCGCGGAAGGCGCGTACTTCGCTGAGCAGGTCGACGCTGGGGGAAGTCATGTTGTTGTCCTTCTCACGCAAAAGACGCGATGATTGAGGTTCAGTTAAAAGCTACCGTCGAAAAAGGTAGGCAAGTCGATGACATAACGGAACGCGATAGTCACAACGCCGTCCATTAGTCATCCGAATTGAAATTCAGAGCAGCGTTCGCTGCTGCGTCCCGTACTGCCTGAATCCTAGGTGAACACCCAAAGTACCCGCGTGGGTTCGTCGGAGAGATTGGCGTAGCGGAACCGCGCGTGCGCCGGCACCTGGAAGCCGTCGTTGGGGCCGAGCGTCGCCGGTTGCGCTTCGTCGTCCAGCCAGATGGTCAACTCGCCTTCCAGGACGAAGCCACCTTGCTCGTCGCTGTCATTCAACGGTTTGTCGCCGCTGCTGGCGCCCGGCGCCAGGTGGCTTTCCAGCATCGAAAAACCCGCTGACATGTTCGGCGACACCAGCACGTCGGTCACACCTTCGGCGTAATAAAGCGTGCGGCGTTCATCCGGCCGGGTCACCCAAGGCAGCGCACGCGGCTTGCTCAGGCTATAAAAATAGGTGGTGGGTACGCCGAGCACCTCGCCGATGGCGGTCAGATCGCCTACGGTCGGACGCGAGAGGCCGCGCTCGATCTGGGAAAGAAAACCCACCGAGCGGCCGATCTTTTCCGCCAACGCGCCCAACGTCACCTTCTTATGTTTGCGCAGGTCCCGAATCAGTATCGCGAGACCTTCAATTTCTTCCTGCTTGTTCATCTTCTGCCCCTTCGCTCAGACTCTGTCGCGCAGACGATACCAGGTCTTGCCAATGACCTCCAGCGGCGCGGCCAGTAGCGCACCGCCGGGAAAAGGCGGATTGTCGATGGCCTGATACAGGTCGAGCAGTTCGTCGTCACCGAGGATGGCATCGGCGACCGCCCGGCCGGCGGCGAGCGTAGGCAGCACGCCATGCCCCGAATAGCCTTGCAACCAGTAGCGCTCACCTTGTCGACCGATGTCCGGCGTGCGTTTCATGCTGATGTCGATATGCCCGCCCCACGCAAACTCCAGTTCCACTCCGCGCAGTTGCGGGAATGCGCGCTCCAGGTAAGGCCGGGTAGCCGCCGCAATATCCTTTGGAATGCCGCCCGCGTAGGTGCAGCCGCCGCCGAACAGCAGGCGGTTGTCAGGACTTAAGCGGAAGTAGTCGGGAACGAACTGGTTGTCGATCACGCAGCTATTGCGCGGCAGTAGCGAACGGGCCACCTCCGGCCGCAGCGGCGACGTGGCCACCTGGTAGGTGCCAACAGGCAGCATGCGCCTGGACAGTTTGCGGTCGAGGCGGTCGATATAGGCGTTGCAGGCAAGTACCAGCACGTCCGCACGCACCTCGCCTTTCTCAGTGCGCGCGACATAACCGCCGGGCGTCTCGCGGTAGTCCAACACCTGGCTTTGCTCGAAGACGCGTCCACCGGCCCGTTCGATTGCCGCCGCCAGGCCTTGGGCGAGTTTTAGCGGATTCAGATGGCCTGCCTCGGGATCGTAGAGCGCCGCCTGGTAGCGGTCGCTTGCAATCCATTGAGGCATTTCCTCGCGAGGGATGAAGCGCATCTTGTCGTAACCCCACTTTTCCTCGGCTTCCCGTTGAGCCTGCTCGAGGAGCGCGGTGCGACGCGGCAGCACTGCCGCCCACAGACTTCCTGCACGGTAGTCCGCATCGAAACCATGCCGCGCCGGCAGCTCACGTATCTCACCGGCGGCCCAGCGCATGCTGTCCCACAGTTGACGGGCACGTTCCAGACCTAGCGCTGCCTCTAGCGGAGGCATGTCGCAGGACCAGCCGAGCAGGGCCTGGCCGCCGTTGCGCCCGGACGCTGCCCAGGCGACCCGGCTGGCTTCGAGCACCGTGACACGCTTGCCCGCGAGGGCCAGACGCAGCGCCGTGTGCAGGCCGCTGAACCCCGCGCCGACGATGAGCACTTCCGTGTCGAGGCGCTCTTCCAGCGTCGGCCGCAGGGGGATCGGGGCAGGATAGGTGCGTGCGTAGTAGCTCGCGACGTGCTCGGCTGACTGGTCGAACATGTTGGCTCTCGTGAAAAAATCGCGGTAAATTTCATGAAAAAATACCATTCATTTTTCACAAGCGCAAGCGCGCCTCAAAATGCCGACGTTCTTTTCATCGAATCACTGGAGGAGAAACGCGTATCGGGCTGTGCTCGGCCAACGCGAGACAGCTATTGCTGTTCCGCTCCTAAGGCGTGTGGATCCGCACTTCCGGCAGGACGGTGGTAACCTTCCCCCGCTTATTCATCCGGCCGGCGTGGCATCTTCCGCGCCGGCATCCAACATCGACCGAAAGAGTGATCATGACCAGTTCCATCTACAGCGCATCCGTTCCCGTCTTCAAGCAAATGCTGACTGCATTGTCCGACGTGCTGAAGAAAGCCGAAGCGCATGCCACCGAAAGGAACATCGAGCCGAACGCGCTGCTGCAGGCACGCCTGTTTCCGGATATGTTTCCCCTGGTGCGCCAGGTGCAGATCGCCGCGGATTTCAGCAAGGGCGTCAGTTCGCGCCTGGCCGGCGTAGAAGTGCCGTCGTGGCCCGACACTGAGGTGACGTTTGCCGACCTGCAAGCGCTGATCGCCAAAGCGTTGGCTCACCTCGGCACGCTCGACGCCGCCCAGTTCGAGGGTAGCGAGAACAAGGAAATCGTCCTGCGTCCGGGCACGCCGAAAGAGAAGAAGCTGGTCGGCAGCGCCTATTTGCAGAACTACGGTCTGCCCCAGTTTTTCTTCCACGTCACGACGGCCTACGCGATTCTGCGCCACAACGGCGTTGAAATCGGCAAGCGCGACTACATGGGATCGTACTGATCGTTGACGCACGGGCAGGGCGGGCCAGCGGTCGGCGGTAGTTTCAGCGGATTTTCACGTCGCCGGCTAACGACGAATTATGAGTGAGTTAGCCGCTATCATCGACCGTAGTCCCCAAAGGAGAACAATCGATGAGCCGACCCGATTTCATCAAACACTGGACCGAGCTGGAAGAACCGGATGCGCATTCCTATCGCGGCGATACCGAGAAAATGGCGCTCGACGCGCCGCTATCTGCCGCACTCGGCATCACGCGCATTGGCATTCATCACGTGAGGCTTTTGCCCGGCCGGCGCACGTCATATCCGCACGCCGAAAGTACCGAGCAGGAGTTTGTGTATGTGCTCGAAGGCAAGCCCGATGTCTGGATCGACGGCGTGCTTCATCCCATTGCTGAAGGCGATTCCGTCGCGTTTCCGTCAGGCACCGGCATCTGCCACACCTTCATCAACAATACGAAGGACGAAGTCAGGCTGATGGTGATCGGCGAACGTCCGCGCGACGACAACCGCATTCGTTATCCGCTCAACGAAGCGCACGAACGGACCCGCGCGGACCGCTGGGTGGACTGGCCTACCAGGCCAATCGGGGACCACAACGGGATGCCGGACTGAAGGGTACGCCGCGGATGACGGCCTCGGCGCATATCCGGAGCGCGGTCCTGCAAGAACTAGCGATTCAGGCTAGGCTACCGCGTGGGCCGTTTTGCGTCGCACCGCAGCGGCCGTGCCACACGGTTATTCCAGTCAGGAAAGCAATGAAACAACAGCTAACAATCGATTTTGTCTCCGATATCGCATGCCCGTGGTGTGCGATTGGCCTGTCGTCACTCCAGCTCGCACTATCGCGCTTGAGCGATACGGTCGACGCTCAAGTCACCGTGCATCCCTTTGAGCTGAATCCGGAGATGGGGCCGGACGGCGAAGCCATTGTCGATTATCTCGGCAAGAAATACGGACGTACTCCGGAGCAGATCGCGGAAACCCAGGCCATGATCCGCGAGCGCGGGGCGAGCGTCGGTTTTGCCTTCGGCCCGCGTACGCACGTCTATAACACCTTCGATGCGCACCGCCTGCTGCATTGGGCCGGTATCGAAGGCAAGCAGTTGCCGCTCAAACTGGCGCTGCTGCGGGCCTATCATGCCGAGGGCAAAGACCCGAGCAATCACGAAGTCCTGGTTGAAGCGGCTCAATCTGTAGGGCTCGACGCCGCGCAAGCAAGTGAGGTACTGCGCAGCGGAATCTATGCCGACGACGTCCGTGCGGAAGAACGGGAATTCCAGTCGAAGGGCATCCAGTCCGTGCCGGCGATCATCTTCAACGGTCGCTATCTGGTGAGCGGCGGACAACCCGTGGAAACCTTCGAGCAAGTCATCCAGCAGATTCTCGCCGAAGCGTAGGGCGGCAATCGGCAATCGCGCCGGCGGCCCGTTGCATTCAACGGGCCGCAACCGAAGACTCACTTCGGTCCGCGTCCGCTTTCTCACCGGCAGACGAAAGACGGGTTCATTGCCCGCACACTGAATCCCGCCACACTTGTCACTCACACCGTTCGATGCACGGCATTAGTGTGCTCTACAAGGACGAGGCTGGTGATGTGTTCCATAGCGCCTCGACATCAAAAGGAGAGACGCCCGTGATGGATCGCATCATGGCGATGCAGACCTTCGTACGCATCGTCGACGCCAACAGCTTTACCCGCGCCGCGCAGTCGCTTGGGATTCCACGCGCAAGCGCGACAACACTCGTGCAGAACCTCGAGGCCATGCTCGGCATCCAGTTGCTCGTGCGCACCACGCGCCGGCTCAGTCTGACTGCCGAGGGGGCCGCCTATTACGAGCGCTGCGTGCAGATTCTCGCCGACCTCGACGACATCGAGGCGAGCCTGCGGCATCCCGACGACCGGCCGCGCGGGCGGCTGCGCGTTGAGATGCCGGCGGTCGTCGCGAACGCGATCGTGTTTCCGGCGCTCGACGATTTTCACGCGCGCTACGAGCACATCCTGCTCACCTTCGGCGTCAGCAACCGCCAGGTCGAACGGGCCGGCGAAGCGATCGATTGCTGCATTCTGACTGGAAAGTCGCCGGATGCGGGCCTCGCCGCTCGCCGACTGGGCGCGCTCGAGCGTGTGACCTGTGCGAGCCCGCTTTATCTCGCACGGTACGGCACGCCGCAACGGTTCGATGAGCTAAGCGGTCATATCGCGGTGAATTACATGTGTGCGCACACGGGACGTGCAGCGGATTTCGATTTTCAGGTCGAAGGCGACACGGTCAACGTGGCGCTTGAGGGCTTCGTGCAGGTGAGCGACGAGCATGCATATCTCGAATGCGGGCTGCGCGGACTTGGACTGATCCAGCCGCCGCGTGCGCTCGCCCAGCCCTATCTCGACTCCGGGCGGCTGCGTGAAGTGCTGCCGCATTGCAGGCCCGCGGCGCTGCCGGTATCGGTCGCGTATCTGCGTCATCGGCGCGCTCCGCCTCGCGTGCTTGCCTTCGTCAACTGGCTCGCGGAACTGTTCGAAACGGCGCGGCACGTAAGCCATGAGCCGTCACCCGTGCACCGGAGTCTGCGTGGCGTGGCGGCCGCCGAACCGGCCTGAAATGAGCGACAAACCAAATAGTGGGAAGCAGGCGCGAGATACCTGTGCGCACGACACTAGGGAATGCCTACGCTTGAGCCGCTGCCATCCAGCGTCGTAAAATCGTGGCACATCAGTTTGGGTGGCCCAGCAATGTGTCTGGCTTCTCGTTACGATTTCAGCCGCGATACCCGGCAACGCCCGGCGCAGTGGCTTCCCGCGCTTTTTCGACCCGCTCCCCGCATTGAGGCCAGCGGCGATCGCGGAATTGTCGTTCAATCCGCGCCATGACCCCGCTCATTTCCGTTAAAAAGCTCAACAAGCGCTTTCCCGGCGTGAGGGCGCTTCACGAAGTCCAGTTCGAGCTCATGGCCGGTGAAGTCCACGCGTTGATGGGCGAGAACGGCGCGGGCAAGTCGACGCTGATGAAAATCCTCGCCGGCGTCTACACCCGGGATACGGGCGATATTCTCTATGACGGTCAGCCGGTCGAGTTCTCGAGCCCGCGCGAGGCGCAGGCCATGGGTATCGGCATCATTCATCAGGAACTCCAGTTGATGAATCACCTGACCGTCGCCCAGAATATGTTCATCGGCCGCGAGCCGCGTGGGCGCCTCGGTCTGTTCCTCGACGAAGACAAGCTCAATGAGCAGGCGCGCGACATTCTTGCCCGCATGCATGTGAATATCGACCCGCGCGCGGTGGTCAGCACGCTCACCGTCGCAAAGCAGCAGATGATCGAGATCGCCAAGGCATTGTCCTTCGATTCGCGCGTGCTGATCATGGACGAGCCGACCTCGGCGCTCAACGACGCCGAGATCGCCGAGCTGTTCCGCATCATCCGCGAGCTGAAGAGCCGGGGCGTGGGCATCGTCTATATCTCCCACAAGATGGACGAGCTGAAGCAGATTGCTGACCGCGTCACCGTGTTGCGTGACGGGGAATATGTGGCCACCGTCACCGCGAAAGACACCAGCGTCGACGCGATCATCGGCATGATGGTCGGTCGAATCTTGACCGACGCCGCGCCTTCTGAGAGCGTCGCCGGCACGGGCGAGATCGCGCTCGAAGTCAACAATCTGAATGCCGGCCCGCTTGTCAGAGACGTCAGCTTTGCGCTGCGCAAAGGCGAGATATTGGGCTTTGCCGGCTTGATGGGCGCCGGTCGCACCGAGGTCGCCCGCGCGGTGTTCGGCGCCGATCCGATCGAATCGGGTGAAATCATCGTGAAAGGCGTGAAGGCGACGATCAGGAATCCGAGCGATGCGGTGGCGCGCGGCATCGGCTATCTCTCGGAAGACCGGAAGCGCTTCGGTCTTGCGACCGGCATGAACGTCGAATCGAACATCGTGATGTCCAACCTGCGCAAATTCCTGTCGCTCAACTTTTTCTTGCGCCGCACTGAGATCCGCCGGACAGCCACCCATTTCATCAATCTGCTCGCCATTCGTACGCCCTCCGCGACGCAGGAGGTGCGGCTTCTCTCGGGCGGCAATCAGCAGAAAATCGTCGTTGCGAAATGGCTCGAGCGCGACTGCGACGTGCTTTTCTTCGACGAGCCGACGCGCGGCATCGACGTCGGCGCCAAGAGCGAAATTTACAAACTCCTGCGCTCGCTCGCCGGGCAAGGCAAGGCGATCGTCATGATCTCGTCGGAACTGCCGGAGATCTTGCGCATGAGCGACCGCATCGTCGTGATGTGCGAGGGCCGCATTACCGGCGAACTTTCAGCCACGGAGGCGACGCAGGAGCGCATCATGCAACTGGCGACGCAACGCGAAACCTTAAAAGCGGCGTGAGCCCGAAGAGGAGAGATCCAGTTTATGACACAGCCATCGGATACTTCGACGCTCGCTAACGAGGGGCGGTTGTCCGGCCTCAGAGCCCGCGTCTTCACGCCGACTGCTCTGCAAAAGCTGCTCGCCTTCGGGAGCCTGATCCTGCTGCTGGGCTTTTTCAGCTTCGCGTCCCCTGCGTTCATGCAGATGGACAACATGCTCGGGATTCTGCAGGCGACGGCCGTCAACGGCGTGCTGGCGATTGCCTGCACGTTCGTCATCATCACCGGCGGCATCGATTTGTCCGTCGGTACCTTGATGACTTTCACGGCGGTCATTTGCGGCGTGTTTCTGACCTATTGGCATTTGCCGATGTGGACCGGCGTCCTGGCTGCGATCGGGACGGGCGCAATCTGCGGGACCATTTCGGGCACGCTCACGGCGAAAATGAAAATACCGCCGTTCATTGCCACCTTGGGCATGATGCTGCTGCTGAAAGGTCTTTCGCTCGTCGTCTCGGCCGACAAGCCGATCTATTTCACCGACACCGAAAACTTCTACATGATTTCTCAGGATTCGCTGATCGGCTCTTTCCTGCCGAGCCTGCCGGTTCCGAACGCGGTCCTGATCCTGTTTTTCCTTGCGGTGGTAAGTTCGATCACGCTCAATCGCACGGCGCTCGGCCGGTACACGTTTGCGCTTGGCAGCAACGAAGAAGCGGTGCGCCTTTCCGGCGTGAATGTCGACCGGTGGAAGATCGCCATTTACGGCCTGGCTGGGGCAATTTGCGGCATCGCCGGGCTGCTGATTGCCTCGCGCCTGAATTCGGCGCAGCCAGCGCTAGGCCAAGGTTACGAACTCGAAGCGATCGCCGCCGTCGTTATCGGCGGGACCTCGCTCAGCGGCGGTGCGGGCACGATTCTGGGCACCATCATCGGTGCGTTCATCATGAGTGTGCTGACCAACGGCCTGCGCATCATGTCCGTCGCCCAGGAATGGCAGATCGTGGTGACCGGCCTCATCATCATTCTCGCGGTTTATGCCGATATTTTGCGGCGCAAGAAAAGCTGACGAAGGCGGACGCTACGCGAAACAAGATCAAGAAAAGGGAGCGCCCAAGGCTCCCCGAACGGCTGAAAGTGGATGGCCAACTTAGGAGGAGAAACCCCATGTTGAAAAGAAGACTAGTCGGTGTCGTGGTCGGCGTTGGTGCGCTCATTGGCGGGGCGAGTGTGACATACGCGCAAGACACCTACATCCCGCTCATCTCGAAGGGCTTCCAGCATCAGTTCTGGCAGGCGGTCAAATCCGGCGCGGAACAGTCGGCCAAGGAGCACAACGTCAGGATCACCTTCGAGGGTCCGGAAACCGAGGCCATGGTCGATAAGCAGATCGACATGCTCTCGGCGGCGCTCGCCAAGAAGCCCCAGGCGCTCGGCATTGCCGCGCTCGATAGCAAGGCGGCCATTCCGCTGTTAAAGCGGGCGCAGGCCGCCAAAATACCCGTCATCGCCTTCGACTCGGGCGTCGACAGCGACATTCCGTTGACCACGTGCGCGACCGACAATCTTGCCGCGGCCGCACTCGCCGCCGACAAGATGGCCGAGGCGATCGGCAATGCCGGCGAGGTGGGTCTGGTGGTGCATGACCAGACCAGCCGCACCGGCATCGATCGTCGCGATGGCTTCCTGAATGAGATGAAAGCGAAGCACCCGAACATCAAGATCGTCTCGGTCCAGTATGGCGGCGGGGACCACCTGAAGTCGGCGGAAATCGCCAAGACGATGATCCAGGCCAACCCGAACCTCAAGGGCATTTTCGGAGCGAATGAAGGGTCGGCGGAAGGTGCTGCGATCGGCGTCAAGGAATCAGGCAAAAAGCTCGTGCTGATTGGCTATGACTCCGGCAAGGAGCAGAAGGACGACATCAATTCGGGCTTGATGGCCGGCGCCATTACGCAGAACCCGGTCGGCATCGGCAAATGCGTCGTCGACTCCGCAGTGAAGGCGTTGAAGGGCGAGAAGCTGCCCAAGAAAGTCGACACGGGCTTCTACTGGTACGACAAGAGCAATATGAGCGATCCCAAGATCGCCGCTGTGCTCTACGATTGACCGGGGCCGCCTGACGCGAAGAGAGAGGAGGGGGCGCTGCGCTCCCTTTTCTTTTCTTGCCTCCCGTCCGCCTGGAGTGCAGATGGCTGCAAAGAGGCCAGGCGAACACGCACGGCCTCTTTGCCTATAAGCAGAAGACGATAGCTGTCGCAGAGGAGGGGTTCAGATGCCCACGATCACCAAGCTGTCCGTCCGGGACATTCGGTTCCCGACCTCGCGTTCACTCGACGGCTCCGATGCGATGAACGCCGCGCCGGATTACTCCGCTGCCTACGTGACGCTCGAAACCGATTCGCCGACGGGGCTCACAGGTCATGGCCTTACCTTCACCATCGGCCGCGGCAACGAGATCTGCGTGAGTGCGGTGAAGGCGCTTGCCCCGCTGGTCGTCGGCAAAACGCTCGAGGATATCGCAGCGAACATGGGTGCCTTCTGGCGCGCGCTGACGTCGGACAGCCAGTTGCGCTGGATCGGTCCGGACAAGGGCGCCATTCATCTGGCTACGGCGGCTGTCGTGAACGCGGCCTGGGACCTGTGGGCCAAAGCGGAAGGCAAGCCGGTGTGGAAACTGCTCGTCGACATGAGCCCGGAAGAACTCGTGCGATGCCTCGATTTCCGCTATGTGACCGATGCGATCACGCCGCAGGAAGCCATCGCCATGCTGCACCGTCATGCAAAGACGCGAGGCAAGCGCGAAAAGGACATGCTGGCGCACGGCTATCCGGCCTACACGACGTCGGCCGGCTGGCTCGGTTACGACGACGACAAGATTCGCCGGCTCGCACGTGAAGGCGTCGCGCAGGGCTGGACGCACTTCAAGCAGAAGGTGGGCGGCAATATTGAAGAAGATATGCGCCGCGCCCGCATCCTGCGCGAAGAAATCGGCGAAAACCTGAAGCTGATGATGGACGCGAACCAGGTGTGGGATGTCGACGAAGCGGTCGCGAACATGCGGCGCCTGGCGGAATTCGATCCCTGGTGGATCGAGGAACCCACGAGTCCCGACGACATTCTCGGCCACGCGGCTATCCGCGAGCGGATTCGGCCCATCGGTGTCGCGACGGGCGAGCACTGCCAAAACCGGGTGATGTTCAAGCAGTTGCTGCAGGCGCAAGCCATCGACTTCTGTCAGGTCGATAGCTGCCGCCTTGGCGGTCTGAACGAGGTGATCATCGTCCTGTTGATGGCGGCGAAATTCGGTGTGCCCGTGTGTCCGCATGCGGGTGGCGTCGGCTTGTGCGAGTACGTCCAGCATATTTCGCTGTTCGACTATATCTGCGTGTCGGCGTCGCTGGACAACCGGGTGCTCGAATACGTGGATCATCTGCATGAGCATTTTGTCGATCCTGTCGTGATTCGAAACGGCCGTTATATGCCGCCGCAGCGTGCCGGCTACAGCATCGAAATGCATGCAGCGTCGCTTGATGAGTATGACTTTCCCGAGGGGCCGGCCTGGCGGGTTTGACGCGGCACGCGCGGGGCCCTCTGCGGCCATTGGCTAACTCGTACTCGTCAAAGCGACGATGAAGTCGAGAAACACCCTTGTCTTGGCCGGCGTGTGGTGCCGTGATGGATGGTACGCATAGAGAGGGAAGCGCTCATCCGGCCAGTCTGGGAACAGGTTGACGAGCCGTCCCTCCCGAATCAGGGGTTCCGCTCCGAGCAGAAGCATCTGCGCGACGCCGGAGCCGGCCAGACAAGCGTTGAAGAGTGCGCTCGGATCGTTCACCGTAAGCCGTCCATTCGTTTCGACAACCAGCTTTTTGCGCTTGCGATGAAACTCCCACGGATACGGCTTGCCGGTTTCCGGGTTACGGAATTCGAGGCACCGGTGCGTCCCGCGACCCAGATCTTGAGGCTCTGCTGGCCGCCCCCGGCGCGCGAGGTACGAGGGTGCTGCGACGGTGACAACAGCGGTGTCCAGAAGCTTTCGCGCAATCAGACTGGATGAGCGAGGTTCGCCAAATCGCAAGGCCAGATCGAAGCCGTCCACGATGAGGTCGCCAAGCTGATCTCTCGCAATGAACTCGAGTTCAAGTTCAGGATGCGCATCCATGAATTCGTCGAGCTTCGGACCCAGAACGATTCGAAAAAAAGCGGGATCAAGATTGATTCGCAGTTTCCCGCGTACTGTCGCGGTGCCGCCTGACGCGGCGGCTGCCGCTTCCTCCATTCCCCTTAAGTGCGGCATGACCTGCTCGTAAAACCGTTTGCCCTCTTCCGTGAGCGAAACGGCGCGAGTCGTGCGATTGAAGAGCCGTATTTTCAGCCGCTTTTCGAGCCTGGCGATTGCCCGGCTAACTCCGGGGGGCGACATACCCATCACTTCGGACGCGGCTGCGAACGTCCCCGCATCGACGACGGCCGCAAATACGCTGATACCGCTAGAGAGATTCTCGCTGGACGATCTCATTGGCGCTCCCCGCACAGTGCGTCAAAAACCGCACTATGGCTCATTAGTGACTGCCTGTCACTTCACAAGTGTCATTCGTATCATTTAGTTTCTCATCGAGTTTACCCACAATGCATCCCAACGGTCCGTTTCGACCGCAACGATCCAAAGGAGCATTGCCATGAATACCCGTTATCTCGCACTTGCCGTTGCCGCCGCCATCGCCTTCCCTGTCGCTGGCTACGCTCAGGAATCCTCGACTGTCACGCGTGCACAGGTGCGCGCGGAACTCGTCCAACTGGAAAGCGTGGGCTACCAGCCCGGCCGAGCCAATGATCCGCATTACCCAGCCGACATTCAGGCAGCCGAAGCAGCAGTGGCCTCGCAGAAGGGCGCCGAGTCGAACGTCGCCAGCGGCGTGGGCGGAGTGCGCAGCGGTTCGTCCGATTCGGGCAATCGCGTCGCTGCGGCAGCCCTCGCGAATGCACCGTTCAACTCGCTTTACGCACATCGTTGATTGGCGTGTCACACCAATCATTGTTCATTCCATTTTCCAAGGAGTAGGAGATGACCGTTCAACTCACCCGCCGTGACCTGTTGAAGCGGGCATCCGGTCTCCTGGCGGTCGCCGCAGTGGGCGGATTGACCAGCATCGGAACGGAGGCCGCGGAGGGTCATCAGGAGCGTCATCGTGTTCTCGTCCGCAACCCAGCCTTTGCCTCGATTGACCTTTCCCTGCGGCAGGCCGTCGACAACGGCAGCGTGGCCGGCGTGGTGGCGATGGGCGCCACGCAGCGCGGGCTCGTCTACGAGGGCGCATCGGGCCATGCCAATCCCCAGACGGGTACGGCGATGACGCCCGACACGGTGTTCTGGCTGCTATCGATGACCAAGGCGATCACTGCGACCGCCTGTATGCAACTCATCGAGCAGGGCAGGCTCTCACTCGATCAACCCGCGGGCGACATTCTCCCGGAACTGAAGTCGCCGCAAGTGCTGGACGGTTTCGATGCGTCCGGACAGCCGAAACTGCGTCCTGCACGCAACACGATTACCGTGCGTCATCTGCTGACTCACACGTCCGGCTTCACGTACAGCATCTGGAGCGAAAACATGAGCCGGTACGAGAAGGTGACCGGCATGCCGGATATTGGCTACTCGATGAACGGCGCGTTCAAGGCGCCGTTGGAGTTCGAGCCTGGCGAGCGCTGGCAGTACGGCATTGGGATGGACTGGGTGGGCAAGCTAGTTGAGGCAGTCACCGATCAATCGCTGGAGGTTTATTTCCGCGAGCACATCTTCGCGCCGCTCGGCATGAGCAATTCGGGATTTCTGATCAGCGGCGCGCAGAAGCAACGCGTGGCGACCATGCACAACCGGCAACCCGATGGATCGCTCAAGCCCGCTCCGTTCGAGATCAACCAGCGGCCCGAGTTCTTTATGGGCGGCGGCGGGGCATTCAGCACGCCGCGCGATTACATGGCGCTCCTGCAGATGCTGGTGAACGGCGGGACGTACCGCGGCGAGCGGGTCCTGCGCGCCGACACCGTTGCGACGATGTTCCAGAATCACATCGGAGATCTTCAGGTAACCGAAATGAAGACGGCACAGCCGGCGTGGTCGAACAGCTTCGATCAATTCCCTGGGATGCCGCACAAGTGGGGGCTTTCCTTCGACATCAACACGCAGCCGGGTCCGCATGGCCGCAGCGCGGGCAGCATCAGCTGGGCGGGACTGCTGAACAGCTATTTCTGGGTCGATCCTGTCAGGAAGGTGACCGGCACGCTGTTCACGCAGATCCTGCCGTTCTATGACTCTCGCGTGGTGGATCTGTATGGACAGTTCGAGCAGGGGGTGTATCACGGCTTGCAACACGCCTGAGCACCGGTCAGTGATCGGCACTTGGGACATATCTATTTACGCAAGGAGAAACTGCAATGTATGCAATCACAGGGATAACAGGAAAGGTCGGCGGTGCGGTGGCGCGCACGTTGCTCGCAGCGGGCCAGTCCGTACGCGCGGTGGTACGCGATGCCGCTCGGGCACGTTCGTGGGCCGAGCGCGGATGTGAAGTGGTGACTGCCGACATGGACGACGAGACATCGCTGACCGCCGCTTTCGAGGGCGCGCAAGGCGTCTTCATTCTGCCGCCGTCCGATTTCGATCCATCGCCGGGGTTTCCCGAGGCACGTGCTGTCATTGACGCTGTGCGCGGGGCGCTTCAGTCCGCGGCGCCTGGCAAGGTGGTCTGCCTGTCGACAATCGGCGCGCAAGCCACTGAAATCAATCTGCTCACGCAACGTACGCTGATGGAGCAGGCGCTTCAGGATTTGCCGATGCCGGTGACATTCCTGCGTCCCGGCTGGTTCATGGAAAACGCCGCGTGGGACGTGGCGCCTGCCCGCGACACCGGGGTGATCCCCAGCTTTCTGCAGCCGCTCGACAAGGCGGTGCCGATGGTCGCGACCGCGGACGTGGGGCGCGTCGCCGCGCTACTGCTTCAACAAACCTGGCTCGGCGTGCGTGTCGTTGAGCTGGAGGGGCCGCACCGTGTGAGCCCGAACGATCTGGCCGCGGCATTTGCCCAGGTGCTCGGTCGTCCGGTTCGTGCGGAGGTGGTGTTGCGTGAGACATGGGGCGAGCTGTTCCGGTCCCAGGGTACGACGGACCCGTTGCCGCGCATGCGCATGCTCGACGGCTTCAATGAAGGCTTCATCGCCTTCGAAGGCAATGAAGCCGACATCGTCAAGGGCGAGGTGGAACTGGAAACCGTTCTACGAAGCCTCGTCTCGCAGGCGGGCTAACGCGGACGCACCCGGTGACGCGTGCAGGATGCCGCGTCGCCGGGTGCTTTCCGTTCATCGTTCAGCAAGGGATTCATATCAAGGGGTTCGCTATGGAATACAGCACACTCGGCAGGTCAGGCCTGCGCATTTCCCGTCTTTGTCTTGGCGCCATGACCTTTGGTGCCGGTACCGGAATCTGGGGCGAAATTGCCGGCCTTGACCGCGGCCAGGCCACCCGGCTTGTCGCGATGGCAGTCGAGCGCGGTATCAACCTGATCGATACGGCTGACGCCTATTCGCAAGGGCACTCTGAAACGGTCGTCGGTCAGGTATTGGCTGACCTCGGACTCGACGAATCGCGCATGCTGGTCGCAACCAAAGTTCGGCTGCGCACAGGAGCTGGCCACAACGACGTCGGACTCGGCCGCTCGCACATCATGCGCTCGGTGGAGACGAGTCTTCGGCGTATCGGTCGGGACCATATCGACCTTTTTCAGTTGCACGACCGTGACGCACTCGTGCCGCTCGAAGAAACGCTTCGCGCGCTGGATGATCTTGTTACGCAGGGGAAGGTGAGGCATATCGGCGTGTGCAATTTCAGCGCGGGCGATCTGGAACGTGCGCAGGGAATTGCCAACTGTACGCATGGAGCCCGCATCGTGAGCAATCAGGTTCACTATGCGCTGACGAGCCGCGACGTCGAGTATGAGATCGCACCAGTGGCAAAGGCGAATGATGTTGCGCTTCTGGTGTGGAGTCCGCTCGCGGGCGGGTACCTGAGCGGTAAGTACACGCAGGGAAGCAGCGGCGAAACCGGGCGTCGAACCGCGTTGAATTTTCCGCCGATCGATCCCGCGATGGCGGATGCTGTCGTGCACGTATTGCGCGACATCGCTTCGGAATTGAACGCGTCGCCCGCTCAGGTGGCATTGGCCTGGATTCTGGCGCGCCGTGAAGTCTGTTCCGTCATCGTAGGCGCACGCACAACCGACCAACTGAGCGCTAACCTCGACGCTGAGCACACTACGTTGAACGCAGCGCAGACCGAGCGCCTGAATCAGGTTTCGCAGCCGCATCTGCCATATCCGTACTGGATGCAGCAGTTCCATGACAAGGATCGAGTGGTGGTCTGATTGCTTGAGCAGCGGCCATGCCGTCACGCCATCGTCAACTGCAACGTGACCGTGGGCCGAAGGCGTGCGCTGGTAGCGATGAGTTTCAGCGTCACGCCTCGAGATTTCCGCCGGACGAGCGCCAACGCGCCGGTGAAACCCCGATATGACGCTTGAAGACGCGTTGAAACGCGGCAGTCGATTGATAGCCCACCGCCTCGCCGATCTCGGCGATCGGCGCGGCGGTATGCAACAGCATTCGGCCCGCGATGGTCATTCGAACCTCAGTCAGCACGTCGGAAGCCGAGCGACCGATGGCTTCCTGAAACTGACGGATGAATGTTGCTCGGGACATATTGCAGAGCCCCGATAACTGATCCAGGGTCCAGGGCTCACCTGGCGTCTCGAACATTGCGGATATCGCAGGTTGCAAACGAGGCCGCCTCGAGAGCGCGAGCAAACCATGCGGCGGCTGAGTACCTTCAGTGGCGAAACGCAACGTCAGTGCGAACAGCGCCGCCGACAGGTGATTGACGAACATCTCGCTGCCGGGGCCGGGATCGTTGGCCTCCTCATGCATCAGTTCGATCAGTTGTCTCAGACGAGTGCGGACAATGGATCGTGCGGAACCTTCGACGTCGCCACCTGGTTCGGGCAATGCGCTATGTACGACCAGGCGGCCGGGCAGATGGTCGCGCAATAGTCTGTCTGGAACTGCGCCGAGCAGAAACCGTCCGCATAGGAAGTCAGCCTTTTCGCCTTTCCCATCGTTCTCAAAGACGATCAGCGAGGCCTGTCGACTTTTTGTTTCGGGCCTCGCGGTCTCCCCGCTACCGTCATGAATAAGGTGTGCGTTGCCCGCTGGAAACAGAATGATGTCGCCCGCTGTCAGCCGTTCGGGCGGCCCGTTAACGTCTTCGAGAACGGCATGACCGGACAGCAGCACGTGGTAGGGAATTTCTCGCACGCCGGAGACAGCCTGATCGATTTTCCACGGCGCGCCGAAAAGACAGCGCAACTCCAGCCGCCCCGTGACGGGTATCAGTGAAAGCAGTCGACTTAGCAGATCCATGTGAACCGGGTGAGCATGTTTTCGCGTTGTTCGGGAATCGGCATCAAGGCACGCAACGTGGCGCATCGGCGCAAACAATGACGCCGGATTCTAGCTGGTCGCTTCGTCCGGCGCTGCCCGACGGACGCCGTCGCACTGAGCGGATGATGTGATACTTTTGAGCATAATAATGACAATTTTTAGTATCGTAAAGATCATTCGCTGGACCTAAAGTGGAGGCTCCTAACCACCACTGAAGGAGTTCCATCATGAGCCGCATCACTGTCCCCGCTATTGCCACCGCCACCGGCGCCACTGCTGAGGTCTACGCCCAGGTCAAGAAGATTGCTGGCGGCACCGTACCTAACCTCTTCGCTGCTGTTGGTCACGTGGCCCCGGCGACGCTCTCCACCGTGCTGGCTGCCGAAGGCGTGCTCGCATCGGGGAGCCTGAGCAAACAGGATCTGGAAACTATCAAGGTGCTGGTCAGCGAACAGACCGGCTGTGACTACTGTGTAGCTGCACACGTGATGCTGGGCAAGATGACGGGCCTCTCGACGGAGGCGCTCAAACAGATTCGCGCCGGACAGGCCACCGGCGATGCCAAGCGCGATGCGCTCGTGCACTTCGTGCTGAATTTGCAGAAGACGAGCGGCACGATCAGCGAGAACGAATTCGCCGCCATTCGCGCGGCCGGCTATACCGAGACGCAACTCGCTGAGATTTCGTTGGCCGTTGCCATGACGATCTTCACCAATACATTCAACCGTATCAACGATACCGACGTCGATTTCCCGCCGGTCAAGTAACGGCAACATCGCGGAGCGTGTCGCCACACGATGGTGACGCGCTCGCCCTATCAAACGCTTCGCGACGCGGTGATTTCGCATCTGACTTATGCCGAAGGGCTTGGGCCGTTGTTGTCGGACGTGCCGGCTCGGGTAGCGGGATCAGATTTGAACAGACCTGAAACACGTCCCCAAGGAATTACCCTGGACGCAGTCAAACCGCTTGACATCCTGAATTTGGCTTCATAAATTCGCTTCGACTGAGCCGTCATTGTTTCTGGCGGCTCCACGGCAACGATGCCGTGCTACATATGAAAGGCTATGCAGCCCCCGAACTTGCGTCCAACGCTGGTTCGGGGGCTTTTTGCTTTTGGGAGAAGAAATGATGACGTTGCAGTACAACCCCGCGGAACATGGGGTCGCAGACCTGGTGGTCGCATGCGTTCAGATGGAACCTCATGTCGGCCGGAAGCACGACAACGTGGCGCAATGCATCCGGCACATCGAAGCTGCGGCGCATCACGGCGCGTCTCTGGTGGTGTTGCCGGAGCTGGCCAATAGCGGCTATGTGTTCAACGATCGTGACGAGGCATTCGCGCTGGCCGAAACGTTGCCGGAAGGGGAGACCGCGCAGTTGCTTGCCGAAACGACGCAGCGCCTTGGCATTCATGTCGTGATGGGTATTGCCGAGCGGGCGGGCAAGCAACTCTACAACTCAGCGATCCTGACTGGCCCGACGGGTCACATCGGCGTCTATCGCAAGCTGCATCTCTGGAATGACGAACATCGCTTCTTCGAACCGGGCGATCGTGGCGTTCCGGTGTTCGACACGCCGCTGGGACGAATCGCCATCGCCATCTGCTACGACGGCTGGTTTCCCGAGACATACCGGCTTGCCGCGATGCAAGGTGCGGACATCGTTTGCGTGCCGACCAACTGGGTGCCGATGCCGGCGCAACCGGACGATCGGCCCGCCATGGCCACGACGCTCACCATGGCGGCCGCGCACAGCAACGGCGTGGTGATCGCATGTGCAAACCGCATCGGCATGGAGCGTGGTCAACCGTTCGTCGGCCAGAGCCTGATTGTGGGCGGCAACGGATGGCCGGTCGCGGGTCCGGCCAGTGTCGATCGCGAAGAAATCCTGTACGCCGCAATCGATCTGACGCGCACTCGTTCGGAACGCACGCTGAACGCCTTCAATCACGTGCTGAGCGATCGGCGCGCGGACGTGTACGACCCGATGCTGGGCACCGGCTGGCCGACTTCACGCGCATGAGGCATCCGATAGCACACCCGTACGAAACACAAGAATTTCATTCGACCACTGTGAGGAAAAAATCCATGACTCCGTTCAACAGACAAATCCTTGGCGCCGCCGCGGCGCTCGTCGCGGCTTGCACCTGCATGAGTGCGCTCGCTGCCGATCCGATCAGGATCGGCGTAGCGGTGGGGTTGTCCGGCGCAAATAGCGTGGTCGCGCCGGCCGTCGTGCAGTCGTCGCAACTCGCTGTCGACGAAATCAACGCAGCGGGCGGGATCATGGGCCGCCAGGTGCAGCTCGACATCACCGACGACGCATCCGGTGCAGTCGGCGCGCAGAAAGCGTACGACACGCTCGTGTTCCAGAAGAACGTCGACGCGATCATTTCCATGGAAACGAGCGCTGCGCGTAACGCGGCGCTGCCGATCGTGGCGCGCGGCAAGAAGCCCTTCGTGTACACGTCGTTTTACGAGGGCCGTTCGTGCAGTCCGTGGATGTACGTCAACGGCTGGGTGCCTGAGCAGCAGGTCGCGCCGGTGGTCGATTACTTCGCGAAGAGCAAGGGCGCCAAGACCTTCTATCTGGTCGGCAACGACTACGTTTTTGGCCGCGGTATGCTTGGATTCACCAGGAAATACATCGAGGAGCACGGCGGCAAGGTAGTCGGCGAGGAGTACTTGCCGATCGACGGCACCGACTGGACACCGATTCTTTCCAAGATCCGTTCGGCTCATCCTGATGCGTTGATCAGCGCGACGGCCGGCGGCGCGCCTAACGTGTCGCTCGCCAAACAGTTGAAGGGTTCCGGCATGACGCTGCCTTATGGCAACCTGGCGATCGACGAAGGCACGGCGAAGAGCATGGGCGACGTCGCCACGGGCATGTATATGTCGGGCTCCTACCTGACGGGCATCGATACGCCGGGCAACAAAAAATTTATTGCGGCCATGGACAAGAAATTCGGCAAGGATCTAAAGACCCCGAACGAGTTGTCCGAGCCGCAGTACGAAGCCTTCTTCCTGTACAAGGCCGCAGTCGAAAAAGCGGGCTCAACCGACACCGACAAGGTGATCAAGGCGCTGGGCCAGGTGTCGTTCGACGGACCGCGCGGACCGGTGGCCATGAACAGGAGCCGCCACACGCCTCTCGCCATGCGCCTGGGCCAGATACAGGCGGACGGCTCGATCAGGATCTTGCAGACGTTCCCGAACGTGGATCCGGGCGCGCAGTGCCCGAATATCAAGTAGACGTAGCTGGAAATACAGCATCCGCCTGATGCGCATTCGCAGGCGACAAGCAGGCGACACGCAGGCGGATGCGACTGGAGAAGACAATGGTTCTGGCACTCGATATTTTCACAACCGCGGCGGTGCTGTTCATCGTGACCGCAGGGTTAATGGTGATTTTCGGCGTGATGAAAATCGTCAACTTCGCCCACGGTGCGCTGCTGACAATCGGCGCATACGCGAGCTTCGTCGTGACGCAGCTCAAGCTGAGTCCGTGGCTCGGGCTGCCGCTCGCCGTCGTGGTGGGTACCGTCGTCGGCATGCTCGTCGAGCAGGTGATCGTGCGCCCACTCTACAAGCGTCCGCTCGACGCGATCCTTGCTACCTGGGGTCTGGGCATCGTGATTGGCCAGCTCATCGTGATGGCCTTCGGCCGCGAGGCGCAATTCGTGGAGACGCCGCTCAAAGGAGCCGTCACCATTGGTGGGACCGATTACTCGGCCTATCGTTTGCTGCTGATCCCGATCGCACTCGGTCTGTGCATTCTCATGACCGCGCTGCTCACGGGAACGCGCTTCGGCATCAAGACGCGCGCGGTGATCATGAACGAGGATCTGGCGCGAGGACTCGGCATTCATTCCGGCCGCATCCGTTTCATCACTTTCAGTCTGGGCGCAGCGCTCGGTTCGCTCGCCGGCACACTCATTACGCCGCTGTCGAGCGTCGACCCCGACATGGGACTGCCGTGGCTGGTGAGCGCGTTCATGCTGGTCATGGTTTCAGGACACTCGATGCTCAGTCTGCTGGTGACGTGCCTCGTATTCGGCGCTTGCCAGGTGCTGGTCAGCACGTTCGTCAGTCCGGTGCTGGGCGGCTTGACTATCGCCGTGCTGGCGGCGCTCACGCTGCGTATTCGTCCGAAGGGGTTCTCTCATGGCTAAAGTCGGCGCATCGCCCCATCGAGCCGGTGATCAAGCTGGGCAAAACGATGAACGGGCACGCAACGGGCGAACGACTCATGGACGCGGTCTGCTCATGGCCGGTGGCGTGGCTGTCGTGCTGCTGGCCGCGGGTCCGCTTGTCTTCGGCTCATATCTGCTCAACGTCCTCATTCAGGCCTTCTTCTTCTCGATCGTAGCCGTGACCGTGGATATCCTGTGGGGGTACACCGGGTATCTGACGTTCGGGCAATCGGCGTTCTTCGGTCTGGGCGCCTATGCCGCGGGACTCGTGTTTACGCACGGCGGTTTTTCAGCGAGTTATGTGGTGTTCGCAGTGGGAGCGGCTATCGCGGTGACCGCGGCCGTGGCCGCATTGCTCGGCTGGCTGTCGTTCTATCGCGGCGCGTCGCCGTTCTTCGCGACGGTGATGTCGCTCGTATTGCCGATCGTTCTCAGCCAGTTGCTGCTCTCCGGCGGCGCGTGGACCGGCTCGAGTTCGGGACTCACCGGCTATGAGACCTTCGATCTTTCGCTGCAGGCGTGGTACTGGCTCGCCGGCGCGGCGCTGCTGGCCGTCGCATTGATCGCGTGGCTATTCGTGCGTAGCGACGGCGGCCGCGTGCTGGCTGCCATTCGCGACAACGAATCACGCTGCGCGTATCTCGGCATTAATACGTCGCTCGTCAAGATCGTCTTGTTGGTTGCAACCGCGGCCATCGCCGGCCTCGCCGGATTCGGCTACGGGTCGTTCAGCGGCGTGGTCGCGCCTGAGCTGGCCGGGTTTGTCCTTGGCACCCAACTGATCATCTGGGTCGCGCTCGGCGGCCGGGGAACGTTATGGGGGCCAGTGATCGGCGCGCTTCTGATCAATGTCGGCACCGCCTATCTCAGCGGCAGCATGCCATTCGCGTGGCAACTGATTCTGGGCGCCGCGTTCGTCGCCGTGATCGTGCTGTTGCCGCAAGGTTTGGTGCCGTTGTTGCTCAAGCCATTACGTCATCTTGCGGGTCACGGCACCGAACCGGAACTGGTTGAGCGCGACGTCGGCACAGCTCATGAACGGGACCTGTCAGTACCGGCACTGCAGATGAACGGCGTCGCCAAACATTACGGCAGCCTGAAAGTGCTGCAAGGCATCGATCTGAACGCCGATGGCGGTGAACTGGTTGGCCTCATCGGCCCGAACGGCGCCGGCAAAACGACGCTCATGCGCTGCATGAGCGACGGCGCGGAACGTTCTGCCGGCACGGTCGTGCTGTGTGGCAACGATGTCCGTCAATTGCCGCCGGACCGATGCGTGCATTTCGGCTTGGGGCGCAAGTTCCAGAACGCGAATATCTTCGAGACGCTTACCGTTGCGGAGTGTCTGAGAATCGCGGGCACCATCATCGAGCGGCCATCGCTCCTGCGACGCTCCACGACGCTTGCGCTGCCGCCCTATGCGCTGGAGGTGCTTCGTACTACCCATCTCGATCAGAGGCTGGGCGCCGTAGCGAAGGATCTTTCGCATGGCCAACAGCAGGCGTTGGAACTGGCGATGGTGCTCGCACTGGAGCCACGTATCGTACTGCTCGACGAGCCCACGGCAGGTTTGACCAAAACGGAGCGCACGCAAATCGGCGATGTGCTCGCCGCGTTGGCTCACCAGTATCGGCTTTGTTGTCTGCTGGTGGAGCACGACCTCGACTTCGTGGCCGGGATTGCCACGCGCATCGTGGTCCTGCACCAGGGACGCATCGTGATGCAAGGCAACTTCGACGAAGTCGTCAACTCGGAGCTGGTCAGAACGATTTATGCCGGGACTGCGCAAAGCGCTGCGGCAGGCGAAAACGTCGGACAA
Source organism: Paraburkholderia madseniana (assembly GCF_009690905.1). GTDB lineage: Bacteria > Pseudomonadota > Gammaproteobacteria > Burkholderiales > Burkholderiaceae > Paraburkholderia > Paraburkholderia madseniana. Next base: position 36,716 of record NZ_VOSW01000022.1, read on the forward strand.
CGGGAGGCGTCATGAGCCAGATTGCGCTGGAGTTGCAGGACGTGACGAGCGGATACAAGGCTTCGGTCGTGCTGCGCAAGCTCTCGATGACCGTTGCCGACGGCGAAGCCGTCGCGCTGCTCGGCAAGAACGGCATGGGCAAGACGACGGTGCTCAAGACAATCATGGGCTATCTGCCGAAGAAAGCCGGCGCCATCCGTGCGCGCGGGCAAGATATCACGCGCATGGCGCCTCACCAGATCGCGCGAGAGGGCATTGCTTACGCGCCTCAGGAACATGCATTGTTTCAGGACCTCACTATTCGCGACAATCTGCGTCTTGGGCTCGAGAAGGCGTCGGCGTTCGACGAACGCTTTGCCGCGATCGAGCCGGTGTTCCCGGTATTCGCAAGTCGCCTGAAGCAGTTGGCCGGCACGCTTTCCGGCGGCGAACAGAAGATGCTGCTGGTGGCGCGCGCGCTCATGATGCGTCCTTCGCTCATTTTGCTCGACGAGATTACGGAAGGGTTGCAACCGTCCGTGATCGACCGTCTCGCCGACGCACTGCTATGGGAACGCAGCCAGCACGGCACGACGCTGCTGCTGGTAGAGCAGAATGTTCCCTTTGCGCTGAAGGTTGCCGATCGCTACGCGGTGCTCAAGCAAGGCGAGATCCTCGAGCGTGGCAACGCGAAGGATGAAGCAGCGGTAGGATCGATCTTCGAACACCTGCGTGTGTAAGCAACATTCAGGACGACCATCACGATAGGCGGCATATGACGAACGCAAACTCATTTTATCGACCCCGCTCAGGACTGGACCTGCTAGAGCAAACCGCCGGCGACCCGCGCGAGCGCGAGCGCGCCGTCCTCGAGTCGTTCGCGCGCATGGAGGAGGTCGAGCCCGAGGTGAGGGCGATGACGGCCGTCGCGCACCGGGAAACGGCGTTGACCTTGGCCGCCGGTGCAACGGGTCCATTGGCCGGCATACCGATCGCGGTGAAAGATATCTTCGACACGAGCGACCTGGTCACCGGCTACGGCTCGCCAATTTACGAAGGCCATCAACCGAAGTCCGATGCCGCGATCGTCACGTTATTGCGGCGTAACGGCGGCATTGTCATCGGCAAGACCGTCACCAGCGAATTCGCCTATATGACGCCGCCAGTGACGCGCAATCCGTGCGACCTGACACGTACCCCTGGCGGATCTTCATCCGGCTCGGCCGCTGCGGTGGCAGCCGGCATCGTGCCTTTCGCGATCGGCACGCAGACTGGCGGCTCGACCATCCGGCCCGCTTCGTTCTGCGGCATCGCTGGCTACAAGCCCACGCTCGGCATGTTGCCGACCGTCGGCATGAAGTGCTTCTCGTGGTCGTTCGATACGGTCGGCCTGTTCGGCGCCGATGTGCGCGACGTGGCTTACTTCGCTCAGGTCCTGTCGGGCCGGTCACTTGCCCTGAGCGGCGTGACGGCCGGCCCGGTGTTCGGCGTGCCGGACAGCTACCCATGGACCGCGCCGTCGGCGAATGCGAGTGACGCGCTCGACACGGCGGTGCGCGCCATCGAGCAGGCGGGAGGGCGCGTGCGGCGTGTGCGTTTCGCGCCATGGATGGCCGACCTGGTCGCCGCGCACAACACGATCCAGAGCTATGAGGCGTATCAGTCGTTGGGGTTCGAGTACGATCATCATCGTGTCGATCTATCGCCGATGCTCGCCGGTTTTCTTGATCGTGCTGCGAGGATCGATACCGCAAACTACATCAAGGCATGTGTGCTCGCGGAACAGGCGAAGGTCAGGCTTGCCGAACTATTCGACGGCATCACCGGATTGCTGACGCCGAGCGCACCCGACGAAGCGCCCGACGGCCAGGCGTCCACGGGCGACCCCGCATTCAATCGCAATTGGACCTTGCTCGGTTGCCCGTGCGTGAACGTGCCGGGATTGAGGGGCGCACGCGGCGCCCCGATCGGCGTGCAGGTGATCTGCCGTCCTTGGGACGATGCACGATGCCTCGACGCTGCCGCGTTTGCCGAGCAGGCGATCGCGGCTGCAGCGGGACGTTTTCCCGCGACCTGAGCAACGAGGAAGTGATGCAAGGAGGAGACGAAATGGCGGCGAGCTCGCGACAGTCGGCCAATCCGGCGCCCGCGGACGATGGTTGGCGCATCGGCGTGTTGTACTCGCGCACGGGCGTGACCTCAGCGACCGAGTCGGAGCATTTTTTCGGCACCGTGCTCGCGATCGAGGAAGTCAACGCGGCCGGCGGCGTGGGTGGGCGCCTGCTCGACCCGGTTGTTTACGATCCGAAGAGCGATCCTGACGAATATCGCCGGCTCGCCACGCGGATGCTGCAGGAAGACGACGTGACCGTGATTTTCGGCTGTTCGACTTCGTCGAGCCGAAAGGCGGTGTTACCGGTGATCGAACGCACCAACGCATTGCTCTGGTACTGCTCGATCTACGAAGGGTTTGAGTATTCGCCGAACGTGATCTACACCGGCGCGGTACCGAACCAGAACAGCATGCAACTGGCCGCCTATCTGCTGCGCAATCATGGCCGCCGTTTTTTTCTGGTTGGCGCCGACTATATCTATCCGCGAGAATCGAACCGGATCATGCGCGACATGGTCGAGCAGCATGGCGGCGAAATCGTGGAAGAACTCTATCTGCCGAGCGATGCGGATCCAGCGGCGCTGGAAGACGTGGTGCGGCAGATCAAGAGCATCGAGCCCGACGTCGTGTTCTCCACGCTGATCGGGCGAGGCGCGCGCGACTTTTATCGACTGTATCGCGAGCACGGTATCGACCCGGCACAGATTCCGATCGCAAGCTTGACAATGACCGAGGGCGAAACGCGGATGATCGGCTCCGAACTGTGTGGCAGCCACATCGTCTCGGCGAGTTACGTCAACACGCTGAACCTCGCGAGTAACCAGCGCTTTCTGAAATCATGGCATGCGCGATTCGGAGATCAACCGGCCAGCATGTGGTCGGAGATGGCGTATAACCAGGTGCATCTGTTTGCGCTGGCGCTGGCCCGTAGCGGAAGTCTCGATACGGCCAAGCTGGTGGAGGCGGTACACGAAGTCGAATTCGATTCGCCAGAGGGGGTGCTGAAAATCGATCCGGAGAACAATCACGCGATACTGACGCCGCGCATTGCCGTGTGCAGGCTGGACGGCTCGTTCGACATCGTCTGGGAGGGCCGAGGTCCGGTCAAACCTGATCCCTATCTGACGTCGTACGGATTCGCGGAATTCTGGCTCGACGGAGAATCGGCATGAGCACGGGGGCCCGTCGTCTGTTCGACGATCTACGTACGCTGCGCGTCCTCGTGATTCATCCGCCGGGCGAGGACCGCATTGTTCTGGAAGAGCAGTTGCGCCGCATTGGTTGTCCGGTGCGCGTGCTCTGGCCGTTTCCGTCGCAACTGCCCGCTGATGTCGACGCGATTTTCTTTCTCGTCGGCCCGGAAACCCGCAGCGCGGGCAACTGGTGCGCGGCCGATACCGAAGCCACCTTGATCGCGTTATCCGACTACGAAAATCCAACGGCGCTAAAAATGCTGGTGGATACGCAGGCGCATGGCGTCATTACGAAGCCCTACCGGTCTACCGGCATTCTGAGCACCCTGGTGCTCGCGCGCGCGTCTTCAGGCTATCAGCAGCGCTTGCATAGCAAGGTCGCCAAGCTCGAGGAGGCGATCAAGGCACGACGCCACATCGAGAAGGCCATCCGCATCCTCATGGAGGCGCATCAGCTCAGCGAGAGCGAAGCATACGAGCACATTCGTTCAAGAGCGACAAGTCTCCGGGTCACGGTGAGCGAGATCGCTACGTTGGTGATCGATGCGCATGAGGCAATGGAAAAGCTCGGCCTTGCCAAGGGACCAAGGCCTTGAGCCGCACCCGCTAGTCAGGGATCACCGGCTCGACCAACTTTGCCAACTGAACCAGCGACTCCTGCCAGCCGAGGTAACACATCTCCACTGGAATAACCTCGGGCACGCCCTCTTGCACAATGGTGAGTTCGGTTCCGCAGGACACCGGCCGCAATGAAATGGTGGCGTGCATCTGGCCGGGCAGGTTCGGGTCGTCGAAACGGTCCGAGTAGCGGATGGTCTCGAACGGCACCAGTTCGACGTACTCGCCGCCGAACGAGTGACCATTGCCGGTGCCGAAGTTACGGAAGGACATCTTGTAAGTGCCGCCCACGCGTGCATCCATGTGGTGGACCTGACAGGTGAACCCGTAGGGAGGAAGCCACTTCGCGATCGCGTCGGCTTCGAGGAAGGCCCGATAGATGCGCTCGGGAGTCGCGTGCAGGACACGATGGAGACGGATTGTTCCGGTAGTCATGGTGTGCTCGCCTTTCACTGGAGAAGTTGAACATACTCCTACGACGATCTGGCTACGCCGGTATCGACATAGGCTGAGACCAGGAAAAACCCGTACACGCTAATAAGCGTCACCTGTTACCTCTTCTATCCGGCCACCACGCGGTTGCGGCCATCGTGCTTGGCCCGGTAAAGGCGTTCATCGGCAACGCGTAAGAGGGTGTCGATCGTGACACCGTCGCGGCCGAACTCGGAGACGCCAACACTGACAGTAACGGCGACGGCCCGTCCGGTTCCGGTGTAAAACTCCTCGGTAGCCACAGCGCCCCGAACGCGCTCCGCGATCGAACGTGCCACGTCCAGCGCGGCTTTAGGCAGCAGCACCATAAACTCTTCACCACCGACCCGCGCTACGCCGTCATAGGGTCGAATGGCATCAAGGCATTTCTGCACGAATCGCTGCAACACCTCGTCGCCCACCTGATGGCCGTAGTTGTCGTTGATCAATTTGAAGTGGTCGAGATCCAGCGCCAGCAGCGAGAACGGCGCACCACCTCGCCTGGCGCGTGCGATTTCCGTCTCCACTTGCTGGATAAACTCGCGCCGGTTCGCGGCGCCCGTCAGCGGATCGGTCGCGGCGAGGTGTTCGAGCTTGTGATTGGTGCGTTGGAGTTCCTGCAGCGCGCTTTCCGTGCGTGCCATCGCTTCGGCGAGGCGAGCCATCAGTTCTTCCTGGCTGTAGATCGTAGAAAAGGACCGCGTCGTGCGAAATGCTTGAACGACGCCGTAACTCAGCAGGAAAAAGCCGGCGGCGAAGATCGCGTGTGCCAGCCACCACATATGATTCCAGGGCTTGCCGAGAATGAACGCGAGAGACGCCAGCGCGAAGAAGGTGATCGAGATGCCGTAGATCACCATCAGCGGCGAGCGAATGCGACGCAGCATCAGCACCGTGACGTTCAGCGTCGAGAAGACGAGCGCGCCGCCTTCCATGGAGAGCCGCACGGCGAGGTTGCCCGCAAAGGGCGAGTTCGCGATGATTCCGACAACCAGGTCGATCAGGACGAACACGGCGATCCACCTCAGCCACGGGCGCGGATTCGAGCGCTGCTTGAGCGCGTCCGGCGCGCGATGGTACGAGAGAAGCCCAACCAGCAGCAGCACCGACATCACCAGACGCGATGCGGGTCCGTAGAGCAGGAATAGCCAGATATTGTGGTGCGCCATGCCGGTGAACGCGCCGTGCAGCGCATAGACCAGCACAAAGCCGAGAAAACCTAAAGTCAGCCACCGCAACAGCGGTTCACCCGACGACAGATAACAACGCCAGGTTACATAGGTGACAAACAGCCCCTCGAGCGTTGCTGCTGCGATCGCGATTTCGTGGAACCCGTGGTTTTCGAACTTCAGGCTCGGGTCTTGAAAGAAAGCCAGATAGGCAATCAGGTAGGCGGGAAGGAGCGCAAAACCAATGACCAGCAAACCCGAGTAGAGCTTGGTCACGATCCCGATGAGGCGAGGCGGCTCTTCGATTGAAATTGTCGTGCTCATGTGCCCGTCTCCGACAATATTACGGTGTTTTTTCACACCGCCGAGCGATTGACGCGTGGATTGGCCGATTCGGACACGGCACCATGCCGTTATGCCGGGCCAAACATACCGCGCAGCGGACTATCTTCAGGCAATTGAAAGTATAACGGACTGTAATTTGCATCGGTGGTATATCGGTCGTGCAATTAGCTCCTGATATATCGTGCAGTTGTCTTCTGAAAATGACAGAAACAGCGGCCGGCAGTTGCCAGTCGCTGAATCCGATTCAGCCTAGGCTGCGGCGCCGCGTAAATCCCTTATATGCTGATAGACGGTCGCACGGCCCATGCCCAGAACGTTGGCAACATAGTTAGCCGCGCTCTTTCCTTTGAAGGCCCCTTCCTCCCACAGTGCCTCGACCAGTTCGCGACGGTGTTCCCGGGTCAGGGAGTTGAGTGCCAGTTGGCGTTCCTGAAGCCATGCGTGGAGAAACGTGTTGATGCGCTCCTGCCAGTCGTCCTTGAACAGCTCCTCAGGCTGCTTCACCAGACCCGCGCCCGACACCACGCGGTCGATGACATGTTTCATGTCCTCGAAGACGGCGATGTTGTAATTGACGCACATTACGCCGACAGCCGCGCCTGCGTCGTCAAAGAGCACCGTGCTGACACAGCGCATCCGCCTGCCGTCCCAATTGATCTTTTCGTACGGACCGATCGTGCCTGACTGCGCTGAATGATCAATCTCTTCCAGCGCCGATTCGTCGCCCAGCTCACGCTTTGACAGGTTGTTTGCAATGTACGCGATCGTCTGGCTGTGCAGGTCATGAATGACGATTTCGACGTACGGAAAGAAGAGCAGCGCGATACCGTCGGCGACACGGCCGTAGCGATCCAGCAAAAGCCGGCGCGCGGGTGTGGTCTTAGTCTTTCGCATAGGGAAGCATGAGATTTTTCGGTTTGGCCGGGTCTGGCGGCGCGTGTGTCAAGGTGCAACGAATATTCGTGCGATGCACTATTTTGCCACGGGCAATATTCACCCCTGTTTGCGGCAACCCACGCACAGCCGCATCGGTCTTGCTCAACCGGTCGGTTGCCCGCTCACGTGCCTGAACAACGCGTAGGCGATCGCGACATCTTCCAGTCCGAGTCCGATTGAGCGAAAGAAAACGTGCTGCCGCCAGGAGGGTTTCCTGGCCCTGCCGGATACGAGTTCGGGCAAATCGCCCAGAACGCTTTCCGGCGACCAGTCATGCAGTTGCGCCGCCAATTTCATTTCACCTGCGCTGGCGGGCGTGGTTCGCCGGTAGTCGCAATAGACGTCCATGTCTTGAATCCACGCCGGTGGAATTTCATGCGCATTGACGACATTCGTGCTGATCGACGTGATGAGTGCCGGCTTGGTCAGCAGGTTGTCCGACAGTACAGGCGTGCCCGAGGAGGTGCACAACGCGACCACGTCGGCATCGCGCACGCAATCATCAAGCTGAGTGCAGATCCGCACACGCTCATGAAGGGCGACGATCTCTGCGCGCTTCGCCTCGTTGCTCGCAAGCTCGGGTGAAAACACATTGATCGCATCCCACGCTCGCAGCGGCGCAAGGTGGCGCAAATGCGCCTGCCCCACGGCACCCGCGCCGACGATGGCGAGCCGGCGCGCGTTGGGTGCCGCAAGGTGTTCCACCGCAAGTGCCGTTGCGCCGGCGGTGCGCTCGATGGTGAGCAGACCCGCATCGCACCACATCAAAGGTTGCCCCGTTTCCATCGACATCAGTGCGGTCCATGCCGTAATGACCGGTTTCGCTTCTGTCACGATGTACGGCGATATCTTTGCTCCAAATACCTTGGCCTCCGCCATGACCCCGAGGTACGTAATGAAATCGCCAGTCCCTTGTGGAAACGGGGTGAAGGTCTGCGACGGCTGCACTGCGGAATCGTTCGCAAGCGAGAGAAACATGCGTGCCAACGCGCCGCGCACATCGAGGTGGGGCAGTGCTTTACGCACCGCGTCCTGCTGGACGATCAACGGGAATACTGTGTCTGTGCTGCTCATGGGCCTGCTCTCCACATCGTTGCCGGCTAGCGGCGTCAGCGCAATTCTAAAGTCAAAAAGTCCAGTCTGGACTTTTATTTTGAAAATCGCTTGCATTTGTGAGTGTCCAGAATAGACTGTTGTTCCAGAACGAGTGTGAGAACAGGCCTTTTTGGCACCTCATGCGTCTTCTCGAGGTCGCGCCGTCAGTTACCGCCCCGTGCCCTAATTTTGTGAACCCCAATTTCATAGGGAACCATCATGCGTCTGAAGCTTCCACTCTCACTTTTCGTCGCTGCCGCTCTAATCGGTTCGGTTGGCACCGTCAGCGCCGAGACTCAAAGCACCTTGCGTTTCGGCATCGAGGCCGCGTATCCGCCGTTCGAAAGCAAGTCGCCGACGGGGCAATTGCAGGGATTCGACGTTGACGTCGGCAACGCGGTCTGCGCGAAGATGGGCGTGAAATGCGAATGGGTGGAGAACTCGTTCGACGGCTTGATTCCCGCGTTGCAGGCGCGCAAATTCGATGTCATCAATTCCGCGATGAACATTACGGACAAGCGCAAACAGTCCATCGATTTCACGCCGCCGATCTACGTGGTGCCGATCGTGATGGTGGCGAAGCGTGGTTCCCCCTTGTTGCCGGATGTGAAGAGCCTGCAGGGCAAACGCGTCGGCGTTCTGCAGGGATCGTCGCAGGAAGATTTCCTTAAGCTCCACTGGGCGAATGCCGGCGTATCGATCGTTTCGTACCAGGACCAGGATCAGGTGTACGCCGACCTCGTTGCCGGACGCCTGGATGCCGCCGTCCAGGAAGCGCAGACTGTTGAGGATGGTTTCCTGAACAAGCCGTCAGGCCATGACTATGCGATTGTCGGCCAGCCGCTCAGCGATCCGGCAACGCTTGGCGAAGGCACGGGCTTCGGCTTGCGCAAGGGCGACAAGGCGTTGGCCGGAAAGATCGATGCTGCGCTCGCCGCACTAAAGAAAGACGGCACGCTCAGCAACCTGTCGCAGAAGTATTTCAAGCGCGACATCATCGCGAAGTAACCGGTTCATGACCCGATGCGAGCCGATTCGCATCGGAATCCGAAATGAACATTCGAGCGAGCTTATGGATTTCGATGTGATCGTGCTGGGAGCCGGGATTGTCGGCGTGTCGTCCGCGCTGCATCTGCAGGATCGCGGCCGCCGCGTGGGGCTCGTCGATCGACGCGGCCCCGGCGAAGAGACCAGCTTTGGCAATGCCGGCCTGATCGAAAGTTCGTCGGTGGTTCCTTACGGCTTTCCGCGCGATCTCGGTACGCTGCTGCGCTACCTGCGCAATCGGTCGACCGATCTTTACTGGGACTACAGGGCGCTGCCGTCGTTCGCGACGTGGCTGGCGCGATTCTGGTGGGAGTCGTCTCCCGAGCGGCTCGAAGCTGCCGCGCGCGATATGTTGCCGTTGATCCGGCGAAGCGTCGCCGAGCACGACGTGCTGATCGAGCGTGCCGGCCTCCAAAGTCTCGCGCACGACGGCGGCTGGATCGAGGCATTTCGCACCCGCTCGGAATATGAACGGCAGGCATCAGCCGCCGAAGTCACGGCGAGGACATACGGATTGCGCGTGGTGCCGTGCGATGCCGATGCACTGGTGGCGCATGAACCCGGTATCGCGCCGGGTTTTAGCGGCGCATTGCATTGGCAGGACCCGAAGAGCATCTCCAATCCGGGTGCGTTGACGAAGGGCTACGCGCGACTGTTCGAGGAGGGCGGCGGCGCGCTGCTCACCGGCGAGGCGGTCACGGTGCGTCAGGAAGCCGATGCATGGACTGTTCAGACGTCGCAAGGCAGGATCAGTGCGAAAGAGGTGGTCGTAGCGCTTGGCCCTTGGTCCGACAAGGTCTTTGAGCCGCTCGGATATCGGATACCGCTACGGGCAAAGCGCGGCTATCACATGCACTACGAGGCTACGAAATCGATGCTCTCGATACCGCTGGTCGACACGGAAAAAGGGTATGTGGTCGCGCCTATGCAAGGTCGCCTGCGGCTGACCACCGGCGTGGAAATCGCCCGACGCGATGCGCCACCGACTGGCGTTCAACTGGAACGCGCGGAAGCCGTTGCCCGGCCGATATTCGGTCTGGGCCGCCGCCTCGATGACGCGCCATGGCTCGGGTTGCGGCCCTGTACGCCCGACATGCGGCCTGTCATTGGGCGCGCGCCTCGCCATCGAGGGTTGTGGTTCTCGTTTGGGCATAACCATCACGGATTGACGCTCGGTCCCGTGACAGGCCGTTTGCTCGCAGAAATGATGACGGGTGGCGAGCCTTTTACCGATCCCCATCCGTTTCGTCCCGAGCGATTCCGATAGAGGGCGTGGCGGACCCGCTTCATCGATAAGTCAACTGCGTAACGAATCGCGCGAGCCGGAATGCACGCTGCCTACAGTCCCTTCAGGAACGCAACCAGCAGATCGCTCACTTCTGCCGCACGCTCGCGCTGAATCCAATGACCCGCGCCATCGAGAATATGACATCCACGCAGTCCGGGCAGTACGCGTGCCAGATTCGCGATACGGGCCTGCGCGCCCGGAAACTTAAGGACGTCGTCTTTCGCGCCGGCCACGAATAGCGAAGGCTGCCGGATCACGCAGCCCCGCCACGCGGCCATGAGTTCCGACGAGCGCCGAATGCTGCGGTACCAGTTCAGCCCGCCTCTGAAGCCAGTGCGCGCGAATTCGCCCGCCACGTAGGCGATTTCTTCACTGCTTAGCCAGGCAGGCAGCGTCTCGGGGTCCACTGTGTTGTCGAGAAAACCTGTGCCGGGCGCGAGTATGCCCGCCACCACGTGGTCGGGCCCATCGCCCGACATGCTGAACGTGACGCGTCGAATGGTGGCTTCGGGATCAGCCTCGAACTCGCGCTCAGCGATGCCGGGTGTCTGGAAATGCTGCATATAGAACGTTTGGACACCTTGCCGCTCCAGCGCACTGAGCAAGTCCTCCCGCGCAGGCGGATGGAACGGCACGCTCATGCCGACGACGGCACGGAACAGATCGGGCCGCAACATCGCCGCGTTCCAGGCCACCGGCGCGCCCCAGTCGTGGCCGACGATCACCGCCTCGCTCTCGCCGAGAACATTGACGAGTTCGACCATGTCGCCGACGAGATGCAGCATCGTGTACGACTCCGCGTCTGGCGGCGCGTCGGTGCCGCCATAGCCACGCATGTCGGGCGCGACTGCCCGGAAACCGGCGGCTGACAGCGCCGCCAACTGGTGCCGCCAGGCGTACCAGGACTCCGGAAATCCATGACATAGCAGCACCAGCGGGCCGCTGCCCTGGCTGGCCACACGCATGCGCAGTGCACCTACCTGCAACGTCTCGAGGCGAAGTTCGTGCAAGGTTTGCTCCATGATGTTCGGGTTCCGGTGGATCGCCTTAGACGATCATTCGCTGCTGGTCCATTCCACGCGTGCGCCCACCGAGCGCAGGTTTTCCACAAAATTGGGGTGTGCGCGGCGGATCGGCAGCGCATTGGTGATTTCCGAGCGCCCCTCGATACTCGCGGCGACCATGAGCAACGCGATTGCCACGCGAATGATGTACGGACTCTCGACCTTCGCTGGGCTTAACTGAAGTCCGCCGAAAGTGATCAAACGATGAGGGTCCGACAGGAACACGTGAGCCCCGAACTTGGAGAGTTCAACGGACCAGCCCATCGCGCCGTCATAGACCTTGTTCCAGAACATCGCGCTGCCTTCCGCCTTCACGCCAAGCGCGATGAAGATGGGGAGCAGATCGACGGGCAGATACGGCCAGGGCGCCGCTTCTACCTTGGTGAGAATATTCTGGGTGAACGGGCGGCGCACTCGCAATGGGCCTTCGCGAACGGCGTGCGACCAGCCATCGCGATGCTCCACCTGCACGCCGAACTTCGCGAAGGTTCGGTCGATCAGCGGGAACTGATCGGGCGCGCTGTTTTTGACCTTGATGTCGCCCCCGGTGATCGCACCAAGCGCGAGAAAGGTCGCGATCTCGTGGAAATCCTCGCTGAACCGGAACTCGCCGCCGCCGAGTTTATGGCCGCCTTCTACGCTCAGGCGCGATGTGCCAATGCCGTCGATCGGGACACCCAGCATGGCCAGAAAACGGCAAAACTCCTGCACATGCGGTTCCGATGCTGCATTGACCAAGGTCGACGTACCGTTGGCCGACGCCGCGCAAAGCACGAAATTCTCAGTGGTGGTGACCGACGCGTAGTCCAGCCAATGATGATTCGCCGCCATTTGAGTGGCCGCGCGCACGATCAGCGAGTCGGTGGTGCGCTCGATGCTCGCGCCGAAGCGCTCGAATACCTCAACGTGCGGATCGATCTCGCGCACGCCCAGCGTGCAGCCCTTCACGTCGTTCTCCAGACGTGCAACGCCGAAACGCGCCAGCAGCGGCGGCACCAGCATGATCGAAGAACGCATCTCCTCGGGCAGCCTGTGCGCGACGGGATCGAAGGACGTGGCGTGGTGATGCAAATCGAGAATGCCGGTGGCAAAGTCCATCGACACGTTGCTGCCGAGCGTGCGAAAGATCTCGAGGATCTTCTTGACATCGGTAATCTCGGGTACGCCGATGAGACGCAGTGGCTGGTCGGTCAGCAGCGTGGCACAAAGGATAGGCAGGACAGCGTTCTTGTTGGCGGATGGCACGATCTCGCCGCGTAACGGGAGACCGCCATGTACGATCAGGTTCGACATGTTCGGGAGAGAGCTGGTGGATTGAGAAGCGAGGCCACTATCATGCCATTGGATGGCATGCGGAGGATGTTTCGGGATTCCGGGGCGGTTTTTTTATTGTCGCTTCTTAAAACAGTCTATCCAGCATCTCGCGGGCATTGGCCCGCGACCGGTCCAAGCCTTCTATTGGATCTTGATGACAACCTTACCCTTTACACGCCCGGTTTCGACGTAAGCCAAGGCCTCGTTGGTTGCCGCAAACGGGAAGATCCGATCGATCACCGGTCGTATGGATCCTGCATCGATCAGTGCAGCGATCCGGCTCAGTTGGTCCCCGCTGGCGCGCATGAACACAAATGAATAACTGACGTCATGACGTTTTGCAGTTTTCCGGATGCGATAGCTCAAAAGACGCATCACCATTTTCAGGAACCACGAAGCGCCCATCTCTTTGGCAAAGTCGGGATCGGGCGGTCCCGCGATCCCGATGAGTTTGCCACCCGGCTTGAGCACGCGCAGTGACTTCTTGAGCGTATCGCCGCCCTGCGTGTCGAACACCAGATCGTAACCTTTGAGGATGTCAGCAAAGTCGTCTTTTTTGTAATCGACGACGATATCCGCACCGAGTTGCTTCACCAGTTCGGCATTGCGCGCGCTCGTTGTCGTCGCGACGGTCGCGCCCACATGTTTCGCCAGTTGAATGGCGAATGTGCCGACGCCGCCCGAGCCAGCATGGATCAACACTTTCTGCCCTTTCTTGAGTTGTCCTTTTTCGATTAGCGCCTGCCACGCGGTCAAGCCTACCAGCGGAATCGAGGCTGCTTCTTCCATGGCGAGTGATTTGGGCTTCAACGCCACGCCGTCTTCTTTGACGGCAATGAATTCCGCGAAAGTGCCAATGCGATCTTTATGCGGTCGGGCATAGACTTCATCGCCTGGCTTGAATTGCCGAACGCGCGATCCAACACGGACCACCACCCCGGCCAGGTCGTTGCCCAGAATCAGCGGCAAACGATAGGGCAGAATGAGCTTGAACTCGCCGTCCCTGATTTTGGCATCGAGCGGATTCACGCCCGCGGCGTGGATCCGGATCAATACGTCGTCCTCACGCGGCTCCGGGACCGGCATTTCGCCGGCTCGCAAGTCATTCTTGCGGCCATATCGATCGACAACAAATGCCTTCATCATGTTTCCTTGTACGTTTCTCGTTGAGTCAGGGTGCTTCGCGGACAGTAGCGGGGATGTAGCGCTCTAGCTCGATGGCAACGCAGTCATGCCGTTAAGTTTGAAGTCGAAGGTCTTTGCGAATACCTGCATCCACAAGGCCGGCGGGCGCAAACCTGCGCAGCAATCGCAGACGGGCGGCGAGTCCACCGGCTGTATAGCGAAGTTTCGGGCGAGCCGCGATGGCGGCGTGCAGTACGGTCTCGGCCACGACTTCGGGACCGTCAGCGCTCTCGACGACCTCTTTCACACGCCTCGCGATGGCCGTGCGTATCTCAAGGTAGTCGTCGAGGGGAGCGTCCGGCTCCATGAAGTTCGCGTCGAAAGGCGTCTTGATGTAGGCGGGCTCAATGACGGAGACCCGGATGCCCATCGTGCGCAACTCATGATCGAGCGATTCCGAATAGCCCGCGACCGCATGCTTGGTGGCGGAATACAGCGCCATATAGGGCATGGGTAAGAAACCCAGCACAGAGCCGATGTTGATGATGCGGCCGCTGCCTTGCTGCCGCATATGGGGCACCACGGCACGCGTCATGCGGACGATTCCGAAGAAGTTCGTATCGAAGATCGCGCGGGCCTGGTCAATCGAACTCTCTTCTGCAGCGGCAGGGGCCACGCCGAAACCAGCGTTGTTCACCAGCAGGTCGATGCGGCCGTGCAGGCGCAGTACTTCCTTGACGGCAGCTTCGACCGATTCATCGCTAGTCACGTCCAGGGGCAGCATCTCGAACGTCCGTTGGCCGGCCTGTGCGCCGCGCCGGCTGGTGCCGTAGACCTTGTATCCGGCCTTCGTGAGCCGCTTGGCCGTGGCTTCGCCGATTCCTGACGAGGCGCCCGTAACGAGCGCTATTCCAGTTTCCATGATGTCCTTCCGATATTGAGGGATGTCTTTAGGTGCTTGCTTGAGTGTTCATCTCGCAAAAATATGATGTTCATCATATTTCCGGTCCAACAAAAACCGGCACCGGGCCGGTGGATTTACGCGTCAGTGGGCGCGAGTTTTTTCAATGCGGCTTCAAGAAAATTTTCCGACAGTTTGGGGTCGTCGACGGCACGCGCCAGCACCATGGTGCCAACCATGGTGGCCGCCGTGACAAGCGCCTGCTCATGCGCGCCTGGCTGACCCCAATCGGGCAACTGGCGCGCAATGACATCGATCATCTCCTTGATGCGGCGGGTGGCTGCGCGCCGCACGACCGGCGCCTGGCGCGGCATCTCGGAGCCAAGGGCGGAGACCGGGCAGCCATTCTCTATGTCTTCGCAATGTTCCTTCGACAGATACGCGCGCACCATCGACGGCAACGCTTCCTCTGGCGGTACGGAGGCGGCGATATGTTCCGAGAGCGCGACGGCTTCAGCACCGGCGCGGTCAGCGGCTTCGGCAAGCAGCACCTCGCGCGACGGGAAGTGGGAATAGAAGCCGCCATGCGTCAGGCCGGCCTCCTTCATGATGTCGGCCACTCCTGTGCCGTCGTATCCGCTGCGCCGGATCGCGCGCGCGGCGACTTCGACGATGCGCTCGTGCGTGATTTCTTTGCGGCTGGCAGCCTTCCGATTGATTGATGGCTTTTTCATGATGACCATCATATAACATTTCGACGCAATTTACTGGGCGGGGCAATGTCGATGACGGTCAATGTCTCTCAGACTGCGCTGAGCAGCGCTACCAGCTCCGGGGTCTTGGCAGTGCGTGCCCGCGTTGCTTCGCCTGCGATATCGGCGGTTACGATCAGCTTCATAGACATATGACGTCATATAAATAAGGTCTCAGCCGGTATCGCGTTGAAAGAAATTGAAATTTAGTGATTTGGGGAAATTCGGGTAAATACGCGTCGAATAATTTCGACAAGGGGTCAATTCGTCTTGTATGATGACGTATCTCGAAATGGATCTGCACGGCACCACGCCACGCCGCGGGCTGTACCGCAATCCTGCGAGATCGACGGCTCAGGTTTTGCGTTGTTTATGTCGTAAACAGTCAAACAATGGTTAACTGGATCGGTAGGCATGCGTAATCTGACAATAAGACACAGTCTCCTTGCCGTCCTCGTGCTTTTCGCGGGCATGATTCTGATCGGCGGCGTAGTGGGGGTGCTGGCACTTGGCCGTTCTAACGACAACGCTCGGCGTCTGCACGATATCGCCAGCCAGGAAGTGCTGGTCAACGATGCCTATAAAGACTCCACACGCACCCGCGCCGCTCTGACGCGTGCGTATTCTGCTTTGAAAGAGCGCAATGACGAAGCGACCCGCGACTCGGCGCTCAAAAGTGCGGCCACGACATTGGAGCGTGCGGATCGTGAAACCCAGATGTTTCGCGATGCTGATAAATTTGCGGGGCAGGACGACGCGCTGAAGCAAAAACTCGTCGATTCTTCCAATACTCTGGCCACGATTCTGCATGCTGCGTTCGACGCCTTGCGGCGGGGCGATACGAATGCTTACGTATCGATCAACGATAAAGACATCACGCTGGCTGGTGTCGCCTATTCGGCCAATGTCGAGAAGTTCCAGAACCTCGCTGAAGCACTTGCCAAGGATTCCGCCGCGCAAGGTGATCGTGAGTACACCTGGGTCGTCACGATGGTGGCGGCGGGGGTGGCACTGGCCCTTGCATTGATCGTCGCTGCGCATTTCGCTTTGCGGAAGATCGTGGTTCGTCCGCTGCAGATTGCATCTGAGTTGCTCAACCGTATCGCGGGCAGCGACCTGACCGTATCGATTCCGGAAGGGGGCAGGAGCGAGTTGGGACAGTTGTTTACGGCGATGTCGCAGATGCAGACGGGCTTGGCGAAGACGGTGTCGAATGTGCGCGTGAACTGTGAAGCCATCCACGGTGGTGCGCGTGAGATCGCTGCCGGCAACCTCGATTTGTCGAGTAGAACCGAGCAGCAGTCTGCGTCGCTTGAAGAAACGGCGGCCAGCATGGAAGAGCTGACTTCGACCGTCAAACAGAACGCCGACCATGCCCGCCAGGCAAGCAAGCTCGCCGCTAACGCGGCGGACGTCGCACAGCGAGGCGGCAATGTCGTGCAGCAGGCAGTGCAAACGATGACGGCGATCACGGCCAGCTCGAACAAGATTGCCGAGATCACGGGGATGATCAACAGCATCGCATTTCAAACCAACATCCTGGCCTTGAATGCGGCGGTCGAATCCGCGCGAGCAGGGGAGCAGGGTCGCGGCTTTGCCGTTGTCGCCGGCGAGGTGCGCACGCTCGCGCAGCGCAGCGCTGCCGCGGCACAGGAGATCAAAACGCTGATCGCCGCATCCGTCAACGATATCCGTGACGGCAATGAACTCGTTGTCCAGGCCGGGCAGACCATGGGCGAGATTGTGGGCGCGGTGCAAGGCGTCGCCACCATCATGGCTGAGATTACTTCGGCGACAGTTGAACAGAGCTCCGGCATCGAGCAGGTCGGGCAGGCCGTCAGCCAGATGGACCGGGTAACGCAGCAAAACGCCGCGCTAGTCGAGCAGGCAGCCGCCGCCGCGAGCGCACTTGAGCAGCAGGCGCAGGCGATGACGGATGCTGTTTCGGCATTCCGCCTCAATCGGGCTTGACCCGCATCCATATCCAGTAGAAGCATCTGTCGCGCACGTGCCGGGCTGGCAATGTACTGCCACCGGCCGCGGATATTCTTTCGAAAAGACTGAGGCGGCCGATGCTGGATGTTCATATTCGACGAATTCAACCATTTCAACGGAGTGTCACGATGAGCGTTAGGGCCACCCTGGTCGCAGCAATCCTGTTTGCGGGTGCTTTGGGATCGGGCGTATCGCAGGCTGCTACGTACGCCTACGTATCGAATGCGGACAGCCAGGACATTTCTGTCTTCAGCCTCGACAAATCGAGCGGCTCACTCGCCGCAGTCGAGACCGTGCCGGTTGGGGGCACGGTCATGCCGATGGCGCTTTCGCCCGACCACCTCCGGCTCTATGCTGCGTTACGCTCCAAGCCGTATAGCGTGGTGAGCTTCGCGGTCAATCCGCTCGACGGTCGGCTGATCGAACTGGGCAGGGCGCCGCTTGCGGATAGCATGGCCTACGTTTCGACGGATGCGAGCGGCCGCTACCTCTTTTCCGCATCGTATGGCGGAAACCTTCTGGCAGTGAGCCGGATCGCCGCGAATGGCGTGGCGGGTGAAGTCCTGCGAACCGTCAAAACCGGCCCCATGGCTCACGCCATACGCAATGCGCCCGACAATCGTTATGTCTTCGCATCGGTGCTCGGCTCGGATGCGTGGTTGCGTCTGAAATTCGATGCGTCGAACGGTCAGTTGACCGAAGACGCCGCGCCCGCCTATTCGTTGCCTGCGAAGTCGGGTCCGCGCCACTTTGTGTTCTCGCCGGATCATCGCTTTGTCTATCTGATCGATGAGCTCGATGGCAAACTGCATGTGCTCGCGTTCGATAGCACGCGTGACAAAGTCAAACCCGTCCAGACCGTCTCCATCCTGCCGCCCGATTTTTCCGGCGACAAGCCGTGGGGTGCTGATGTACACGTCACGCCAGACGGGCGTTTCCTGTACGCCACTGAACGCACGTCCAACACGCTGGCTGCCTATCGGGTGAGCGCAAAATCAGGTGAATTGACGCGCATCGGCACGTATCAGACAGAAAAGCAGCCGCGCGGATTCAATATCGATCCGTCGGGCAAGTATCTGCTTGCAGTGGGTCAACTGTCGTCAAACCTGAGCGCTTACAGTATTGACCGCAACTCCGGCGCACTGGCTTTGATTGGACAGTACCCCGTGGGTAAGGGTGCGAACTGGATCGAGATCGTTGAGTTCGAGGGGACAAACGGCAATTGAGAGCCGGGTCACGGGTGAGCAGGTCAAGTTGCACACGAACTGCCTTGTCACTCTGTGACGTTGGACGGTCAAGTGAAGAGCTTTGCGGATGAAGTTCCACGCGACAGCGCAGCACCGTCGCGCGGAACGTCAAGCCGTTAGTCAATCCTGCGGCCGCTTGCCGAAGAGCGCAGATGTGGCTCTCCCGGTAGCCCGCGCCCTGCGGATCGCCAGCCGCCACAAACGGCCCACAGTCGCAAGAATGCCGGGGAGGGGTGGCCCTGTCGTTGTCGGTGGGTCATCCTCTGAAATCATCGAAATGACCGGCCGGCCGAAGTGGCCTTCCTGCATCGGAAGATTCCAGTACTCGTACGGGTACAACATCCGGGCGAAGCGAATACGTGCATCGCATCCGCCATCGTGCCATTCGACGGTAGTGTCCCAACGCGTTGCCGACACAGGGCCCCGGGTTGGGTAGATCGCAGTACTTGCCACGCGGTCTTTGCTGCAATCGTCGGTTGCAGGTAAGCCGGATGGGGCCAACTTTGGGCTTCTTTCGTCCATGGTCATCTCCGCTGGTGATGCCGATCACGGAGACGCCACAAACAAAAAAGGCCTCATCCGTATTTTCGGCGAGGCCTTTGAGCTGCGTTCCTGCTTATCTAACGCGCGTTGGCCTCCGATGGCATGCCCGAACGGACTGCCATGTGGCATTGAAACGCGAAGGAGAAGAGGTTTTGCGTCAGCATGGCATCAAGTTTCTTTGCAATTGGAACGCGTGTCAACACATGTGTGTTGGGTCAAGCCGACAGTTCGTTTTCCGCTGAGCCTGCTTATGCCTCTGCGCCCGGATGGTCGAGATAGGCGTGGGCAAGCGCGACCCAGTACGACGTGCCAAGAGGCAGCAGCGCGTCGTTGAAGTCATAGCTCGCACTGTGCAACTGGCACAGGCCGCCCGCTTGTCCGGGCAAGCGCGCCGAGCCGTCGCCGTTGCCGATGAACGCATAGGCGCCCGGTTTGTGCAGCATATAGAACGCGAAGTCTTCCGACGTCATGGTGCGCTCCACGTTTTCGTCCACGTTCGCGGCTCCTACCAGGTCGCGCATGACGTTGCCAGCGAGCGCGGCTTCGGCCGCGTGATTGACAAGCGCCGGGTAGATGCGCGTGAAATTGAACGTGAGCTCGATATCGAATGCAGCGGCGATACCTTCCGCCACTGTGCGCATGCGGCTTTCTATCATGTCGAGCACATCGACGCTGAAACTGCGTACGGTGCCGTTGAGCATCGCCTGCTCAGGGATGACGTTCACCGCGCTGCCTGCGTGAATTTGCGTGACTGACAACACAGCCGACTCGTTTGGATCGACGTTGCGCGACACGATCGTCTGCCAGGCTTGCGCGATCTGGACGGCGACCATGACAGGATCCGCACTACGATGCGGCTGCCCGGCATGCGAGCCGCGTCCATTTATGTGCACTTCGAACGTGTTGCTCGACGCCATCAATGCACCCGGACGGATGCCGAAGTTGCCCGCGGGCATGCCCGGCCAGTTGTGAACTCCAAACACGGCGTCCATTGGGCATCGATTGAACAGGCCGTCCTCGATCATCAGACGCGCGCCGCAGCCGCCTTCCTCTGCAGGCTGAAAGATGAAGTTTACGGTGCCGTCGAAATGTCGATGCTGGGAAAGATAGCGCGCTGCGCCGAGCAGCATGGCGGTATGTCCATCGTGGCCACACGCGTGCATCTTGCCCGAGTAACGCGACGCGTGCGCGAACGTGTTTGCTTCGTGCATCGGCAGCGCATCCATGTCAGCGCGCAAACCAATGGAACGCTCGCTCGTTCCGTGACGCAGAACACCGACAAGTCCATACCCGCCGATCCCTCGAACGACCGGTATTCCCCAGTCGTCAAGAAGACTGGCGATATAGTCGGACGTCCGCTGTTCTTCGAAACGAAGCTCGGGATTCGCATGGAGATGTCGCCGGATACGGATCAGTTCGGGTTCAAAGGCGATAATCGATTCGTCGTAAATCATTTTCAGTTTTGGTGCGATCTGGTTTTTGGGGCATGCGACTGGACGATGTAATCACTCGAGCTGGGTTTGGACCGTGTCCGGTTCCGGGTTGCCTTTGCCTTTGGTCATAAACAGCACCGGCACGCAGCTGATCAATGCTGCGGTCGCGAGGTAATACCCGATCACAAGGCGATCGCCGGTGAAACCGATCAGCGTAGTCACCGCGACCGGCGTAAAGCCGCCAAACACCGTCACGCCGATTGCATAGGCAAAACCGACGCCCGTTGCGCGAAATTCCGTCGGGAAGACGTTGCCGAGCACGCTCGATGCACAAGCGGCGTAGCAGGCAAGCAGGATCGCGATGGTGACCTGCACCACCACGAGCGTAGCGAGTCCGGGGTAATGGGAAAGCAGCACGAACAGCGGATAGGCGGCGATTGCCGTGAGTGCGGCACCGATCAGCATGGGGGTACGGGTGCCGATCCGGTCCGACAGATGACCGATGATGGGACACATCGTCATCATCGCCATGCCATAGCTGACCTGTCCGACATAACTGTCAAAGAGGCTTAGATGAACCTCGCGAACAGCGTAGGTCGTGAAGTAATTCGAAACGTAGGTGGCGATCGTCCAGAACACCATGATTGCCACGCCGGTTGCCACCTGGCTCCGGTATTCGACCAATTGCGTCCACAGGGCTCGGCGCGGCAAACGCTGAGATTGCTCGAAGACCGCTGTTTCATCGACAGAGCGTCGGATGTACCAGCCGACCGGACCGATCAACAAGCCGAAGGCGAACGCCAGACGCCATGCGCCGCCGAAGATCTGCTCCTGGGTAAAGAGGCTCGTTAGCGCCAGTCCGACGAGTCCGGCGATCAGCGTGCCGCCGCCTTGCGACATTTGCTGGAAGGAGCCGAACAACCCCTTACGCGACGGTGGCGCGTTCTCGACCAGCATCGCTACCGTGCCGCCGATCTCGCCGCCCGCCGAAAAGCCCTGGATCAACCTGCCAAGCACGATAACAATCGGCGCGGCAATGCCGATGCTCGCGAACGACGGGCACACGGCTGGCACAACGGTACCGGCAGCCATGAGCAGCAGCGTGAGGCTCAAAGCCTTCTTGCGACCCGCACGGTCCGCGTATCGGCCGAGTACGAGCGCGCCCACTGGCCGCACGAGGAAGCCCACCGCGAAAGTGATGAACGTCAGAATCAGCGCGGCGAAGTCGGAACTGGCGGGGAAAAACGTCCGGGATATGGGAACCGCGAAAATGCCATAGGCAATGAAATCGTAAATCTCAAGAAGATTACCCACCGATGCCGCTGCAACTGCGCGTCGGCTGGGCACAGCCACCCTGTCTGGTCGATGACCGACCGCTTTCACACTCGCCATTTTGTCTGCTCACGTGTAGTTATGCGTGTCGGTACACTAAGCGCGAGGCGTGCTGCGGCACGCATACTCTTCAAAAATGGCAGCTATACTTTTGAAGCATAGGCATGCCCAACCCGATAAGACATGGAACTCCGACACCTTCGATATTTTCTTGCCGTAGCGGATTGCGGCAGCGTAGCGGAGGCCGCGCGACGACTCCACATTGTTCAACCGGCATTGAGTCGGCAGATCCGCGATCTCGAAGAGGAGCTGGGCAGCGACCTGTTTCATCGTAACGCCAAGGGCGTACAACTGACCACGCCGGGCGCGCAGTTTGCCATCGATGCGAGACGTGTACTGAACGATGTGGAAGCGGCGCGCGACTTGTTCGTGCGCATTGCGAGGGGCCAGTCGGGTGCGTTGAGAATCGGACTCGCGCCGAACTACAGCTGGCATCCCGCGACGCTGAAGCCGGTTCGTGACTTCAAGATCACGCATCCCGATGTCACGATCATGCTTGAACCAGGGCTGGCAGCGAAGCAGTTGGCGCGGATTTCGGATGGCAGCCTCGACGGCGGATTTCTCGCGTGGCGCGACCCGCGCGATCCGACTTTCTCCGCGTGTCATCTGTTCGACTGCCGTCTCAAGCTCGCGATGCCGCGCCCCAGCGACGGGTCTGCGCCCGCTATGCCGGAGCGGTTAGCCAACCTAAAGGACGAGCCATGTATGTGGTTCGCAAGGGAAGTGGCGCCGGCGTACTACGATTTTCTGATTCATCAATGCCAGCTTGCGGGGTTTTCGCCGCGTATCGTGCCTATCGGTGGCGACGTATCGACGATACTCGGCCTAGTGGCAGCGGGCATGGGGTACGCGATCGTTCCTGAGGCATCCATTTATAGTTGCCCGAATCAGGTTGTTCTGATGGATCATGCGGACCTAACCCTATCTTATCCGGTCGAGTTTGTCTGGCGAACCGACACGGTCAATCCTGTGCTGGAAGAATTCATCAAGGCTGTGGCAGGGTGACTTGAAAGTGTGAGCATCACATATCGTTCCCCGCCGTCTGTTATGAACACCGAAGTGACTACAGCGAGCGCTCAATCGCCTGCCCCAGCAGATCCAAACCCAGGTCGATCTCACTCTCGAGAACGGTCAACGGAGGCGCGATCCGAAAGACACCGCCCATACCTGGCAACTGCACGATATTCATGCTGAGCCCCAGGTTCATACATTCGCGGGTGATCTTCGCGCCGAGCCCATCCGCCGGCTCCTTCGTGCGGCGGTCTTTGACGATCTCCATCCCCAGAAGCAACCCGCGTCCGCGAATATCGCCGATGCACTCGAAGCGTTCCATCAGATCGAGCAGGCCGCGCTTGAGTCGCTCGCCCATCAGGTTCGCACGCGCGACCAGCCCCTCCCGCTCGACCACATCCAGCACTCGCAGGCCGACGGCGGCGGGAAGCGGATCGGACACATGCGTCGTATAGAACAGATAACCCAACTCATGGGCCCGCTCCTCGATCTGTGCGGAAGTCACGACGGCCGCAAGCGGCAGACCGGCGCCCAGCGTCTTCGACAAGGTGAGAATGTCGGGCGTGACGCCATCGTGCTGACAGGCGAACATCGTGCCCGTACGCCCGACACCCGTTTGCGCTTCATCGAGGATCAGCAGCATGCCGCGCTCCTCGCATTTGCGCTTCAGTGCGGCCATGTAGCCGACCGGCAATTCGATGATGCCGCCTGAACTGAGGATCGGCTCTGCGATAAAGGCGGCGAGATTGCCACTGGACTGACGATCGATGAGATCGAAGGCATAGTCCAGTTCCGCCAGGTAATCGTATTCCCCATTGCGCTCGAAACGCGGCCGATACGGAAACGGCGCGGGGATCGCGTAGGAGCCGACCGCTGCCGGACCAACACCCTTGCGGCCGGCGCTGTAAGTCGCGGATGCCGCGTTCCCCGTCATACCGTGCCAGGACTGCGCGAAACCAACGATTTCATATTTACCGGTGACGAGCTTCGCCATGCGAATGGCGGCCTCGTTCGACTCAGCGCCCGTGCTGAGTAACAGCGCCCGGTCGAGCCCGTCAGGCGTGATCTCGGCCAACCGGGTCGCCAGATCGACCACCGGCCGCGACAGCATCCCGCTGAAAAGGTGATCGAGCTTGCCGGCGTATTCGTTGATGACCGACACGATTTCCGGATGGCTGTGCCCGAGCACCGCGCTCATCTGCCCCGAGGTGAAATCCAGAATCGCGCGGCCGTCCGCGTCATAGACGAAGCTGCCCTGGGCGCGCTCGATGATCATCGGCTCGAAGGTGCCGCCGTAGCGGATGAGGTGCTGTCTGGCGTTGCGCCAGAAATTTGCATCGTTGTTCAGGGACACCTTGCTTCTCCTTGGCGGGTGGCGAGAATAACTTGCAGTCTAGATGGCTCTCTGCTTTCATAGAATCGAATAGTTCTTATCGAAGATAGAAGCGGGGCTTATACCTTGAGTCTTTCCCTGGAAATTGATCTGCTGCGTTCGTTTATCGTCATTGCCGAAGTCCGGGCGCTCAGTCGCGCGGCCAACCGGATCGGCCGGACCCAGTCTGCGCTGAGTCAGCAGATGAAGCGCCTCGAAGAAATCGTCGATCAGCCGCTGTTCCAGCGCACGGGTCGAGGGGTGGTGCTGACCAATCCCGGCGAACGCCTGTTGATCCACGCCCAACGCATTCTGCGCCTGCATGACGAGGCGATAGCCGATCTGTCCGGCAAAGGGCTGTCGGGGACGATCCGCTTCGGCTGTCCGGACGACTACGCCGCCGTTTTTCTGCCGCATTTGCTGCGCCAGTTCTCGAGCCAGCACCCGCATGCTCTGGTGGAGGTCATGTGCGCCCCGACTCCGCGATTGCTCGAACAACTGGAGATGCATGCGCTGGACCTTGCCATGATCTCGCTGCCGGACGACGCGGCGAATGACGACATCATTCGCCGCGAGCCGTTGGTCTGGGTGGGTTATCCGGGACTGGATTCCGCGCACTTCGATCCCTTGCCGCTGGCGGTTTCCGATCCCGATACGCTCGACCATGTGGCGGCCTGCGAAGCGCTGCAACGCGTGGGCAGGGCTTACCGCATCGCCTATGCGAGCAGCAGTCTTGCCGGCCTGACGGCCCTGGTCCGCTCGGGGCAGGCCGTTGCCGTTATCACACAGACGGCAGTGCCCCCGGATCTCTGCATACTCAATGGCGATCCGGCGCTTCCATCCCTGCCTACCGTTGGCATTACCCTGAAGTTCGAGCGGGAGCGTCCCGCCCATCTGATTACGGTATTCGCGGAGCACATCAGGCTGACGTTGCCGTTGCTGTGATCGAAGCCGGTAGGAAGTGAAATTTTTCTTCGCGGCGTGTCGATTTTGATAGTCTTCCTTCGTCGTCTCAATGGCAGCATGCGGCTTGCCTCCGCATTCAGCCAACCCTGACAGGAGATTTGCCATGACGATTCAAAAGATCACGCCATTTCTTTGGTATTCCGATCAAGCTGAGGAGGCCGCTGCTTTCTATGCGAGTATTTTTCCGGACTCGCGCGTCAATCGGGTTACACCGGTACCGGCCGCCGGTTCCACGAAGATGGTCGAATTTGTTCTGTTTGGGCAACCCTTCATTGCCATGAACTCCGGCGGGGGCGACCCGTTTAATCACGCGATATCCCTTATGGTCGACTGTGCCGATCAGGCAGAAGTTGACCGCTACTGGAATGCTTTTCTCGAGGGTGGCGGTTCGCCCGAGGCGTGCGGGTGGTTGAAAGACCGCTTCGGCGTCTCGTGGCAGATCGTTCCAGGCGATCTCATCAGGATGATGGCTGACTCCGATCCGGTAAAGGCAGGGCGTGTCGCTCAGGCCATGATGAAAATGGTGAAGTTCGAGGTCGCCGCGCTGAAAGCCGCTTACTTGGGGACGGCGGAGTAACAGAACGTCCCTTACATCGTGTGTGCCATAGAGCGCCGGTCAGGCTTGTCCGTTTCCAGCAGAAACTCCACACCCTCTGCCGATTCAATAGTCGTACACATGCTCCGTCACCAGGCCGTTTTTTCCGGCTGCCGCCAGAAAGTCGGACAGGCCATGAACCGGTATCAACAACGCGACGCGTCGTGTATGGGCCGGCATTGTCAGCGGCTGTTCGAACAATATGCGGCCGCTGCCGGCGGGCAACGGGGCGTCATCTTTCGCCCACACCGTGACCAGAATGACCGATGTGTTGCCGGCGATGTCGGTGAGATGAATGCCTTGTTGCGCAAGCGTTGTCGCCGCAAGTCTGAAGTCGAAATAGCGCGGCAACGCAAGTAACGCCCGACCGTCGGGCAGACGGGCAAGCACGCTGACGTGAGCCGGCGCCGACCACCCATCGGGCAGGCGGTCGACGACCACATCGGTCGTCATCAGGGCCGGTGTGTAGGTGGCCCGCGTCGCCTTCTCGATCAGTTTTCCGTACACCGCCTTGATCGCGTATTCGGTGGTCAGCGCGTAGCGGCGTTCCCATTTGCGTACGAGATCCGGTCCCCACAGCGGGACATCGCTCCAGAGATGATGAAGGCGGGCGCCGAAATCGAACAGGTACCAGGGCTCCTGACGGATGAAGTCCACGTACTCCTGAGCCGCCTGGGCGCCATAGCGGTCCTCGTCGGTGAGCTTTTTTCCGCCGAGCAGCCAACTCGCGCGACCCACGGTATTTTCGTAGAGGGAGCGCAGCGCATACTCCACGGTCGTACTCGATGCGATCACCCAGATCATCACGTGGTAACCGGGATTGAGCGGATAGTTGTCGTGCATCTGCTCACGCGTGACGGTCGCGTAACTCGACCAGAGCTGGCCGATCTGATCCAGAAACGGAAAGTCGTGCGACGGTTCGTGTTGCACGATTCGCGCGTACTCCGCCGGGCTGTGCACGAGATACCACTCCGGAAAAGTCAGCAGCGTCTGCTCGGTGCCGCGGCGATCCGCCGCCGGCACGGGGCTTTGGAATGAGGCTCCCGGTGTCTCAGCCGCCGCGGAGGACGCCGCCGCATGCGCAACCGGCATCGCGAATGTGAGCGCGACGCCGATGGCGATGGTGGTGGTGATGGTAAGAAGCGCCTTGCGCAACGGCCGCTTCATGCCGCCTCTCCATGGCGCACGAACGCCATCAGGATGTTGTCCGACGGATCGCCTTGCTGGGTCAGGCGCATTCCGGTATGGCGAAAACCTGTCGCTTCGACGCGCGCGATCCAGTCGTCCACGCTGGCGAAATGACGCAACTCCGACCGGTTGGTTTCCCACGTTTCGCCGAGGCCCGCGTTGAAAACCGTATGGGCGAGTGAAACGAATGCGTCCATTGTCGGCGTTGTGACGTCGTGATCGCGGACCACGAAATAGCCACCGGGGCGGACGATTCGCGCGATCGAGTCGAGAAACGGCGCGAGCTTCGCCGGCGCCATGTGGTGCAAGCCGACAAAGCAACTCACCAGGTCCGCGCTAGCCGCAGGCAGCGCGATGGGCGCGTAGTCGTTCAACGGCTGGAACTCGCCGATCGAGCCGATCTGTCCACGTTCGACAATATCGACCGGGCTCATTCCTGGCCGCACGTCATGAACCAGGGTTACCTTGCCTTTGAGCCGCAGATACTTCTTCATGGCCCGAACGTAGCGCCCTGTCGTGCCAATCTCGACATAATCCTGCAACGGCGAATCGCCCAGCAGCATGGCGGCTTGCCGGCCCATTTCAGCCTTCTGCATCGACAGGGACGGCAGCGCGTGCGTGAGCATCGCGAGGCGCGGCGTGATCGATTGGAGGCCCGCCTGGATCGCGCGATAGATCCGCTCGTCGCCCGTGTGTTCGGCTGTCGAAGTTTTGATCAACGTATGCAGACGGTCTTCGGGCAGCACATTGAAAATGTTCTGCAGGAACGCATAGAAACGATCGGCTTCGCGCTCGTTACGATAGATCGTGGCGAACAGGGTGCCGTTGCTGTTGCTGTCCTCTTGTGCCGCCGTCACATCAGGCGCCGCATCTAGCACGCTTCGCTCAGGCGCATAGTAGCGATCCCACAGCGCACCACGCAGGCGGTATTGCGGATCGAGCTCCCGCTTGAGCGCAAACATCTCGCGCGCTCGCGGATAGGCACGATGGAACTGCTCGCGCGTTGCATGCAACTGGTAGGGCAGATAGTAGGTGCCACCCACGGCGAGCACGGCGTCGATCAGTTCGCGCGTCCATACCGCAACGCGCTCTTTGGCATTCTCGCGAGTGCGCTGCTTGTAGTAGAGCACGAAGGCAAACGTCTCTCCGCGCGCCCACGCCATGACGGTGCGGTTGTCGGCGAGCGCATGGCGGATCGAAATGTTGACCGCGTTCACCCGATGCCGCGAGAGGATCGCCGATAACGCCTCGGCGAATCGCGTGACGGCGTCTACGGGCACGAAGTACTCCTGCAGCACATACGTGCGCCGGCGTCGCCCGACTGGCTCGAGTTCTGCGACATCGTAACCGGCTTCGTAATTGCGCCAGTGCACCTTCTTGCCGAAATGCAGCAGCGGGTCATACAGATACTCTCGACGAAACTTGCCGAGCGGCGTTTCGGTGATTGCCCATAGAAAGTATTTCGCAGCAAGAAAGCCGCGACTGAGCGGCTGCAATCGCGCCGACGTGGCCGGCTCGTCGGTGACCGTCCAGCTAATCGCCCGGCCGCGCGTATAGCGCGGCGGATAGAGGTCGAAATTGTGGAAGATCACATCTTGATGGCTGCGCACGGTTGTATCGAACCATGCTTTGTAATCGGCAGTGCGCATCTTGCGATCGCTGCGCTTGACCCGCGTATTGGGCACAAGGTCGAGCTCCGCTTCAGTGATGATGCCTACGCCGCCATATCCGCCAATCGCCGCGTTGAACAACGTGGTGTTCTCGGTGGGAGTGGCGTTGACTACTTCGCCGTTGGCGAGCACGAGCGTAATCGCCCGTACCGACAGCACGACCGGCCCCAATCCCATGTATCGTCCGTGGGCGTT
Source organism: Paraburkholderia madseniana (assembly GCF_009690905.1). Classification (GTDB taxonomy): domain Bacteria; phylum Pseudomonadota; class Gammaproteobacteria; order Burkholderiales; family Burkholderiaceae; genus Paraburkholderia; species Paraburkholderia madseniana. Next base: position 65,733 of record NZ_VOSW01000022.1, read on the forward strand.
CACCGACAGCGCACCGCCCACGGTAAAGTTCGCGTAGGTCTGCATGATCTTGACCGACAGGCCGTGCGGATCGATAAACCGCTGGATATCGCACCAGCGGATACCGGCCTGCACGCGAATCACCGACGTGTGCGGTTCGAACCGGAGTACACGGTTCATCTTGCGCATGTCCAGATGCAGGGTGCCAGGACTCGCGGTGTGTCCGCCCATGCTGAAGTGGCCGCCGCCTACCGACACCGGCAGATTGGTCTGGGTGAGCGCCTCGACGACTTCCTGCGTGGAGGTGGGCGTAGCGATTGAAAATACGGGAATCCGGTTTAGCTGAGTGACGTCGTTGACTGTTGCCATGTTTGTGTCACTCCCCGATGTTGACTTTGAGGTAATCCGCGCGAGTTGCCGGATCGGGGCCAAAGCGGTTCTCGTGATCGACGCCGCGGCGCAGCACGTGGATCAGCACCCAGATCGGCCCGAACACCGGAACGATGGCGGTCAGCAACGACCATCCGCACCGTCCGGTGTCGTGCAGGCGCTGGGTGGAGAGCGCAACCGCGCTCCAGAGAAAAACGATCGCGAAGACGGCCGCACCGATCTCGCCAAACCAGGAACCGGCAAGACTGCCGAAGGCGGCGCATACGAATGCGGCAATAATGATCCGGGTCAGCCATTCGCTGCGGGTGATACGGCCGCGGCTCAAAAAGAAAGCGGGGGTGAGGGTGGTTAATAGCATTTTTTATTTTTGCCTATTCCCGGAAGTCAATTGGCGATTCCTGAAGCCATCAAAACGTTTCATTCGGAACGCAAGTTTAAGCGGACTTGATATTATCGGTCGATCTCAATCTTGAGAAAATTGGCTGAGCATAACTGTACATAATCATCGGCCAGAATAAGTGTGCCGCCGAACCCATCAAGCATAAAAAAGAATGTGTGAAACGCCATGAAACTCTATAAAGTCGCGGTCGCACTGGTCGCTGTACCGATCATCGCGCTGATTGCCGTATTAGGCGGCGCGGATCTGATCGCCCATAGCCGCGAGCGGGACATCGCACGGAGCGCGGCGCCGGCCGGATCGCGCTTCGTGCGTGCGGCGGACGTGGACATGCTGATACAGGAACGCGGCCCTGCTAGTGGACAGCCGATCGTCTTCATTTCAGGCGTGGGCGCCTGGAGTTCGACATGGCTTCCGACCATGGACTATCTCGCTCAGGCCGGCTATCACTGCATCGCGGTGGATCTGCCGCCATTTGGGTACACCAGCCGGCCCGCGGACAATACGTACGACACAGGCCATCAGGCCTTGCGCATTCTCGGGATGCTCGACACGCTGAAGCTTTCGCGGGTGATTCTCGTTGGTCATTCGTTTGGCGGGCGAGCCACGGTCGAAGCGCTGATGGCCGAACCCAGCCGATTCAAAGCGGCGGTACTGGTGGACGTTGCGCTCTCTATCGATCCGCCGCCAGCCGAACGCGGGTTGCTCGGCAGCCTGATTGAGCTACCGGCCGTGGCGCGGCCTGTGATCGCTGCAACGGCGACCAATCCATGGCTCACCGGATGGTTTCTGCGGAAATTCACCTCGCGTCATGACGCGCTGACGGCTGACCGGATTGCCGTCTATCGGCGACCGCTTTCTGTGGTTGGAACAACGCAGGCGTACGGATACTGGCTGGATGCATTCGTCAATGATCCAGGGCTTAGCAGAAGCAGTCGCTCGTCGGACTACGCGTCACTGAGCATGCCGGTCGAGGTGATCTGGGGGACGACCGATGGCGTAACGCCCCTTAGCGACGGATTACGCCTGTCACGACTGTTGCCTGACGCACGCATGAACGTGCTGCCGGGAATTGGGCATATACCTCATGTCGAAGACAATGCAGCGTTCAATCGGGCGCTTGAGGGCTTCCTCGTCCGCCTATAGGTTGCCCCCTATGTCACGCAATTTAGGGACCGGATAGAATCAAAGCAGCTACTTGTGCGCAATATAAGTTCAGCGAATGCGCCATACTGTCTTTTTCTGCTTCTTTGAGGGCAAACATGCGATTGGCTGACTTCATCCTGCGCGACATGGAAACGATTCTGGTGCAATGGGAGACGTTCGCCGCTACTCTGTTGCCGGCAGCCGTGGACATGAAATCGCTCGCCCTGCGAGACCACGCGCAACAGATTCTGCAAGCCGTCGCGAAGGATCTGTCGACGGCCCAGACCCGGGAAGCGCAAGCCGAAAAGTCGATGGGGCGGGCTCCCATACTGATCGGGGCGCCAGAGACCGGTGCGCAGACGCACGCCCTTCTGCGGGCGCGAGGCGGGTTCGACATTAACCAGTTGGCTGCAGAGTACCGCGCCTTGCGCGCCAGTGTCCTGCGCCTCTGGATGGACGAATGTCAGCCCGAAGCGCCACATCCGGATGATGTCATCCGGTTCAACGAGGCCATCGATCAGGCGCTTGCCGAATCGGTCGGGTATTTCAGCGCGCAAGTCGATCAGGCTCGCAATCTTTTGCTTGGCATGCTGGGGCACGACATGCGCAGCCCACTCCAGACCATCGTGATGACGGCCCAATATCTGGCGGCACTGAACGCTGGGGAGCAGGTATCCGTAGCGGCATCCCGTTTGATCAGAAGCGGCGCTCGCATGCAGGCGCTTCTGAACGATATGCTCGATTTCAATCGAACCCGGCTGGGTTTAGGGATCAATATCGCGCCGACTGATGCCGACCTGGAGAAACTGCTTGCCGACGAACTCGACCAGTTGCGGGCAGCGCACCCGGACCGTCAGATCGATCTGGCGGTGGAAGGGGACTGTCGGGGTGTTTGGGACGGCCGCCGTCTGCAGCAGTTGCTCGGCAATCTGGTGTTGAATGCGATCAAATACGGCGCGCCAGACGCGCCCGTGCGAGTAGTCGTGATCGGCGAAGAGCGGAACGTTCGTTTCGAGGTGAGAAACCAGGGACCTGTCATCGATCAAACGACGCTGCATCGGATCTTCGACCCGCTCCAGCGTGGCCTGCATCATGAAGACTCATATAACGCCGACGGCAACCTGGGGCTCGGACTGTATATCGCGCGCGAGATTGCCAAGGCCCATGGCGGCGAGATCGAGGCGCGGTCCGACGAGGCAGAAACCGCGTTCGCTGTGCGCCTGCCGCGTCTTCAATAGCGTTCGTGATGGTTCCGCCGATCGGCCGTCGGCTCGTATGCACTGACCGGCTGCCTTCGGCTGTCCTGCGGTTTGTTGCGGACGGCTCGATGAGATATCGAGGTGGGGTAACGCGGTGCCGTTTCGCCGGTGATGGCAAGTGCAGTGAGCATCTGACAAAATCTCCAGAAGAATGCTAAGAACGGAGGCAGCTTGCGGACGGCTGAATACCGCTTTTCCACCATTTGGCGCATCGATGCGCCAGTGCAGGAAGTTTGGGCGGCAATCCACGATTCGGCGCGCTGGCCCGAGTGGTGGAATAACGTTGAGCGCGTGGACCAGCTAGAGGCCGGTTCCGATCAGGGCGTGGGCGTCGTACAACGCTATACGTGGAAAGGCCGGCTGCCCTATCGCCTCGTGTTCGATATGCGGGTGACGCGCGTCGACCCGTTGGTCGCGCTGGAGGGGGAGGCCAGTGGCGACGTCGAAGGCGCCGGCCGGTGGAGCTTTTCAACCGACGGACGCAACCTTACCGTAGTCCGCTACGACTGGTGCGTGCGTACGACTCGCGCATGGATGAATGCATTGGCGCCGGTGTTGCGCCCGGTTTTCCAATGGAACCACGATGCAGTGATGCGCGAAGGCGGCGCGGCGCTGGCGCGTCGGCTGGACGCGCGGCTGCTTGGCATCGAGCACGGATGAAGCCGGCGCGGACGTCGAACGTCTAGGCGAGCAGCAGCAAGGCATCCGCGAGCGACAGCACCGTGGTGCGCGAATCGAACGCGGTGGAGAACAGATGGTCATGCACCACCTGATCCGGGTCGTAACAGCAATCCTTGACCGTGTACAGGCGGAAGTCCGCGTCGCTAGCATATGCCACCGACGACAACACGACACCCGTCGACGCAATGCCGACCATAATCAGCGAATCGACACCTTGTGCGAAAAGTCGTGCCTGCAGATCGGTGCCGAAGAACACGCTGGCGCGATGCGCGATGATGACCGGTTCACTCGCCTGCTGGCCTAACTCCGGCGAGGGCCGATCGTCGACGAAGAGGCCAAGTTGCTTGATTCCCTGCCCATTCTTGTTCAATGGGCTGACTTCCGGATAGCCCGGACTGAACCGGAGGTTGGCGAAATAGACGCTGACGCCTTTGGCCCGCGCTGCGTCGCATAGCTTGCGCGTATTGGCGAGCAAGGCCGGCGCGACCGATGGAAAGAGCCCGAGAATGTCGGTCTGATAATGCATGACGACGAGCGCGGTTTGCGCAGGCACGATCGGCGGAATCTGTGAACTCATGACTGACGCCGCCCAATAGCTGCTGCCAATGCGACTGTCTCCATTTACATTTCTCCTTTACTTCGACACGCGGTTCATATTCACAACCAGAGACCGTCGAACGCAGCGAAGCATCCATTGTCAAAACGATGCTTTGCTGCCGTGGGAATATTACTTCATGTCGCTACTCCGGGATCCATCCTCGCACCGGAAACGAAAGCGTTCATTAAACGACGCTCCGGCGTTCGTCCTTCCTGATCGTGTCATCAGGAAGGACAAAAGACCGCTCGTACTTTCGTTACTTTAAGCCGTAGTCGACACCAGGCTCCCAACCGTTTGCATATGCGGATGTCCCTTGAGATTATCCGCGAGTGTCTGCACAAACGACTGCAACGACGTGCCCGAGTTGCTATCGCCAAGTGAGCTCAACAGGGACTGAAAATCCGTCTGCAGTGTCGACGCCTGAGAAGAAGACGAAGAAGAATCGCTGCTTGCATCCGAGGTACTGGACGCGGTACCTGAACTCGTCGTGCTGCCGGACCCGAGTTCCTGGGCGAGCGCATTCAGCGCCCCGCCAATATCTCCATAGGAAGAAGTCGCGATCGAGTTCGTCGAGCCGCTCGTGCTATTAGACGTGGAGCCATCACCGTTGCCCGTTTGCTGAAGCGACCCCAGTGCCTGAAACAACGCCCCGAGAAAGGCCTGTAGCGCTCCGGAAATCGAGTTCGTTGACGACGAGTCGCTCGTGGAAGAGGTGGAAGAGGCTGAGGTGCTGGCCGAGCTTGAAGAAGCCGTCGTGCTCGACGTACCCGACGTAGCGGTGGTCGATGACGTGCTGCCAATTCCAAGGGCCGACAACGCCGCCTCGAGTGCCGACAACAGCGAATTCGAGTCCGTCGAACTGGTCGACGAAGACGACGAGGACGACCCCGATTCGCAGCCGCCGCCGGCCGAGCGGCGAGTGGCGCCGACAGAAAGCAGGCTCGTGCTGGTTTGTGAACCACTTACACTTTGTATGCTCATGATGTTTGACCTCCTTACGAGTTGAGCATTTAGAGTAAGCGATGACAACACTTCCAAATGCCTGGTAAGGAGTGGATTCCCGTCTCATCTCGGCCATCGGTAAGGCGCGGAAAGTTTTCGTTCGGAAATTGCCGTCCTTTCAACGTGCTACTTCGTTGACGTCGATTCGAAAATATGCCGACAGCGCCCGCGGTGACGATCTCCTTGGGTTACTCGGCTGTCGCGCAATCGGAGGATGCGCTTCAGTAGCGCTCGAAGGCGACTTGCAACGCTTGCATGTCGTCCGCTTGGGTGAGCGCCAGCGTCAGAAGGATGCGGGCTTTTGGGGGGATCTGATCTTCGACGGTGAGCCAGCCGTATTCGTCGTCGGGCTGTGCGCCATTACGTAACACGATTCCATTGCCGGTGCGCGATGCGCGCACCACATGAACCCCGCGTCGGGCAGCGTCGCGCAGCGGCTCGATGAGATGCTCGGCGACGTTGCCGTTGCCGGTGCCCACATAGATCAGCCCTCGCGCGCGCGAGGCGATTGCGTTCACTGCGTCGGGAGCGAGCGCGCCGTACGCATAGACGATGTCTACTTTGGGCAATGCCCCAAGCGTATCGATCGACCACGGCGTGTCGAGCGTATGGGCACGCCATGGGCGACGATAGTAGCGCGGCTGGCCTTCGATCACATGGCCAAGCGCGCCGTACGGCGAACGGAACGCCTCGAGCTTGACGCTGTTGCTCTTTACGACGTCCCGGGCAGTGTGGATCTCGTCGTTGGCAACGACCAGCGTGCCGATGCCACGCGAGGATGGATGCGCAGCCACCGCAATTGCATCGTAAAGATTCAACGCCGCGTCAGAACTCATTGCAGACGGCGGCCGCATCGAGCCGACCACGACTACGGGCTTTGCGCTCTTGAGCGTGAGATGCAGAAAGTACGCAGTTTCCTCGATCGTATCGGTACCGTGCGTGATCACAACGCCATCAACGTCATCCTGCGCGAGCAATCTGGAAACGCGCCTGCCGATTGCAAGCAGATGTTCGTTGTTGAAATTCTCGGAGCCGGTTTGCAACAACTGCTCCGCGCGCAAATTCGCCAGCGCAGACGCATGTGGAATCGTGCGGAGAATCTCATCGATGCCGAGCACAGAGCACAGGTAGGCGGACGTGTTGATGGCGGCTTTGCCTTGGCCGGCAATGGTGCCGCCTGTACCGATAACGATGATGTTGGCCTTTTCTGTCATGCGAGGTCGATGATGTTCTGGAGGGGGAGCGGCGTCACGCAGTGCATCGCCTTGCGGCGTCAATGCGAAAGGGCGAATGCGCTGCGCAGTTCCTGGCCGTTGCTGCTTGCCAGCCACTGCGCCAGCAGCGCCGCCGAACCCGTCGCAAGCGTGAAACCGAGTGCGCCATGCCCGACGTTGAGCCACAGATTGCGGTAGCGCGTCGGTCCGACGATCGGCGTGCCGCGTGGCGTCGCCGGACGCAACCCGATCCATTCACTACCCGCGCAAGATCTGGCGACGTCGGGGTACATTGCGGCCGCCTCCGCCCGCAGCGTCGCGAGACGTGTGGGATCGGGTTCGAGTGAATAGCCGTCGATATCGGCAATGCCCGCAACGCGCAGCCGCTCGCCGAGCCGGGCATAAACCACTTTGCGGCTAAAGTCGGTAATGCTCACTTGGGGCGCGGCCGTCTGTGGTTGCAGATCGAACGTCAGGCTGTAGCCTTTGAGCGGATAGATCGGCACACGGATGCCGACCGGCTTCAGTAGCCGTGCTGCAGCCGAGCCTAACGCGACGACGACATGGTCTGCCGCGAGCGGCGCACCGTTGCTCCAGGCTTCGACGCTACCGCTTGCTGCAGGCCTCAGGCAATCGATCGATGTGTTCATCAGGAACTGCACGCCGCGAGCGCGCAGCAACGCTTCGAGGCTCTTGCAGAAGCGTTCGCAATCGGCCGTGTCTTCGCTCGGCGTATGAATGCCGCCCGCGAGAATGGACCGCAGGTGCGCGAGCGTCGGTTCGAGTTCGACGCACGCGTCGGCGCTCAGCGCCTTTTGTTCGCAGCCGAGCGTGCGCTGGAATTCAAGCAGCTTGACCGCGCTCTGCATCTCGCTCGCGTCACGATGCAGCACGAGCTTGCCCGACCGGACGAAGTCGAAGTCGAGCGCCGGTTCGGCGGCGATCAGTTCATGGATCAGCGTCCGGCTCAGGAACGACAGCGACAGCAGTTTGCGTGTCGTGAATTCGCTTCGTTCGCGCGTGCATGCCGACAGGAATTCGAAGCACCAGCGCCACTGTTCGGTGCTCAGCTTCGGGCGGAAGCGCACCGGTGAATCCCCGCGCGTGAGCCAGCGCGGCAGCTTCGAGACGACACCGGGGCCGGCGAGCGGCGCGACATAGCTATACGATAGCTGGCCGCCGTTGCCAGAACTGGTCTCGCTCGCTACGTCCGGATGCCGGTCCGCGACCGTTACGTCGTGGCCGGCGCGGCTCAGGTAATACGCACTCGACAAGCCAATGACGCCCGCACCGAGGATCAATATCTGCATACGGCTGCACTCGCTTTATTCGTGTGTTTGCAGGGAGGCCGTGTGCCGCGGGTGCGTCGTCAGCCCATTGACCGGACTGTACGGCGCTATCGATGCGCCGAATTGCATTGATCTGCCGGAAAGTAGAAGAATCGCGACAGGCTTGCGGGTAGAAGGGCGGCGGGATGGATCAGGCGGCGGCCGCGCCTCGCGATGCGCGCAGCTTGCCGGGCGTTACGCCATACGCCTCGCGAAACACGCGGATGAAATGCGCGGAGTCCGCGAAGCCGCACTCGTAGGCGATATCGGTGATCTTGCGTGTTGTATTGACCAGCATCCAGCGTGCGTAGCGTAGTCGCATCCGCCGGTAAAACTCATTTGGCGATGTGTTCATCTCGGTCGCAAACGCGCGCTCGAGATTGCGCACACTGGTGCCGATCATCTTCGCGATGACCACGATGTTCAACGGCGCTTCGAGGTTCTCTTCCATCAGCAGCACCGCGTGGCGCACGGTCGCATCCTCGACCGACAGGTAGCCGAGCGCCGCGCGCCGCTCGACGAACGACGAGCCGCCCTGGCGGCTAACCGTCATCTGATGGATCACTTTCGACGCACGGTCCGGTCCGCAGTGCAGGCTGATCAGCCGCGCGGCCATCTCCACCACCGAAATGCCGCCCGCACAGGTAATGCGCGTGCCGTCGATCAGGTAATCGGCGTGAGTCACGACGCGCAGCGCCGGGAACATACGCCGGTAATCGTCGAGGTGAAAGCTGTGCACGCAGGCAACATGGTCTTCCATCAAGCCGGCACGCGCCAGAACGAAGCTGCCCGTGCACATGCCGATGAGCGGAACGCCCGCGTCGGCAGCCTGTTTCAGATAATCCCAGTAGCGCCGGTCGACTTGATCGAGATGGGGAAGCAAACCGCCGATCACGACGAGATAGTCGAATTGCGTGACGTCTGGAAACGTGGACTGCGCCTGCACCGGAATGCCGCAGCTCGCTTCGACCGATTCGCCCTCGGCGCCGACGATGGTCCACAGGCAGCGTAGCTGACGGCTCTGATCGCCGCGGTCCGCTGCGTGACGCAGCGCATCACACAGACCGCCCAGCGAAAGCATTGGAAAGCGCGGCCACAACAGGATGCCGACGCTCAGTTCCGCGCCCGAACGGCTTGGGCGCGCCTGAAGCGTGCGCGGTAGCGCGTCCAGTTGTTCGACCAGTTGGTGAGCAGTCTGGGTTACCTGACTGGAATTGTCGGCAGTCGTCATGCGCGAACTCGAGGGCGGATCGCCCAGATTATACGGCGACGCACGGCGATTCCGTCCAGTGCGGCCCTGCCGCAATTCTTCTATTTTCCGGCAGATCAATGCAATCCCGGGGCTTTCTGGCTGCATAAATTCAAACCCGCTAACGAACGACGCCGCACTGTGGGGTGCGAACGATCAGGCGAAGGCAGGCACACCGTCCACAGGCCGCGTGTTTCCGATCGGCGGGCGGCCGTTACCGTCCGTTCCGACCTTTACAACTTCTTTTCGGGTGAAGCATGAGCACAAGCACAGTCTTGGGTCGCGGTATGGCGACCGTTTGCATTCTGGGAGCATCGGCGGCCGCTGCAGTGGGCGTCGCCCGTGCCGACGAGGTGGTGAAGATCGGCGAGGCCGCACCCGTGACGGGGCCGGCCTCGTATCTCGGCAAGGACACCGAGAACGGCGCCCGGCTCGCGGTCGAGGAGATCAACCAGACGGGCCTCGTGATCGGCGGAAAAAAGGTGACGCTGGTCTTCGACGCGCAGGACGATGCGGGCGACCCGCGTCAGGCCACCCAGGTCGCACAGAAGCTGGTGGACGACAAGGTCGTCGCGGTGGTCGGCCACATGCAGTCCGGCTCGACGATTCCGGCATCGAAGATCTACAGCGATGCAGGCATCGCACAGGTGTCACCGTCCGCGACGAATCCCGCCTATACGCAACAGGGCTTCAAGACCGCGTATCGCGTGGTCGCGACCGATGCCCAGCAAGGGCCGACGCTCGCCGACTATGCGGCGAAAACGCTGAAGGTCAAGACAGTCGCCATCGTCGACGACTCGACCGCATACGGCCAGGGTCTTGCTGTCGAATTCGAAAAGCAGGCGAAAGCCAACGGCATTGCGGTGCTCTCGCATGACGCGAGCACTGACAAGGCCGTCGATTTCCGCGCGATTCTCACCAAGATCAAGGGCGAAAAGCCGGACGCGATCATGTATGGCGGTCTCGATGGCACGGGCGGCCCGTTCGCGAAACAGGCGAAGCAGTTGGGCATGACGATGAAAGTGCTGGCCGGCGATGGCTTGTGTGCCGACGATCTCGCGAAACTCGCGGGCGATGCGGCCGACAACGTAATTTGCTCGATCGCCGGCGCGCCGCTGCTGAAGATGACCGGTGGGCCGGCGTTCGTCGAGCGCTACAAGAAGCGCTTCGGTTACGCGCCGGTTCTGAACTCACCGTTTGCGTACGACGCGGTGGGTGTCATCATTGATGCGATGAAGCGCGCGCAATCAACCGAGCCTGCAAAAATCCTTGCTGCAATGCCTGCGACCGATCATCAGGGGGTGCTCGGAGAAACGCAATTCGATGCGAAGGGCGATCTGAAGCACGGCGTGATTTCGCTCTACAAATACGTTGGAGGCAAGCAGGCGCTGCTCGGCGTTGTCGAGCAATAAGCGGATTTGCGGGGGGTGCTTTGCCGAGCGCTGAAAGTCTGACGTTCGCAAAGCTGGTGGCCGCGCCACGCGGCGCAATGCGCCCACTGCGCGATGAAGCCGATCCTTAGCCGGCCCTCTACGATTGTCCCGGGCCCTTTATTTTGTGAAGTTTCATCTCTTTCGTATTGGGTGGCACACTTAACGCGTTCCAGATTTCCAAGAAGTCCACGCCGGCTTCCGCTAATTAAACATTTTCTTATAAGTAAAGATCGGGAGAAGTTGCCGAATGGACGTTTTCGACACAGCAATCCAAACTTTCCTGACGCACGTTGCTTTGAGTTCCACCATCTTGAACCACGCGATAAGAGTCATCGCGGGCCTATATACATTCAAGGGGTTCGTGCTCATACCCTTATTGTGGTGGATATGGTTCAAACCCACTCAGCGTGGTGGATGGGAGCGTGAAATGGTCGTCGCAACGATCGCGAGCTGCCTTCTTGCGCTCACAATTTTCAGGCTTTTTGGCCATTATTTACCATTCCGGATACGGCCTATCTATAACCCCGAGCTGCACTTGCATTTTCCATCAGGTGGTCCGGGAGTGGCCGTGCTGCCAACGTGGAGTTCCTTTCCGAGTGACCACGCGATGCTGTGGATGGCGGTCGCGACTGGGATTTTTCTCGTCTGGCGCGGCGTCGGCGTGTTCGCACTTCTGTACACCGCGGTCTTCATATGCCTGCCGCGCGTTTATCTCGGCTGGCACTATCCGACCGACATACTCGCGGGGGCGGCAATCGGAATGATCATGACCTGGATAATGACTCGGGACGCCGTTAGAACACGTTTTGCAGTGCCGATCCTGCGATGGATGCACAGATTTCCCGGGCCCTCTTATGCGTTGCTGTTTGTTTTGTGTTTTGAACTGATAACCCAGTTTGACGAACTACTCGTTCTCGGGCAGTCGGCTTTGAAATGGCTGTGATTGCGCGAGACTGACACTATCGCCCCCTGGCCTACGATGCGTGAAGGCCCGAATAGGATAGCGGCATTACGACCGCCAAGCGCTCATTCGCCGTCCTGGACTGACTTGATAAGATTGCTCCGCAACGTCACGATCGCCTTTTGCATCTTCGCGAACTCGTCGGGCGCGAGGCCCGTCGCCTCGACGAGGTCCATTTTCAGGGCTTTTTCGCGCAAGCGTCGACCGCTTTTCGTCAGGCAGATCCGCACCTGACGCTCGTCTTCGGGGTCGCGCTGCCTTTCCAGATAACCCATCACTTCAAGCTTCTTCAGGATCGGCGTAAGCGTGTTGGATTCGAGAAACAGCTTCTCGCCCAGTCCGCTGACGGTCTGATTGTCTGTCTCCCACAGCGCAATGATCGTGATGTATTGCGTGTAAGTGAGCCCAAGCTCCTCGAGTATCGGCTTGTATGCCTTGCCGAACGCCAGGTTCGCGGAGTAGATCGCAAAGCACAGATAGTCGGAGAGCATGGGATTTGCGGGTGCCAGTTGATCTGTGGATTTCATCTGTATCCTCTTTGGCTAGTAGAGCCTGATGTTTCACAAGACGTACGAAGTGACATATATCGCATGCGATTATATCGCAATGTAGTGAAAGTTGGACCGCTGCCGTACAGCGTGCAGCCGGTGGTCAATTTCACCGGGCCCAGCTCTTTCGCATCGTAGAGGTCTTGCGGCGGCGCCCTCCCTGCCGCTGTGGCCGCCGCGCAGGAGCAACGACGATGCGCGACGGCCCAGCGACAGAGGAATGCACGATCTAGTGATGTGCGAACAGGTTGCCGCGCGGCGTCACGGCGACATGGCTGCCCGCCTGGGAGAGTCCGGCGACTACTCCGCCATATGCCTCTTGCGAGCCAGTGACGTCGTCGCGTTCGGCAGCGACGGTTCGCACGCTCTGACCGCTTTGCGACGCCGGTGCGCCAACCGAGGGCTTGTAGAACGGGGCCGGTCCATAGCCGCTGGCGAACGCGGGTGCGGCGGCGGACGCCGAAAAGGCGATGAGCAGTGCAACGATGAGCTTGGTCTTCATGATGGGAATTCCCTAAAAAGATGTTCAGTGAAAGGCACGTGCCTCAGCGAGATGCACGTGCCTGGGCGGATTACGCCGTAACGATGTTCATGCCGATCTCGATGTTGCCGTGCACGGACTTCGAGTACGGGCAGATCTGATGGGCGAGGCGCGCGATTGCCTCGACGACTTCCGTTTCCAGACCCGGCACGCGGATGGTGAACTCGGCGCCGAGGAACCACGCGGCACCGGTCTGCCCAATGTTTATCTGGATGTCCACGGAATAGTCGGACGGCAGCGTGACCTTCTTCAACTGGGCCGCAATCCCGAACACGGTGGTGTAACAGGCCGACCATGCACCCGCAAACAACTGTTCGGCTCTCGGGTGCGGCTCGGTGGCGATGAACTCGAGGTTTTCAAGGCCAGGCGCTGTCAGCTTGAGGTCGAAGACGCCAAACTCGCCGCGCTGGAGATTGGGGTCGCGATTGACCGTGGCGTGGCTGTTGCCTGAGGCGAGGACTTTTTCGATCTTTTCCATGATGCATTCCTTCGTGAGTAAGGGGTGTTAAGCGTATTTAAAGTGTATGCGATATAATCGCATGCGATCAATAATGGGCGAAGATTAGCGAGGTGCGTATGCCTGATCCGATCACGCGGTGACGACATTCAGGCCGACCTCGATGTTGCCGTGCACAGCCTTCGAGTACGGGCAGATCTGATGGGCCAGGTGCGCGATTGTCTCGACGACTTCCGTCGCCAGACCAGGCGCGCGGATGGTGAACTGGGCGCCGAGGCAATGACCGGCACCGACCGACCCAATGCTGACCTGGATGTCCACGGAATAGTCGGACGGCAGCGTGACCTTCTTCAGCGAGGCCGCAATCTCGAACGCGCTGATGTAACAGGCTGACCACGCGCCCGAAAACAACTGTTCGGCTCTCGGGTGCAACTCAGTGGCGACGAACTCGCGGCTTTCACCGTCGGGCGCTGACAGTTTGAGGTCGAGGACTCCGAGCTCACCGCGCTGGACATTGGGGTCTCGATTGATCGTGGCGTGGCTGTTGCCAGAGTGGAGGACTTGGTCGATCTTGGTCATGATGGATTCCTTTGTGGATAAGGGTGTCAAGCTGCTTTAAATCGCATGCGATGTAATCGCATGCGTTGCATGATGAGGGAAGGGTCGATGGATGTCAATCGCAAAAGATTTAATCGCGTACGATGTTTTGATAGGGCGAACAAATATCCTGCGATAGCAGCCGAGGAGCGCCCGGCTGCCCGTGACATTGAAGTGACAAGGAATGTGAGTGTGGCGGGTGAATTCCCCCGCGAGCCATTCCAGCGCGGAGGCGAGGCCGAAATTCAGTGCGGCCGGCCGAAGGTGACCGGCCACATTGCGCACGATCTGGATGGTTTGTTCAGCCAGATGTGCGGACAACTGCTGCAGCCGTTCGCGCGACGTCAGCAGTTCGGTTGCGATGCGATGCAGTTAGCACTCGCCCTTTTTAGCGTGTCCCGGAGGGCAGTGGTCATGATCACCATGGTGGTGGTGATGGTCTTCCCATTCCTGGCGCTCCCAGTAGCGATGACCGTCGTAATATCTGTCCCCATACCAGCCAATGACAACCGGTGCCTGGGCGACCACTACAGGGGCAGGCATGCCGATATTGACGTCTACGTTGACGGCATTGGCCACGCCGGATAGGCCAATTCCCAAGCTCGCGACCAACGTTGCCAAGAGAGGATATTTCATACCGTACTCCAAAATAGAATTCCATGAATGCACTTGGCCTGTCGCCGCAGTGACGATGCACGGCGGGTGATTCGCCGATCCTTCCTAAACGGGAACTACTGCGATGTCGTTGACGGAGTTTCCCCAGACAGTGTGTTTTTTGATAAAAATTAACACTATGTTCGGTGCGGGGTAACGTTCGCGATGTTGCTCGCCGAACGACATCGAAGGGCGGAAACGGGGCGCAGATTGCTATCTGCCGGGATCAGGCGCGGTACTGGCCAGCAATCTCTTCGTCGTTTCGCTCGCCCGCTAATTTGCGCTTCTTTTGAAGTGACGGAGACCGTTCGGTCAAGCGAACCGCTGCGTCCTCATCCGGAGAACCCGCAGCCGCGAACTGCCGCCGATATTCGGCCGGCGTCGCCTGCTTTGCGGCCCTGAACTGTCGATTGAAATTGGCGACGTTCGCGAAGCCCGACCGAGCAGCGATGACGGCAACCGGCAGGGAGGTGTCAACCAGCATTCGGCACGCGTGACCAATACGAACCCGGGTGATATACCGGCCGACGCTCTCACCAATATGCCGAACAAAATAACGCGTGAGCGAGCGTTCCGACAGGCTGGCGGCCGCGCAGAGTTCTGACAGTCGCAACGGTTCGGCAAAGCGCGCGTCAATCATCGAAAGGACCCGGTTGATCCGTTCGGGCTCGTGGCCAGACGGGCCGGTGGACGCCTCGTTGAAAGCACTCGGCGAGGCGAGCGGCTGGCCCGGCGCGTCGGCAAGCGTGCACATAATGTCGAGGGCGGCGCCAAGGCGGTCGCGCGCCACGCTCGATAGCAATGGTTCCAGGCGCTCGCGCATCCATTTGCCGGCAGGCGGCTCGAAGGCCAGCCCACACGCGGCCCTGCGTAACAGCTTGCGCAGCGGCTCGTATTCGGGGCAACAATCCGCCATACGCCGCGCCCAATCGCCGTCGAACCAGATGACGATGGCGACCTGTGGCGAGGATGGATCGATTGAACGATTCGACGCCCAGGTGTGCGGAAGATCCGGCGGCACGAGGACCAGATCCTCAGCCTCGTATTCGTTGACAGAGTCGCCGATGTAGCGCTTGCCATGACTGTTCATCGTCAGCGTTAACTCGTACTCCGGATGGTGATGCCACTCGAACGGAATGCGCGGGAGCCGCCGATGGTAAACCCGCACCGAACAGTCCCCACCGAAGTCGACATGCTCATAGGCTGGTTTCATGGCCGAATACGCAAAAAGATTGCCTGAATAGTATCACCCAGCCACGCATGCGCGTCATATCCTCGGGGCATATCAAATCCCTACGGAGACAGTCATGGCGTTGAAAATCGACGATTTGCCGAGCGCAATCCGGCAAGCGAAAAAGGAGCTGCGCGCGGCGTTGCCGAACTACCGGCAGGTCTTTGCCGAAGTCGAAGAGGCGATCAGCACCGAAGCGAGGCGAATTGCCAGCCAGAGGGATCGTGGAGAAGACGTCATCCCCGAGATTCAGTTTTCCGATATCGCCGAACAACGTGTCGCTGCGGACCAGATCGCGGTCGTCAAGGCGCGTGGCGCATGCGTGATCCGTAATGTCTTCCCCCGTGCGCTGGTGCAGAGTTGGGACGAGGATATTGCCAACTATGTCGAGCGCAATCATCTCGACAAGCACTTGGAAAACCGCGCTGAAGACAAATACTTTGGCCAGCTCGCGTCCAGCAAACCGCAGATCTATGGGGTGTACTGGTCGAAGCCGCAAGTGCTGGCCCGTCAGTCAGCGTCACTAACCGAAGCACGTGTATTCCTGAACCGGCTATGGCGCAATGAGAGCGGCGGTCAGGTGCACTTCGATCCGGAGCGCGTGCCGGTCTATGCCGATCGTCTGCGTCGCCGGCCGCCAGGCTCTGCGTCGCTTGGCCTGTCGGCGCATTGCGACGGCGGGTCGGTCGAGCGCTGGATCGAAAGCAATTTTCGGAAGGTGTACCGCCACGTGTTTGCCGGGAACTGGCGCGACTACGACGCGTTCGATGCGGCTTTCCGACCTGACGTGCAGGAAATCGCATCGCCGGCCGTATGTTCGATGTTTCGTACGTTCCAGGGCTGGACTGCCTTGACGCCGCAAGGCCCGGGCGACGGCACGCTGCAACTCGTGCCCATCGCCAATTCGATGGTGTACATCCTGCTACGCGCGCTTCAGGACGATGTCGCAGAGGACGACCTGTGCGGTGCAATGCCCGGACGGGCGCTGTCGATCAAGCCGGAATTTCATGCGCCATTGTTCGAGGCACTGTCGTCGATTCCCAAAATGGAAGCGGGTGACACCGTGTTCTGGCACAGCGATGTCATCCATGCGGTCGAAGACGAGCACAAGGGGGCGGGGTACAGCAACGTGATGTACATCGCCTCGGCGCCCGCGTGCGCCAAAAACGACGCTTATCTGAGGCGTCAGTTGCCGAGCTTCCTCAAGGGTGAAAGCCCGCCCGATTTTCCTGCTGACCATTTCGAAGTGGATTTCAGCGGACGCGCCATGGCTGACGACCTGACACCGCTCGGCAAGTCGCAACTTGGGTTTGACCTGTAGATCGGTAAAGACGTTTGACACGTATGAAAACGGGCACGCATGCGCGTTCGACCTGGCCTCGAACGCGCCGCTCGATCAAATAACGAAAACTTCGGAGACTGCAATGAAACGATCACTCACGTCGGTTGCGACGGGTATTACGCTGCTCATGGCTGGAACTCATGCTGGTTTGGCCGCCGAACAGCTTTCGGTACTGCACTGGTGGACCTCTGGTGGCGAATCGAAAGCGATCCGGGTGCTGAAGGACGATATGACCAAACAGGGCTATGAGTGGAAGGACTTCGCCATAGCGGGAGGCGCGGGCGCGGCGGCCATGACGGCGCTGAAGACCCAGGTCATCTCGGGCAACGCACCATCGGCCGCGCAGATCAAGGGGCCTCTGATTCAGGATTGGGCCGATCAGGACATGTTGGTCAATGTCGATCAGTCCGCTACCGATTGGAAAGCGCATTCGCCGTCGCAGATAGATAGCTCCATGAAGGCAGGCGGTCACTATGTGGCTGCGCCGTTCTCGGTACACCGAATCAACTGGTTGTGGATCAACAAGGCCGACCTCGAAAAAGTCGGGGGCACGGCGCCCACGACGTGGCCGGAATTCTTTGCGCTCGCCGACAAATTTCGCGCAGCGGGCATCACGCCTGTCGCGCATGGTGGCCAGCCCTGGCAAGACATGACCATCTGGGAGACGGCCGTGCTTTCCCAAGGTCCGGATTTCTACCGGAAAGCCCTTGTTGACCTTGACCAGAAAACGCTGACTTCGCCGCAGATGGTGCAGGTGTTCGAGGTCGTCCAGAAGATCCGGAGTTACTTCGATAAGGGCTACCACGGCCGTGACTGGAATCTCGCGACGGCAATGGTCATTTCCGGCTCGGGCGGCATGCAGTTCATGGGCGACTGGGCGAAGGGCGAATTCGCCAATGCGAACAAGAAGCCAGACGCCGACTATATTTGCGCGGCCGCGCCGGGGACGTCGAATGCCTACACGTACACCGTGGATTCGTTCGCGTTCTTTCAGCAGAACGGTAAGAAGCAGGCGTCGCCCGGGCAGCTTGCGCTTGCCAAGACGATCATGTCCGTCGATTTCCAGCAGCAGTTCAGTCTCTACAAGGGTTCAATTCCTGTTCGGCTGGACGTTCCCATGGACAAGTTCGATAGCTGCGCCAGGAAATCATTCGCCGACGAGCAGGCCACGATTAAATCTGGCGCGTTCCTGCCTTCGTTGGCCTTCGGCAATCTTCAGTCGCCGGTTACTGCTGGCGCGATTACCGACGTCGTCACGAATTTCATGAACTCGAACGAGGACCCGAAAGAGGGGGTGCGCAAGCTTGCGGCTGCAGCGAAGATCAAGTAGACGGGCGTTGCGTGTCAGTCAGTCTGGAACGAATGGCTTCACTCCCATCGACAAAGGAGATAAAAATGAATCCGGTAGCAAAACGTAAATGGCCGCGTTCAGGGCTCGAGACGACCGTGATGGGTTTCGGCGCCGCGCCGATCGGCAACATCTTCAGGCCGATCAGTGAAGAGGATTCGGCTGCCTTGATCAAGGCAGCGTGGGAAGCGGGCGTGCGCTACTTCGACACCGCGCCGATGTACGGGCACGGGTTGAGCGAAGCGCGCTGCGGGCAAGGGCTGCGCTGGTATCCGCGCGACCAGTTTGTGCTGTCCACCAAGGTGGGGCGTCTGCTGAAGCCGCGCAAACGCGCCGAGATCAACTTTGAACCATGGGTCGACGGGTTGCCTTTCGAAACCGTTTTCGACTACAGCTACGACGGCACGATGCGTTCCATCGAAGACAGTCTGCAGCGTTTAGCGCTGGAGCACATCGATATCGCGCTGATTCACGACATCGACGTCTTTACGCACGGCGAGCGTCAGCCCGAGATGTTCGACGCGGCGATGGCTGGTGCGGCGAAAGCACTGCTGAAACTCCGTGACGAAGGGGTCGTGAAAGCGGTGGGGCTCGGCGTCAACGAATGGCAGGTCGCACACGAAGCCATTCGCCGGCAAGATTTCGACTGCCTGTTGCTGGCTGGCCGCTACACCTTGCTCGAGCAGGACGCGCTGGACGGTTTCCTGCCGCTGTGCGAAGAGCAGCAGGTGTCGGTCATTCTCGGTGGCGGCTACAACAGCGGCATTCTCGCGACGGGTGCGGTGCCAGGCGCGAAATACAACTATTCGCCCGCGCCGGAGCCCATTCTTGAACGCGTGCGCAAGATCGAGCAGGTATGTCAGGAATACTCGGTACCGCTCAAAGCGGCGGCGCTGCAATTCGTTCTCGCCCATCCCGCGATCCCGACCAACATCCCCGGCGTGCGTACGGTT
This sequence comes from Paraburkholderia madseniana, assembly GCF_009690905.1. GTDB lineage: Bacteria > Pseudomonadota > Gammaproteobacteria > Burkholderiales > Burkholderiaceae > Paraburkholderia > Paraburkholderia madseniana. Next base: position 85,041 of record NZ_VOSW01000022.1, read on the forward strand.
GCACAACTGGAAGACAACCTGCAAACCTTCCGGGCTGAAATTCCACCGGCGTTCTGGGCCGAGCTGAAGCGCCGGGAACTGATCCGGCAGGATGCGCCGACTTCTCCTGTTGATATCCTTTAGCAAGCTCGCATATTATCTGTGCTCTTACTAGAGGATCTCACATGACCGACAGTACGCACGCCACTGCCTCCTATAGCCAGGAGACCACCGCATCGGCAGGAGTGATCTGGGAGTTCTTCGAGGCCGTTTCCGGTTGGAAGAATTGGAATACGGGTGTCCACGCCTGTTCCATTGATGGTCCTTTCGCTGTGGGCTCATGGCTAACCATGACGCTTCCTGACCAGGAGATCATCAAGTCGCAACTCGTCGAAGTCGATGGGCAGCATCTGTTCACAGACGAAACGATGCTTGGCGACGTTGTGGTTCGCGTGGTCCATGAAATCGAACCGCTACCTGGTGGGGGCAATCGCATCACCTACAAGATCAACGTAGTCGGGGAGAATGCGCACGACATTTGCGCTGACGTTTCTTCCGATTTTCCTGAAGTCTTGTCGGCGCTGGTCGCTCAGGCGGAAAATCGGGCAACGAAATAGAACAGGGCGCCAGACGGTTATAGCGCCATACCACCGTCGATGGTGAGGCTGGAGCCGGTCATGTAACCCGACTCCTTGCGGGCGAGGTAGGCAACCAGACCGGCAATCTCATCCGGATCGCCGGCGCGCTTAAGCGGAATGAGCGGCTTGATCGCCTCGATATGATCGGCCGTCATGTCCGTTACAGTTGGCCCGGGTTGAATGTTGTTGACTGTGATGCCCCGGCTGGCCAGGTCAACGGCAATACCTTTCACCATGACGGCAACCGCGGCCTTCGTCATTGAGTAAACGCTCGAGCCCGGATGTCCGCTACGCACCGCTGTGTTGCTGCCGATCGTAATGATCCGGCCGCCGTCAGAGAGACGCGCAGCAGCGGCCTGGATGGCAAGAAAGACACCACGCACGTTGATATCCAGCATGCGGTCAAGATCTTCCACGCTCACCGTCGCAATGTCACCAAGCTTCAAGATGCCGGCGTTGACAACCGCAATATCCAGTTTTCCGAAGTGATCCACGGTCTGCGCGACAGCTGCCTTGATCGCTGCCGGATCCGCGCTGTCAGCCTTGATTGCAAGGCCAGACTGTCCGGTAGCCTCAATTGCCCCAACCGTTTCCTCCGCTCGCTCCGGCGCCGAAACGTAGGTGATCGCTACATCGGCGCCCTCTCTTGCCAGACGTCTCGCTGCAGCCGCGCCAATACCGCGCGAGCCGCCAAAGACAATGGCAACCTTTCCGGTAAGTCCGTAGTTCTCGTTCACTAGCATCTCCGTTGTTGATAGATCAGTCCATAATTGGGCGAACAGCAACCACGTCAGGCTTTCACTGCCTAGCGCGGTCTGAAACGGTTGATTGCAAATCTGGCCTGTGCGCGCAGACTCCTGGCATCGCTACCTGCACGGGCGGCGAGCTGAATACCTTGCATTGTCATCTGCAAAAAGGCGGCGGCTTCGCGGGCCTCGATGGTGGGGTCGACTTCTCCGCATGCCTGTCCCTCACGTATGCGTTCGACCAGGCATCTGAAAAGCCTTGGACCTACTTTGCTCCGTAGCATCACAAGCTCCGGATCCGCAGACCCGAATTCACTGACCGCGTTGACACCCATGCACCCGAGTGCACGTATGCCGTCATCTTCGGCAATGAGGCCAAGCAAAAGCGCCTCAATACCGGCTAGTGGCGATGCGCTGCTTTTCAGGCGCTCCAGGTGACCCGCATTGCTTTCCCGTTGATATCGCTCCAGCGCTTCAAGGTAGAGCTTTCGTTTGTCACCGAACGCGTTGTAGAGACTCTGGCGCCCGATATTCATGGCCGCGAGCAGGTCTTCGGTTGAAGTCGAGGCGTAGCCTTTCGCCCAGAACACGCGTGTTGCGTGATCCAGTGCCTCGTCGCGATCGAACTCTCTAGGTCTAACCATGGCTCGAGGATATGTATTCTGGACTGATATGTCAATAACGAAGTTTTGCTACTGCTGCAGACGCCGGAGACGGTGCAGTAGGCCTTCTTCGATGCGCGGTATTCTCCGTGACTGGGGATCTGAACGCCCGCATTCAGCGTACGTTTTCATCCGAGTGCGCGAAACGTATTCCTGCACACTTGCATAAACTGTTCGACCAGCGCAGACCGCTCGCCGTTAATGGCCACGCTCGCAACGACCGGAATCGCGATTTCCGGTGCAAGCGGCACGACATTCAGCCCTTGAGCGCGTGCGGAAAGTGCCGCGATCTCGTCGACGATGGTCACGACTTTCGACCGCGCGGCGAGCGACACGAGGGAGTGATACGACTGCGCGGTGATGCTTGAGCGGACTGTGACCGAGAGTTCTTCGAGTCGTTTCGCCAATAGCCGCCCGAGTGGATCGGCCGGATCAGGTCCAATGATCTCGCGGCCTTCGAGCGCACTGATCTCCATGAAAGGCGCCTTTTTGAGGACGTCCGGGTGACCCACGCAAACGAGCCGGCTCGACGCCAGTTCGATCTCCTTGATGGCAGGATGCGACACGCTGTGATACAGCAGGCCGATATCGGCTTCCATCAGCGCGATGTTGGCGACTGCGGTTGCCGAGTAATCCGCGCGAATGGACAGCTTGACGCCTGGATGCAAGGCCTTGAATGCGAGTGCTGCGTCCACCACGACAGTCTGCGCCATGGCTGGGGCGGCCAGAATGCGGATCGACGATCCGTCCGTCCCGCCGCGCAGGTTTTCGGCGAGCCGTTGAACCGCCTGCAACTGCTCATCGAGCCGCATGATCTCGGGGAACAGCGTTTGCGCCTCCCGGGTCGGAATGAGCTTGCCGCGCACCCGTTCGAACAGCGGATAGCCCAACTGGCGCTCGGCGCTCTGCAGCGTTTGCGTGATCGCCGGCTGGGTGAGCGACAGGAGCGCGGCCGCGGCCTTGAGCGTTCCGGTCACGCGGATCGCGTTCACTACTTCGATGTGCCTGAGTCTCATTGGATCCCCGCCGGATGTCGGCCTTCGTCGGATTCAACAGATTCTAAAGCTCGACGGGCGTGCGATCCGGCGAATCAAAAAATGGAACGCGGAGAACCTGGGCCGTCAGGCGTTTTTCAGCACGTTCTCACGAGTAGAAGCAGGGGAGGTCCGCTTGCGAAAGTAGAGAATGCAGACTAGCGCGATGACGGCAGTGACCATGACGTAATAAGCAGGCACGAACTTGCTACCGGTCTCGTTTGCAATCCACGTGCAGATCATCAACGATAAACCGCCGAACACGGCGAAAGTCAGGTTATGGACAACCGCGATGCTGGTGGTACGCGTGCTAACCGGGAACAGCTCCGCGACGAACGCGGGCATCGCACCCTGGAACACCATCACGCACGATGTCAGTCCAGTGACGCAGAAAACATAGACGCCGACTGTGGGGGACGCGACCATCAGGTGAAATGCAGGAATCGTCAGGACAATGGTAAGCAGCGTGCCCGTCGTGATGAGCGCAAGCCGGCCGACACGATCTGACAGTGCGCCGAAGACCGGTGGCAATACGATCTGTGCGGCCGAATAGCCAATCGCACCCCACATCGAATCGACAGGGCTCATTCCCAACACCTTCTGCGCGTACAGCGGAATGAATACGCCCAACAGATAGTTCGTCGAAGCGGCGAGTGAATACAGGCCGATAGCCGCGGCGATCCGTGCTTTGGCCGTCGCGAACGTATCGCGGATCGGATTGCGTTCGTGACTGGATACCTTGAATTCGGGTGTTTCGTCGACACGCCGGCGAATCCAGTAGCCGAACGGCACGATCGCGAGGCCGATCAGAAACGGCACGCGCCAGCCCCACGATGCCAGCGTGTCCGGCGTCATCAGCTTGTTCGCACCGAGCCCGACGATACTCGCGAGGCCCGTGGCGAGGCCAATCCCGACCACCTGATAACTCGCAAAGTACCCCTTCATTCCCTTCGGTGCGTGCTCCGTGACGAAGGAGACGGTCGAGCCGAATTCGCCACCCGCGGAGAAGCCCTGCAGGACTTTGCCGAGCACGAGGATCAAGGTACCGACAACGCCGAATGTCGCGTAGGTGGGGGCGCAGGCGATCACGAGCGTGCCGATGCCCATCAGCCAGATGGTGAGCATCATGCCCGCCTTGCGGCCACGCCTGTCGCTGTATGCGCCGATAACCATCGCGCCGAGCGGCCGGATGAAATAGCTGACGCCGAAGGTTGCGGCAGCGGCGAGCATCGACGTGTAGGCGTCGCCCGTCGGGAAGAAAGCTTTGGCGATTATGACAGCCAGAAAGCCGTAGACGAACAGGTCGTAAAACTCGAGCATGTTGCCCACCAGCGCGGAGGCCAGGATACGGCGAAATTTTCTGCGTTGCTCAGGACTTGGAACTTTATCGGTGGACATGACATTTCCTTTTCCGATGCGAGGAGCGTAGGGCAGCGCTGCATCTGCGGCGCGTTCCGACGACGAGGGCAATGAAGTTCGTGACAGGCGCGGCCGGTTTAGAGGCCGGCTGGTGCGCTCAGATAGTCGAAAGCAGTGAGCACGAAGATTTCACCGAGCGCGCGCAATTCGTCTACGTACACGTGCTCGTCGGACGAGCCCATGTTGTAGGACGTCAAGCCGCAGACCACGGTGGGTACGCCGTGCTGCCGGTAAAGGCGCGCATCGGAGGCGCCGACACGCATGTTGACCACCGGTTGTGTGCCGAGCTTCGCCGCGCAATGGCGGCTGAGTGTTTGAATGATCTCGTGATCGGGCGCGGTCCAACTCGGTTCGTAGCGTCGCGTGATCTCCAGCGAGACGCCGGGATGGCGCACAACGATTTCCTTGATGCGGCTTTCGATCTCCGCGACTGAAACGCCGACCGGCAAGCGGATGTCGGCGGTAGCGGTGGCGTGGTCCGCGATCAGATTCGACAGACGTCCACCGCTGACCGTACCGAATGTGATGGTGACCTGGCGCAGAACGTCGCTCTCTCCCGCGCCGGAGATAAGTTCAGATGTTTCGCTCGAACGGGCGATGGCGGCGAGGACTTCGCCCGGCGCGTTCACCGGGTAGTCGCGCACCGATTTGAGTTCGTGGATAGCGTCGAGAATTTTCTCGATTGCGCTATCGCCCTTATGCACATGGGCCGCGTGTGCCGACTTGCCGCTTGCATCGAGACGCAGCCAGATCATGCCTTTCTCGCCGAAACGCAGCACGTTGGGCGAGCCGGTGTCGGCGCTGATCATCGCGTCGCCGGCTGCGTGCGGCACATGATTCAACAGATAGCCTGTCCCTTCCGTGCCCATGCTTTCTTCATCGCCAGCGAAGGTGGCGACGACTTCGCCCGCGAACGAGTCGCTCACAGCGGCGAGCTGACGCAAGGCGAACACGATGGCGGCGACCCCGCCCTTCATGTCTGACACGCCCAGTCCGTAAAGCTTTCCGTCGCGTTCCTGACCGTTCGGATCGGCCGACCATTGATGGGCATTCACGAGCGGGAAGGTGTCGAGGTGGCCGTTGAAAACCAGCCGACGCCCAGGGCGCGCACCACGCACGCGCACCACGAGGTTCATGACATGCGGGAGCGTACCGAATCGCTCGACTTCCGCGCCGGAGCCTTCGAACATTGCCTCGATCCGGTCGACGACCGCGTGAGTATTGCCGGGCGGGTAGGCGCTGGGAACGGCTACCAGGGCGCGTGCGAGATCGACGATCTGGTGGCTGGATCGGGACGCGGCGTCCGCGAGGGTGCTACGCAAACGGGTAATCTCGGCATCGCCCGAGACCAGGGCATCGGCTACCATTTCTGACCTCCATTGGATTAGCGCGCTGCAAGCCGGAGGGCAGGCCGCGCCATTGATCCGATAGTCGGTAGCCGAATTGTTCGCGTCTAATCAGCCAAAAACGTGGGGGTATAAGTAAAAGTTAATTGGCGATGGGAGGGCATGGCTGTCGATGCGTTGCGGCTTGCTGGTCAAAGCCGGAGCGTTGCCTTATGAAAGAGCTACCATATTCACGACCACGCTTTCTGCCGAATACTTGCGAAACATGACAATGCATCCCGATCCCCGCCTCGCCGTTCTTGCCGACCTCCAAGCTATTGAGGAAATCGTTAGACAGGCCTACTCGCCTTATATCTCTCGTATCGGGCGGCCACCGGGACCGATGCTGGACGACTATGAAGTCTTGATCGGCGAGGGCAGAGTCTACGTTGTCGAGCTGGAAGGCGCCATACAGGGCATTGTTGTGCTCATCCCGGAGCAGGACGCGATGCTACTGGACAACGTGGCCGTAGCACCTGCTGCCAAGGGAACGGGACTAGGCCGCAGCCTGCTGGAATTCGCTGAACGCTCGGCCAGAGTGGCCGGCTGTCGCGTCATCAGGCTCTACACGCACGAGAGCATGACGGAAAATATCGCGCTTTACTCTCGCATCGGCTATACGGAGACGCACCGGGCCGAGGAGAAAGGTTTAAAGCGGGTGTTCATGGTTAAGCACTTGGCCTGATTGAGCCGCTCGTCATCCGGCTGAGTTCGACCACAAGTGGCTATTCGTCTGTGCCTTTCGTCAGGAGCTGCCTCAGCGAATCTCCACCTCGATAAATACCACCTCGTGGTCGGTCGCGTTGACGACGTTGTGTTCCACTCCCTTCAACCCCGCGTAACTTTGCCCGGCGCGCAACTGCGATTCCCGGTTGCCTTGTGATGTCTCGAGGAGAAGTTGACCATCCGTTTGCGGTACCACGACATAGTCATGTCCATGAACATGCCAGCCGGTCTCAGCACCGGGCGCAAATCGCCACTCGGTGACAATCACGCGTTCATTCAATACCTGCTGCGTTGGAACTGCCTGCGGACGATCCATGAGAGTTTTCTCAGCGAAGTGGGCGACGAAGTTCGTCGGATAGCCGTTACGCCGCACCGATAGACGCGCTATCGCCCTTTAATGGCGACTCCACCGTGCGTCAGCATGCTGCGGGGCTCAATACAGCGATTGACCATTCTGAAGCTGAAGCCTTTCGTTTGACATGTACAGTGCCTTTGCGCCTACCAACACAGTTGCATTCGCCTATGCGATACAAGACGGGCGGCTCCTCCGAGTGCTATCAACCGTAAAGCAGGACTTACTCAAAGCCAGGTGCCACCCTGCCGCTCACTCGGTTCTTCCGTAAGCGCATCGAAATCGTGAATCCAGTCCAGGTGGTTCAACACGCTGTCGCGCGCGCCGAGGCGGGCGTTGCGGGCCTGCGCCGCCGGCCCGTCGGGCAAATGCAGCACGTCTGCAGTGGTGATCGACGCGTACTGCACCTTGCGCGTGCGGCCCCGGCGTAGACGCTCGTAGGCTTCCTGCGCCGCGCGCCAATTGCCTGGACCCGCCGCGGCCAATTGAGCGGCCAGCACCACCGCATCTTCAATCGACTGATTGGCGCCCTGGCCGTGATGCGGCACAAGCGCATGCGCGGCATCGCCGATCAGCGTCACGCGGCCTTTGCTCCAGCGGCCGAGCGGGGGACGGTGGAACAATCCCCAGCGCTGACTGACCGGCACAGCCGTAATCATCTGCACGACGGCCGGATGCCAGTCCTTGAACAGACGGAGTTGTTCGCCCTCGCTGGCGGGCATGACCCAGTCGCGTAACGGCCACGGCGATGGATGCCGCTCGACCAGCAGGAAATTCTGGTCGCCTTTGTCGCCGATGGGATAGTGCAGCAGATGGCCGCCGGGTCCGACCCAGAACTGGATGGTCTCGGGATCGGGCAGCAGGTCCATGCGTTCAGCCGGCACCACACCGCGAAAGCCCGAGCAACCCGAATACAGGGCGTCGTCATAGCCAAGCATCCAGCGCCGCGTGATCGAGCGCGCCCCGTCGGCGCCGATCACGAGGTCGGCGTCGATGCGCTGACCGTTATCGAACGCAAGACTTACGCGATCCGCGTGCTGCATGAGATCGACCAGCCGATGGCTGAGCTTGATGCGCTCAAGGCCGACGGCTCTGGACAGTACCGCCTGCAGATCGGCACGATGAATGCCCCAGTACGAGCCGCCGAACAGCTCGCGAGAACTGGGCGTGCCGCGATGGTGACCGATGACCTCGCCGCTGCGTCCGTCGCGATAGACGAGGCCCGGCACCTCCGCGCACAGCTTCTCGAAGTCCGCACGCAGTCCCATGCGCTCGTAGAAGCGCGTTGCGTTGGCCGAGAGCGCGACGGCCGCGCCCACTTCGCGCAGCTCTTCGGTTTGCTCGTAGAGTTGCGCATCGATTCCGTGCTCGCGCAGCGCGAGCGCAAGCGTAAGGCCGCCGACGCCTGCGCCGACGATCGCAATCTTTAGATCCATCTGCTTCATGACTGTGTCTCCGATATCCAGATTTATGGGTGTGGTCCGCCATGGCATTTCCGGGCGCCATGTCGAATGCGCGTGCCGTGTCAGTATTTTCAGCACTAGACCTTCATTCCTCAATAAGATGAAATGAATCTACTTCATCACTGGATTGAATGAGACCCGGATAGGCGTGAATCATGGAACTGAGCGAAATCGACCTCAATCTGCTGCTGCTCTTCCAGCGGCTCATGCAGGAACGGCGCGTGGCGACCGTCGCCGAGCAGATGAACATGAGCCAGCCCGGCGTTAGCAACGCGCTCGCCAAGCTGCGTCGCCGGCTAGGCGATCCCTTGTTCGTGCGCGGGCCGGGCGGCGTGGTGCCCACGCCATTCGCGCTGCGTCTCGCGGAACCGGTCTCGCAGGCGCTCGCCACGCTGCACGCCGCACTCAATCCGGTGACGGGTTTCGATCCGCTGCGCGCGATGCGCACCATGACGATCGGCATGACCGATATCGGTGAAGTTGTTTTTCTGCCCGCGCTGCTCGAACGACTGTCGCACATCGCGCCGGGCGTCGCACTCAATACCGTGCGCGATACAAGCGTCAATCTGAGCAACGAAATGGCCGACGGCCGCGTCGATCTGGCCATTGGCTTGCTGCCGCAGCTCAAGGGTGGTTTCTATCAGCGCCGCCTGTTTGATCAGCGCTATGTCTGCCTGTTCAGGCGCGGGCATCCGCTCGAGGACGCGCCGCTCACGCTCGCTGCGTGGCGCGAGGCTGAGCATCTTGTAGTCGTGGCGGCCGGCACCGGCCACGGGCAGGTGGACGAATGGCTGAAACGGCGCGGTGTACAGCGTCAGGTGCGACTGACGGTGCCGCACTTCATGAGCGTGGGCTACATCCTGCAACGCACCGATCTGATCGCCACGGTGCCGGAGCGGCTTGCCCTTCAACTGGCAACCCCTTTCTCGCTCAGCCTGCGCGCGCTGCCCATGACGCTGCCCGCCGCACCGATCCATCTGCTTTGGCACACGCGAGTCCAGCAGGACGAAGGCAATCGCTGGCTGCGCGGGGTAGTGATCGATCTGTTTGCGGACACGGCAACGCCTGTCCGCAAAGCACGGGAGCAGCAAAAGAAATAGCACACGCGGCCGAAGCCGCGCGCGCTGTCCCTATCCCTATCCCTTGAAAGGTAGCGTACTGGAGAACGCGTCTATTTCCATCGCGCGCTCGGCCAATCGGGCAAGCTTGGGAAAAGCAGCCGGATGAACGACGTCGGGCATAAACGCCAATGATGCGGATTGCCAGGTAATCACGACCATCACATCGGCTTGAGACAGCGCATCGCCCACCAGCCAGCCGTTACTGGCTCTCGATTCGAGCATTTGAAATCCCGCCAACGCCTGCTCGCGCAGCGATGCGACGATCGTGGCGATCTGATGCTCGGGGGGACGGATCGACTCGTCATACATATCGCTGAGCTTTCCGTAGATCGCGGATGCGATACCGATGAACTGCAAAGCGTCGCGCCGATTCACGCCGGAGGGCGCGAGCAAGGCGCGTTCTGCTCCGACTTCTTCGTGCAGATATTCGATGATGCCTGTGCTGTCGTAGAGAATCGTGCCGTCGTCAAGCGCAAGCGCCGGCACCTTCACCATCGGGCTGTACGGACGGATAAGATCCTGCTGCTCATAGGCGTGATAGGGCAGATGCTCGAACGGCATGCCGAGCAGCTTTAGTGTGATGCCGACCCGGCGGGTATAGCCGGAAAACCATGGGCCGATAAGTTTCATCATTGACTCTTCGAAATTGACTGTGTTGAGGTTCGTGATCGTTTAGAACGCTTCTTTGAAGGGGCGCAGATCGAGTTCGTGCGTCCACGCGGAACGGTGCTGGCGGTGAAGCGACCAGAATGCATCGGCGATGGCGTCGATATCGAGCAGTCCGTCGAGGCCCTTCCGTTCGACATGCTCGGCGAAGCGCGTATGCACCCGTTCTCCGTCGATGCCACCGTCGATCACGACATGGGCGACGTGCAACCCGAGCGGGCCGAATTCGCGCGCCATGCTTTGAGCTAGCATGCGCAAGCCGGCCTTGCTCGACGCGAAGTGGGCGAAGTTTGGCAAGCCTCGAAGCGCGCCCGTCGCCCCGCTGAAAAGAATCGACCCTCGGCCGAGGGGCACAAAGCGCCGTGCGGCCTCGCGACCCACGAGAAACCCGCCAAAACAGTTGAGCCGCCAGAACGATTCGAAGACGTCCGCTTCCATCGTTCGCAGATCCAGAGGCTGGTTGTTACCTGCGTTGTAGGCAATGAGGTCGGCACTGCCGCCACGCTCGTCTGCCTGCATCGCGATGTCGAACAACCGGATCACATCCGCTTCGTTCGTCACGTCCATGACGACCGTGCTCGCGGAGCCGCCCGCCTCGACAATGCTCTCGCGTACCCGTTCGATCTTCGCTTCGGTGCGCCCCGCGATGATGACGTGACGCCCCTCTGCGGCGAATCGGCGAGACAGGCCCGCGCCGAGACCTTGCTCCGGCCCGACTCCGATAACCACCGCTTTCGGGCGGTCCGAGACATGCGTTTCTTTGGTGATAGACATGGATATTGCCCTGTTCAAGATGAACTTCGGCGTAGCTGCGAAAGCAGGGCGAAGACCGCTTGGGCCGTTCGACGCGCCGTTGAAGTTCGTGTGGCGATGGGTGAACGATACCGAGAACGTGCAGGCGGATAAATCGCTGCTACGATTCCACATTGTTTCTACAGTGAAACAATCAGGCAGGTTGGGTTGGGACAGCGAGGAGTCAGACCGTGGACAAGTTTCACGCCATGCAGGCGTTTATTCGAGTGGTCGAAAGCGGCACCTTCACCAAGGCTGCGCAGGTCCTCGATTTGCCGAAGACGGCCGTCAGCCGTCTGATCGCGTCACTCGAAGCCGAACTGGGCACAAAGCTGCTCAACCGCACGACGCGCAAGGTCTCGACGACAGCGGACGGCGCCGCGTACTACGAGCGCGCGCTACAGTTGATGAGCGATCTCGCGGAGCTCGAGGGCACGATGTCGCGCGCGAAGACCAACCCGCGAGGACGCTTGCGCGTCGATCTGCCCGTGCCATTGGCTCTGTCGGTGATACTTCCCGCGTTGCCGGCGTTCGTCGAGCGTTATCCGGACATCGAGATCGAGTTCGGGATCAGCGATCGTCCGGTCGACCTCATAGCGGAAAACGTCGATTGCGTCGTGCGCGCGGGGGAAATCTTCGATCAGTCACTCGTCGCGCGACAGATCGGCGCCGTTAAACAAATCCTGTGTGCGACACCAGCGTACTGGGACAGGCACGGACGGCCTTCGCATCCTTCGGACCTTGAGCATGGTCACGTCGTCATCCGAACCATTGCCTCGCGAACCAATCGACCGTTTCCGATTGTGGTGACGAAAGATCGTGAACGCGTGGAAGTACAGAACCGGCGCGGACTGACCGCCAACGACATCATGGCGTGTCTGACCATTGGCCTGGCGGGTCTCGGCGTCGTCCATGCGTTGACGTTTTCCGCCACAACACACCTGCAAAGCGGCGCACTCGAAGCGGTCCTGAGCGACTGGGTATCGGATCCCGTTCCCGTTTTTGTTGCCTATCAACCCAATCGGCACCTGAGCACGAAAGCTCGCGTGTTCATCGATTGGCTCACCGAACTGTTTGCGAACAACGAAGCGACCGCCAAGGGCAAGCGCGTCGCGAAGACGTAACGGATGTCACGCGTTGAAGGGATGTGTCGCCGTAGCTATGTCGACGATGGAAGACCAGGAGCTGACGTCACGTTGCCTTGGCCCGCCGGGCGGCTCTTCACATGATCAATGAATGCGCGCAACTTCGGCGTCATCTGCCGGCGGCCTGGATAGTAGAGAAACACGCCCGGTATCACCGGCGCGAACGGCTCCAGCACGTGCACCAGTTTTCCCGTCCTCAACCCTTCAGCGGCCATCGGCTCAGGCAACTGGGCAAGGCCCATACCTTCGACCGCCGCACCAAGCATGGTGGAAAAATCGTTGGCGATGAGCGGGCCGGATACGGCGATCTCGATCGCGTGGCCGTTGTCGTTGAATGACCATAGCGCAAGCGCGCCGCCGGATCGTCGCCACCGCAAGCATGCGTGTTGGCGCAGATCGTCCGTGTGCATGGGGCGGGTGCGCCCTGCGAAGTAAGCAGGGCTGCCCACGACGATGAGACGAAACGGCGGCGTCAACGGTACCGCGACCATGTCGGCGTCGACGAACTGACCGAGCCGGATTCCGGCGTCGAACCCTTCCGCTGCAAGATCGATCAGCTCCTTGCTGGTGGCGATCTCCACTTCGACCTCGGGATAAGCCTGGCAGAAGGATGCAATGAGTGGTTCCAGCAGGATCGGCACCACCGCGCGCGGCACTGAAAGACGCAACAATCCGGTGGGCCGTTGGCCAAGTCCGCGCGCCACCTCACTCGCGGCGACAAGCTCGTCGAAAGCAGGCTTTGCGTGCGAAAGAAACCGTTCGCCAGCTTCGGTGAGGCCGACGCTACGCGTGGTGCGTATGAAGAGCGCTGCGCCAATTCGCGCTTCAAGTACACGCACCGTCTGGCTGACGGCGGACGGTGTCACTCCGAGTTCCGCGGCTGCCCGGCGAAAACTGCGATGCTGGGCGACGCTCAGGAACACCTCCACGCCATCGAGCGCGCCTTGCCTGACTGTGAAGTTCTGCTTCATAGCCCGTCAACATTGTGATGAATAGTCGCTCGCGAGAGGCCATGGTACACCTACACCTGCAGACGAGGGGTCATGCCGATGTCGACTCGCAAGCCCTGAACAATCCGCTAAGACCGTGGAGGAACTCCGCAATGACTGATGCACTTGATGGCGTGCGAGATCACTATCGCGCGACCGGCCTGACCGAGCGGCTGAAGATGGCGCTCACGGTCTTTGGGCCGGAAGATCAGCGGCTCACACCGCAGCAACTGGGCGCCCTCGACCAGTTTCACACACGTGGGCTTGCTGCCACCACCGAGCTTGCCAAATTGGCCGGGATCACCGCCGATATGTCGGTGCTGGACGTCGGTTCGGGCATTGGCGGGCCGGCCCGTTTTCTGGCGGCAACCTATGGCTGCCGGGTGACGGGCATCGACCTCAGCGAACCGTTCGTGGATGCCGCACGCTATCTCACCCGGCGCACAGGGCAGAGCGAACAGGTTTCGTTCCATACCGCCAGCGCGCTGGAACTTCCCTTCGAAGGCAGCCGTTTCGACGCCGTATTGCTGCAGCACGTGGCGATGAACATCTCCGAGCGCGCACGTCTTTACCGCGAGATCGAACGCGTGCTGAAGCCATGCGGCAGGTTTGCGACGTTCGACGTCGTCGCAAACGGCAGCGAACCGTACTACCCCGTTCCCTGGGCGCGAACGCCGACAGCAAGCTTTCTCCTGACGGCCGATGCGACGCGCGAAGCGATCGAACAAGCAGGTTTCCGCACACTGGCATGGCAAGACGACACCGAGACCGCAAAGGCCTGGTTTACCCAGCAGCGCGCGTCAGGCCCGCTGCCCTCGCCAAATCTCGGCGTGGTGATGGGGCCGGACTTCGCAGAGCTTTTCACCAACCTGGCGCGAAATCTCCTGGAAGGCCGACTCGGCATTCTCACCGCGGTGTTCGAGGCCGCATCCACGAAGCCCTGAATTCACCTGGAGAACCGCTGATGGCCGCCACCCCTTGGTGCCAGGCTCGATCCTGCTGCACGCGCTCTCGCTGCGCCAGTTGATCCGACGACGCGCCGGCTGATCTCCTTCCTATCCTTCAACGCGCCCGACAACACCTGACTGGAGGCAACATGTCACCGGAACTTATCTTCCAAACGCAGCTTGTTCTGGGCTATGTCGCCTGGCTGCTTTGCTTTCGCGTATACATCTGGCCCAGGCTCAAGTCGATGGATCCATTCGAAGCGCAACGCGCCATCGCCACACTGCACAGCTTCCGTTTCTTCGGGCTGGTCTTCATGCTGCCGGGCGTCGTCAGTCCCGACCTGCCTGCCAGCTTCGCCGCGTTCGCCGCATACGGCGACTTCGCAACGGGCGTTCTGGCGATGCTGGCGCTACTCGCAGCAGGAAGACGCCCGCTCTTCTGGTTGTTTGTCGTGGCCTTCAATCTTGTGGGAACCACCGACCTCATCGTCGACTACGTCCACGCTATCCAGGCCGATCTTCCTGCGCGTGCAGGAGAGTTTTTTCGCACTACGTACGCGATTCCGATCATCTACGTGCCTGTGCTGATGATTACGCACGTTGCCGCCTTCTATCTGCTGCTGCGCTCTCGGCCTAAGGCGGCTCTGAGCTATTGGTCTTTCCGTAAGTCATGAATTTGGCCCCTTACTTGGTCGCTTATTTGGTCGTATAGCCACCGTTGATCAGAATGGTCTGCCCCGTAATCCACCACCCGTCGCTGACCAGATGGCGGATGAAGGGCACCACATCCCCTGGATCGGTCAAACCAGTCGTGGAGAACGGTGAAAGTGCGGCGGCGGTCTTGTGGTAAGCCACCGCGTCCGCGCCTTCGGCGGGATAGAAGAACGGCGTGTCCATGGGTCCGGGTCCGATGGCTGTCACCGAGATGCCGCGCGCGCCGAATTCCTTGGCCGCCGCGCGCGTGAAATGCTCGACCGGCGCCTTGGTGCCCGCATACGCAGCGTAAAACGGTGTGAACGCGCCAAGCAGCGACGTGACGAGCGTAACGATCTTGCCGTTGTCATTGACGTGCTTGCCTGCTTCCTTGAGGAAGAAGAACGCGGACTTTGAATTTACCGCCGTCATTTCATCGTACTCAGCCTCGGTGATGTCCACGAACGACTTCTTCAACACCTTGCCTACCGTATTGATCGCAATATCGGGGCGGCCGACGGCGGCGACAACATCCGCGAACAGCTTCTCGATCGCGCCGGCCGAGGTCAGATCGGCCTGGAAAGCGACCGCCTTGGCGCCGGCCGCCTCGATCGCGGCAAGTGTCTCGTCTGCTGCGGCCTTCGAACTCGCGCTGTTGTAGTGGATCGCCACTGCCTTGGCGCCTTGTGCGGCGAGATCCCGTGCAATCAGTCCACCGAGATTTTTTGCCCCGCCCGCAATGACGACGGTTTTGCCTTTGATGCTGTGGTTTGCCATGGTCCATCCCCAGTACCGAAGCCGCCCGATGCAGCCTCTCACTCTGCTGGATGATATATTCCAGGAAAATCATTTAAACCTACTGTTTCTGACATCACTGGTCAGAAAAGTCGAACAGTGGAAAAGGACCGTGGATCGTATTGACCTGTTTCGCGTGTTCGCGCGCGTTGTCGAATGCGCGAATTTCACGCGTGCGGCGGACACGCTCGGCTTGCCTCGCTCGTCGGTATCCGCGGCGATTCAGGAGCTGGAAGGGCGGATCGGCGCCCGGCTGCTGCATCGGACCACGCGTAAGGTGTCGCCGACTCAGGACGGCGCCGCGCTCTATGAGCGCTGCCTGCGCCTGATCGCCGATGTCGAGGAAACCGAGAACCTGTTCCGGCAGACATCGGTAGGACCGAGCGGCGTGCTGCGCGTCGACGTGCCGGGCCGTATCGG
This sequence comes from Paraburkholderia madseniana, assembly GCF_009690905.1. Taxonomy (GTDB): domain Bacteria; phylum Pseudomonadota; class Gammaproteobacteria; order Burkholderiales; family Burkholderiaceae; genus Paraburkholderia; species Paraburkholderia madseniana. The sequence goes on from NZ_VOSW01000022.1 coordinate 101,013, forward strand.
CCGGCTGATCATCGCACCCGCGCTGCCGGAAGTCCTCGTCGCGTTTCCGAAAATCGATATCGAGCTGGGCCTGACCGATCGCGCGATCGACCTTGTCGAAGAGCGCGTCGATTGCGCGCTTCGCGTGGGCAAGCTGCACGATTCCGGCACGATCGCGCGACCCATCGGCAATCTGCCGTTGATCAATGTTGCGAGCCCACGCTATTTGTCCCAGCGCGGCACGCCTCGCACGCCCGGCGATCTGGTAACCCACCAGGCCGTCCACTATGCGTCGCCATCGAGCGGCCGTATCGCGCCCTGGGAGTGGCTCGATGGCGAAACCGTGAGGACGTTGACAACGCAAGGCCGCGTGAGCGTCAACAGCGCCGAGGCGTATATCGCGTGCTGCCTTGCGGGACTCGGCTTGATCCAGATTCCTGCGTACGATGTGCAGCAGCATCTGCGCGCCGGCGAACTGATCGAGGTGATGCCCGAATACCGGGCTGCGCCGATGCCGATGACCTTGCTCTATCCGCACCGGCAGCATTTATCGCGCAGGGTTCAGGTGTTCGCCGACTGGCTCGAGGCGCTGCTGAAAGGGCAACTCGTTGGCGATTCAGGCGGAAGAAAATGAAGCGGCCCGGCGATAGCGGGCTGCAGCGCAAGACATTCATCGTCGCAAGGACAAGCGTTACGTGTCAGATGGATGGAGGCGTCTTGACGGGCAAGCCAGAGGTCGGATCGAGGTAGAGCCTGGTCTCCCGGTGCTCATCGTGGCGGCGGTTGAAATCGAACATACCCGTGATACTGCCCGCCTTCGCGTCGAACGAGCCGCCTCCGATCCGGTTGCCATCAAGCCAGTTGTCTTCGATGAAACGCACTACTGACGACTGATCGATCGGCGTATGGTCGACGTAGTTCTGTTTCGCCCATGGCGAAATCACAACAAACGGGATGCGGGTACCGGGACCGCACCGGCCGTTCACCGGTTTGCCATTCAACCCGTCGGGTCCGGTGCCTGAGCCGCAAATACCTGGGCCGGTCAACTGATCCGCGACCGAGTCGAACGAAGCGCTCGTCGGCAGCGCGTATGCGTGGTCGTACCAGCCGTCGGAGTCATCCCATGCCACGATAACGGCCGTGTCACGCCAATCCGGTTGCTGTTGCAGGAAGTTGACGACCTTCGTAACGAACGCTTGCTCGTCAAGCGGGTCCGAGTACCCGGCGTGACCGTCCTGATAGGCAGGCGCCTTCAGGAAGCTCACCGCAGGGAAATTGCCAGCTTGAACAGCACTATAGAAATCGTCGATATCGTACTGGTGATTCGCGGGATCGACGGTCGAGCGATGTGCCCCGTACGTATGCCCGATGGCCGACACCGAACTGGGACGCAAATGCTGCGGGTTTGACGTCGACGCGTAGTACTGGAACCAGTTGTGGTGCGGAATGTAGTCGGCCGTGGCGGCGCCGACCACTTGTGACGTTGTGCTGCGTGTGCAGCCTGTCGTTCCGTTGCTGTTCGTGGTCGACAGATTGAAGCCGCCCATGAAGCCGCCCCACGTAATGTTGCGCGCGTTGAGCAGGTCGCCGATGTTCTTACCGGTCATCTGCGCGGTATCGGTGGTACTCGAGCACAGGTCGTAGGCAGGATCGACGTCGTTGATCATCGTGAATCCGCCTTGGCCGTCGTTGACGTAATACGAGCCGGCCGTCGAGGGCTGCTTCGACGTCAGGACGACTTTCATGCCGTTGGTCTGTCCTGAGACGACTTCGAGCGCACCCGGCGTCGACGGACCATATGTCGATGTATAGGCGTTATCGCTCATCGCGAAGTTCTGCGCATAGTTCCAGAGCGCCGTGACCGTATTGCCGTCGTAGTAACCCATCACCTGGCCGGCCGTGCCGAACGCGCCGGCGCCGCCGCTGGTGCCGCGGCCCGTGTATTTCGGAAAGAGGTCTGCCTTGCCGTTATCGTATGCCTGCTGCTCAGCCGTATACGCATGGTTCTGGTCGGCTGTGGCCGCCTGCGTGCGATCGAGACGGAACGGATTGGCCGCGCCCGTGCCATTGGCGGAGTTCGTAAAGTTCGGGTTGGCCGTCAACAACGTGCCCGATAAGCCGTTCACCTCTGGCGTGCCGGCTTGCGCTGCAAACGCAGGTTCTCCAGGCGGATTTGCCGCATGCGGGTAGGTCGCGAAGTAGTGATCGAACGATACGTTCTCGCCATAGATCACTACCAGATGCTTAATGGGTGTGGCTGTATGGACTTCATCCCGCCGGGAGTCATGCTGGTCCCCGTCGTGGTCGTCGCTGGCGCTCCATGCAGCCGTCGTTGCAAGCGCAACAGCCGTGAGCGAAAAAAGGGCAATCCGACGCCAAAGCATTGTGTGGCTCCCAGTAGTGTTACGCAAAGATAACCGCGGCGCCCGGGACGGCTTATCCAACCTGCTTGACAACGCTGATCCGATCTGACAACAGGGGGCCACGCGGAGCTTGCATTACAACAAGCGCCAACCATTCAATCACGCACGTATGAATGATTGGCGTCAGGAAGCTTTCATGTTGTTTCGATTCGCGATCTGCGTATCGGGGAGCCAACTCGATCGTGGCTGGGAGGAGGTTAGTGATTGATCGGCATTCGGGCGGAGGCATTGTCAGATGCTGTGCCCGAACGTCGCCTAAAAGCGGTGAGTCTGGGAAGACCGCTCCTTGTGACGCACTAATCGCCGTTTCATCCTGCCTATTTACGGATCCGTCATTTCGATTTCGTCGAGGCAGGCGCTTGCGCCTCAGGCGACTAACGCCACGCCGCGAGGCCTTAACGTACAAGCTTCGCAACCCTTGTTACAATCGGTTGAAATTGTATGACCTTCCCAGGAAGCCTTCTAGATGAGCCAAACCGCCACGAAACGAGCCATGTCCGCTCGAACCCGCAAGAAGTCTGTCTCGACCCAGGCGGAGCCTGCCGTGCACCCACATTCTCCGGGTAGCAGCCATGTCGATTTCATCACCTTGCAGTGGCAGCGGGAATACAGAAATCTGGATCTTTCGAACTTCTTGCTCGCGATTTATTTTATGCGCCTCGGCACGCTTGTCGAACTTGCGTTTGACAAGATGACGCAAGAACTTTGGGGTGTCAGCGGGTCAGACATGCGTGTCCTGCTGGCGCTGCGTCGCAGCGGCCACCCGTATGCAAAGCGACCGACCGATCTGTATCGCTCGCTACTCGTTACCTCGGGCGCAATAACCAAGAAGATTGATCGGCTGGCGAGCCTTGGCCTGGTCGAACGCCAGTCCGATCCCAGTCACGGCGGTGGGTCGATCGTTCATCTGACCAGGAAGGGCCTGGACGTTGTCGAAAAAGCCATCGTGAAACTGGCGGAAGAGTCTTCCATCGCACCTGCGATGGCGCACTTTACGGAAGCCGAGCGGGCAAGCGGTACAGAGTTCTGTCTGCGCACGTTGGCCCTGTTAGAAGAATTGAACGCTCCCGCGATCGAAGACACCGAGAAGATTGCGCCGAAGTCTCGAACAAAAGCGGCGCGACAGCCATCCCGCAATAGTCGATAGTTGCATTGTTGACGGATCAAACGTCCAGCACCAACATCTGATTCAACGCCCTCGAGTAGCAGGTCACTGCTGTTGTCGGGCGTGAATGGCCGACAACAGCGCGGTGACTTCAAGCGTCCACTAACCTTTTAGAACCAGCCCTTTCAAGGTCTTTGCGCGGCAAACCTGGTAACCTGGCGACCTGTTCAAGGACGACGGGTACGAAGGGATGTTTGACGAGGTGATGAAGCGTTTCGAGCAGCAGGCACCGGTATGCGTGATG
>NZ_VOSW01000229.1 GCF_009690905.1 Paraburkholderia madseniana
CAACTATGCCGCGTTCGTGGCAATGCCGATCAAGCCGGGATTGGATCACGATGATGCTTGTAAAGAGCCCGCGGGAGGTCATTCTTAGGTCGCCCGGATCGGCATAGTTTTAATGGCTATAGACTCTTGAGAAACGTCGCGAGCTTACTGTCAGGCCGGTATCGTACGGGCTTGCCATCATGTGGTCCGACACGAGCGAGAATTTTTTCCTTCATCTCCAGACTGGCATCCAGGTACATCTGGGTTGTCTGGAGCGATTCATGGCCCATCCACAGGGCAATGTTGAATGGATCCACACCAGCTTGCAGTAATTCCATGGCTGCCGTGTGCCTCAGCACGTGCGGCGTCACTCGTTTCTTTCGCAGTGAAGGACATCCCCTGGCAGCCTGGGTAGTGTACTTTTTCAGGAGACGTTGTACCGCGTCCGGACTGAGATGGCCACCTCGAATACTCGGGAACAGCGCATCACTGTTGGGTATGCGAGGCTCTTTCATCCAGGCTTTTAGAATAGCGGCGGTCTGCTTGCTAAAAGGGGTGACGCGCTGTTTTCGACCTTTACCCACAACATCAATGTGCGCGCCTGTGCCGAGGGTCACGTCCTCGCGTGTGAGGCCGGTCATTTCCGACACACGAAGTCCTGTCTCCACACCCAGTCGGAGTAAAGCATGATCGCGACGACCACACCAGGTGCGCTTATCGGGTGCGGCGAGCAGCGCCTTGACTTCCGGCCGCGTCAGAAAGTGAATGAGCCTGCGATCGTAGCGTTTGCCGGGCATCGACAGCACGCGCTGGATCTGCGCGGAATACGCTGGCGCCTCGAAGGCCGCGTAACGGAAGAACGAGCGAATCGCCGTCAGGCGCAGATTCCGGGTGCGGACACTGATGGCCCGGGTCTTCTCCAGATCATTCAGAAACGCCGTCACGAGCGGCGCGTTGATGTCCTCAAATGCCAGATGATCCGGTGGTTTGTGCAGTCGCTTGTAGGCAAAGCGGAGAAGCAGCCTGAACGTGTCGCGATACGAACTGATGGTGTGCGGACTGGCCTGCCGCTGTTGCATGAGACGTTCCGTAAAGAACCGCTGCACTAACGCTGGGAAGCTGACGGTAGATTTCATGACACATCCTTCCAACGATGCTCCAGGCGCTTCATCGCCTGCTTCATGAGTTCTGGGTGCTGCTCTACATACCAGTACGTATCGCTCGCCCCCTGGTGCCCGAGGAAGGTCGACAGTACCGGCAACCAACGCACCGGGTCTTTACCCGATCGGTCTAACCTCATCAGCGTCGTGACCGCAAATAGATGCCGATAGTCGATCAGGCGCGGGGCGCGCCTTGTTGATGAATCGCGTAGACCAATTTCCCGTGTGAGCGCCGTAAATGTATGAGAAACCATGTCTCCATTGAGAGGCTTGCCTTGCGAAGTGATGAACACATGGGCTTCCGGGCGCCCAGCAAGACATCGTTCACGACGTTGAAGATAGTCTGCAAGTGCATCTCGAGTGGAGGAATGAATGGGAACCCATCTCGACTTGCCAAATTTGCTTCCCCGCACCGTCAGCACGCATTCTTTCAAGTCAACGTCTTCAAGTTCCAGATTGACCGCTTCACCAGGGCGCAAGCCCGTGACGCTTAGCAAACCTATCAGCGTAAAATAAGTCCACCGCCGGAGTCCCGATGCCGGAGGAAGAGCCAGTGCGGCGGCCAATATCTTCTCGGTTTCCTCATCGGTGTAAAGGTAGGGAGCGCGCCGATGATACCGGTGCGGCAACAATTCGGCCCGTGGAATCTCTGTGTGCGGATCGAAGGCACTCAGATAGCGTGCAAAGCCACGCACTACACCCAATCGCTGAGCCCAGATCACTGGTTGAACCTTCGGAGATTTTTGTGCCCAGGTCAACGCAAGTGACGCACTAATGTGAGAGGCCCGACGCCGTTCCATATAGCAGACGAAGTCTTCCAGCCGTTGGCCTGCTTCATGGAGTTTGAATCCCAAGCGACGACGCATCGTCAGGTATTCTTCCATTGATTTGCGTAACGTACTCATGGTCGGGGGCTCGGCCATGGCGGCGCCAAGGCCCGCAGTGAATCCAGATCGACCTTCGCGTATATTCTCGTCGAGTCGGGATTTTTGTGGCGCAAGACCTCGCTAATCTCGGCCAACGAAGATCCTTGATGCAGCATCTGCGTCGCTAGCGCATGCCGGAATTGATGGGCTCCTTTTCTCGGCGAATCGATACCAGCCCGCTCCAGCGCGTATCTGACTACGTTGCTTACCGCTTTTTCCGTCTTGAAGCCACGAATCGGCGCGTTTATTCGCAGGAAGACACGCCGACTCTCGGAGTCGGCGCGACCGTTTTTCAGGTAGTCGGCGATCGCTTCACCCACCGGTGCGAGTAATGGCAACAGCGACTCCAGACCGCCTTTTCCGTGAACGTTCAGCGTGCCGGTTTCCCAATCGATGTCATCCAACGTCAAGGAAACCACCTCGCCACCGCGCAATCCCAGCCGGGCAAGGAGGAGCAGGATCGCGTAATCCCGCCGGCCGATGGGGCGCCGCCGGTCGCAACTGGCCAACGCTCGTCTGGCATGCTCAGGGGATATCGCTTTGGGGATTGACGCCATTGACCAGTGGGCGACCCAGGGGATCACCGCAGCGAGGTCAAGCCTGATCAACCCTCGATAACGCGCATACTGCAAGAACGAGCGCAACACCATTGTCATCGCTTGCGCTCGCGTGGGACTTTGAGCGGCCTCATGCCGAACAAAGTCGATTATCTCGTGGGCGCGGAGATCCGAGAGCCGTGTTGCTCCATCACCGAACTGCTCTGTTAAAAACAAACGCGCACACCACCGATATTTCCTGATCGTCGTGGCTGCCAGGCCTCGTTCCTGGTGCAGATACAAAGCGTAGTCGTTTACCAATTCTTCAACTGGTGTCTGCGCAACGGGCGCGTCCCTTGCAACGATTCCATTTTCTTGCAGCAATTGTACAAAGCGTCGTAGCGCATATTTTTCGCCCTTCCGATGACAGCGGTGGTGTTCTCGGTAGTGCAGATAACGCTGCGCAGTTTCATGAGTCACTTCCTCAATCGACAGTTTCTTGCACTTGAGCCACACGCTGAAATCGGCAACGAGAAGCAAGTGCCTTCGAATAGACTCCTGCGCGTAACCTTGATCATTCAGCAGACCTTCAAATGCACCGAGGTGTTCAGCAAGGGGGCCCTTGGGTGTATCGAGTGAGTGCGACCGCGTTTTGAGGTACAACTTCTCCATGACCTGCGCCTCTTGTAAAAGCGGGTCCAATATCAATCAGACTATGCCGATCAGGTTTCGTTCATCGCCCTTGAATTTGCATTCGTCACGTCCAAATCGAACATAGTTAACGATGCGGCATAGTTG
>NZ_VOSW01000230.1 GCF_009690905.1 Paraburkholderia madseniana
GTTCGCGAGCGCGGCTGCGACCAGATCCAGGGGTTCCACGTCAGCCGGCCATTGAACGCGGACCGCTTCGCGACGCTGTTGCGGCAACGCGCGCACACGCGGAGCGACATCAAAGACGCCACGTGAATCCTGCGCAGCCCTCAAGATATCGACACTCAGAGCCGTATACAAGGGAAAGACAATGTAAGCACAGTCCCCGCAACTCTAAATACGAAAGTGGCAGCTGTTAGATGCATCAAAAAAATGCAAGAGCCAGAGCGAACATTCGGCAGATCTGTTTGCTGAACCTCGGTTGGGAGATGTTGCTTCCTGACTTTACACGCGCGCTTCGGCATACCGTCGATTTCAATGTCTGCGTCTTTCTCTGGTTGTCGCCCACCGAGCCGAGAATCCAGCATGTCTGGTCGAATACCGTCGTGCCGGACCGTGTCGCGAACGATTTCCTCGTGCACTTCGCTCACATAGAGGCCGAATCGCCGCACGCTGGCGGCTTAGCGTCGTTTTACGAGCGTGGGCCGAGCGTGCGGCTTACGCCGGAATGGGCCGGCTTCTCCCGGACGGAGATGTGCAACTACATCTGGAAGGAGACCGGAATACATTACGGGCTCTCGACTGTGATCCCGGCCGCCGACGGCCGCTGTCTCGGGCACCTGATGCTGCATCGCGAGCGCACGGCACGCAACTTTTCCAAGGCCGATATCGGGTTCGTGGAGGGCTTGATACCCTACGTCTCCCATGCGCTCTCGGTCGACCCGTCGTCCGAGATCGAATTTGCCGATAGCATCGACAGCGGCATGCTTCTGATGGATCGGGAAGGAAAGATTCAATACAGAAGCGCATCGGCTTTGACGCTTGCATCGATGATCGAGAACACCGGGTTCGTCGATTTGATCGGGAGGTTTGGCGTACCGGGATTCATTGAACTCGTGTTCAGGCGCTTGATAGACGTCGGACGGCCGGCGACCACGCTTCCCCCTCGGCTCCAGTTGACCAATCGCTGGGGTCAATTTGACATCCACGCTTATTGGCTGGACCCGATGACCCCGGGCGACGGCTTGATCGCAATCCGGATGGAGCGTAAGGAACCGAAGGTTTTGCGTCTTGCATCGGCGATGCAGGACGCGCAGTTCTCCGCGGCCCAGCAACGCGCCAGCCTGCTCCTGTTGCAAGGCAAGACGAATCGGGAAATTGCCGATGCGCTGCAGATCACGATCAACTCGGCACGCGATCACGTGAAAGCCGTGCTCGAAAAGGCAAACTGCGGCACGCGGCACGATCTGTCGTCCTTTCTTCTTTCCTTGCCGCGGCGGAACACGCCGTCAGCGTGATCACATGTTCGGCGTCAGCCGTTCCTCCCTCAAGCGGGGGAAGATCGGCATGCGAGACGATGGCAGTATGTGCACTTACCTTTCGCGGTGACGAACCTTCGTTCACGACAGGTTCGCTATCAATAATCTGCCGGTGACCGGTGGCATGACGAAAAAATTCTGTCGCAGTCCAAAATGTTCGTTAAAGACTATCGTTATCGTCTGATAAAATCAGTCATAAACGGAACGGTCTGTGCATTTCTTCAGAAAGATGCAAAAAAACTGACCGTTTTTCATCTAGCTTTCATGTCGCATTCGTCTAGCGAACACCCTAGGAATGAGAGAGCCATGAACTTCTCCAAAATGAAAGTGGCAACCCCTCGGCTGGATCGAAGCATTGCCAATCGCGCGCTGGCGCTGCGCAACCTGAACAAGCGTGATGAGATCCCGATCGAAGTGGACCGCCTCACGGCCGAAACTAAGGCGAAACTCGTCACCCTGTTCACCCTCCCGGGAGCGACTTCCGCCAAGACGGCCCTGCTCGATCAGGTCAAGCAGCAAAGCGAGCAGGCCCTGCCGTTCATCGACAAGGCGAAGGACCGGGCCTCTCCCGTCACAAGGATGCGGCCTACAGCTGCTGCGCTTCGACTTCCGGCCGCTGCAGAAGAAGTGGTGGGGCCTTGTGCGTGAACTGCGAGATTTGGAGCACAAGCAGGGCGAGGAGGAAACGGCGGCCGCTAAGGCGGCCTATGCTGCGAGCCGCACATGGTTGCTGACGTTCAGCGCACTCGCGCTGCAGGTGAGTCTCGCGTCAGCTCTGTTCATCACACGCGGACTTGTGAGCCAGCTCGACAGCGAGTCGACCGACGCGGCCGGCAGGATTGCCGCCGGCGACCTGACGTTGCATTCCTCGCGCTGAATGCGGCGGTCGAGGGGGCCTGCGCGGGCGAGTAGGGCCGTGGCTTCGCTGTCGTCGCTGCGGAAGTGTGCAGCCTCGCTCAGCGTTCCGCGACGGCGGCCAAGGAGATCAAGCCGCTAATCAGCGGCTCGGTCGAGCAGGTCGAAGCGGGCACGCGACCGAACGAGCCACTTCGCAACCATTGCCGGTCCATTATCAATAGCCCTTTGCAGAGAACAACGTGAACCATTTTTTCCATACGATCAAATTCAAGATCATTCTGGCGTTTGGCGTGTGCGTGACGCTCACGGCTGCAATCGGCCTTTTTGGCGTATTCGGTATTTCCAGACTGAATTCCAACATGAGCGATGCGTATTCCAGCAATACCGTGCCAATCGCCCAGCTTTCGGATATTCGAGCGGCACAACTTGATATACGTGCGAAACTACGACGCTTGCAGGCCACCAGAAATGCCGACGACGTAGCGAAAACGCTTCCCGGGATCCAGGCAAATGTTGAGATGATAAACAAAGCATGGACTGACTACTACCCTGCCAGTATATCCAGTGATAAGGAGCACCGGATTGCGGACAAAATCAACGCAGCGCTCTCCGAATTCAAATTTCAGACTACCGACGCCGTGGCAGCGCTCAAGGAAAGCAATTTCGACGCTGCTGCGGATCTGATCAGTAGGTCGGCAAACGTGTCGGATTCGTTGACAAATGACCTCGGCGCCGACGCCACGCTTCATCTGGTTCAGGCCAAACAGTTTTCAGACGATAGCGGATCGACATTCAGAGCTATCCTTTGGATCGCGATTGCACTTATCGGCTTCGGCGTAATGGTCGCCGCCGGTGCGTCGCTGTACCTGCTGCGCGCGATCTCGAATCCCCTTAAAAAGGCGGTGGACGTAGCGAACCAGATCGCTAGCGGCAGGCTGGAGAACGATATCCAGATCACGTCGCGAGACGAGTTCGGCCAGCTTCTCGAAGCGCTGAAGAGAATGGATCAGCAGCTTAGCAATACGATTCGCGGAATCAAGGGGTCCA
>NZ_VOSW01000231.1 GCF_009690905.1 Paraburkholderia madseniana
ACTAAAAGCGATACCTGGTAGTATGAAGTAATAGCGACTACCGGGTATCGCAATGACAGACGATCTCGATGATTTTGATGCGTATCTCGACCATCTGGCACAGGAGTTAGGGCACGCTAATCGCCACGCCGGCCTTAAAGGCTACTGTTCCGGCCTGGTGATGCCGCTGTCACGGAAGAGCGTCGAACCGATGGCCGCGCATATTGATCCGCTTCACGCCAGTGCGAAGCATCAGTCGCTCCACCACTTTGTTGCCAAGGCCGAGTGGTCCGACAAGGCGATCATGCAGCGGGTGCGCGAATGGGTGATGCCGGCGCTAGGCGCGCATGCCGCTGAAGAGGCCGGCTACTACTGGATTATTGACGACACAGGCTTTCCAAAGAAGGGCCGCCATTCGGTGGGCGTTGCACGCCAGTACTGTGGCCAGCTCGGCAAGTCAGTATGACTCCCCGGGCAGCGAGGCTGGCCACCGTGGGGAAGTGAATCGCGGGTTAGCATGCTGCCAGAGCCGCAAGAGTGTGGCCGGAGCCACCACTCGACGGTTTGTTTCCGACACGGAGGCCAGCATGAGCCAGGATAGCACGTTATACGTTGGGCTGGACGTTCACAAAGACTCGATCACGGTTGCCTACGCGATGGGCCTGGACGAAGTTGAACTGTTCGGCAAGATCGGCACGACACACATGGAAGTCGATCGTCTATGCAAGCGACTGCAATCCAAGGCCAGGCATGTTCACGTTGTCTATGAGGCAGGTCCTTGTGGTTACGGACTGAATCGCCGGCTCGTCGAGAAAGGCTTCGATTGCATGGTGTGTGCGCCATCGCTGATTCCGAGAAAGCCCGGTGATCGCGTCAAGACCGACCGGCGCGACGCGTTCAAACTGGTGCGTTCGCTGCGAGCCGGCGATCTATCCGCAGTGCATGTGCCGACCGTGGAAGACGAGGCGTTTCGCGATCTGGCCAGGGCGTGGTCGTCCGGCCGGGACGATCTGAAACAGGCCAGGCAGCGATTGAAGTCTTTCCTCCTTTCCCACGGCGTACGTTACTGCGGTCTGGCGAACTGGGGGCCCGCGCACCGGCGGTGGCTGAGTACCCTTTCGTTCGATAGTGCGTGGCAGCAACTGGCGTTCAACGAACACCGCCGCACCATCGAAGATCGCCTTGCGCAGTGTGACCGACTGGAGGCAGCGCTGCACGAAGCTGTCGTTAGCTGGCGGTTCTATCCGGTCGTACTGGCGTTGCAGGCGATGCGCGGCATCCAGTTCACTTCGGCGGTGGGACTGGTGTCCGAACTCGGAGATCTGTCGCGCTTTGAACACCCGCGGCAGTTGATGGCGTGGCTGGGCGTTACGCCGTCGGAATATTCATCAGGTAGCAAACGGCGCCAGGGCAGTATCACCAAGGCCGGAAACAGCTATGCAAGAAAGCTGCTGGTTGAATCAGCCTGGAGCTACCAGCATCCGGCGCGCGTGAGCAAAGACATACAGAGCCGGCAGGAAGGCATACCCAAGCCCATTATCGATCGGGCCTGGGATGCCCAGCTACGCCTGTGTGGCCGATATCGCAGGCTCGTGGCCAGAGGAAAGAGCCGGCAAGTTGCAATCATTGCTGTGGCCCGTGAACTTGCCGCGTTCATCTGGGACATCGGCCGAATGGGGATGACCCTGGCGGTACCGCAAAGCGAACAGCCTGCGTAACGAGTTTTTCCACCCAACACCTCACACACTGCGAGTTTCCTGAAGGCGGCGTAGCCCGGTATCTGAGCAATCCGCGTTCCTGTTTGGCAACGGCATCAGGCCGACTTGTGTGGCAAGAAAGCGGCAGGCTCATGACACGGACCTCTGTAATGCGGTACCCAATCCGCGAATATCAGCGTGATCCGCCGTCGAGATTTACTGCTACGTCGCCCTCAGGAAATTCAAAAACGCCTATGAATAAGATTTAAAACCCACCCTATTGACACGGGGAGTCATATCAACAGGACAACTGTCAGGTCGCAGTGAGTTTATCGATCGCAACGCAACGCGGTAGCCTGCCAATCGCCTGGCAACTGTATGTCCCCAGGGAGTGGATTGACGATCAGGTACGTGCCCGTCGCGCAGGCATTCCTGACGATCAGGCCTTTGCAACCAAACCACAGATTGCACTGGCCCAACTGCGCGAAGCGCTTGCATCCGGGATTGTGCCGGGTATCGTGCTGGCCGATGCGGGATATGGTGATGAAACGGCCTTTCGGGAAGGGATAAGCGAGCTGGGTTTGTTATACGCCGTGGGGATCCGTCCGGGCACCTCAGTATGGGCACCAGGTACGGCGCCGCTACCGCCCAAGCCCTGGAATGGGCGCGGCAACCCACCGACACTGCTGCGTCGCGCACCCGGCCACGAACCGCAAGCGGTCAAGGCGCTGGCCATGCAATTACCCGCGAACGCCTGGCAGACCGTAACCTGGCGGGAAGGCAGCAACGCGGCACTCTCCTCACGCTTTGCCGCCGTGCGGGTTCGTCCGGCTCATCAGGACTATTGGCGCAGTACCCAGCGCGCTGAAGAGTGGCTGCTCATCGAATGGCCCGAGGGAGATAAAGAGCCGCTCAAGTACTTTCTCAGTACCGCTCCCAAGGAGGCGACACTTGAACAACTCGTCCTGGTGACAAAGATGCGCTGGCGTATCGAGCGCGACTATCAGGACCTGAAGCAGGAGTTCGGACTGGGTCACTACGAAGGTCGCGGCTGGCGTGGCTTTCACCACCACGCCACGCTGAGTATTGCCGCATATGGGTTTCTGATGGCCCAGAGACTGCGGATGGGATCAGGCAGCGGCGATAAAAAAAACTTCATCGAACGCGCGCTGCCTGCGCTTCCCGCGGATTACATCGCACGCGGCAGTCCAGCGCGCACAACGCCACGTTCCTGACTCCATCACGACGTTGCGTATCCTGCTCGGACTACGACTCACGCAACGTCTGCACCATTCATCGCAGTGGTGGCACGAAAAATATG
>NZ_VOSW01000232.1 GCF_009690905.1 Paraburkholderia madseniana
CCGTCCCCGCAATACATTCGGCACTGAATTGACGTTTGTCGTGCCGCAATCGACTCGCCCCAATCTGCCAACGAGTCAGCGTGTCCTCAAATTTCCGCCGGCTACGCGTTTTGACACACTCTGGGCCAGGAGTCGTCGTTCGCTCGCACCGTCGCTCCGACATTCTGGCGTCGGTTCCGCTCAGGAACCGGCCATTCAATTCTAGATCGCACTTCCATGCGCCATAATTCGGATAAGCCGGAATGGACATGGGCGCATTTATAGCAGTCAGCATGGCGTCTCACCGCGAGAACTTCAGAACCGCGAGGAAAACAATCGCCACAACAATGACGATCACGGCCGGCGCTGCAAACCTCAACGCGGACGATTCGCGCACTGTGTCGTCGCGCTCTGCCCGCCTCGAAAAACCCGCGAGCATGCCATGCAACGCCGACAGCAACACGACCAAAGGCAGCTTCGCGGTTAGCCACGCGGCGCCAAACCAGTGCCCCATCAGCGCGATCGTCGGGCCGGTGATCCACACCATGGCCAGTGCTGGGGTCGTCACCCGGCGGTCCCAACGGCGCATCACCCGAAGAATCACGAGGTTGTTCGTCGCCGCGCAAATGGAAAGGACAAGAAGCCCAGCGACAAATGTTATTACTGACGCAACATGCAGTGCCTTGATTGACAGATAAATCATCGAGCAGCCCGCTTGCGTGCGAGCCACGCCACATTCAGGAAGCCCCCGAAGGGGACGATCGCAGCAACGATCAGCCGGACGACTTCTGAGCGCTGCCACGCGCCGCTTGCCGCTGACGTGACGACCAGCCATAGGTAAGCGACGAACGCGACGCCGTGCACTGGCCCCAGCCATCTGACGGCGGCCGGCATGCCGCCTAGATGCTTGAGCGGAACGGCGACGAACACAAGCAGCACCAGCGTCGTGGCTTCAATCGCGGCCATGATGCGAAGGTTGCGCAAGAACACCGGGGCGTAGTCCATGAAAAACAGACAGGCGATCATTCGGCGGAAGATGTCGCCTCATTGTCGACCTTCATGTGCGAAAGGCTCCGCCGCAGCACTGCAACATTTTTTGGCCCGTTCATGATGCTGAACTGATGCTGCGCTTCGTGCCACAGCGGCGCCGCCCGCTCGAAAAGATCGGCTCCCTCGGGGGTGAGTTCAACCATGCGGATGCGGCCGTCGGTGGGAGACGGTCGCATCTTCACGAAACCATCGCGCTCGAGAAAACCGATCATCTTTCCCATGGCCGTCCGCTCGATGTCGAGCCGCTCGGCGAGAGCATTAACCGAGGCGCTCTGCTGTTCATTCAGGGTCGCCAGGGTGAGAAACTGCGTGATGCGAAGGCCGGACGGCTGGAGATAAGCGTCGTAAAGACGCGAGATCTGACGGGCGGCCTTCCTCACCGTAAAGCAGTTGCATTGATCGACCCCGATGGGTTGGTTTTCCGGCAGCATCTCGTGTCCTCCTCAACGTTGGTTAAATTGCCCAGGCGCCTCGCGCGTTCGTCAGGCAAAAGCGCCCCGATACTTCTCGATGAACGCCGGGACAGAAAGCGCCGGCGTCCCGGTGATTTTCTCGACGGCATCGTTAGTACCCTGGAACACCCCTTCGCGATAGTGCTGCGCGACTTCAACGAGGTGCTGCACAAGGAACGGAGGGAACTTGTACACCTGCTCCATCTGTTGCTTGAAATCTTCGATCGAAGTCGGGGCGTATTCGATCGTCACGCCGAGCACCTCGCTCACGGCTGCAGCGATTTCCGTATGGTTCATCTCTACCGGGCCGTGGAGAGTGTAAGTCTTGCCGCCATGGCCTGCCGGATTCGCCAGAATGTGCGCGATGACCCTGCCCTGGTCGTCCGTGCTGATCGGAGCGTGGCGACCGTTTTCGAACGGAAAATCGATCTTCTTTCTGGCCCAGATTTGCTTTGCAAAATGCGGGTAGACGAGCCAATCCGCAAAGAATGTGGGGCGCAGATGCGTGGTGGGCACACCGGACCAGTCGAAGACCTGCTCCGAAATCCAGTGATCCTGCGCCGCATGGCTGGTCGAATCGCGCCGCGCTGAAATCTGCGACATGTTGACGATCGCAGTGACGCCGGCTTCCTTCGCGGCCTGCGCGAAATAGGCTGCGGCCCCGAGAATCCCCGGTGCGATCGGGTGAAGGAAGTAGGCGGAGCTGACACCCTCCATGGCCGCACGGATGTCGTCGATGTCGGTGAAATCTCCGACGGCGATGTCAACGCCGCGCGCCCGCAGCGCCGCTGCGCGCTCATCATCCGAGCGCACGTAAGCGCGGACGCGCTTACTCATCCGGAGCAGTTCGTCGATGGCTGCACCGCCAGTACGGCCGGTTGCGCCGCTTACAAGAATGGTCGATTCGTTCATGGTTTTGATCCCCCGAATAGTTAAGAGCATATGCTCGTGTATGGCAATATAGGAGCATGTGCTCCTATATGCAAGTTTTTTTCGCGAGCAGCTTCTGTTCGCCTTGAGCGAAACACCTCGCCTCTCACGGAGTCTGAATGAAGGCCGCGCTAAAAAGCTGCCATGCCGCGAACGACGCCGGGCCGCGCACTGATCCTCGTGTACCAGGCGCGAAACAGAGGGAGCTTGGACCAATCGAGGTCCTGCCTCGCAGCAAAGGCACTCGTATAGGCAGCGATGTCTGCGAGTGTGAATCTATCGCCGGCACATATGGGGTGTCGATCAAGAATCGTTCGGCCTGAACGAGCGCCTCGATGGAACGACCGGCAAGAAATTGAGCGCCCGGTTCGTTGCCTTGTTGCCTAGAGCGTGTTAGGCACTTTGTGTGAGACCTGGTATCCTGGTGGGATGAAAAGAGCAGACCGCAAAGGGTATCCGAGCGATGTATCCGACGAAGAATGGAGCTTCGCGGCACCGTATCTGACGC
>NZ_VOSW01000233.1 GCF_009690905.1 Paraburkholderia madseniana
CCGAAACGACCGACGGATTCCATCTGGTCATCGACGCGCTGAAACTGAACGACATCCACACCATCTTTGGACTGGTCGGCATCCCGATCACCGACCTCGCGCGGCTCGCACAAGCGGAAGGGATGCGTTTCATCGGTTTTCGTCATGAACAGCACGCGGGCAATGCAGCGGCGATTAGCGGTTTCATGACGCAGAAGCCGGGTATCTGCCTGACAGTGTCGGCGCCCGGCTTTCTGAATGGCCTGACCGCGCTCGCCAACGCGACCACCAACTGCTTCCCGATGATCCTGATCAGCGGCTCGAGCGAGCGTGAAATCGTCGATCTGCAGCAGGGCGATTACGAGGAAATGGATCAGTTGAATGCGGCCAAGCCGTATGCGAAGGCCGCGTATCGCGTGCTGCATGCGGAAGACATCGGCATCGGCGTGGCGCGTGCGATTCGCGCCGCGGTGTCGGGCCGTCCGGGCGGCGTGTATCTGGACTTGCCGGCCAAGCTGCTCGCGCAAACGCTGGACGCCGTGAAGGCGCAGCAATCGCTGGTCAAAGTGGTCGATGCCGCGCCGCGTCAGTTGCCGGCGCCGGAATCGGTCAAGCGCGCGATCGATGTGCTGAAGAGCGCCAAGCGTCCGCTGATCCTGCTCGGCAAGGGGGCGGCTTACGCGCAGGCTGACGCGGAGATCCGCGCGTTCGTCGAACAAAGCGGCATTCCGTATCTGCCGATGTCGATGGCCAAGGGCCTGTTGCCCGATACGCACGAGCAATCGGCGTCGGCGGCACGCTCGTTCGTACTGCAGGAAGCCGACGTGGTCGTGCTGATCGGCGCGCGTCTGAACTGGCTGCTCGCGCATGGCAAGGGCAAGACGTGGGGCGCGGAGCCGAAGAGATTCGTCCAGGTCGATATTTCGCCGACCGAAATCGACAGTAACGTCGCGATTGCCGCGCCGGTGATCGGCGATATCGGCTCGTGCGTGGCGGCATTGCGTGCCGGCCTCGATGCGGGATTCGCGAAGCCGAGCGCCGAATGGACCAGCGCGATCGCCGAGCGCAAGAGCAAGAACCTCGCAAAGATGGCGGCCACGCTCGACAAGAACCCGTCGCCGATGAATTTCCACAGTGCGTTGCGCGCAATCCGCGACGTGCTGAAGACACGCCCGGACATCAACGTCGTCAACGAAGGCGCGAACACGCTCGACTACGCGCGCAGCATCATCGACATGTACGAGCCGCGCAAACGCTTCGACTCGGGCACGTGGGGAATCATGGGCATCGGCATGGGCTTCGCGATCGGCGCGGCGGTGACGAGCGGCAAACCGGTTGTCGCGATCGAAGGTGACAGCGCGTTCGGCTTCAGCGGCATGGAACTCGAAACCATCTGCCGTTACGACCTGCCGGTTTGCACCATCGTCTTCAACAACAACGGCGTGTATCGCGGCACCGACGTGAACCCGACGGGCGGCAAGGACGTCGCGCCGACCGTGTTCGTGAAGGGCGCGCGCTACGACAAGATGATCGAGGCATTCGGCGGTGTCGGCTACAACGCGACCACACCGGAAGAACTGACGAAGGCGCTGCTTGAATCGATCGCATCAGGCAAGCCGACCTTGATCAATGCCGTCATCGACGAAGCGGCGGGCACCGAAAGCGGCCGCCTGACCAATCTGAATCCGCAAAGCGCGGCAATGAAAAAGTGATCCAGCGTAACCATGGAGATAGCAAAGTGACCAAACCACTCGAAGGCATCAAGATCATCGACTTCACCCACGTTCAGGCCGGTCCTGCGTGCACCCAGTTGCTCGCCTGGTTCGGCGCCGATGTGATCAAGGTTGAAAGACCGGGTTCGGGCGACGTGACGCGCAACCAGTTGCGCGACATCCCTGACGCCGACGCGCTGTACTTCACGATGCTCAACAGCAACAAGAAGTCGCTCACGTTGGACACGAAAAAACCGGAA
The DNA here is from genome assembly GCF_009690905.1 of Paraburkholderia madseniana. GTDB lineage: Bacteria > Pseudomonadota > Gammaproteobacteria > Burkholderiales > Burkholderiaceae > Paraburkholderia > Paraburkholderia madseniana. The sequence goes on from NZ_VOSW01000233.1 coordinate 1,952, forward strand.
GGTAAGGAAGTACTCGAAAAACTGATTCGCGAATCCGACGTGCTGGTCGAGAATTTTGGGCCGGGCGCGCTGGACCGGATGGGCTTTTCATGGGAACGCCTGAACGAACTCAATCCGAAGATGATCGTCGCTTCGGTGAAGGGCTTCAGCGACGGCCATCACTACGACGACCTGAAGGTCTACGAAAACGTCGCGCAATGCGCAGGCGGCGCGGCATCCACCACCGGCTTCTGGGACGGCCCGCCGACTATCAGCGCCGCGGCGCTCGGCGACAGCAACACCGGCATGCATCTGGCGATCGGCATTTTGACTGCACTGCTTGGACGCGACAAAACCGGCAAGGGCCAGAAGGTCGCGGTATCGATGCAGGACAGCGTGCTGAACCTGTGCCGCGTGAAGCTGCGCGACCAGCAGCGGCTGGAGCGCGTGGGCTATCTCGAGGAATATCCGCAGTATCCGCACGGCGAATTCAGCGACGTGGTGCCGCGCGGCGGCAATGCGGGCGGCGGTGGCCAGCCGGGCTGGGTGCTCAAGTGCAAGGGCTGGGAAACGGATCCTAACGCGTACATTTACTTCACGATCCAGGGCCATGCATGGGAGCCGATCTGCAAGGCACTCGGCAAACCCGAGTGGATCGACGATCCCGCCTACAAGACCGCTGAAGCACGTCAACCGCATATCTTCGAGATCTTCGGCACCATCGAGGCCTGGCTCGCCGACAAGACCAAGTTCGAAGCGGTCGACATCTTGCGCAAGTTCGACATTCCGTGCGCGCCGGTGCTGACAATGAAGGAGCTGGCCAACGATCCGTCCTTGCGCGCGAGCGGCACGATCGTCGAAGTGCCGCACAAGAAACGCGGCACGTATCTGACGGTAGGCAGTCCGATCAAGTTCTCGGACATGAAGCCGGAAGTGACCGCGTCGCC
>NZ_VOSW01000234.1 GCF_009690905.1 Paraburkholderia madseniana
ATGGTTGTAACCTGCCCGTGAAGGGCCGTGCGAGGCGCATTCATTTGCGTACTCCTCCTGGAAAACGGGGTTTGTGGCTCCCGTTTTACACCTGAGGCTTTATTCGTGCTGCCCACATAGTATCTAGGGGTAGGCTTCATTCGAACCGCCTGACCGTCGTCCTTGGTGAAGTAACCAACGATGTAGCCGATAAATGCTCCGACATGCGCTTGATTCGCGCTATCGAGCTGGTTCAGCACCCAAGAGCCCCGGGATTCGATGCTGCGACGGTAATCCTCGTCATGACAGTCGAACATCAGGCGCTGACGCCGCGTGACCCGGCGTCAGCGATCGCTCAAGATACGCGGCGATCCGGACTGACGACGAGTCTGGATTGCGCCAATGCGTCACCTTGCTTTGCCGCCCGGCGGTACCGCTTCGGCGCATCTTTAAGTGATGGCGTCACGTCCCGCCTTTACCGTCTTCCAGGCAACGAGCCAGTTCCCGTTGCCCTGCACGTGTCCTTGGTGAGCCGCGCGAGCGTACCAATAGGCGGCATGGCGACAGGACTGCTGTACGCCTTCGCCGTCAGCGTAGCGGACGGCCAGATTGAATTGCGCTGTTGCGTCGCCGGCCGTGGCAAGCAGCGACAAATCGTGGGTATCAAGATGATCGGACATGATGTTAATCTGGTGGTTGAATTGATGAAGGCCCCATCAAAAACAGAAGGGCGATGTCGAGGTTGGGCATGTCTTGCCGCAACAGGCTAGCTGCATCGCACGACCATAGCCGTGGTGAGCAGCCAATTTTCAGATGAGACGCGAGAGATGGTGACGCCGCTCCATGCATGGACGCGGGTCATGACATGGCGGTGTACGGTAAGAATTGGACGAAATGGAATCGCGATCGCTGATCCTATTCGGCTATCGGAGCGACCTACCCGAAGCAATGGCGTGAACAGCACGACGGGAATGCCCTATAGCGCCCCGGACGGGTCGCACCTCGCCTTATCCAAGGCCTCCCAACGCCTTGCGGAAGAGCAGACAACGCACCCAGGCGTCATCGATTCCGGCATTGCCCTGTGTACAGGAACAATGGCGGGAATCGCCAACGACTTCTCGACGCAATCCGGTGCGAAGCACTCGAATGTAGTGCTGTGCAATGGCTTCGACGACATCCTGAAGCGCCGGACTGACGACTCTACGATGAGCTGGGAAGTGCACTACGAATCGCGAGGCGACGAGCCGCGTCCAACACCTGCTTTGACGTACGCAGTCTTGCTACTGCCTCATCGGCACGACTGAGTCCGCCGCTTTCTCGCTAGCTTCGACAGTTGTTTCATCGGCAATTACTTTCACGGTCATCGGCGCTTTGGCCGGGGCCGGTTGATATGCCGTATAGTCGCCCCGATAGTTTCGCCAGTTCGATGTGGTATATCCCCGCACCTAGTCCTTCTGGACAATCAAGGGGCGTCGCCGTTCGGTTCCGAGCTTGGTCGCAGGTCGGCTTTGCGGACCAGCCAGGCAGCCGAGTCGAACGAGATCTCGGCGCTTTCTTCCGGGGTGCGAGTAGTGGGCCGGGTGGAGACCTTGACAGGTACCGGCTCTGGACATGCTCCCTCGCGATAACATCGCTTACTAATACCTGCCGTACGTAACCCCGTGCTCATCCGCACGGCGACGGACCGACGTATCTGACGAGGGAGTGAGCATGTATCTGAAGCGCATCCGAGCGCGCAACTTTCGTGCGTTTGGCGACGGCACTACTGCGCCCGAACTGAACTGGGAACTGAATCCCGGTCTGAACATCCTGGTGGGCGAGAACGACGCCGGGAAGACCGGAATCGTCGACGCCATCCGCCAAGCCCTGCTCACCACGAGCTACGAGAACGTCCGGCTCTTCGAGCAGGACTTCCATATCCTCGGCTCTACCAGAGCCCAAAGCCTGTTTATTGAAGCCACACTGAGCGGCCTGTCCAAGGAACAGGAAGGTACCGTTCTGGAGTGGCTCACTCTCGAGAGAGACGATACCTGCTCGCTCATCGTCCACCTCCACGCCAGATTCTCTCCCGCGCAAGCCACGAAGCGTGCCCGCGTCGACATCATCGTGCGGGCCGGAAAGGACGGCACCGGCCCCGAGATTGGCTATGCGGTCCGAGAGCTCGTCCGCGCAACCTACCTGCGTCCGCTTCGCGACGCAGAGGCTGAGTTGCGGCCGGGTCGTCAGTCCCGCCTCTCACAAATCCTCGCTGCTCACAACGACATCGCCGGGCAAGAGGTTAACGACTTCTCCAAGAGCGATCCCGGTACGGTACCCGACAACCTGGTCGGGCTGATGGCATTCGCCCAGCACCATCTCGGCGAGCACAAGGTCGTCAAGGGCGTACAAGACGATATCAACAAAAACTACCTCGGCGAATTCTCGTTCACGGGTGATCAGTTGGAATCGAGGATTCGAATCACGCCCGACCTCTCTCTGACGCCTATCCTTGAGAAGTTCGAGCTGTCCCTTTTGCCAAGTGGCTCGGTTCATCCCGACGAACGCTGCGTTCGCGGCCTTGGCTACAACAACGCGCTCTTCATGGCCACCGAGTTGGTCCTGCTTCGTGATGGCGACGAGCTCGCGCTGCTGCTGGTCGAAGAGCCGGAAGCGCATTTGCATCCGCAGCTCCAGGACAGGGTTATGGACCTGCTCAAGCAGCATTCCAGGGAGTTAGCGGACGGGGAGCGGCGTGTTCAGGTCGTGATGACCACACACAGACCCAACGGCACTGGTGCAAATAGATAGCCTCGGCGAGCTGATGCCAGCAGATCAGGAGACCGCATTGAGCAACGATGACCGCATTCCAGACGGCGGGCGTAGTGGTGTCTTGCGGTGTAAGCGGTTCAGGCC
>NZ_VOSW01000235.1 GCF_009690905.1 Paraburkholderia madseniana
TATTGACCGTTATATCAAGATTTTAACGATCTTGTTTTTCAATCATAAATCTAAATCTATTTAAAATATAAATCTAATAATTGCGTTCTATAAGGGCAATTTGACCTATCATATCCATGTGGCCCGGCATTCCGCTGCGGCCCATTTCCGGAGGCATCCATAATGGAAGTCGTTGAAATCCGTGTAACTGAATCCGTTCTCGAAGCTAACTTCGGCAACGAAGCGCAGATCGAATACGTCCCGTACGGACGGCTGTGCCGCTCACCGCTGAATGTCCGCAAAAAGGCACCCACCGGCATCGAGGCGCTGGCCGGGACGATTGTGGGGAGTGGACTGATTCAGAATCTCGTCGTGCATCCCGTCAAAGGGTCGCGCGCGAAGCAGCCGAAGCTTGGGGTCTGCGCCGGTCAGCGGCGTCTCGCCGCGCTCGATCTGCTGTTCTCGCAGGGCAAAATCACTAAGGACTTCAAGGTGCCGGTGCTGATCGTCAGTGAGGGCGAAGCCGTCGCCGCGTCGCTGATCGAAAACCGCGAACGCGAGACGATGCATATCGCGGACGAATGTGGCGCGTTCCGGCTGCTGACCGAGGAAGGCAAGAGCATTGCGCACATTTCGGCACTGTTCAAGGTGTCGGAAATGGTCGTGCGCCGTGCGCTCAAGATCGCAAACCTGTCGCCGGTGCTGCTCGATCTTCTGCGCGATGACAAGCTGGACTACGAGCAGGCAAAGGTGCTTGCGCTGGCCGACGATTACGCGACGCAGGAGCGCGTGTGGAATGACGCCCAGACGCCCTGGCTGCGTCGTCCCGCGGAACTTCGCGCAGCGCTGACGAAAGCGGAACTCGACGCCAGGGAGAATCCGCTCGCAAAATTTGTCGGGCTGGACGCTTACCAGGCCGCAGGCGGTTATGTGCGTCGCGATCTGTTTTCCGACGACCAGAACGCCGGATACATCGCGGATGCGGACCTGCTGCATCGCCTTGCGACTGACCGCCTGATCGAGCTATCCCAGGCCGTGGCCGCTGAGGGCTGGTGTTTCGTGGAGACGCGGACCCGCCGTGACCAGGCCGAGCTGTTCCAGTTCGACCGGATTGCGTCGACGACACGCAAGCCGACCAAAGCGGAAAAGGCCGAGCTTGCGAAACTTGTTGCCACGCGCGACGAGGCGAAGGCCGCGCTCGATGCGTATTACGCCGATCAGGACAGCGAGGAAGACGAGGTGCTTTGGGAAAAGCTGGACAACGCGCTCAACGATGCTTCGGCTGCTGTTGACGCTTATGCGGAGCGCTTCGAAACGTTCACCGCCGACGACATGAAGCAGGCCGGTGCGTTCGTCGCCATTGACGAGGACGGGAAGGTGCAGATCACGCGTGGCCTGTGCTGCCGGGAAATCAACGCCGCAGACGCGGGCAGTATCGCTCACTTCACGCATGCGCAGCGAAATCGCGACCTGCCCGCGAAGGCCAGGCCCCTGCACGGCGAAAAGCTGTGCAAACGGCTTACCGCGCACCGCACGGCTGCGGTACAGATCGAGCTTGCGCGGCAACCGACCGTTGCGCTGGCCGTGCTGATGTACCGCATGATTCCGGCTGTGTTCGATGACGTGTACGGACAGTCATATATCGATCATGCGGTGCGGATCGACGTACATACGTCGCGCAATGCGCTGGTGTCGAACGCCGACGACATGGCCGACAGCGCCGCGTGGAAGGCGCTTGAAGATGAGCGGGCGAAGTGGAGTCGGATGCTGCCGAAGCGCACCGATGAACTGCTCGCGTGGCTGCTGCAACAGGACGTGGACGTGATGTCGAACCTGTTTGCATTCTGCGTGGCCGCGACGGTAGACAGCATCAGTCCCGTTGACCGGGCGCACCCGGTCAACGAAGTGGCGAACACGCTGGAACTGGACCTCACGCGTTACTGGAAGCCAACGCGTGGAGGGTATTTCGAGCACGTCCCGAAAGATCGTATCGTGACGTTGTCGGCGAGACGGTTTCGCCGCAGGCCGTAAGCGATCTGCGCGGGATGAAAAAGGGAGATGCCGCCGCTGCCGCCGAGCTTCGCATGACGGACTCGGGCTGGTTGCCGGAAGTGCTGCGCAACCGTGAGGTGCCGAAACATGTCACGTACGGCCATTGGGAGGATGACGAGGAAAGCGACGTCGACAGCACGCAGGATGAGTGCAACGACGGGGATGCGGAGGAAGCCGAAGCCGCCTGAGCCCTGATGCACTTTGCGTAAGTGCAGGCATGTCACATGCCGCCGTCCGGGTGAAAGTCCGGGCGGTTTTTTGCTTTACGAGTACTGCATAGGAAAAAAAGAAGCCGGTACGCAGACCGGCTTTCCGAGGCTCCTACCGCGTGCCTTTGGGGACCAGGCAGCGGCACGACGATTATGCCAGGCCGAGCGCCTGATGAGACCGCGATTTGCGAAACAGAATGTAACTACGCGGTGCGAGCCAGGGCGGCATCGCGCGCGCCGCGCGCCCGTATCGAGGGCCACGGGGACCCATGCAGAATGCATGGGGAGCGGCCCGACCCGGCGCAGAGCGGCGGGGCGATGCGGTTCAGGGTTTCGTGTGCTGAGGATATTTTTTCTTGAGCGCATCAATATCGGCATTGCTCACGCGAGGTTCGCCGTACTGCTGTCTCTTATACACATCTAAAAAAAAAAGAAACTACGCATTCATTCTTCGTTCCATATCGTCTATTGGACGCAGCTTGGGAACGATTTATTACCTGTCTCTTATACCCATCTCCGAGCCCACG
>NZ_VOSW01000236.1 GCF_009690905.1 Paraburkholderia madseniana
TACGGTGACCGCACGGACCGTCCGGCGCGCGCACCGCGCGACGACCGCGGCGAACGCGCCCCAGCCAAACGTGAATTCGGCGATCGTCCGCCGCGTGCAGGCGAACGTAACGAACGTAGTGACCGGGGCGAACGCCCTGCCCGCAGCTTCGACAAGGCGCTGCCGGCTGCCGGCCGCCGCTTTGGCGACGACAACCGCCCCGCCCGTGCCGACAAACCGCGTGGCCCGGCGCCCGCAGCCCGAGCCGAACGCGACGATGACGCCGATGCCGCTCCGCGCACACCGCGCCGCGATTACGAAGACGCGCCGGGCACCCTGCGCCTGTCCAAGCTGATGTCGGAACTCGGCCTGTGCTCACGCCGCGAAGCCGACGAGTGGATTGAAAAAGGCTGGGTGCTGGTCGACGGCGAGCGGATCGACACGCTCGGCACCAAGGTTCGTCCGGACCAGCGCATCGAGATCGACCCCGCCGCCGAAGCTGCGCAAGCGAGCCAGGTGACCGTCCTGATCCACAAGCCCGTGGGCCTCGTATCGGGCCAGGCGGAAGACGGCTATCAACCGGCGATCACGCTGGTTACGCCGGAAAATCGCTGGGAAGGTGACAGTTCGGACATTCGCTTCTCGGTCTCGCATCTGCGCCAACTCGCGCCCGCCGGGCGCCTCGACATCGATTCGACGGGCTTGCTGGTGCTGACGCAGGACGGCCGCATTGCCAAGCAGCTGATTGGCGGCCATTCGGAGATCGACAAGGAGTATCTGGTGCGCGTGGCGTTCGGCGAGCACACCACCGACGTCGAAAGCCACTTCCCGCCGGAAAGCCTTGCGCTCTTGTGCCACGGCCTCTCGCTGGACGATGTGCCGCTGAAACCCGCACAGGTCAATTGGCAAAACGGCGAGCAACTTCGCTTCGTACTGCGCGAAGGCAAGAAACGCCAGATCCGCCGGATGTGTGAACTGGTCGGCCTCGAAGTGATCGGCCTGAAGCGTGTACGGATGGGTCAAGTGATGCTGGGCGCACTGCCGCCGGGTCAATGGCGCTATCTGTCGGCGGACGAGTCGTTCTGATGCCGGGAGCTTGACGCTTAAATAGCTAGAGACTCAGGGTGCCCGCGCACCGTGACGCTCGCCCAACAAAAAGCCCACGTAAAAACGTGGGCTTTTTTTATGCCGGCGGCGCAGGCGTCAATTCGTCCGCCGCAGGCCAGAATACAGCGACGTCAGTCGTCGCTATTCGGGTCCATATCCGGAAACAGGACTTCCGTAAAGCCGAACTTCGCGAAATCGTTGATCCGCATCGGGTACAGCTTGCCGATCAGATGATCGCACTCATGCTGCACGACACGCGCGTGAAAGCCCTCGGCGACGCGGTCGATCGGCTTGCCGTATTGGTCGAAGCCGTGATACTTGATCATCGAAAACCGGCTCACCGCGCCGCGCAGGCCCGGCACCGACAGGCAGCCTTCCCAGCCCTCTTCCATATCCAGCGACACCGGCGTGATGGTCGGGTTGATCAGCACCGTCTCCGGCACCGACGGCGCATCCGGATAGCGTTCGTTGTGCCCGAAGCCGAAAATCACCACCTGCAGATTGACGCCGACCTGCGGCGCGGCGAGCCCCGCGCCATTCGCATCGTGCATGGTCTCGAACATGTCCTTGATGAGCTCATGCAGTTCGGGGGTGTCGAAGTGATCGACCGGATCGGCAATTTGCAAAAGGCGCGGATCGCCCATCTTGAGAATTTCGCGGATCATAACTGCCCCTCCAGGAGCTTGCGCATACCATCTTCGTCGAGTACGGGGACGCCGAGTTCCTCGGCCTTCGCCAACTTGCTGCCTGCTTCGGCTCCGGCCACCACGAAGTCCGTTTTCTTTGACACCGATCCTGCCACTTTCGCGCCGGCCGCTTCGAGCATTTCTTTCGCCTCTTCGCGGGCGAGCGTCGGCAAGGTGCCGGTCAGGACGACCGTCTTGCCGGCCAGCACGCCTTGCGGCGCCTTCGGCGCGGGCGGTCCTTCCGGCCAGGTGACCTTGCCCGGTGCGCGTAGTTGCTCGATCACCGTGCGGTTGTGCTCTTCGGCGAAAAACTGATGAATCGACTCGGCCACCACAGGACCCACGTCGTTCACCTCCAGCAATTCTTCGACCGAGGCATCCATGATCGGATTCAGCGAGCCGAAATGCTTGGCAAGATCTTTCGCCGTCGATTCGCCCACATGCCGGATACCGAGCGCGTAAATAAAGCGCGCCAGCGTGGTGTGCTTGGCCTTTTCGAGCGAATCGAGCAGATTCTGCGCGGACTTTTCAGCGAAGCGGTCGAGTTCAGCCAGTGTTGCAAAGCCGACGTTGAACAGATCGGCCGGCGTGCGTACCAAGTTCTGCTCGACGAGCTGATCGATGATCTTTTCGCCGAGCCCATCGATATCCAGCGCTCGCCGCTGCGCGAAGTGCCACAGCGCCTGCTTGCGCTGCGCCGGGCAGAACAGGCCACCCGTGCAGCGCGCAATCGCCTCGTCCGGCAGCCGTTCGATGCTCGAGCCGCACACCGGGCACTGCGTGGGCATGACGAACTCGCGGGGGTCGTACGGACGGCGGTCGAGCAGGGCACTCACCACTTCCTGTCTCTTATACACATCTTCGTATTAGGTAGGAAAAAAACAAATAGTGATAGGACGAGGCACCGAACGGACTAGGATGC
>NZ_VOSW01000237.1 GCF_009690905.1 Paraburkholderia madseniana
CGTTCTCCAGCCTGCCGCTAGCGATCTGGTTCGCTACGTCCACCGCCTTTTTAAGGGGATTCGAGATCGCGCGCAGCAGGTACAGCGACGCACCGGCGGCGACCATTACGCCGAAGCCGATAAGTGCTACCGCGATCCAGAGGATGGTCCTGAACATCGATTCGCTGTCCTGGGCAAATTTCCTGGCTTGCTCAATATTCAAACGGACATCCTGATTGACCGCATCCTTTACCGCGTCAGCGACCGGCCCTATCTTGTCAATCAGTTGGGTGGCTCCATCGTAATTGCCGGCGTTGAAAGCGGCCACGATTTCATCCGTCCTTGCTTTGAACTGCGGCAGCCCGTTGTTGATCCTCTCGGCAATTTCGCGCTCCTTGTCGCTGGATATCTCGGTCTGGTGATAGTGATCCCATGCTTTACTGAGCCGGTCCTGGTCGGAGTGAATAGCCTCAACCGCCTCAGCCATCTTGGCTGGATTCCTGTCTATCTGGATTCGCCTCACTTGAAGACGGATAAAGAGTAGCGCCGCACGGATGTCGCTTAGATCGCTAATCGCAACCGTATTGCTGGAGTAGGCTTCGTTCATGTTCGAATTCAGCTTGGAAAGCCCGAATGCGCCAAACAGCCCGATTGTGACCATAAGAATTACGCACGCGCCGAACGCGATAACGATCTTGAATTTGATTGTCTGTGTGAAGCTGCTCATGTCGCTTTCCTCTATGATCCGTGCCCAACCCGTTGTCATTACGAAACGAAAAGCTATGGTTGCCTACGCTATCTGAATATGTGCTTACGGCTCGTAACTGCGCCCGCTCAAGAGTAATCTATGTACGAGTTTGCTTCATTTTTATAGGGATATTCTTAACGGCGTAAGGCACCTGTAGACCCCGCATCGAAGCGATTTCGTCACGGCCGCGCACTGTGCCGCCGTGAGGTGCCGCAGCACCGCATCGACAAACTTGCTCATAACCACGCGCCGTGCGCCGAGATGAGAAACCGCTGCGCCGTTTGTCCTCACGAGCGTGGTCAGCGAATTCAGCAACGCTTCATTGGTGTCCGACTTACCACCCTGTTCAGAACTTTTGCCAGTCTGCATCGGCAGCCATCCGTTGTGGTGATGGCGTTTCCTTCGGCGAGCCTCACCGGCGTCGCTCGGCTCCACCCGTGCAACAAAAACGGCGACCCAATCAAGATAATGCATATTAGAACCGTCCGAGCGTGCGGTTCTTCCCCCGGATGCAGTGGGAATGCTCGGGATGAAGCGTGCAATCATGTCGGCTGGACCTGAGATCTAGTTGAGGGCGTGGGGGCACTTTTGCGCGCTGCTGGCCGTAGAGGAGGCGTCGCATGACTCCGGCTCCAGCCGTTCCCACGACAACGAAGACTAATATGCGATATGGACATGAACCGGATTGGCGTACCCGCAGACGCGGCTCAGCAAAGCGAAGCGGTGGAACTCCCCTATGACGGGCTTCGCGCAAAGCGATCTGGTCGGCTTGATGACGAGCATCGGAGCCACCCTCGAAACGCACGCCGACGGTATTGCGCAGCAAAGCGCCCGGCTCTCCGCGATCGACCTGATTCTGCGTGTGCTGCTGTCCAATATGGTTGCACCGACGAGAGCGGAGATTAGGCGAGCATCTTTTGCAAGAATCGAAGAAGCCATGCGCGCCGTGGACAGCGCCGAGCTTCCCACCGGTTACGCCACGGCTTGGCTGAGCGAGGTCGATGCCCTTTTGGCGGCATTGGAGTGATGAGAACATGGGGCGATTCACGAACGACGCCGGGCGCCGCATCGGGTATATGGGGATGCTTGACGGCCTGACCGGATTGCCCGACCGCAAGTCCATTTTCTGCCTGCTTTGCGAGGCCGTGCAGTCGGCGCAGCATAGGGCGGGTAAGGTCGCGGTGCTGCTTGTCGATCTGGACCGGTTCGGACGGTTAAACACGATGCTCGGCCACGTTGCCGGCGACCAGGTGCTCAAGACGCTGTCCCGACGGCTGCTTGAATGCGTAAAAGACAACAAAGTGGTCGCCCGCCTCGGGGACGACGAATTTGCAATCCTCCTTCGGGAACCCGACGGAATTGAAGGCGTTTGCGCAACCGCGGGTCGAATACTGACGGCCCTCGGCCAGCCTATCGTCGTCGGTGGACACGAATGCCGCGCCAGCGCGAGCATGGGCATATCGATTTACCCGTCTGATTCGGATAGCTGGCAATCGCTGATCAAGCATGCCGATGTCGCGATGCGCGTGGCGAAGCAGGAAGGGGGCAACGCGTTCAGGTTCCACTGCGACCTCATGACCACCCGGCTGGCGCACGCGTTTGAACTGGACGTTCATCTGCGAAGCGCGCTGGAGCGCGGCGAATTCCGTTTGCAATACCAACCCAAACTGGACCTGCGCAATCGCGCCATCTGCGGCGCCGAAGCGCTGCTTCGCTGGCACAGTCCGGAACTCGGCGCCGTCTCGCCGGCCCACTTCATTCCCGCTGCGGAAGAAACGGGGCTCATCGTGCCTATCGGCAGATGGGTGCTGAAAGCGGCCTGCACGCAGAACGCGGAATGGCAGCGCCAGGGGTCACGCCCCTGCCGGTCGCGGTCAACGTGTCGCCCCGTCAGCTTGCGGACGAATCGCTCGCGGCCGACATATCGGATCTGCTCGA
>NZ_VOSW01000238.1 GCF_009690905.1 Paraburkholderia madseniana
GCTTCGGGGAGGAGAAAGCTTTGTGTACGATTGTCACCTTGAACGAACCGCTTCATCTTGCTCATCCTCCGCTATCGGATGAACAATTCTAGCGTTTCAAAAAGGCGTTTTGACACACTCTGGGCCAGCTTCGGCCGTTCGCGCGCGCCCTCAGCTGGACATTCGAACGTCAGCTTCGCATTAGATATGCGGACTCGACTACCTCCTTTTTTGTTCTGAGCTGATCAGCACGCACGCCTGAACTTTCATTCGTCTGATGACAGCATTGCTGATCGTCGTTTCCTCCTGATACTGCTACCTTCTGGAAGTCCCGCCACAGCTGCGGCATGCGTGCAATGCACGGTCGATCCGGAGCAGAGGGCACGTCTCCACACAGCTACTGCATCGTAAAGGCACCCATTAAACAGCTACGGAAAGCCCCGGGCGTCGCTGTAGCGCTGCTCCGTGCGATACCTCCTCCCACACTGAAGGCGCTCGCAAGACAGCCGTCGACATTGTGCCGCATGGTCACTGGCGTACTAAGCTTAAGACGGACTCGAACGCACAAATGAAGCTCTATAACGCCTTTGGCATTCCCAGTCGCACATAACGAATGCCACGGCAAAGGTGCCGACTCAACGGCATCAACCATTGAAGGCAACAGGAGCGCCCCTTTTAAAGGAGGGAAACTTGAACTATTCGCCATACTGGCCCGACAGCCTTGCGCATCACCTGCCATTGCCGCAGCCTTCACTGTACGAAAACCTCGAAACCTCTGCCGGCCGATATCCCAGAAAGACGGCGCTTCACTACTACGGCGGGGCGTTGAGTTACGCGCAATTGCGGCAAGAAGTAGAGGCGCTGGCAGGCTTTCTGCAGCGTCAATGCGGCATCGCGCGTGGCGATCGCGTCGCGCTGTATATGCAGAACAGCCCGCAATATGTCATCGGCTACTACGCAATCTTGCGAGCCAATGCAGTGGTGGTGCCCGTGAATCCGATGAACAATACCGCCGAACTTCGGCACATCATTGAGGACTGCGGTGCCAAGGTCGCTCTGCTGGGTGATGAGCTCTACGAGAATGCCCGGCCCCTTCTCGGCGACGCGATCAGCCATGTGATCGTGGCGCGCTATGCCGACTATCTTTCTGACAGCACCAACCTGCCGCTGCCGGCTGTGCTGACTGAGGCCGTCCCCGAACTCGATGTCCACCCCGAGTTCTCCGTAGCTATCGCGCCGAGAGCCGTGCGCTGGCGTGCCGCACTTGCGGCCGCTCAGCAGCCGTCGCCGTACGTCGCATCGCCCGAGGACCTCGCGGTAATCCCCTACACGTCGGGCACCACTGCTGCCCCGAAAGGATGCATGCATACGCATCGAAGCGCAAATCATGTAGTCGCCGGGTCTGCGCAATGGTGTGGTCTGTCGCAGGACTCAGTCATCTTATGCTCGATGCCGATGTTTCATGTCAGCGGGATGCAACACACCATGAATTTGGCGCTCTTCCTCGGGGCGGCCATGGTCGTGATGACACGTTGGGACAGTCACTGTGCCGCGCAATTGATTGAGCGCTACCGCATAAGTTATTGGAGCGCCATTTCGACGATGATGATTGACTTCATGAGCGTGCCCGATCTCGACCGTTTCGACCTAAGCTCCATCGAGATCGTGGGTGGCGGTGGCGCCGCAATGCCGAGGGCACTGGCGCAGCGCATGGCAGCACGTTTGGCCGTTCCCTATGTGGAGGGCTATGGGTTGTCCGAGACAATTGGTGCAACCCATCTCAACCCTCCGCAGCGCTGCAAGCAGCAGTGTTTGGGCATACCGATTCAGGACACGGAATCGATTGTGGTCGATCCCACAACGTTCGAGGTCCTCGATCCGGGTGTAACGGGTGAAATTCTTGTCGGCGGACCGCAGGTGTTCACGGGCTATTGGGGACGTCCTGAGGCCACGCGCGACGCCTTCGTCGAGGTTGCCGGGATACGTTATCTGCGCACTGGTGACCTCGGCTATATCGACGAGGACGGATATTTTTTTTTCGTCGACCGGCTAAAGCGAATGATTAATGTGTCCGGTTATAAGGTATGGCCTGCGGAAGTCGAGACTTTGCTGTTTGGACACCCTGCGATTCAGGACGCATGTGTCGTTGCAGCACGCGATGCGCGCAAGGGTGAGATCGTGAAGGCATTCGTGGTTCTACGCGCCGGCGCCGATGTATCAGCAAAGCAGATCATTGAATGGGCACACGAGCATATGGCGTCGTACAAGGTGCCCCAGATCGTCGAATTCGTTCTGGGGCTGCCCCGAACGGGCAGCGGAAAGGTTCAATGGCGGCTGCTGCAGGATCGGGAAAATTCGTCCCCCTTACTCGCCAGCTAACGTGACCAGGCGGAGGGCCGTTGTACCTTGAAAGCTGCCGTTTATGTTGCGGCGTGTCGAACGGCCGAACCGGGTCGATACAAGGCCGAGCGCGCAGCAAACCGCTACCCATGTGCGTGAATGCATGTAAAGCGGCGGTACGTCGGGATCCTGGAGAGGGTCTTCCGTTAGGTGATTGATACTGGAGCAGCCAATGAACGCAATCAGAACACTCAAGCTCGCTGGTG
>NZ_VOSW01000023.1 GCF_009690905.1 Paraburkholderia madseniana
ACGCTGGGTTCGATGAGCGGGATGTGGAAACGGGGTTACGGCGAGGTTATTGGGGCACCGCCAGACGAAAGAGGCGGCAACAGACAAACCGAGCCTACCGCTACCGCGCCACATCTCGACTCTACCGCCTACGGAAGTTCGCCGTCGGACCAGGTCCAGCCAGGTCCAGCCAGCTTCAGTCAATCGACAAAGACTTGCGACCGTCCGCTAACGAACCGGCGGGCGACGCGCCCTATAACTCAGCTAATCGGCAGCACTTCAGGAAACCGCGACGCTGTCGTTAACGATTAGACCAAGAGCCGAAACAGTCGGCTGCATCTGATTTGCCTGGAGTACATTCCGGCCGCTCTCTCAGGTTCTGGCAGCGTTTTCCCCTCGGAAATACCAGGACCTTTCCAAGCCGATCCTTTATGGGATCGGTTTTTTTTCGTCCGGCTCCCCCGCGCACTCGGCGATAGCCGGGCGTTGCTAGCATGCGCGGATCAGCCGGTGTTAGGTGCCAAGCTGTGGACGGTGCGGCATCCAGTCTAGCCAACCCCGGCTATCGTTGGCTATCCACTCGCGGGCCTCGGCATCGTCGGTGAAGCCAGTGATCTGCTGTTCGTAACCGTCAGGCCACGTAGCTCGCACGAAATACCCCGATCGGTCATTGAGTTGCACCGCTTCAAACGTGATGCTTTGCGCATCGCTCATCTTGGCCCCCGTATTTTTTGTGTCTCGATCATACGGCGCTGGACGGGTGTCCTGTTGGAATCCGGGTTCTAATCCGGCAGGCGGAGGACAACGTGGTTTGCCAGGATAAGAAGTTGCCCGTCAACGATTGTCAGGCGATTAAGTGCGCTCCCCGGGAAAGGCGATCGGAATTTCTTCGGCGCGAAGTCGGCATCCGCCCACCAGAATTAAAGTAAGAATCCCCGATGCGTGTTCCCCGCTGTGAAGGAAACGGAGCCAAGGCCCTGCCCAAACGCAACCGCCGGTATGCGGTAGACTGAAGACTACGCACCACCTTTCGCAAAGGTTATATGCGATACGGAACAGAAGATTCTGCGGAGATCACACGTCTGCTTCTGTTAGTTTTCACGGAACTGCCGCGACCCGACATTGCTGCAGGTTTGGATCGCTATCTTTGGAGGCATGCCCGCTTTGGATTCGCAGAGCAGCTTGCCGACGCATTGGACGACGTTCGGTCGGGTTCAGCCGGCCACTTTCTGTATCACAAAAAAAGCGGCCTCCTGTTCGCGCACGTAGAGTTTGGTTATCACCAGTTACTCCTCGCACACTTGTGCGCGCTGCACAAAACGGATTTTTCCCGCGAGCAGTTGAAATGGAACGTGCATCAGTTTCACTACGCGGACCCAATCAAAAAGCTTTCTGACGAGTTCGTAGACGAAGGGTATGGACTGTTTCTTTCGACCTGCTCGGACGAAAAGCGTATCACCGTCGGACAGATCTTCGCATGGGAAGCACTTGAGCAATCAGCCTTTGGGAGTTTCGAACGAGACGTGATTTGATTATTGCTACCATCATTTCAGAATCGGAATCGCCGAACGCCGCAACTGCGAGAAAGCGCAACGTCCGCAAAAGGCAGAGCTACAGCCGTTCACGAGCAGTCTGCTGACGGGCCGTTGTGGGTCGTATTGGGAACGTCGAGATAAAGTTGACATGCCCGGGGTTAATTCCTAAACACCGACGACAGCTTCCAAAGAACGTCGTTCACGCTTCCGAGCCACCACACATCGTGTGGAGCGTCGGACAAACACGCCGCGCATGCCATGACCAAGTCGAACAGACTGTGCCGGTCAGTCGGTCGAAGCGCCGAAGCAGCGGCCGCACGAACGCGCCTTGCCCAGTCGCAGGCGCCCGGCGCTGAATGTTGCCTCACCACCGCAGTCGCACCTGCAAACCCACAAACCATCGCCAGCGTACCGATCGGTCGTCAGTTGGCCAAACACCTCACCGCCTCGCAGCGCAGGTGAGCCTGGACGGGACCGCCACACACGACGCTGCTCACGGCAGCCACAATCACGCGTTCTGCCGCCTTCTACCGCCTCCAACTCGGCAGTCACGTGGCCGCCGCAACGGCACCTCCAGAGCCACACATCGGCGCCGCGATATTGAAGCGCGACAAGGTGCCCAAAGGTGCGACCAGCGACATCGCGACTAGGCGGAAAGGGCCATTCAGGCGGCAAGGGGGGGCGGATACGCTGATTCACAAAAGGTAAATGGGATTCGGCATCCTACTCTCAAGGGCGTTGTCACATTAAAGTGTTGGAGTCGCAGTAGTTCGGTAGACTGATTTTTCCTCAAAAACCAGACGGATTTTGGCTAAGCTCAGTGAAACGATGCCACATGGCAAAGCGTTCGCCGAGTTGTTTTCGGTAGAGCGGCGCACGCAGTAGATGGCGCTTTAGCGCGAAATGTTGCCGGATCGGTCCGAAGCTCGACAGAAAAGCTTGCGTGCGTTTGGGATCACGAAAACCACGCAAGCGGCGCTCGCGTTCACGTGTAGGCTGCTGGCTGTTTTCAGCGCGGTTGTTAACCCGGGCACTGGCTTTGACGAAGACGTGCTTGACGTTGATCAGTTCTGGGATCTGGGCCTTTGCCGCAGGATAGCTGCGCAGCTGGTCGGTCACGATCTTGCGCGGTGCCTCGGGACAAGCGGCAAGAACGCGCTTGAAAAACCGCTTGGCTGCCGCCTTGTCCCGGCGTTTCTGCAGCAGGATATCGAGCTCTACGCCGCGCTGATCGACTGCTCGTCACAGCAGATAGGGCTCGCCGCAAAGTGTCACGAACATTTCGTCGAGGTGCCAGGTCGAGCCTGGCTTGCGACGCGCAGCCTTGACGCGATGCGCGAACCCCGCGCCGAACTTGTCGGCCCAACGCCGGATCGTTTCGTAGCTGACGATCACCCCGCGTTCAAAGAGCAACTCTTCAATGTCGCGATTGACACGCAAAGTCATATCAATGCCAGCGTACAGCGCAACCGATGACGGCAGCCGGAAAGCGGTGGCCGTGATAAAGCGATTTAGCATTCTTCATCACACGATCTTACGCGACAGATCCGGCAATGTGACAGGGCCCTCGTGACCATGTGGGACAAATCGCCGGCCTTGTAACGAGGGTCCTGTCGGAGCGATGCCAACGCTATTCGGGTGATCGAGTAGGGTGGTGCGATGAACGCTACCTGCTGTGTCGCGCGATTGATAGATGTAGTCGAACATTCCGCGATTTGACATCCCGCGCGACGATGAATGATCAGGTCATGTGCCCTAGATCGTCGAGGCAGTTAGAGTGCCACGACTTCTTCCCCCAGCATACATATTGACGCCCGCATCGGGGTCAAACGCATACGCCAGCGCTGAGTGGAATGTCAAAGGCTCCGGTTGTACCTTTTCTCCATGAACTCCGACAGTCGCTGTTGAAAATCCTGCAGGCCGGGGTAATCACCGACGAGCACCATTTTTTATTTCAAGGTCTTCGTGAAGTCCTCCAGTCATGCCGTTCATCGAAGTAATGCGAGTCATGGGAGTTTACACTCGCTATACTGGTGTTAGCCTGGAGGAGGGTACTGCAATTGCGATTTAATCGACTGGATTTGAATCAACTGGTCGTCTTGGATGCGATACTCGCCGAGCGAAGCGTGGGGCGTGCAGCTGACCGCGTATTTCTGAGTCAGCCGGCGATGAGCAACGCGCTTGCGCGGTTAAGGAAGTATTTCGACGACGATCTCGTGCAGCAGGTCGGAAAAAACATGGTGTTGACGCCAATGGGGGAGAGCCTTGTAAAGCCGGTACGTGATGTCCTTCTGCAAGTACAGGCGATTACGACAACGCGCCCGAGTTTCGATCCGTCCACGTCAACCAGAAAAATGACGATCGAGGCCTCTGACTACATGATCAATGTCTTTCTTGCGGACGTTCTGCAGATAGCGTGGAGGGAGGCGCCGAACATGCAATTCGATCTGCGTCTGATCAGTACGCAATCTCATGAGAATCTCGATCGCGGGGAAATCGAACTGTTACTCGCACCGGACTTCTTCGCTTCGAAGAGCCACCCATCGGAAAATCTCTTCGCGGAAACATTCGTGTGCATAGTGTGGAACGGGAACCAGGAAATCGCTTCGAGATTGTCCCGCCAAAAATACATGTCGATGGGACACGTTGCGGTCCAGTGGGGTTCTGGCGAATTGGTGTCGGCGGAAGAGGATTTCATGGTGAGACACGGCTTTGTGCGGAGAAGAGAGCTCGTGGCGCCGAGCTTTGCCGTGCTGCCGAGGTTGATTGTGGGCACGAACCGAGTAGCGACGATCCAGACGAGACTGGCCCACGCGATGGCGGAAATTTATCCAATGCGCGTACTCCCGTGCCCGGTACCTACACCGCAAATTGTCGAGATGGTGCAGTGGCATAAATATCAGGAGCGGGATCCGGCCATCTCGTGGTTCAGGGGGCTACTCACGCGCGTGGCGCAATCCTTCGGATCGACGACGTCGTCCGGCAAGGTAAGAGGCGGGGGACGCAAGGCTCAGGCACCGACCGCTCGTTAGCGACGGGTAGGCCGCTTCTCATTCGCACTGTGCGTTGCAAGCAGGACACCGAATGTGGCCGCATCTCCAGTCCACAGGCCGCGACATCCTGTTTAAAGAATGGGAAAGTTCGCGTTAGCACGGCTCGTCGCGGTCTCTACAAAGCGGATGTTCCGGCGATTCACGGCCCGTCCTTACTGTGAATGACGGCATTAGCTTGGGGGCGAACCTGTACAGGCTGTTACCGCCCTTCGTGCTCTCTGGCAGATCGTGGGTGTCTCAGGGCGAAGCTGCGCCGCTGGTCGAATGTTTGATCTGGAAGGCTCCGGCGCCGCTGAACCTGACCTCAAGCCCTTGGCTTGCCAGCCAATCGGCTGCGTGTTCATGCTTCTCGACGGTACGTTGAACGGAAGGCCGTCTGGCGAGTTTCTCGTTGTGCCGGGCGAAGTGAGTGTACGGCGATGTGTCGAAGTCTGTCCCAGCGACGCGAAACCAGACCCAGTTGATGTAAGCATCAACGATGGACCACGTATCGCCATACCACCATTCGTTCTTCGACAGACGCGAGTCGATCAGTTCGAAGTTGGGACGCATTGCATCTTCCGCCATTGCGAATACACGCGGAGCAGCATCAGGAGTATCGCAAAAATACTGGGGAATGCGCAGCCGAGTGACGATGGGATGCAGCCCGGACGCGCAGAAGCACAGATCAGCCAGAGCCTGTGCGTAAGCGAAGGCGTCGGTGCATCTGGGCAGCAGGTTTGAGTTCGGAAATCGTTGAGCTAGCCATGTCAATATTGCAACGTTCTCGGTGAGCGGTTTTCCGTCGACGACGAGAAGGGGAACCTTGCCCTTTGGATTGAGCACACGGTAACCCTCAGACAGGTGGTCCCCTCTGACGAACGAGACGAGTTCGGTTTCGTAGGGGTGACCAATCTCCTCGAGAGCGATCATGGTCACTCGCGCGCAGGTATTCGGCGCGAAATGAAGGGTGATTTGCGTCATCTAGAGTCTCCATGCAAGAACAGTATCGAAGTCCGAGGGGTGGCGAATACTACTGCTAGCCTCCGGACTGTCGGCTGGTTTAGTAGTCGTTCATCAGCTCAAGGATTGCGCTGTGAAGTAGTTCGCCAGGTTTGGCATTGGGGTCGTTCTCTCCTAGCCACTCCTGCTTCTCCCATGTCGAGATCTGGTTGCAGGAGTCGAAAACGAAGCGCACACGCTCAAACCGGCGACGCATGAATTCGTCCAGAACTTCCTGCAAACCTGAATCGCGTCCCAATAGCTCACCGAGCAATACGGCATCTTCGATAGCCATTGCCGCACCCTGGGCGAGATGCGGT
The DNA here is from genome assembly GCF_009690905.1 of Paraburkholderia madseniana. GTDB lineage: Bacteria > Pseudomonadota > Gammaproteobacteria > Burkholderiales > Burkholderiaceae > Paraburkholderia > Paraburkholderia madseniana. Next base: position 5,869 of record NZ_VOSW01000023.1, read on the forward strand.
GTTGCTGCATGCGCGGCATCGCCAATCAAAATGGTGCGGCCGCGGTACCATGGATCTGGCATCAGGAGGGTTTCCATGGGCTTGTAGACGACCGCGGCTGAGTCTGTAATCCTCTCGCGCAGTTGCGCGACGGGTCCGGTGTATGCTGACAGGCGCTGGCGCATGTTGTCTGCGAGTTGAGCGCGGTCCATCCAGGGATTGCCTGGCTCCGAGGACACGAGAAGCATATACATTTCTTTCTCCGCCATTGGAACGAGGCCGACCTTGCTATCGGGGCCAAAGAACATTTCTCCCCATGTCACGCTGGGAAGGCGGGGCAGGTTGTAGCGCCATACCGCCTGCCCGATATAAAGCGGACGATATTTATCGCCAAAGAGCAACTCCCGAACCTTCGAATAGATACCGTCTGCTCCAATCACCAGATCGTAGCTGCTTGAGGTTCCGTCAGGAAACGTCACGCGCACCGCGTTACCTTCATCGTGGATCGCATCGATAGTGGTTCCGAGGCTTACCGTTGCGCCGGCTGACAGTGCTGCATCGGAAAGGATCTTCTGCAGACGGGGTCTGGTGATGCCATTGTTCTCCGGATAGGCAGGCGCCGCGGCACAGGTTGACGGCGCGTCCATCAGGTGATTCCCATCCTTGTCATGTATGCGCCATCCCGGAAATCCTGCACCATCCTCAGCACATTGCTGAGCCAGACCAATGCAATCCAGCGCGCGGAGCATGTTGTTGGGTTGGATAATGCCTACGCCGTAGACGGACCAGTTGGGGTTTTGTTCGACCATCTCGACATTGATGCCGTTGCGGCGCAATGCTATCGCTGCGGTTAGGCCACCGATTCCCGCACCGACGATGAGCACCCTTCGAATCGTGGGCATGGTTATCCTCCTGTTAGCTGTCGTTTATTGCATTAAGGTTGGTATGCTGGAACTGGGAGATCAGTCTCCCTCAAGGATCCCGTCTTCCAGATAACGAAATTCCCAGGCGGGCCGTTCCTGGAGCCACGCAGGCAGGTTATGAACGTAGTGTGCGAATGCAAACAGTGGCACCGGCCATTCGCGGGGGATCCAGTTGTCGTCGATGTAGTCACCGTCCGCTCCGTACTCCGCCTCTCCACCGGCAGGACAAGGGAAGTAGTAGAAGAGAGCCGAATCGATGCGGTGTCTGCCCAGTCCCCACTCGGACTTCGCCCATCCCTTCCGTTCCATATAGTTGGCCCCCGTCATGATCTCGTCGATATCTTCGACGCCGAAGTTGGCATGGTCGAACTTTGGCTTTCCGTCCATGCCAAGCTGCGGCAGGTTGGCGTTGAGCAGGAAGAGGTTGTGGTGACAGTTGTTGCCTTCGGCACGGCAATAGATACCAAAGTGATGCTGATAGTCCGAGAGCCGGAAATGCAGACGATCGCGGAAGAACTCGAACGACTTCCTGAAGTCCTTCACGGCAAAGACAACGTGCTGGATTACTTTTGGGCGCGCTCGCGTTCGCCATTTTCTGTGGGTATTGAGCCGCCGCACGACGCCGGGAGCATTTACAGCGTCAGGCGCGTAGACAACGGATTTTCTGTCGAAGACCTGGAGCCCAAGGGGAAGACCGCAGTCGCTCAGGAAGTGAGCCACACCGTCCCGCGTGGTAGTGACATCGCGGTCCCGCGAAAGGTCGGCAACAAGCGCGTCGAGCTCGTCAGCTGAGTCTACGCCCCATACCACTTCGCGAACGCCCGGACCGATCAGTGCGGAATCCGGCAGAAGAGGGTCTGCAAGTTGACGGATGACGACTGACGATCCCTCTTCAAGTTGGAAGGTCGAATTTTGGTCATCACCTGCAATCAGGGGAAGTCCAAAATCACTGAAGAATCGCGTGCTGAGTGCGACATCCTCAACACCGTAAACGAGCGACTTGATACCAATAATCGGCATATGGAACCTTTAGAATAACTGAAAGAAATGTGCTCTCAGAGGACTAACGGAAATAGTCTCAGCGCTGCCGGGCGCGAAAATTTCAGGAGAACGGTGACGTCGTTCCCCGATCGCGTTGAGGCATACGATCCAGAGGACGGAATGTGGGATTCATTGTTGCTGTCTCCTATGGCATCGGTACCGGCTTGCGGTCGTCGCCTGTTTTCGAACGGGTACCTGAATGATCCGTCACGAGAAGGCGTTTCTCAACTTGATTGTTTAAATGCGACCAATTCACGGCGTGAATGTTTGTCGCAGTCGTGAAAGAAGATGAACTATCCGATGGATAGGCACTTTCCGGACACTACTGGCTAGTAGTGGTTTTTAAGGTGACCGCCTACGGAGCCCGCAACTATAGGTTTGTGAGCGCGATAAAACGCTTGGTCGAGCGTTTGCTCTTCAACCATAGGGATCGCGTTGGAGCCTCCTACGGCGCCTTCGTCGTTGATGCCAGACAACGCACCACCTTCAGATACAAATCGAACGCTCGGCTATCTAGTGCTGTTGGCCTGGGATAGAGCGCACAGCAACGCCCAGGTGTCTTCCAGGGTCGGTCGCTGTTCGCTCCGACATGCGGGTGGACTGTAGGCAGGAGCGGCCAGCTACCGTTGATTTCATCATGGTGGAGTTCAGCGACTTATACATTCATCGGGTGAATGTGTGAGATTCAAATAATCAAGTTGAGAAAAACCAATTCGCATTCGATGATTGCACACATGAACCGTGTGCCGGTCATGCCAGAAGTCCGGGCGACGCTGTAGTCCGCCGCAGGCATTTCGCGAGGGTGTCGGATGCTGCACACGAGACAGTAAAAAAGGAATCGACAGACGATTCTGTCAAGGAGACGTCAATGTTGGCTGAGCGCGACCCGACCCGAACTCGCAGACGGTGGACCGCGGGCATCTCCGTCCGCTGAAACGCCAGCGCGGAGAATCGCAGCGCGTTCGTGCCTCTCTCATCTCACCGGCGGGAACGACAGCATCGATCTAGCGCAATTCCAGAACCCAAGGGACGTCCGGAGAGTTCGCTTTCGTGCGTCCTGGGGGCTGCGCATACAAGGATTTTCAACGGGGCAGGATGGCAACTGATGGCATCCGAATTCCCATGCAATGCCGCGAAATTGAATCTGGAGGAGTTGAGTGAACAAGGTAATTATTAGCTGTGCGGTGACGGGCGCGCTTCACACGCCGTCTATGTCTGAGCATCTTCCGCTGACCCCCGATCAGATCGCCGCGCAGGCTATAGAGGCAGCGGAAGCAGGAGCCGCCATCCTGCATCTGCACGCCCGTGACCCGATCGACGGCCGACCGACTGCTGACCCTGCTGTGTTCTCGGCGTTCGTTCCGCGCATTGCTGAGCAGACGGATGCGGTAATCAACATCACCACGGGAGGCAGCACAAGCATGACGCTGCAGGATCGGCTTGCGTACCCACTTCTTGCAAAGCCGGAAATGTGTTCCTTGAATATGGGTTCGATGAATTTCTCGATTCATCCAGTCGCGCGGAAGATAAAGCAATGGCGCTTCGAATGGGAGCGTCCCTATGTCGAAGGAACCGAGGACATCATTTTCCGGAACACATTCCGGGACATCGGTCACATTCTCCGCGAACTGGGCGAAGGGTGTGGGACCCGGTTTGAGTTTGAGTGTTACGACCTCGGCCACCTCTATAACCTCGCGCACTTCGTGGATGAGGGGCTTGTAAAGCCTCCACTTTTCATACAGTCGATCTATGGGGTGCTGGGCGGCATGGGTCCGGATCCAGAGAATCTGACCGTCATGCGCACAACGGCCGATCGTCTTTTTGGTCGTCAGAACTACCGCTTTTCGATCCTGGGCGCGGGGCGGCACCAGATGCCGCTTGTCACGCTCGGGGCCATTCTCGGCGGGAATGTCCGGGTTGGTCTGGAGGACAGTCTGTATCTCGGCCGCGGCCAGTTGGCGACGTCGAATGCAGAGCAGGTCCGCAAGATACGGCGAATTCTGGAGGAGCTATCCCTTGACGTTGCGACGCCTGATGAAGCTCGTGAAATGCTCGGCTTGAAAGGGCGTGGCAAGACGGCGTTCTAAGGGAGCCCGAAAGCTCGGCCCATTGAAACACTTGGCGCGCATGGTGAAACACACCATGGCCCTGATAGAGAGGAATGAAATGCTCGAATATTTTCCCAAGAACTATGTCTGGAATCTGTCCGCCAACCTTGCATTGGGGATGGGTGGAAACATCGGTGAAGTCGACGTAATTTGCCGGCAACTCGTGGAGGCGTCACTGCTTCCGGATAGCGAAGGGACGGAGTCTTTTTTCAAGGCCTGGTGTGACCAGGCGGAGCGTCTCGTGGAGCTCGCGGAAGACGACGAAGCACGTGGGCGGCGATTAAGCGCCGGGGCCAAGCTCGGGAGGGCAGCAACGTATTATCTGACAGCGGAGCGTATGCAGAATCGAGACTATGCGCCGCGGAAAATCGCCTATTCAAAGATGTTGGAGAGTTTTTCGCGTTTTACCGAGTTACACGAAGAAAACTGCGAGCGTGTTGAAATTCCGTACCAGGGCACGGTGCTCGCAGGTCTGTTCGTTCGGGCTGATCGTAAAGATGGAACGCCGGCACCGTGCATCGCTCACTTTAACGGCTTGGACAGCACAAAGGAAATGATCTACGGATCAGGGATCGCGCAGGCGTTGGCTCGCCGCGGTGTTTCGACCCTGATGGTTGACCAGCCCGGTGTGGGTGAGGCATTGCGTCTGCGCGGACTGCACGCCGTCGTGGAAAGCGAGATCTGGGGAAGTGCGGTGGCAGACTACCTTCAGACACGGCGTGATGTCGACTCTGACATGCTGGGTGTTTGCGCCTGGTCTCTTGGCGGCTACTACGCTCCGCGGGTGGCGGCGTTCGAGAAGCGCTACCGGCTTTGCGTTGCGTGGGGTGCGAATTTCAATTGGGGCGAGCTGCAGAAACGTCGTTTGGCGCGGGAGGGCGATCGCCCAGTGCCCCATTACTGGGAGCACGTTCAATGGGTTTGGGGCAAGGGGAGTCTGGACGAGTTTATGGCATTTGCTCCGCGAATTACGCTTGAAAATGTCATTGACCGGATTACGGTGCCGTTTCTGGTTACGCACGGCGCCAAAGATCGTCAGATTCCTCTGGAGTACGCGCATGCGCAATACGATGGCGCGGTCAATAGTCCGAAGCGTGAACTGAAGTTCTTCACGGCCAAAGAAGGGGGTGTTGAGCACGTCAGCGCGGACAACATGAGCAATACGCGGGATTACATCGCCGACTGGGTCAGCGAAACGTTCGCGGAAATCGGCGCAATGGGAGTACGGAAATGAGTCGCACGTTCGTTGACCTGTCGATCTATTTGGAAAACGATGTTGTCTCCGATCCGCCAGTCTATCGGCCGAAAATCGACTACGTCGATCATACGAGGTCACTTCCTGAACTCGTCAACTTCTTTCCGGGCCTGCGGCCAGAGGACCTGCCGGACGAAGAGGCGTGGGCTATCGAGCGCGTCGAGCTCATCACGCATAACGGTACGCACCTCGATGCGCCTTATCATTTTGCGTCGACGATGGACGGTGGTAAGCGCGCTATCACGATCGACGAGGTTCCACTCGATTGGTGCTTTCAGCCGGGCGTGAAGCTAGACTTCCGCCATTTTCCCGATGGATACGTCGTCCAGCCCAAGGACGTCGAGGCGGAGTTGGACCGGATTGGCCATGAACTGAAGCCGCTCGAAATTGCGGTGATCAATACGTCGGCAGGAAAGCGATACGGTGCCGACGATTACGTGAGTGCCGGCTGCGGCATGGGCGCGGCAGCTACCCTTTACCTGCTTGAACGCGGGGTAAGAGTCACAGGCACGGACGGATGGAGCTGGGACGCCCCGTTTGTGCACACAAAGACGAAATTCGCCGAGACCGGTGATCCCTCGCTGATATGGGAGGGGCACAAGGCGGGTCGGCAGGTGGGCTACTGCCATCTAGAAAAGCTGCATAACCTCGAGGTACTTCCCTCCGACGGATTCACGATCGCCTGCTTTCCGTTCAAGATCCGCGCAGCATCGGCAGGCTGGACCCGGGCGGTTGCGATCTTGGACACGTGAGACGGGCCGGTATCCCGGGTTGGGAGACCGTAGTTGAGCGGGTAAATGCGACTAGCGTTGCCATGGTTGTGTCACGCCTGCGGACACAGGATCGTGGCACCAGGTGAAGGGAAGGAGAAGTTGATGTCTGGTACGGAAAGGTCGCTACGCGTGATGGTGGAGCACTGGCTAGCTCCTGATCCTGCGAAGGGTGTTCGGGTTACGGAATTCCGGAACAGACGATCCAGACGCGAATGCTATGTATGCGTCGAGACAATGAGAGCCGCAGGCCCGATCGCACTGTTCTTTTTTCGTCATCAGGACGGGGCGTGGCGCCTATTCCCGCCGGGCCCGGAACGACCGGCAATGCGCACCGCCTGAGATTCGAAGAATTTTGACCTCACTGTTTTGACGAAGGCGAGGACGAAATATTGGAGAACGTGCCGACCGCTCGGGGCATCAAGAGCTACAGCGCGATTCGGATAACGTCAACGTCGCGATCCCGGCTACGCAATTAACGGATATGCCGGTGGTGTCGGGCGCGCGCGCGGGGCAATCAGGCAGTCACAGATTAGGAGAAGGAGAACGGAAAAAACTTTGCATTACTTATAAATATAAGAAAGAACGAGTATGAAAGATCGGATTAAAAATGACTATATATATTTGGAGACGATTATGCGTTGGAGAAAAAGTCTGGAGGCAGCGGTTCTGTTCGGGGTGCTTGGCCTTTCCGGAAAGGCCTACGCCACCGAAAATGGACTGCAGAGCTATCCTATTGGGATCGATACCGTTTTGAATGCCATTGTGCCCGCCCCAGGCACAACGCAGTTCTACGATTACTCGACGTTCTATACAGCGAGCCGGTTTGTCGGCCAGAACGGCGGAAGCGCTATCCCGGGTTTCAAGGTTAATGTATTCGCAATGGCGCCGCGCGTATTGCACACATGGGGAGAAACGTTAGGGCCGGTTACTTTCACATCCGGGTTCGCCCTGCCTATCGTTCATGCTGGGACGACTCTGCCCTTTGGAAGTGCCAACCGATGGGGCTTCGGGGATCTGACGATTCACAGTCTGAATATTGGATACTCCAACCCGGATAAGACTTTCTTTGGTTTGCTCGCACTGGATTTCGTGTTGCCGATAGGTTCGTATTCGGCATCGCGCTTGGTCAACACGGGATCGAATACCTATGCGTTCATTCCTGCCCTGAAGGTGACAGCCGTTCCGTTCCCACGTTCTGAGTTCTCGGCGACACTTGGCTATGAAATCAATTCGCCCAATCACGCAGACGGTTACCACTCGGGGAATCTGGTCGTCTTGGACTGGGTTGCTGGGTACTCGGTCCTGCCGAAGCTTCAACTTGGGGTGCAGGGCTACGTCCTGCAACAAGTGACCAATGACACCCAAAACGGCGCGCCAGTGGGCGGGAATGGGTTTCGCGGAAGAGCATACGCTATCGGTCCGCAGATCCGGCTCAATTTCACACGTGATTCCGGGATCGTTTTTAAATGGCAACACGAGTTCGACGTCAGGAATCGGCCGAAGGGCGATCGGGCCTGGATTGAGTTCACCTTTCCTCTCAATCTATAAGGGGGAGGGAACACAAGAACACAAGTTGGTTGGCCGCTGATATGAGCTCAGATTTTCGCGATGAACAGCAGCATGGTGTGCCATCGCCATTCATGGCTTGAATGAACCGGATTCAAATCATCAACTTGAATGTAGGAATACGCATGCCCATCATGTTGGGAGCGACGATACGTTGCCGGGTGAAAGTCCATGTTATGAAGTCGATTGGGTTTGGAAGAGGAAGGGCCCGGTGGCCCAACTTCGTGATTTGAGCCATTCACGCATACAGAGAGCAAGCGCATGCAGACTTACGATTTCGATCTTTTTGTCATTGGCGGTGGTTCAGGCGGCGTCCGCGCGAGTCGCGTGGCGGCAGGGTATGGGGCGAGGGTTGGCATCGCAGAAGCTTTCCGGCTTGGCGGAACATGTGTGATTCGTGGTTGTGTGCCCAAGAAACTCATGATGTACGCATCACAGTTCAGGAGCGCCTTTGAGGATTCGAGAGGGTATGGCTGGACGCTCGGATCATACGTTCATGACTGGGCTGCCATGGTCGCGGCGAGGGACAAGGAAATAGACCGACTCGAAGGCGTCTACCGCAGCTTGCTCGATAAGTCTGGGGTTGCGGTTTTCAGTGGCCGTGCGGAATTGGATGGGCCGCATCGGATCCGCCTGAATGGCGAGGTGATTACTGCGAAGGTCATTCTTCTCGCAACGGGTGCGACGCCCGCACGGCTTGACGTGCCCGGAGCAGAGTTCACGGTGACCTCAGACGAAGTATTCAACTTGCGGGACGCGCCGCGCCGCGTGGCGATTGTCGGGGGAGGCTACATCGCATGTGAGTTTGCAGGCATCTTCAATGGCCTGGGTACGCAGGTGGTTCAACTGCATCGTGGGAGCCAGATTCTTCGTGGGTTCGACGACGAACTCCGTTTCCACCTCGCGGACGAAATAGCACGTACCGGTGTCGACCTTCGTCTTGGTGTCGACGTGACGGCGGTGGAACGCGCACGAGACGCGCTGTCCGTTCATCTGTCGAATGGATCGGTGTGCGAGGTAGATGCGGTGATGGTTGCCACCGGCCGTCACTGTGCCACTAGCGGGCTACGCCTGGATACGGTTGGAGTCGGCGTTGACGGAGACGGTGCGATCAAGGTGAACGAATTCTCTCGCACGACCAACCCGCATGTCTATGCCGTGGGCGATGTCACCAATCGGCTCAAGCTGACCCCGGTCGCGATTCATGAGGGGCATGCGTTTGCGGATACAGTGTTCGGGGAGCAATCTCGCGCGATCTCGCATAACAACGTCCCATTTGCTGTATTCAGCCAACCACAAGCGGCCTCTGTCGGGCTTAGCGAAGAGCAAGCGAGAGCGCAGTTTGACGACGTCAAGATATACGGGAGCAGTTTCCGCCCAATGCGGGCAGCGCTTTCATTGCGCGAAGAGCGCGCCCTTGTGAAGCTCGTCGTGGATGGAAAGACGGACAGGGTGCTTGGGGCTCATATTGTGGGGGCCGACGCCGCGGAGATCATTCAGGGGCTGGCAATTGCTCTCAAGGTAGGGGCGCGGAAGGCTGACTTTGACGCGACGCTTGGTGTGCATCCGACGCTTGCTGAAGAGTTTGTTACGTTACGGACGGCGCGCTGATTGACAATTTCGGACTCCATTCATTTTGGAAACGGAGATAGTTGATATTTTTGCACTCGACGCCTGTCATGGTACTTCGCGCATAGTGAACAAATTTTTAGCAAAAAAGAGGAGTCTTCACCTGATGAACACGAACCCTCATGTCTCTTTGCTGGCAGTTTGCGGCAGCCTGCGAGCGCAGTCTTACTCCACGGCCGTACTGCGGACGCTGATTGACCATGTGTCTGATAACGTGCGCGTGGAGCGGGCAGCAATTAGTTCTTTGCCGTTTTACAACCAGGATCTGGATGATGAACAGACGCGGCCGGTGGCAGTCACGGCATTCAAGGAGAGGATTCGCGAGTGTGACGGGTTGCTTGTCGTCACGCCTGAATACAACCATGGTTTGCCGGCGGTACTGAAAAACGCCATTGATTGGGCATCCCGGCCGGCTTATGAGTCGGTATTGAAGGACAAGCCGGTAGTGTGTATTACTGCCTCTCCCAGCCTGTATGGAGGGGTGCGGGCGCACGTCCATCTTCAGCAGTTATTTGCCTCCACGCTGTCTCGTCAGATCATCATGCCCCCAGTTGCTCTGGGGGGCATTGGCGGCAAAGTCGTGAACGGCATACTGTCGGATGGAATTTCGCTGGATTTGGCAATCGGTGCGCTGCAGCGGTTGGTCGAATTTGTGAGGCAGGAGAGACAGTCGTAAAGTTTTTCTGCGGGCGAATTGCGAGCATATGCTTCCGGCAGTTCGTACGGCGCCTCTCGCAGCGAAGGCCGTGGACTCTGCGTAGCTTGCTATATTTTGTTCAATTGACATGCAGCGCACAATGAAAAGCTAATCTGACTGGAGACAGGTGTGCACCTTGGGGGTCTCGATCTGAATCTTCTGCTCGCGCTCGACGCCCTGCTCAGCGAGAAAAATGTTACGCGCGCCGCTGAACGCATGAACATTTCGCAACCGGGCATGAGTGCTGCGCTTCAGAAACTGCGTTGGCATTTTTCGGACCCATTGCTGGAAAAGGTGGGGCGACGGCTCGAATTGACGCCGCGTGCACGTACACTTGCACAGCCGGTCAAAAACATTCTGTTCGAAATTCGGACGCTTACCAACGGTGCTGAGGATTTCGACCCGGCGAAGGCGCAGCGGATTTTCCGCGTGTGCGCGTCCACTTACTGCAGCGATCTTCTAGCAATCCCCGTTATCAGATACCTGGGTAAGGTTGCCCCACAGGTCAGCGTTCAGTTCGATGATCTATTCTCCGATACGTTCGCGCGGCTTGTGGACGGTCAAATCGACATCGCAATTGCCATCCCCCAGCGGTTGCTGATGGAACCAGTCAATCTCAATGGACCGCTGTCCTCGGCGGACCTGTTTTCGGATCGATTGGTGCTTGCGGTCGCGAATGACAACAGCGCCGTAGGCAACACCATAAGTTTCGACGAGCTTTGCGAACTCCCCTACGTTGAAACCCGCTTTGCGGGCCAAACAGTGTCTATTAGCGAGCAGGCGTTGCGTCGACAACCGAAGCAGCCGCGGGTGAGGGCATGGTTCCCAAATTTTCAGTTGACACTCGACGCCGTTGCCCAAACTGGAGTGATCGCGACGGCGCCTGAAAAGTTGATCGCCATGCGCGGTGCGCAGCGTGTGCGGACACTACCTCTTCCGTTTGAAGTTCCTGATTTCGAAGAGCACGTCTACTGGCATCCGAGGAACGACCACGATGCGGGGCATCGGTGGTTCCGGGCGGTTCTTCAATCGGCCGCACAAGAACTGCAGGCAGGGCGCCAACGGCTGGAATACGAGTGACTTTTGGGTGTGTCTGCCTACGCGGCACCCACATGCGATTCAGGGATTCGGGTCGCCGGCGTTATATGTTTCATCGTTGCGAGCCCAAGCCGCTCACTTCTCCTGCCCGTCTGATTTTCACACTGTGGCTGTAGGGTCCATTACAGGTAGTGTCCAGCCTCCTTCCGGAACAACAGCGTGTCGCTCGCATAAGTCGGCGCTATAGCTGCAATCGCTACTGACGATTTCCCTTGTGTGTCTTAAACACGGACCATATGGGCGGTCGACAGTTGCAGCAGGCTTGAGAGGCAATTGGCAACGTTACCTGCACGGCTCGGTTGCGACGCGGAAGCCCCCGACTCTGTGAGCAACTGTCTTCTGTACGTGGTCGCCGCGCGGCGCAACCGGAACAAACTAATTAGTCAGGAGACGGACTCAAATGTATCCACTGCCCGATGGTCTATTTGCAGCCAGAAACCAATGGTACATAGCGGCATGGTCTGAGGAGGTGACGCGAGAGCCGATGGAGCGCTGGATTCTCGACGAGCCTGTCGCGCTTTACCGCACGGAGAGCGGCAAGCCTGTCGCTCTTGAAGGGCGTTGCCCACATCGCGGCTTTCCGCTGGGCAGAAGCCGCGTCTCCGGTGACAACATTCAGTGCGGTTATCACGGCATCACTTTTCGGCCCGATGGCAGTTGCGCCGCTATCCCGAGCCAGTCCGCTGTACCGGCAGCCTGCCGGGTCCGCTCCTATCCCATTGTTGAGCAGTGGCGGTGGCTTTGGATCTGGATGGGTGATCCAGCACTGGCGGACGAAAGCCTGATCCCGAGCGAGGATGAACTCGGTCTTGGCGATGGCGATCATCTGATCGTTAGCGGTGGTTATAACCTTGTCGCGGGTCGGTACATGCTTTTGCATGACAACCTGTTTGATCTGACGCATGTCGGATACCTGCACATGCCCAGCTTCGGAAGCGGCGGTGGCGCACAGGACACGGTTCCTGAAGTCAAAACGGGCCCGAACTGGGTATCCAGTGTCTATGCGCAGCGCAACGTCGACATTCCCGACTTCTTCTCCCGGTTCCTGCATTTCAGTGGCAAGGTGGACAGGGTGCAGGGACTCAAATTGTTATTGCCGTGCCTGCATGTTGGTGGTACTCAGATTTCTCTTCCGCAGAAAACCGATGCCACTCCGGGCGAGCTCTTGGGTTCATTGCGGGTTTATCACGCCGTGACGCCTGCCACCCGTCACAGCACCAACTATTTCTTCGCGGCGGGCCAGTCGTGGAGCAGTGATCGCAGCGTATCCCAGCAGTTGTTCGACTATCAAAAGAACCGCGTGATACCCGAAGACGTCATGGCCTCCGAATATATTGAGGAAATGATCCAGAAGAGTCGGTCGACTTCGGAGGTTCTTGTTAGAGCCGACGCGGTTTGCGTGACCGGGCGCCGGATGTTCGAGAAGATGATTCACGGCGAAATGACGCCCAATCCCGTAGAGCGACCGCTCACCGCATTGGGCTGATGGGAACGTCCTTGACCAAATCCTGCCGGCCGGTTCTCTCCGGAGGTCGGCTGGCGTCGTCTGCAGACTGAAAATACAATGAACCAGACAGTTTCTACAATCGCCGTCCGAGTTGTGCGCAAGCGGGTGGAGGCGAAAGATATATGTAGTATTGAGCTTGCCGATGCTCGCGGGGATATTCTGCCTGCGTTTTCGGCTGGCTCCCACATCGATGTCCATCTTCCGGGTGGTCTCGTCCGTCAATATTCGTTATGCAATCATCCGGGCGAAAGATACCACTACCGTATCGGCGTATTGCGCGATCCCAATTCTCGCGGTGGATCGATGGCAGTGCATGATTTGGTTGAGCAGGGCGACATCCTTCACATCAGTGCGCCCCGGAATCATTTTCAGCTGGCGTCTGCTGAACGGTACCTCATGTTCGCCGGTGGAATTGGTGTCACCCCTATCTTGTGCATGACGGAAGTGCTTTCCCGGAGCGACAGCGATTTTACTTTTCATTACTATGGCCGGTCAGCAGATAGGATGGCGTTTGCCGGACATATCACTGCATCGGCTTTTCGCGATCGTGTTCGTTTTCATCTCGATGATGAAACGGGCAAGCCACGACCAGCACTCGAGAAGGTATTTGCGCACGAAAGCCACGGGACGCATCTTTATGTCTGTGGACCAACGGGTTTCATCAATTGGATAGTCGATGCGGCTAAGGCTGCCGGTTGGACGCAAGAGCGGATCCATTACGAGTACTTTTCGCCTCCAGTGGCGGCGCCGAACGCTGAATGTTTTGAGATTGAACTGGCTCGCAGCGGCGGAATATTTACGGTGCCGGCAGAAAAATCGGTGGTCGCAGTCCTACGCGAGAACGGCATCGATTTGCCAGTGTCATGCGAGGCTGGAGTGTGCGGCACTTGCCTCACTCGGGTTCTCGCAGGCGACCCGGATCATCGAGATGTCTATCTTACAGACGAGGAACATGTTCGGAACGACCGTTTTACACCTTGTTGCTCGCGTTCTCTGTCACGACGTTTAGTGCTTGATCTTTAATCCGCTCGCGACGATGGTCTAGGTAGACATGTACGTTGTTCGGTAAAGAACTCGCGCAAAGCGTCTGTGATATCCGAGTACGGTGCGTCGTGTGTCAAATTGTGTCTATACCTGTTTGATCAGGCAGCCCAGCAGGGTGTACCTTTGCGCCGTCGTTATCGCATTGCTCGGTGATGAATTGATCGAGCAACTGAACCCGGAGCCGCTGGACTCAGAGAGCGCTAGCATGGCGGCCGCTGGCCGCATCATGTTTTTCGAGTTTCCAGAGCGTGACTGAGGACATGATGTTTTCAGGGTTTACCCCTGAATTGAACGTTGATCGCTAAGTTTCGCGACCGCACGTTGGCAGAAAAGGTCCGGTTTCGTGCGGCACGCGGAACGTTGCAGAGTAGCGATTTCGATCCTAAGTCATTGTTTGTCATGGAAAGTTCGTGCCATCGCCGTGTCTGAATGTACGTTGCGAGTTCAAACTTAAGTGAACAAAGTTCAAAGTTAAGCGAATCTCGACAACTGTCAAAGCGACATCCCTTCTTGAATTTGTCACCACCCGTCCATATAATTAGCACTCGCTGCACGAGAGTGCTAACAACATCGCCGGTTGGCGCAGCCAGCCGGGTTTTCTCAGCGTTCTTCAGTCTCAATCAAGAGAGGAGTATGTATGAACCTTCGTCCTTTGCATGATCGCGTGATCGTCAAACGTCTGGATCAAGAAACCAAGACCGCGTCGGGCATCGTGATCCCCGAAGCCGCAGCAGAAAAGCCGGATCAAGGCGAAATTCTGGCAGTCGGTCCGGGCAAGCGTGACGACAAAGGCGCACAAATCGCCCTCGACGTGAAAGTTGGTGACCGCGTCCTGTTCGGCAAGTACGCAGGCCAGACCGTCAAGGTCGACGGCAACGAACTGCTCGTGATGCGCGAAGAAGACATCATGGCCGTGGTGCAAAAGTAAGCGCCAGTCGCTACTTTTCCCGGTCATATCCCAAAGAATTCAAGGAGTTAGAAGATGGCAGCTAAAGACGTCGTATTCGGTGATTCCGCCCGTGCCAAGATGGTTGAAGGCGTGAACATCCTCGCGAACGCTGTGAAGGTCACGCTGGGCCCGAAGGGTCGCAACGTTGTCCTGGAACGCAGCTTCGGCGGCCCGACGGTCACGAAGGATGGTGTTTCGGTCGCGAAAGAGATCGAACTGAAAGACAAGCTCCAGAACATGGGCGCACAAATGGTCAAGGAAGTCGCTTCCAAGACCAGCGACAACGCAGGTGACGGCACCACGACCGCAACGGTTCTGGCTCAGTCGATCGTCCGCGAAGGCATGAAGTACGTTGCATCGGGCATGAACCCGATGGACCTGAAGCGCGGTATCGACAAGGCTGTGACCGCAGCGATCGAAGAACTGCGCAAGATCAGCAAGCCGTGCACGACCAACAAGGAAATCGCTCAAGTTGGCGCGATTTCGGCAAACAGCGATTCGTCGATCGGTGACCGCATCGCTGAAGCGATGGACAAGGTCGGCAAGGAAGGCGTGATCACGGTTGAAGACGGCAAGTCGCTGCAAGACGAGCTGGACGTGGTTGAAGGCATGCAATTCGACCGCGGCTACCTGTCGCCGTACTTCATCAACAACCCGGACAAGCAAGTTGCCGTGCTCGACAACCCGTTCGTGCTGCTGCACGACAAGAAGGTTTCGAACATTCGCGACCTCCTCCCGGTCCTGGAACAAGTCGCCAAGGCTGGCCGTCCTCTGCTGATCATCGCAGAAGACGTCGAAGGCGAAGCGCTGGCTACGCTGGTTGTGAACAACATCCGCGGCATCCTGAAGACGGTTGCTGTCAAGGCTCCGGGCTTCGGCGATCGTCGTAAGGCCATGCTGGAAGACATCGCGATCCTGACCGGCGGTCAAGTCATCGCTGAAGAAACCGGCCTGACGCTCGAAAAGGCAACGCTGGCTGAGCTGGGTCAAGCGAAGCGTATCGAAGTGGGCAAGGAAAACACGACGATCATCGACGGCGCTGGCGAAGGTGCAACGATCGAAGCGCGCGTGAAGCAAGTGCGCACGCAAATCGAAGAAGCTACGTCGGACTACGACCGTGAAAAGCTGCAAGAACGCGTGGCCAAGCTGGCTGGCGGTGTTGCAGTGATCAAGGTCGGTGCTGCGACCGAAGTCGAAATGAAGGAAAAGAAGGCACGTGTCGAAGACGCACTGCACGCAACGCGCGCGGCTGTGGAAGAAGGCATCGTTGCTGGCGGCGGCGTCGCACTGATCCGTGCACGTACGGCAATCGCTGGCCTGAAGGGCGCTAACGCCGATCAGGACGCAGGTATCAAGATCGTGCTGCGCGCGATGGAAGAGCCGCTGCGCCAGATCGTCACGAACGGTGGCGAAGAAGCCAGCGTCGTGGTGGCGGCTGTTGCTGCTGGCACGGGCAACTACGGCTACAACGCTGCAACCGGCGAGTACGTCGACCTGGTTGACGCAGGTGTCGTGGACCCGACGAAGGTGACGCGCACGGCGCTGCAAAACGCAGCTTCGGTCGCTGGCCTGCTGTTGACCACCGACGCTGCTGTTTGCGAACTGCCGAAGGAAGATGCTCCGATGGGCGGCGGTATGCCCGGCGGCATGGGCGGCATGGGCATGGACATGTAATTTCCGATTGAGCCTCACTTGGGCCTCGTTTGAGGCTCAGTTGGAAACACATGGGGAAGTGCGTCGCGAGGCGTGCTTCCCAAAACAAAAAACCCGCAGAAATGCGGGTTTTTTGTTTTGGGGCAAGGGGTTAGGTCGTCCGGTATTACGCGTGCTTCGCGCACGTTGTATTCGTCAGCCTATTAGGCTTGTCGGGCCGCGGCTAAAGTGGAAACGCTTGCCGGGCGCCTGCTGCTCGCGCAGCAGACGCTTCGAGTCGTCAAATTAATGCCGTGCTTCGCCCGGTGTCGCATCCTTGCCGGTTGCAGGCGGCGTGTCGTCGTCGCTGCTGCGGGCCCAGAAGAAGCGATCGGGCAGATATGCGCCCATGCCTGGCCGGAATGCGTTGCGCATCGCCTGATACAGATACTCCTGCGCTTCGCGCACGGCTTCCGCAGGGTCCTGGCCGTTGGCCAGCAAGGCGGCAATCGCGGCGCCGAGCGTGTCGGTAATGCCCATAATCCGATGGGCGCCGCGGTCCCACATATCCTGGCGCAGTTGGCCGTCTTCGCTGAACAGCGTATTGACGAGCCGGTGCGTGCCGGTTTCCGTCGACAGAATGTATTCGCAGCCTTGCGACAGCAGATGCGAGATCGCCGCGTCGAGGCTCGGCGCCTCGGCGTCGCCGTCCGGCTGGGCGAGAGCGAGCAGCGTGGTCGAATCGGCAACCAGCAAGGTGGTTTGCGGCGCCAGCAGGTCAGCGATCGCTTCGCGCAGTTCGTCGGCGGCGAGCACGTGTTCGTCGTCGAGCGTGAAATCGGGGGCGAGGATCAGCGGGATGTCGTCGTAATCGGCGACCACCTCGGCAATCGCGCTCACCACTTCCGCGCGCGTGCATGCGCCGACCTTGAACGCGGCGATCGGCATGTCTTCGAGCAGCATCCGAGCCTGGGTCGCGACCACTTCAGGGTCGAGTCCGGTGACTTCGTCGCAGCTTGCCGAGTCGCGCACGGTATAGCCCGTGAGCACGGAGACGCCATGGCAGCCCATGCTGGCAAGGGTCATCAGGTCGGCTTGCAGGCCGGAGCCGCCGGTGGGATCGGAAAGGCCGAAGGTGAGGACGATCGGAGGCGTATCGCTGGGCATGAAGATTTACAAAAAGGAGCTGTATTTAGGCGCAGAGGGTGCGCAATCGGCTCAATTATGCGGCCTAAACCGTTATGAAGGCGGTTTTTCGCAGTCTTCGGCGCATTGCCGCAAGCCAGCAGCGCGTGAGCGGCAGCCAGGCGCGACCCTACGCGCAAGCGCCAGCCAAACCGACGCAACCCTCTAGCCAAAGGCCGCCGCACGCTAGGATTGCGCGTTTCTGATTGCTAGGCATTGGGGCGGCAACACGGTACCATCATGGCTCCCGTTTACCCGGACTTTACGACGCGACACAAGAATGGAATATCAAAGCTGGATGTGCCTGATTTGCGGCTGGATTTACGACGAAGAAGCCGGTTTGCCGGACGAAGGCATTGCGCCGGGCACCCGCTGGGAGGACGTTCCTATTAACTGGACCTGCCCGGAATGCGGAGCGCGCAAGGAAGACTTCGAGATGGTCCAGATCTGAGGTCCGAGGGGCAAACGGCGGTGTCCAATTGAGCGCCATGTCGCGTGCCTGCGGCGCGGCGTTTTGCAGGCGGCGTCGGCCGGATCGAGCGCGGTTCATGCGCCCGGAGCGCAGTCCCTACGCGGCGGTGCGGAACGTCCCCGGTTGCACCGTGTCGCAGCGGTAATCTGTCATTGTCCTGTCGCTAGTTCGCGCGTTAGCCGATCAGTCTCTCGTGCAGCGCCGAGCGGCGGCCCGTCAGCTTCCTGTCGCCTGCCCATGACTCTTCGATCCGCTGCACCCGATTCCTTCGATGCATTGCCCAATCCGCGCGGCGGCGCTGTCCGTTCCGCGGAGCTGGCGCTGGCAGAGGCGTTGCTGGCGTTCGAGCAACACCGCGAGAGCACCTCAGCGCTGCTGCGCGCGTCGCACGCGTTGCGCGAAGCCGGCTGGCTGAGCGCGCAGCGCTTCGCTGACGCGCTGGTGCGGCTCTCGCCTCTGGCCGAGGGCGATCCGGCTGACGCGGACAGCGCGCGGCCTGTGTTCGGCGCGGCATTGCACGATTTCCGCGCGGCGCTCGAGCGCCACAATCTGCGCGAGCTGTCCTGTTCGCCCACGCTGTTCAACCACTATCACGCGCTCTGTGCCCATCTGTCGGAGCACACGCCCGGTTCGGCCGTCGCTTTCGAAGATCTCGCCTTGAGCGCGCGCCCGGTGCCGCCGGTGTCGCTGCATAACCAGTCCGCAGATCAACTCGCCCATTTGCGGGCGCGCTACGAGCGCGCGCTGCTGCCGGTGTTGCGCTCGCAACCTGATAGCAGCGGTGCTGCGCTGGCGTTCACGAACGCGGCGCTCGACGAACTGGATGCCGTCTTTACCGAACTCACCGGCCCGGATCCCTACGATTTCTGGCGCCTCGCGAAAGCTTGCGCCAAGGCGCTACGCGTCAGCGGCCGCGCCACCGGAGATGCCGACGCGCGGCGTTTCTACGCGCGCTGCAACCTCACCCTGGCCGATCATGCGCACGGCATCGAGCGCGCGCCGCGTTCGCTGGTGCGTGCGACGCTGGCGCTACTGTGGCGCGATTACGCGCTGTTCGGCGCTGCAGCGGAAGACGCCGATCAGGTCGAAGTGCTGCACGACTATGGCTTGACGGTCGATTGGCACGTCGCGGGCACCCAGGCATCCGAAATGCTTTGGGAAGCTGGCGCCGTGCAGGCGCAGGCGGTCAGCGCGACCCGTAGCACGCTGACGCGCGAGCTGGGCGTGTTAACCGTCAACTCGCACGCGTATGAAGATTTCCTGCAAACGGCCGATGCCTCGATTTCTGCGCTGACCGAGCACGCCCGCGCGGCCGACCAGCCCGAGAAAGCCGATCCGAGCGAAGCGTTGCAGGCGGGCGACGCCGCCTACCGGCTCGGTGCCGCCGCGTGCGCGCTGGGCCTCGGCCACGTGGCGCTGGTTGCCGATGCGCTCGGGCTCGCGTGGCGCCGCCGCGCGCACGCCGGCGTATCGACGCCGGCGGTGCGCGCCCACGTCATCGTCGGTGCACCGGCGGCGAGTACGCTCGAGCAGGCCGCCGAAGCGTTGCGTGCGATGCTGCACAAAGTTGCCGCGGGCGTCGCGCCGACAGGCAGCAACGCTGCACTGGTCGCATTGACGCGTTCGATCGAGCAGGGCGGCGCCTGAACTGCTGGCTGCGGTATCAATCAGCAGCATGCCCTGCGCACCGGCGCCCATCCTCTGCTGTCAACAGCGAGGAGCCATGTTCGAACCCGGAGGCACGCGATATGCGTGTCGTCAACACCGCTGAGCGCGCCATGGACAAGGCCCGCGTGCGTGATAGAGTGCAACTTGATTCGCCGTCGATGGCTCGCGGCGCAGTTCATCGCGCACGTCGCGGTTCCGCGCTCAAAGCCCGCCATCCTGCACCGTCTTTGCTAAAATCCGAACTATGTCCAAGAGTACCGATCGCATCAATCTGACCAATCAGTTCCTGATCGCCATGCCAAACATGGCGGATCCCACGTTTTCAGGAACGGTGGTCTACCTTTGCGATCACAGTGAGCGCGGCGCGCTCGGCCTCGTGATCAACCGGCCGACCGATATCGACCTTGAAGCGCTCTTCAGTCGCATCGATCTCAAACTCGAGATCGAGCCCCTTCTCCATGTGCCCGTCTATTTCGGCGGCCCGGTGCAAACCGAGCGCGGCTTCGTGCTGCACGATCCGAAAGACGGCAATACCTATACGTCGTCGATGTCGGTGCCAGGCGGGCTTGAGATGACCACGTCGAAAGACGTGCTCGAAGCCGTCGCGAGCGGCACCGGTCCGGAGCGTTTTCTGCTCACGCTCGGCCATGCCGGCTGGGGCGCGGGTCAGCTCGAAGAAGAGATTTCGAAGAACGGCTGGCTCACGGTTGAAGCCGACCCGAAGATCGTTTTCGACGTGCCTGCCGAAGAGCGTCTGGAAGCTGCGCTCGCGCTGCTCGGCATTTCACTGTCGATGCTGTCGGGCGAAGCAGGTCACGCATGAGCCTGGCGGCCGGACGTGAGGCGACGCTGCTTGCGTTCGACTATGGTGAAAAGCGGATCGGCGTGGCGGTGGGCAACTCGCTCACGCGCAGCGCACGGGCGCTCGTGATCGTGCAGAACCGCAGCCGCGAATACCGTTTCGAGGCGATTGGCAAGCTGATCGCCGAGTGGAAGCCGGACGCGCTGGTGGTCGGTTTGCCCATGCACCCGGATGGCACGCCGCACGAAATGACCCAACTCGCGAAGCGCTTCGGCAATCAACTGAATGGCCGATTCAATCTGCCGGTGACATGGATCGACGAGCGCTATTCATCGGTCGAGGCGAAGGCGGAAATCCGCGCCGGCAACGGGCGTGCCGACATGCTCGACGCCGAAGCCGCCAGCATCATCCTCCAGCAATATCTAGACGGACTTTCCGACGATCATGAGTTCCATTGACGCCGAAGCGCTTTATCGCGCCGTGCTCGAACAGGTTCGCGCGGCGTATGGCGACGCCTTCAGCGCTGCCGATGGCCCCGTGCTGGCCGGCATCTACAGCGGCGGCGCGTGGCTCGCCGAGCGCCTCGCGCGCGATCTGAAGGCGCCGAGCTTCGGCGTGGTGAATGTCGCGCTGCATCGCGACGACTACGCGAAAAAAGGCCTGCACTCGCAGGCAAGCCCGACCTCGCTGCCGTTTTCCGTGGACAAACGCCGCATCGTGCTGGTGGACGACGTGCTGTACACCGGCCGCACGATTCGCGCGGCGTTGAATGAGCTGTACGACTACGGCCGTCCGGCATCGGTTGAACTGGCGGTGCTCGCCGATCGCGGTGGACGCGAGTTGCCAGTGGCGGCGCGTTTTGTCGGCGGCGTGGTGGATGTGCTGGCCGATGCAACGCTCGTACTCGTCCGCGAAGAGGGCGGCGCGGCAGGCCATCCGCGTTTCTCTTTTCACACCGAGGCACGCGTCGATTGAACGGAGCTTCTCGCGTTGTGCAACACCGTACCCGGTTCGCCGCGTTTCGAACTCCGTATTGGGCAATTGGCCCGGCACAAAGGTTTCGGGCCGACGGCCACCGCGTTTCGCGCGAAGGGCCGACGTAGCCCAAAACCATCGCAAGCAGTCCGCATCGACCCTGATTACGTTGAAGCCCGTATTTGAAGCAGGTACACCGTCAATCACCCCGGCCTAAAGGCCGAGGCTTGTGGGATAGCAATCCGCAAGTCTGAGGTTGACCAGACCATCCGTCGCAAGACGCACCGTTGTGCAGGAGACAGCAGACCCACCGCCAGATGCTTCCTGAGTCTGGCGCTCTGGAAGTCGCAGCAGCAGACAAGCCCCGGGTAGGCACGAAACGGGCTGCGACCGGCAGGTTTTCTCGCCCCCTGCTGCACAACATGGTCGAGGGGAGCGGCGCCGCAAGGCGCCCGTCACCAGGCCCGTAAGGGCAACGCGCCGGACGTTTTCCGGTTGAACACAAGGAGCTGCAGTTGGCGGTATTCGTTCTGGACAGGTCGGGCAAGCCGTTGATGCCGTGCAGCGAGAAGCGCGCGAGGTTGTTGCTCGCGCGCGGGCGTGCGCGCGTTCATCGCTTCATGCCCTTCGCTATCCGGCTCGTCGACCGCGAGCTTCACAGCAGTGTCGCGCAACCCCTGCGCATCAAGCTGGACCCGGGCAGCAAGGCCACCGGACTTGCGCTGGTCCGCGATACTGAACAGGACGGCGCCTCGACGGGAGAAATCCATCGCGGCGCCGTGGTGCTCAACCTGTTCGAGCTGGTGCATCGCGGCCGGCAAATCAGCGAGGCGCTCACCGCGCGGCGCGCTATGCGTCGCCGTCGACGCGGCACCCTGCGCTACCGCGCACCGCGCTTTCTGAACCGTACCCGGCCTGCAGGATGGCTCGCGCCATCTTTGCAACATCGAGTGGATACGACGCTCGCCTGGGTCAAGCGGCTCCAGCATTGGGCCCCGATAACGGCGGCGAGCACTGAACTTGTGCGCTTCGACATGCAGGCGCTCGATAATCCAGAAGTCACCGGCATCGAGTACCAGCAGGGAACCCTGTTCGGGTATGAGCTGCGTGAGTACCTGCTGGAGAAGTGGACGCGCAAGTGCTGCTACTGTGACGTGCAGAACGTGCCGCTCAACATCGAGCACCTGGTGCCGCGTGCACGCGGCGGCTCGAACCGGGTTTCGAACTTGGCAATTGCCTGCGTACCCTGCAACATCCGCAAGGCCGCGCAGCCGTTCGACGTCTTCGTGAAGGACAAGGCGCGCCTCGCGCGCATCACGGCCCAGGTCCGACGCCCGCTCAAGGATGCCTCGGCCGTCAATGCGACCCGCTGGGCGCTGGTCAATGCCTTGCGCGCCACCGGCCTTCCGGTCGAAACCGCTTCCGGCGGACGAACGAAATACAACCGTAGCCAGCTTGGCATCCCGAAGACGCATGCGCTGGATGCAGTGTGCGTGGGCGAGGTTTCGGCCGTCGTGGCGTGGCGCAAACCGACCTTGCAGGTGAAGTGCACTGGGCGCGGCAGCTATCAGCGCACACGACGGGACAGGTACGGTTTTCCGCGGGGCTATCTGATGCGCTCCAAGCGCGTGCACGGGTTCGGAACGGGAGACCATGTGCAGGCCGAAGTGCCCTCGGGCAGAAAAGCAGGCACGCACCGTGGCCGCGTTGCCGTGCGCGCCACCGGCAGTTTCAACATTCAAACCTATGGTCAGGTCGTACAGGGCGTCGCTCACCGCTATTGCCGGGTGCTGCAGCGCGCGGACGGCTATGGCTACTCAAGGATGGCAACTCACAAAGGAGAAGCGGGAGTAGGGGCTGCTACGCAGCCCGGGCTATCCCTCCCCGGCCCGAAGGCCGAGGTTTCCCGCGCAGAAGGATGAACACCGCCACCCAGACTCCGAAGGATTCCGCCGACAGCGCCACCGAGCGCTTCCGTTATGGCTTCCTGAAGGGCAATCCGCAGCTCACGAAGAACGGTGAGCTGAAACATCTGTTGTCGATCGAAGGTTTGCCGAAGGCGATCGTCAATCACATTCTCGATACCGCCGACCAGTTTGTCAGCGTGACCGATCGCGAAGTGAAGAAGGTGCCGCTGTTGCGCGGCAAGTCGGTGTTCAACCTGTTCTTCGAGAACTCGACGCGCACCCGCACGACCTTCGAGATCGCCGCAACGCGTTTGTCGGCCGACGTGCTGAATCTGAACATCAATGCTTCGTCGACGAGCAAAGGTGAGTCGCTGCTCGACACGATCAACAACCTCTCGGCGATGCATGCCGATATGTTTGTCGTGCGTCATGCATCGAGCGGGGCGCCGTACCTGATCGCCCAGCATTGCGCGCCGCACGTGCACGTGATCAATGCCGGCGACGGCCGTCACGCACACCCGACCCAGGGTCTGCTCGACATGTACACGATCCGCCACTACAAGAAGGACTTCACGAATCTGCGCGTGGCGATCGTCGGCGACATTCTGCATTCGCGGGTCGCGCGTTCGGACATTCACGCGCTGACCACGCTCGGCGTGCCGGAAGTGCGCGCGATCGGTCCGCGCACGTTGCTGCCAGGCGGTCTCGAGCAAATGGGCGTGCGCGTGTTCCACAACCTCGACGAAGGCCTGCAAGACGTCGACGTGATCATCATGCTGCGTCTGCAAAACGAGCGGATGAGCGGCGCGCTGCTGCCGTCGGCGCAGGAGTACTTCAAGAGCTGGGGTTTGACGCCGGAGCGCCTCGCGCTCGCCAAACCCGATGCGATCGTGATGCACCCGGGGCCGATGAATCGTGGCGTCGAAATCGATTCCCAGGTGGCCGACGGTCCGCAATCGGTGATTCTGAACCAGGTGACGTTCGGCATCGCGGTGCGCATGGCGGTGATGGGAATCGTCGCGGGCAATCACGATTGATCTCACCACGGCACGCGATCACACACGCACCAGCACACGCGACAAGACACGCAGAACTTAGCTGAACGCTTGGCTAAACATTAAGGCAGCGCATGAAGATTCACATTCAAGGCGGCACGCTGATCGATCCGGCAGCGGGCACCGAACAGCAGCAGGACATTTTTATCGCAGCGGGCAAGATCGTCGCCATCGGCAACGCGCCTGCTGATTTCAACGCAGCGAAGACGATCGACGCTAAAGGCCTGCATATCGTGCCGGGCCTCGTCGACCTGTCCGCGCGCTTGCGCGAACCGGGCTACGAACACAAAGCGACGCTCGAATCCGAAATGGCCGCGGCGCTCGCGGGCGGCGTGACGAGTCTCGTGTGTCCGCCGGACACCGATCCGACGCTCGATGAACCGGGCCTCGTCGAGATGCTCAAGTTCCGCGCGCGCAATCTGGACCAGGCGCATGTGTATCCGCTCGGCGCATTGACCGTCGGCCTGAAAGGCCAGGTCATCACCGAGATGGTCGAGCTGACCGAAGCGGGCTGTATCGGTTTTTCGCAGGCCGATGTGCCGGTGGTCGACACGCAGGTCCTGATGCGTGCGTTGCAGTACGCGAAGACCTACGGCTACACCGTGTGGTTGCGTCCGGTCGATGCCTATCTCGGCAAGGGCGGCGTGGCCGCGAGCGGCGCG
This sequence comes from Paraburkholderia madseniana, assembly GCF_009690905.1. GTDB lineage: Bacteria > Pseudomonadota > Gammaproteobacteria > Burkholderiales > Burkholderiaceae > Paraburkholderia > Paraburkholderia madseniana. Next base: position 30,796 of record NZ_VOSW01000023.1, read on the forward strand.
CTGGCGTCGCGGCTCGGTTTGTCTGGCGTACCGGTGTCGGCTGAGACGATCGCGCTGCACACGATCTTCGAACTGGTCCGCGTGACCGGCGCACGGGTGCATCTGTCGCATGTGTCGTCGGCGGCAGGCATTGCGCTGATGCGCGCGGCCAAGGCCGAGGGCTTGCCGGTTTCGTGCGACGTTACCGTGAACCATGTGCATCTGATCGACCACGATATCGGCTACTTCGACGCGCAATTCCGGCTCGATCCGCCGCTGCGCCAGCAGCGTGATCGCGAAGCGATCCGCGCGGGCCTCGTCGACGGTACGATCGACGCGATCTGCTCCGACCACACGCCGGTCGACGACGACGAAAAGCTGCTGCCGTTCGCCGAAGCCACGCCGGGCGCGACAGGCTTGGAGCTGTTCCTGTCGCTAACAGTCAAATGGGCCGACGAAGCGGGCGTGCCGTTGGCCAAGGCGCTGAACCGCATCACCACGGCGCCGGCCGACGTGCTGAAGCTGGAGGCGGCTGGCCGCATCGCCGTGGGCGCCGTCGCCGATCTTTGCGTGTTCGACCGCAACGCGTACTGGCGCGTCGAGCCGCGTGCATTGAAGAGCCAGGGACACAACACGCCGTTCCTCGGCTATGAACTGCCGGCGCGCGTGCGGACGACCATCGTGTCCGGTCACGTCGCGTTCGAACAGCGCTAATATTCGCGGCATCGCCCAGTTACGGAAAGCTCAGACAATGAAGCTCGCGTTACGCAAGGCCCGTCTCGTCGCCCATCTGCTGCACGGCATGTGGATCGTTGGGACGCGCTTTTCCAAGGCCGGTGCGGATGGGCGGCAGACGCTCAACCGCGAATGGTCGCTGAAAATGCTGCGTCTATGCGGCATGCGGCTCGTCGTGCATAACGACAGCGCGCGGCTCGACCGCGGCGCGCTGGTGGTCGCCAATCACATCTCGTGGATCGACATCTACGTGATCAATGCGTGGCGGCCTACGCCGTTCGTCTCGAAGGCCGAGATCCGGCAGTGGCCGGTGGTCGGCTGGCTGGCGCAGCAACTGGGCACGGTGTTCATCCAGCGCGAGAAGCGCAGCGATGCGAAGCGGATCATGCATGAGCTGGCCGACCGCCTGGGCGCGGGTGAGCTGATGTGCGTGTTTCCTGAAGGGACGACGACGAACGGTCTGGCGCTACTGCCGTTTCACGCGAATATGTTCCAGGCCGCCGTGTCGGCCTCGGCGCCGGTGCAGCCGCTGTGCATCATGTATGAAGATGCGCAGGGCCGGCAGTCCACCGCGCCGGCGTATATCGACGATCTGACGTTGGCTGATTCGCTGAACATGCTGTTGAGCGGCGGGCCGTTGACCGCGCACGTGTATGTCGGCGCGCCGCTCGCGCCGGGTGCGGATCGGCGCACGCTGGCGGCGGAAGCGGAAGGGGTGATTGCAGCGGCGTTGCGGGAGATGCAGGGCGGCATGACGAGGTCCGGTGCTGCCATCGCGGCGTCGATTTCATCGGCCGACCCGTACAACGCGCCCTACACGCACAACGCCTCTGACGCTTCCAACGCTTCGTCGGCGCTGATCGAACCCGTCGATCAGTCCGGCCGGTCGGCTTAACGGGGCGGCTTAGTTGCCGCCTGGCGTGCCGCACGCCTCGCAGTCGACCTGGGTCAGCGTGCGCTCCGCGGGATTCTGCGCAAGGCGCACGGCCGAGAGTTTCTCACCCCAGACGCAGCCGGAATCCAGCCCGATCAGGTTGTCGCGCAAGGTCAAGCCGAGCGCGGCCCAATGGCCGAACACCACCGTGATGTCCGCGGTCTTGCGCGACGGCACGTCGAACCACGGCATGTTGCCCGGCGGCGCGGAATTCAGACCTGCGCTGCTGCTGAAATCCATCGCGCCTTCGGCATTGCAGAAGCGGATGCGCGTCAATGCGCTGCACGTCAGGCGCAGCCGCTCGATACCCTTGACGCCGGGCGTCCAGCGATTCGGCTCGTTGCCGTAGAGTCCCGCGAGCGTTTCCTTCCAGTTCGGCGCGCGCAGCGCCCGCTGCAATTCGTCGGCGAGTTCCATCGTCAGGGCGGCATCCCATTGCGGTAACACGCCCGCATGCACCATCAGCATGCCGTTATCGAAATGCGCGATCGGACGATGGCGGACCCAGTCGAGCAGATCGGCGGCATCCGGTGCGGCGAGAATGTCGTCGATCGTGTCGCCTTTCTTCGATTTGCGAATCCCCGCCGACACCGACAGCAGATGCAGGTCATGGTTACCCAGCACCGGCACCGCACGGTCTCCCAGCGCGATGATGTCGCGCAGCGTGGCGAGCGATTCGGAGCCGCGGTTGATCAGGTCGCCCGCGAACCACAGCGGCGTGCCTTCGGGCGGCGCGGCTTTGGCCAGCAGTTGCTGGAACGGCTTTCGGCAGCCTTGCAGGTCGCCGAAAGCGAGTGGTAGCAGGTGCGGCTGCGGAACGGCACTAGATCCGGCACTAAACGCGGCAGGAGAAGCGACGGTGGAAGCGGTGGAGGATGTCATCAAGAAGTCGGTACAGTTCGATACACGCGGTTACGAACAAGGCGTGCCGCGTTGGGCGGTGCAGCAAATTAGCGTGACATAATAGCCCGTTTGATGCACGGATATCGTGGCAAGCGCCGTCGGGAGCGGCCAGCAAGTGGCATTCCCGGGGCGTCAGGCGCACCGCAAGGGCCGCGCGCGATATTGCACCACAACAGGATCACCCTCGTGAACGGAGAAAGCATGTCGTCTTTTCATGCGAATCAACCTATCCGCACACTCGTCACCGGGGCGAGTGGCTTCACGGGCCGCTATCTGGTCGACAATCTGCTCGGCCGCGGCCAGACCGTGATCGAAACAGTGGCCGGGCGCAACGAGCCCGAAACGCCGACGCGCCTCAGACTCGACATTACGTCGCCCGACGCCTGCCGGCGCGTGATCGAAACCGCGCGGCCCGACTACATCGTGCATCTGGCGGCGATCAGCTTCGTGGGCCATAACGATCCGCTCGACTTTTACCGCGTCAACGTGATCGGCACGCTGAATCTGCTGGAGGCCTGTGCGGCTGTCGGCCATACGCCCCGCAAGCTGTTGATCGCGAGCAGCGCGAATGTTTACGGCAATGTCACCAGCGACGCCATCGACGAGACCTTCCCCGTCACGCCAGTGAATCACTACGCCGCCAGCAAGGCGGCCATGGAAACGATGGTGCGGACCTGGTTCGACCGGCTGCCCATCTTGATCGTGCGGCCGTTCAACTACACGGGCCGCGGGCAGACATCGAACTTCCTCGTGCCGAAGATCGTCGAGCATTTCGCGCGGCGCGAGCCTGCGATTGAGCTCGGCAATATCGATGTGGCGCGTGATTTTTCGGACGTGCGTTACGTGGCGAACGCTTATGAGGCTTTGCTTGACTCGGAGGCCGCTGCTGAAACGGTCAATGTCTGTACCGGCACGCCGTACACGCTGCGGGAAATTCTGTCGGCGGCGAGTGAGCTGACCGGGCATGAGCTCGAGGTTCAGGTCAATCCTGCTTTCGTGCGACAAACGGACGTGAAGATGCTGGCTGGGTCGCCGGCCAAGCTGCGCTCGCTGGTGCCGAAGGTTGAGGCGATTCCGTTTATGGATACGTTGCGGTGGATGTTGGCGGCTTAATAGGCGCAACCGGCGGTATCTGCGGGCATCTGCCGTTATCTTGTGTAGTAGGTCCGCTCGGCCGACACCGCAACGTCGCTACCCCGCTTATGTGGCCGGCCGGTTCAGCCCCCTTGCGCCGGTGCCCTCTGGAGGCGGCGCTCGCCGTCAAACTATCCCTCGGTAGTCAGCGGAAACCGAACTTGTCAAGCTGTTTCAAGTTGTTAGGGTTCTAGTTTTTGCCCCGGGCGGCTTTATAATCAGGGCTTTATAAGATTGGCGTTTGAGCGCCTGCCCGCTGTGCGAGGGGCGGCGCCGGGCGTTGACAAAAACTCGGACTCCACCACGCGGGGTGCGTAGATCGGTGAATCGATTCCGATCCGCCGCCAACATCTAGAAGGGAAATTCATGATCCTGGTAACGGGCGGTGCCGGCTTTATCGGCGCCAATTTCGTGCTCGACTGGCTCGATGCGTCGGACGAATCGGTGCTGAACGTAGACAAACTGACCTACGCCGGCAATCTGGGTACGCTCAAGTCGCAACAGGCCAATCCCCGGCATGTGTTCGTGCGGGCCGATATCTGCGATCGTGCGGCGATGGATGCGCTCTTTGCCGAGCACAAGCCGCGTGCCGTGCTGCACTTTGCCGCTGAAAGCCACGTGGATCGCTCGATTCACGGCCCGGCTGATTTCGTGCAGACCAACGTGGTCGGCACCTTCACGCTGCTCGAAGCCACCCGTCAGTACTGGAATACGCTTGGCGAGGCCGACAAGGCCGCGTTCCGTTTCCTGCATGTCTCGACCGACGAAGTGTTCGGTTCGTTGTCCGCTACCGATCCGCAATTTTCCGAGACCACGCCGTACGCGCCGAATAGCCCTTATTCGGCCACCAAGGCAGGTTCCGACCATCTGGTGCGCGCCTACCATCATACGTATGGTCTGCCGGTGCTCACCACGAACTGCTCGAACAACTACGGCCCGTACCAGTTCCCTGAAAAGCTGATTCCGTTGATGATCGCCAATGCGCTCAGCGGCAAGGCGCTGCCGGTGTACGGTGACGGTCAGAACGTACGCGACTGGTTGTATGTCGGCGACCATTGCAGCGCGATCCGCGAAGTACTCGCGCGCGGCACGCCGGGCGAGACGTACAACATTGGCGGCTGGAACGAAAAGAAGAACCTCGACGTCGTGCATACGCTGTGCGACCTGCTCGATCAGTTGCGTCCGAAGGCAGGCGCCTCGTACCGCGACCAGATCACCTATGTGAAGGATCGTCCCGGCCACGACCGCCGTTATGCGATCGACGCCCGCAAGCTCGAGCGCGAACTGGGCTGGAAGCCGGCTGAGACGTTCGAGACCGGCCTCGCCAAGACGGTTCAGTGGTATCTGGACAATCAGGCGTGGTCTGACGAAGTCGCTTCGGGTGAGTATCGGAAGTGGGTTGAGACCAACTACGCGCAGCGCGCGTAAGGGCACGGCAATGGCGCGCAAAGGCATTATTCTCGCGGGCGGATCGGGCACGCGCCTGTATCCGATCACGCATGTCGTCTCCAAGCAGTTGCTGCCGGTCTACGACAAACCGATGATCTACTACCCGCTGTCCACGCTGATGGTGGCGGGTATTCGCGATGTGCTGATCATCTCCACGCCGCAGGATACGCCGCGTTTCGAAGCCATGCTCGGCGACGGCAGCCAGTGGGGCATGAACATTCAGTACGCGGTTCAGCCTTCGCCGGACGGTCTCGCGCAGGCGTTCATCATCGGCCGCGACTTTGTGGGCAACGATCCGTCGGCGCTGATTCTCGGCGACAACATCTTCTACGGTCACGATCTCGCGAAGCAACTGGAGCGTGCGAACGAGAAAGACGAAGGCGCTACCGTCTTCGCGTATCACGTGCACGATCCGGAGCGGTATGGCGTCGTCGAATTCGACAAGCAGTTCCGCGCGTTGTCGATCGAAGAGAAGCCGGCCAAGCCGCGCTCGCACTACGCGGTTACCGGCTTGTACTTCTACGACAAGCAGGTCTGCGATATCGCGGCGGACATCAAGCCGTCGCCGCGTGGCGAGCTCGAAATCACCGACGTCAACTCGCGTTATCTGGCCAACGCCGCGCTCAATGTCGAGATCATGGGCCGTGGTTATGCGTGGCTCGATACGGGCACGCACGATTCGTTGATCGAAGCGGCGACGTTCATTGCGACGTTGCAAAAGCGTCAGGGTCTGGTGGTCGCGTGTCCGGAAGAGATTGCTTACCGGCAGGCATGGATCGACGGTGAGCAATTGCTTGCGCTGGCCAAGCCGCTCGCGAAGAACGCCTACGGGCAGTATCTGCAAAACCTTCTTACGGATCAAGTTGCATGGCCATCCAAGTAACCGCTACGGCGTTGCCTGAAGTCAAGATCATCGAGCCGAAGGTGTTCGGCGATGCAAGGGGCTTTTTCCTCGAAAGTTTCAACGCGCGGGAGTTTGCTGAGAAGGTCGAGCCGGGTGTCGAGTTCGTGCAGGACAATCATTCGCGTTCCGCGAGGGGCGTGCTGCGTGGGCTGCACTACCAGATCCAGCATGCGCAGGGGAAGCTCGTGCGCGTGGTCGAGGGCGAAGTGTTTGACGTCGCGGTCGACGTACGCGAGAGCTCGCCGAATTTCGGCAAGTGGGAAGGCGTGGTGCTGTCCGGCCACAGCCACCGGCAGCTTTGGATCCCACCTGGGTTTGCTCACGGCTTCGTGGTATTGTCGGAAACGGCCCAGTTCCTCTACAAGACCACCGACTACTGGTATCCGGAGCACGAGCGTAGCATCGTGTGGAACGATCCTGAAATCGGCATCGAGTGGCCGATCGATTTCGAGCCAGTGTTGGCTGCGAAAGACGCGGCCGGAAAGCGGTTGAGCGAAGCAGAACGCTTTGCGTGAGGATGATATGACGGCGTTTGAGCAACGGACAATTTTGCTGACAGGCGTAAACGGCCAGGTCGGATTCGAATTGGCTCGCAGCCTTCAGGGTCTCGGCAAAGTCATCGCGCCTCGTCGCAGTGAACTTGACCTCGCCGACTTAGATCAGGTTCGCCGCGTGGTGAGGGAATTGAAGCCCTCACTGATCGTGAACCCGGCTGCCTATACGGCTGTCGATAAGGCGGAGACAGATGTCGACACTGCAATGCGGCTCAACGCCGAAGCGCCCGCAGTGCTCGCCGAGGAAGCGAAGCGTCTTGGCGCTCCGCTCGTGCACTATTCGACGGACTATGTATTCGATGGTACGAAAGACGGCGCTTATGTCGAAAGCGACGTCGTCAATCCCATCAACGTGTACGGACGTAGCAAGCTTGCCGGTGAGCAGGCGATTGCCGCCGTCGGAGGTGAGTACCTCATCTTTCGCACGAGTTGGGTGTACGGCATGCGCGGAAAGAATTTCCTTCTGACAATGTTGCGGCTCGGCTCGGAACGGGAGGAGTTGAGCGTCGTCGCGAATCAATTCGGCGCGCCTACCTGGTCGAATACGATTGCAACGTCTACGGCACATGTGCTGAGCCAGTCGATTGCGTCGAATGAGGAGGCTTGGTGGCGCGAGCACTCAGGCATCTATAATTTGACGTCCACGGGCGTCACGTCGTGGCATGGCTTTGCAGAAGAGATCTTCAAGTTTTCTGCGCTGAACAGCAAGCCGGTCGTAAAGTCCGTTCCGGCGTCCGCCTACCCGACGCCGGCAAGTCGGCCTGCTAATTCGTCTTTGTCGAATGACAAGCTTGCCGCTGCATTCGGTGTGCGTGCCCCCGACTGGCGTGAAGCATTGCAGCTATGCATGGCGGCACCTTGAGCCAGGCGCCGACTGCGCCCCGTGCCGGTGCGGTAGTCGTTTTTTTCAATCCGGACGAAGCGTGCATCGAGCGAGCTAATCGGCTCGCGTCGAAGATGCGCTGCGTCGTTGTCGACAATACCCCCGCCATTCGCTCGGCTGCCAGTCTTGGGCTGTCGGAAGCAGTCGAGTATTTGCCGAACGGCGAGAACGCTGGCATTGCAACTGCGCTGAATCAGGGAATCGAGGCGCTGAGGCGTGCAGGCGCCCAGATGGCGCTTTTGTTTGACCAGGACAGTGATCCATCGGCCACGCTGCTTTCGGATCTTCCTGCGGAAATCGCTAGGTCTAACGAATCGGGCGAGCGGGTTGCGCTTGTCGGGCCTGCGTACGATGACCCGCGTCTCGGTGGCGTCGCACCGTTCGTGAGATTTCGTCACTGGAAGCTCGAACGGCTGGCGCCTGAAGGCAACGAGCCAATCGATGTCGATTTTCTGATTACATCTGGCTCCTGTATCAATCTGCGCTACTGGTCCGATGTGGGGTCGATGGAAGAGGCGCTTTTTATTGATTTCGTCGATCTGGAGTGGTGTGTACGGGCAAAGCAGAAGGGTTACCGCATTCTGGGGCTACCGTGGATACGTATGCGGCACGAACTTGGCGCAGAGCCCGTGCGCATTTTTGGACGCCTGTATCCGATGCATGGGCCGTTGCGTCACTATTACCAGTTTCGCAATGTCATCGCTCTGCTCAAGCGGTCATACGTGCCGTGGAGCTGGAAAACCACGGAGCTGGTCAAGCTTCCCGTTAGGCTTGTGGTCTATTCGTTCTTCCCCGGCCAGCGCTCGCAGCACATCATGATGGCCTTGCGAGGCCTGCGAGACGGCTGGGCTGGTCGGCTGGGACGCCACTGACTTTACGACGCCTGGCCATTCGCTTGCGACGTTGCTCGCGTTCGGCGTGCTGGGCGACTTTATGACAAGGCGAGCATGATGGACGGTGCGGGCAAAGCGCTCGCGTTGCACCGTCCGTCACGCATTGAAGGAGTTTACATTGGAGTGTTACGCATGAACGTGCCGACGACCCGGACGGTTGACCCTCACGCGGCGATACCTTGCGGGCCTGTTTCCTTAGTTGCAGGGCTGTGGCGCAACCGCCAGCTTATCGCGCAGATGACGCGGCGGGAGGTGCTTGGCCGCTATAAAGGTTCCGCAATGGGACTGGCATGGTCTTTTGTCCAGCCGTTGTTCATGCTGACGGTCTATACCTTCGTGTTTTCCGAGGTGTTCAAGGCTCGTTGGGGCGGTGCCGGCGCTGTGCAGAGCAAGACCGAATTTGCTGTGCTGCTGTTTGTCGGGCTAATCGTGCTGAACCTGTTTTCAGAGGTGATTAACCGCGCGCCCTCGCTCGTCGTCGCGAACGTCAACTTCGTGAAAAAAGTCGTGTTTCCGATTGAAGTGCTTCCGGTTTCCGCAATGGGTGCGGCGCTGTTCCACGGTTGCGTCAGTGTGGCAGTGCTGCTATGCGCAATCCTCATTTTCAACGGCGGCCTCGCGTGGACGGTGGTGTTCTTTCCACTCGTGCTACTCCCGCTGGTTATTGTCACGTTGGGCTTGGCGTGGATTCTTGCTTCGCTCGGCGTTTTCTTACGCGACGTGGGGCAAACCATTTCACTGCTGACCACGGTCCTCATGTTTCTTTCGCCCGTGTTTTATCCCGTGACCTCGGTCCCGCCGCGCTTTCAGCCGTTCATCATGGCCAACCCCCTGACGTTCATCATCGAGCAGTCGCGCGATGTACTGGTTTGGGGGAAGATGCCTAACTGGCTGGGGCTTGCGCTCTACCTGATTGCAGCGTGTATCGTTGCGTGGGCGGGCTATGCGTGGTTTCAGAAGACAAGAAAGGGGTTCGCCGATGTCCTCTGACGATATCGCCATCGGCGTCCATCATCTCGCCAAACGCTATCAGATCTACGAAACGCCGCGTGACCGGCTGAAGCAGTTCGTGATGCCGCGCGTTCAGAGGCTGGTCGGGGCTCAGCCAAAGCACTACTTCAGCGAGTTTTGGGCACTCAACGATGTGTCCTTCGAAGTGAAGAGGGGCGAGACGGTCGGAATCATCGGTCGCAACGGTAGTGGCAAATCCACACTGCTGCAGATGATTTGCGGCACCTTAAGCCCGACGCAGGGCCATGTCGAAGTGAACGGCCGCGTGGCCGCCTTGCTTGAACTGGGCGCCGGTTTCAACCCGGAGTTCACTGGGCGCGAAAACATTTTCATGAATGGGACGCTGCTTGGGCTCAGCAAGCAGGAAATCGAAGCGCGGTATGACGACATCGTGGCATTCGCGGACGTCGGCATGTTCATCGATCAGCCTGTCAAGATGTATTCGTCAGGCATGTACGTGCGTGTTGCATTCGCGATCGCCGCGAGCATGGATCCGAGCATTTTGATCGTCGACGAGGCACTGGCCGTCGGCGATCTTGCATTCCAGGCTAAGTGTATGGTCCGGCTTCGCGAGCTGATGGACCGTGGCACGACGGTATTGTTCGTGAGCCACGATATGAGCAGCGTGCGCAATATCTGTAGCAAGGTGCTGTGGCTGAGGCAGGGGCGGACGGTGGCGTATGGGGATCCTAAAGAAGTGGTCGGGGCTTACGTCGGCGAGATGAATCTTGAGATCAATCGGATTTCGAGAGGCAAAGTTGTTGAGGCCGAGCCTCAAGTCGAAGAGGACTTCGTTCAGGATGCCACCCCGCAAGAATCGGTGGCGTTCCTCGACGGTCACAGCCGCTACGGAGACGGTCGAGCTACCATTTTGGACGTCACGCTGATGGATCAGCACGGATGCAGAACGGAATTGCTTGAATTGCACGAGCCGTACAAGCTTAGAGTGATTGTCAGGGCGAACACCAATATTGAACGTCCGGCCATCGGATATTCCCTGCGCGACTTCAAGGGGAATCAGATCGTTGGGGCCATGAATTCCAACTTTCCCCACGTCGATATGCCGTCGTTCGAAGCGGGCAAGACCTATTGCATTGATATCGCCGGCGTCAATACGCTGGCTCAAGGTGGATATACCGTCAATGTCGGAGTCGAGAACATTGTTCAGCAGAACAAGGTTCATCAATATCTCGACGTGCTGGAAAACGCGCGAGTATTTCAAAGCACCTTTGGCTCGAATGCTAAGAATATCTTCCCGGCTATGGTCTGGCAGGATGTCGCGTTCGAAATCAAGGAACTTAGCGCGGGCATTGCAGCGTAAAGCGAACGTATCATTGGTAAAGGAATGAGCATGGCGTCACCCAATCCGTTTGAACATATTGGCTTCGATGATTTTCGGCGCTTCGCGCAGGACGAGTCGATGTCCAAATATGAGCGCATCGGGTTTCCTGACTCATATCGTCAAGGCTACGAAGCGGCTATCTTCGAAGACATTTGTGCAAAGCTGACCAACCTGAAGACGGACGGCCGCAAAGTTGTCGATATCGGTCCGGGCTGCAGCGACTTGCCCAGGATGCTGATTGATCTGTGCGCGGCGAAAGGTCATCCCTTGACGCTGATCGACAGTCAGGAAATGTTGAACCTCCTCGAAGACGCACCCTTCATTGAAAAGGTGCACGCGATGTATCCGCAATGCCGGGACTGGATTGCGGAGCAGGCTGGCAAGGTCGACGTGATCTTGTGCTACAGCGTGCTGCACTACGTCTTCGTCGATGCCAGCTTCTTCCGCTTTCTTGACGCATCGCTGTCGTTGCTGGCGCCCGGCGGGCAGATGCTGATCGGTGACATACCCAACATCTCGAAGCGCAAGCGTTTTTTTCTCAGTGAAACGGGGGTGCGATTCCACAAGGATTACATGAAGACGGATGAGGCGCCCGTCGTCGAACTCAATAAGGTCGAGCACGATCAGATCGACGATGCCGTCGTGATGTCGCTCGTCCAGCGGGCGCGCGCCCAAGGGTTCGATGCCTATGTGTTGCCCCAGGATCCGGCGCTTCCGATGGCTAACCGGCGCGAGGACATCCTCATTGTCAGACCTTGAGAGCACGACATGACGAAGACGAAAAAGCTGGTCATTCTCGGCGACAGTGCCTTCGCGGAGGTCGCTTACGAGTGCTTCACGCATGACTCGGAATATGAAGTCGTTGGATTCTCCGTCGACTCGGCATTCCTTGGGCGCGATCAGTTGTTTGGCTTGCCTGTCGTGCCGTTTGAGGAGGTCGAAAGTTTCTTCGATCCAGCAGAGGTCGAGTTCTACGCGGCGCTCGTCTATTCTCAGCTCAACCGACTGAGGACTCGCTTTTACGATATGGCAAAGACAAAAGGGTACCGACCAGCCAGTTACGTGAGTAGTCGAGCATTCGTGTGGCCTAATGTGGTCCTCGGCGAACACTGTTTTGTTTTTGAAGACAACACGATCCAGCCGTTCGTCAAGATTGGCAACAACGTGGTGCTTTGGAGCGGGAATCACATTGGTCATCATTCGGTGGTCGAGGACAATTGCTTTATTTCCTCGCATGCGGTGATCTCTGGATTCTGCACGGTCGGGAGGAACACATTCATCGGCGTGAATTCCGCACTTGCCAACAATGTCGTCGTCGGTGCCGACAATTGGCTTGGCGTCGGAGTCAATATCCTTAAGGACACGGATCCTGATTGCATTTTCAAGGGTGAGCAGCCGGATGCAGCGAAGGTATCCGCGCGACGATTTTTCAAGGTAAAGACATAAGGTGCAATGACGTGGACTTACTCTGTGGACTCCATGGACGCAAACTTTGTAGCGCCAGTCATTTTGGCAAACGGGGTTCGTGCGACGCGGGGTTGATCTCGTGACCATCGACGTGAATTGCTATAAACCGTCGCTGACGGAAGCGTGGGATACGTTCTGTACGAACGCGGTCAATAGCACGTTTCTGCACACGCGCCGATTCCTCGCATACCATGGCGACCGCTTTACGGATGCCTCTGCCGTGCTCATGCAGGCAGACGTAATCGTCGGCGTGTTTCCTGCCGCTGTGTCTCCCGTTGATCGCTCGATGGTCGTTAGCCATCCTGGTATTACCTACGGTGGCATTGTCCATGACGGCGCCCTGTGCGGTGCCAAGATGATCGAGGCATTGGGGCAACTACTGAAGCATTATCGGGCGGGTGGATACGAACGGCTGAGGTACAAGGTGGTTCCCCATGTGTACCAGATTCGGCCGGCGCAGGACGATCTTTATGCCTTGTTCCGGATTGGCGCACAGCGGTCGCGCTGCGACTTGTCGTGCACGATCGAGCTGCACGATCGCGCCAAGCCGTCCGAGCGCCGCAGGCGCGGGCTTAAAAAAGCGCTGAAGTCGGTTCTGGTTCAGGCAGGCGCGGAGCAGGTGCGGCCATTGTGGCGAGTGCTGACGGATAACCTGGCTCGCAAGCACAACGCGGCTCCCGTTCACAGTGCGGAAGAAATGGAGCGGTTAGTCGGGCTTTTTCCCGGGATGATCGAGCTGTTTTGCGCCACAATCGGTGGACATGTCGTGGCAGGGGTCGTGGTGTTTAAAACGCGCACGGCATGGCACGCGCAATATATTGCGGCGAGCGAGGCTGCTTATTCTGTGTCTGCGCTTGATGCAGTGTTCGATCACGCCATTGCCGAGGCAACAGTGGCCGGAGTCCGGTATTTCGACTTCGGTACGAGCAACGAGTGTCAGGGCACGGTTCTGAATGAAAACCTCTACCAGTACAAGCATGAGTACGGAGGTGGGGGCGCCGTGCACGAGTATTACGATGTCGATTTATTAGGTGCTCAGAATGTCGGTCTCTGATTGCAAGATTCTTAATTTCCCCAAGATCGCAGATCCGCGGGGGAATTTGACTTTCCTTGAAGGTGGCCGTCATGTCCCCTTCCACATCAAGCGAATTTTCTACTTGTACGACATTCCGACCGGGGCGGCTCGTGGCGCGCATGCGCACAAGCAATTGCACCAGTTGCTAATCTGCCTGTCTGGCAGTTTCGATGTTGCGCTCGATGACGGGGCGGAAAAGAAGATGGTTCACCTGAATCGTCCGTGGCAAGGGTTGCATATCCCACCCATGATCTGGGCGGCCGAGATGAATTTCGACCCCGGATCGGTGTGCCTAGTCCTGGCGTCAATGGAGTTCAACGAGTCTGACTATTATCGGGATTACGACGAATATCTTGCTGCCATCCGTTCTCGTTGAGTTTTCCTGCGAGCCAAGGGCGGTAGACGATTCAGCCCACGGTCCCTTGGCAAAGGCGGAGATCGCTCGCAGTCGGTAGGGCCGATGTGTCGTTCAAGCGATGTGCTGGCATCGGTTTTTGCATCGCCAATCGCTATCTGATGCGGAACTTCCGGCTGAGGCGATTTTATTCGAGAGTAAGGAACACAATTGTGAAAGTGCCATTTCTTGATGTTCGCAGCGCCTATCTAGAGCTTAAGCCCGACCTCGATCAGGCCATTGCCCGAGCTCTCGATTCCGGCTGGTATATCTTCGGAGAAGAGGTCGCGCGATTCGAGAAATCGTTTGCCGAGTACACGGGTACCCGGTCTGCGATCGGCGTCGGCAACGGTCTTGATGCCCTGCGTATCACCCTGATGGCGATGGGGGTGTCTGAAGGGGATGAAGTCATCGTTCCTTCCAATACCTATATTGCGACTTGGCTGGCTGTTTCGCAGTGCGGTGCGCGTCCTGTGCCTGTCGAACCCGACGCGGACACCCTTAATATCGATCCGCAACTTATCGAGCAGGCTATGACCAGCAAGACCAAGGTCATTCTGCCCGTGCATCTGTACGGGCAGCCGGCGCAAATGGGGCCGATCCTGGACCTGGCTCGCCGCACGGGCGTTAGCGTCCTTGAAGATGGCGCTCAGGCACACGGTGCCCGCTACCGCGGCGAACTAATTGGCGGCCACGGCGACGCCGTGACGTGGAGCTTCTATCCTGGTAAGAATCTTGGCGCATTCGGCGATGCGGGCGGCGTGACGACTAACGACGCTGAACTCGCTGAGCGGATCAGGACCATTGCGAACTATGGTTCCAAAGTGAAATACGTCAACGAGTTGTGTGGGGTGAATAGCCGGCTCGATCCCATCCACGCCGCGGCGCTTGCCGTCAAGCTGCCGTATTTGGAGGACTGGAACAAGCGTCGCGCAGAAATTGCCGAGTTCTATCAGCGCCACCTGCAAAACGCGAATGTGCGAGTGCCTATTCCGCATCCGGATTGCACATCTTCGTGGCATCTGTTTCCCGTCTTTTCGCAGCGACGCGATGCGTTGCAGGCAAGGCTGAAGGAGGCTGGTATCGAGACGCTGATCCATTACCCCATTCCTCCTCATTTGCAGCAGGCATACCGGTTCCTCGGGTTCGAAAAGGGTGCCTTTCCCATTGCCGAAGCAATGGCCGTGACGGAGCTCAGTCTGCCGATCGGCCCTCATATGACGCTCGAGCAGGCAGCGTATGTTTGTGAAATCATCGCGGATTTCGAGTAATGCAAGATCTTGATCTCGACCGATTGCAAGAATCCGTCGTGAAATGTATTTCCCAGTCGCAATATGGCGATGCGATGGTACGCATCAAGTTGTTTGTTGAACACGTCATCAACGACCCGGAGTCCATCGCAGTCGTTTTCGCGAGTCGTGAGCTCGATACCTTGTGTCGCATGCTCGCGGACGCCTACTATAGCAATCACTATGAGCGTGTGAGCGAGGGGCGAGGCACCGTCATTCTGGCATCTGAACTGGTCAGAGCCGGTGGGCATGCCGAACTGATCAAGGACTATTTGGCCCTCCAACTGTTCGAGGGCCCGGTGCGTGTCGCCTTGACAGATGTGTTCAACCGCATTGATCACGCCACGATCCATGAGTGGGAGGCCCTGCTCGGCTGTGAAGTGTTTATCGCGACCGCCACGGGGCTCGAAAGCAAACTGGATGCACTGGCCGCGAAACTTGGCGAATGGAATCCCTCGACCATTTTGACGTTGGGTCACAATCAGGACGTCGTATCCATCGTGGCGGCCCACTTTCCAGGCGCCATCAACCGATACTATATCCACCACGGCGACCATCATTTGTCGCTCGGTGTGACGTGCGAAGCATTTCAGCATGTCGATCTGCACAACATGTCGTATGAACTGTGCAGGAACGAGATCGGAGTGGTCCAACAGCGTTATTGGCCACTCAGTGCTGTCAGACCGTCAGAGCGCAAGACGAGATTCTTGGAGCGCGGAGCCTTGACGAGCTGTTCATGCGGGCGAGCGTCGAAGTTCGAGTCGGGATCGTACGCTGTATCCTATGAACGCGCGGTGGCTTGCATCCTGAATGCCTCGCACGGTTACCACGTGCACATCGGGGAGCTGCCCGAAGCGTTTCTGCAAAAAATCTACGAGACACTCGATGCCGAGAATGTGAGTCGTGATCGCTTTATCCACATCGAGTGGGTTCCTTCGCTGTCGAGGGCGCTGATTGAATATTCGGTGGATGTGTATGTCAGCTCGTTCCCTCTTGGTGGTGGAAAAGCATTGATTGAAGCGATGTCTGTCGGCGTTCCCGTCGTCACGCATGAGTCATACCGCTCCCGGTTTCATGGTGGATGCGAACTCACCTATCCTGATAGTTACACGTGGAGAAGATACGAGGAGCTTATTCGTATTTTCGAGCAATGGAACGAGCCGTTACTGAAACAACACGGCGAATTCGCGCTGAGTCATTTCGAGTATTACTACTCGAAGGAAGCTTTCTTAAAAGCTTTTGCCAAGGGGGCGAATGAGGCACCTGAGGTTCCGCCTTTGCGTACCTACCATGGGAACTCTCTGCAAAACTACCTGGATGCCAGGCAGCAGCGGGAGCTGGCGATGGCGAAGCTCGAATCTGAAAAGAACAGAATATTCAGCGAATGGAAGAAACTTCTTGCAGGGTATGAAGAGCATATCGAGACGATCGGGAAGCAACAAGCGGTTATTGAGCAGCTGATGCGCGAAAAAGAGAAGGCAGAAACATCCCTTCTAGAGCAGGAGGCCATTTCTCGCCAACTTCGGGACGAATTCGTTCGGCTGTCATGGAAATGGAAAGCCAGGAATCGAATCGCAGTAATGCTCAAAAAATAAAATTGCTCCAGATTGTGTCATTCTCAAATCCGTTACATTTTGTTTTGGTGTGAACCAGGTGAAAATATTCAAGAGTCTATTTAAAAAAGATAGTCAAACGATTGGTGCTCAGCGAATAGAGGCGCCGTCGGACTTCGACCCGGACGCTTACTTGAAGCTGAATGTCGATGTTCGCGACGCGGGTGTCGATCCCATTCAGCACTATATCGATCACGGCCGTGCTGAAAAAAGAATCTACCGATTCCCGCCGCTCAAATATGCCGAGAACAAGGCGTTCGATCCCGCACGCGAAACTGTTTTGCTTGTGACTCACGAGTGTTCGCTGACGGGCGCGCCCGTTCTCGTCTATAACATGGCGGAGGTGTTGTCCCGCTCCATGAACGTGGTCGTGCTTTCGCTTGGGCCGGGCATGCTCGAGGCACTGTTTGAGGAACTCGCTATTTCCTATGTGCCGGCACATTATGCGCGCTTCAGCGGCATGCATGCCGAGCACGTTGTCGAGAGCCTGGTGCGCTGCTTCAAGCCCGCTTTTGCCATCGTAAATAGCATCGAGTCGCAGTTGGTCGTCGAGCCGCTGGGGAAAGCCGGGATTCCCACAGTGAGCCTGATTCACGAATTCGCGTCCTGTTATCCCGATCCGCCATCGCTTTTCAAGACCATGATGACGGTTCCGCAACAAGTCGTCTTTTCCTCGGAAATCACTTACAAGGATGCGGTTCGCTTCGTCGACGACTACAGGCCGGAGAAGATTCACGTCTTGCCTCAGGGGCGTTCCAGCATCCCGGGCAAGCGCGTTAAGGATGAGCCCGCGCTAATGGAACAGCAAAGGCTGCGTTCAATCTTGCGGCCTGACGTTGAGCATTCGAGGAAATATGTGGTACTCGGTGCCGGTTCGGTGAACTATCGCAAGGGCGTCGACCTGTTCTTGCAGTGCGCACGTCAGATCTTATCGAAGGTCGGCGAGGATCAATGCCGGTTCGTCTGGATCGGTCAGGGCTATGAGCCAAGAAAGGATGCCGCATATTCGGTGTACTTGGAAGACCAGATCATGCGCGCCGGTTTGACCGGATCTGTTGAGATCATCGATGAGACGACCGAAATCGAAACGGCATACGAGTTGTCGGATCTTTTCCTGCTGAGCTCAAGGCTTGATCCCTTGCCGAATGTCGCAATCGATGCCATGTTCTTCAACAAGCCTTTGCTTTGCTTCGACAAGACGACGGGAATTGTGTCGTTTCTGGAGCGCGCTGGTTTGAAAGACCTATGTATTGCGGACTACCTCGACGTCGAGGATATGGCTGAGAAAGCGAGCCGATTGCTTCTTTCTGCCGACCTAAGATCGCAAGTGGCCTCGCAGCTCTCGATGCACCTCGCCGACTGCTTCGACATGGAGCGATATGTCAACGAGGTCGTCGCGTTGGTCAGGCCCGTCCCGATCGCTGGGTGATTCCAAAATGGCTGACTTGGTCGCGAGTTTCGGACTAGGCACGATATCGCATATTCGAACACTGATTACATTACTTGAGAGACTACGCTATGAGTCACGATGTTGACGCGTATGCAGCCCTACAAAATTATGTGTCACCCTACGATCATTCGAGTTTGGTTATCCAGGCAGAAGGGCTCGCTGGAGCAGGGCGGATACATCAATTCCTTTCGGGACTCGACAGCGATGTGCCGATTCCCGATTTTCGCGACGCCGGGACGCTTGAAGAGGGGGGGCAGACTTCCCTTGCGATGTACGATTTTGAAGGTGCGCGCCAAGTGTACCGAAACTTTCTCTCGTGGATGTTCCGTACCTTCCGAGTAGACGAGACAGAATTCCGAAACGATTTGATTCGCCGTTTGCGTGTTTCGGATGGCGCGCATGTGCTTATCACCGGTTGTGGAAACGGCGACGATGTATTGGCTGCGCTCGATGCAGTCGGCCCTACTGGCCGAGTCTATGCGTCTGATCTTGCACCCGAAATGGTCGTCGCTACGCATGCGGCGCTCGCCGAGAAAGGGGGAGACGCACTTGCTCGCACGAGTCTTTCTGTTTGCAATGCGGGCAGCTTGCCGTTCGAAAACGACTTCTTCGACGCAGCTTTTCATTTTGGCGGCATCAATCTTTTCGACGACATCAAGGGCGCCATTCACGAGATGACTCGCGTGACCAAAGAAGGCAGGCGCGTGGTGTTTGGTGACGAAGGGGTCGCGCCATGGTTGGCCAATACCGAATATGGGCGCATGGTGATCGCAAACAACTACCTTTGGGCGCATCATGCACCGATCGACCTGCTTCCTCACGCAGCGGTCGACCCCAGCCTTAGCTGGGTACTCGGGAATTGCTTCTACCTCATCGACTTTGAAAAGTGTTCTTCAGGGCCGGTCATCGACCCCGACGTGCCCCACGTCGGTCGTCGTGGTGGCACGATGCGCTCGCGATACTACGGGCAGCTGGAGGGAGTGTCTCCCGAACTAAAGGAGGTAGTGCTCAAGGTCGCAGCAGAGCAGAAGACGAGCGTTGCCGAGTGGCTTGAGCGCGCAATTCGTGAATCGATTGACCGAAATCCCCGCAAAGTTTAGCAAGTCTGCGCCAACGCAAATTGCGTTGCGGGGCAGGGAAACAGCTCATCAGGGAAGGCGGAGGGTTAGCGGCGCAATCTAGCGCGAGGGCATGCGCCGCTCCCGCCAGTCCTTGGCGTGCGTCGCGGGGGACCATCGAAAGCCCAGATATTTCAGAACGTTCGGATCGGTGGGCGCGGGCATTCCAGTGCTTTCAAGTGCGGTCTGCAAATTCACCTGTTGTGCGAGGAACGGCAGGCCGATGAGGTGGTTGACGGCTCGACGAACGTCGGTCGACACGTTAATTCCGCCCCGGTGATAGAGCATCGCGTCCAGCACGATAAACGATCCGGCGCGAGCCGCTATTTGCTTTTCATGGCGAGACGCGAATTGGTCAGTGGGGAATTCTTCGATGTGATGCGTCGCAGGGAGTACAAAGGATGCACCGTTTTCGTTCGTGAATTCATCGACGCATAGCAACGCATTGAACGCGATCGTTTTCGAACTCGTCCAGTGCTGATAGCTAAGGTCACGATGCCACTTCACCTGATAGTTCTGGCGGTCAGGTCGATTGATGATGCCATTCTGCTGCATGAGTACGAATTCACTGCCTAGCAGTCTGGTCGCGAGCTTCATCAGATTTGGAGCGGTCGCGAGGGTCAGGAAGTCGGGATCATAAGCGAGCGTACAGCGCGCGATGTCGGTGTCGCTGATGCTCGCGAGTGCTTGCTCATCTCCAAATTCGCTAATCTGCGCCTGATAAATCCGGTCGATTCCCGATTTGAGCCTTTCGATAACATCGGCAGGAAGACCGCTGTCTAGTATCGTGTAGCCATTGATACGCATTTCAGCTACCGCTTCGTCGATCGCGTCTTCGGACGCAAGCCGTTGTGTTACTCCGTGAGTCAACACTGCCATGTCAGGGCCTTTCATGTCTGGGTTTTGCTCGTGCAATCTAAGGGGTGGTGAGTTCTGCAACCGCGAATCCCTCACGACCGAACCCGTTGCCGTTGTAAAAGCAGTAGGTCTTATTGTGCGCGGTTATCAAAGCGGTGTAGGACATGCCGTCGGAGTCAAATGATCCCGGAGAAACGTCCAGTCCGAGCTGGTCATCCATTCGGTTCCAGTGAAGTCCGTCGTCGGACTCAGCGTAACCGAGGCGATATGCAGCGAGGGAGATCCGTCGGATAGAGTAGTAGATCTGGTACTTGCGCTCTGGCGTTTTTGTGATCCAGGGACGTCCTATCCCATGTTCATCCGCTCCAAAGCTCATGCAGGCTAGGCCTTCGCTACCCCAACTGATTCCGTCGGCCGATTCAAGATACTTCAGCGAGTAGCGAGGCACCTCTTTGCCATTGACGATTTCCCAGGTCGAACCGGCCGTGTACCACATTTGATATCCGTGCTCTGTCGGCATGACGAACGGAGCGCAGCGAAACATGGATTCCGCCGGGGTAGGTCCCAGAATCGGTGAATCTTGTACCCGCACAAAGCTCTGGCCGTCGTCGAAGCTTTGAGCCAGGCCCATGAATATCTGATATCGAACAGAGTCGGAACGTCCAAAACCCGAGTAGTACATCAGCAAGGTTCCGTCCGGATTGCGCAGCACTTGCGCAGCCACGATGCCCCGCTCGTCGAACGCTCCCGGCGCGCCCGTTTGCATCAAAGGGCCCGTTGACTTCGCGACGATCCTTGTCGGGTCCAATGCGTCGACATCAACGAAGTATGGCCGTCCGACATTATCCGCATCGCAAATGGTGAGAAAAATGCGGATGGTGTGATCGTTGATGAGCAAAGGGGTCGGAACCATGGCTCGCACAGTACCGGCCGGGGCATCCCGATCGGTGTGATAGACGAGCCCACGTTTAAGCCATTGCATATTCAGGAAAATCCCCGAATTGAAACGGTCATTATAGCGGCCCGGTCCCGGGTTTTATACGGGTGCACGGGATGACGGGAGCCTGCTTACCGGAGCTTACCGCCGAGCCAAACCGACCCCGCCGTGGCTATACAAGGGAGGTCAGACGGGGTCTAATACGGGTTTGCCAGCAAAGATGCTGGCAGCGGCGCGTGTCGGCGACTATGGTTTGGCGCTGTCATCCCAGCGTCGGCGCATGATTCACCAAGGCATACACGACGGTGAGCGCTTTCCGTGTCACGAATTTTGTGGTGAATCACGGTTAAAGTCCAGCTTATCTGGACAGCGGCGAAAGACGTCGGCGCAAGAAATTAGTCCGGCGACTAAATGTAATATCAGGAAAAGCGAGATGATTGGCGATTTGTTTGACCTTGGAGCTAAGGCGTTTATTCTGTGTAGCCTCGATGACAGGAAAGAGCAGGCAAAGCCGATCATTTTCCTCCATGTCGCCAAAACTGCGGGTTCATCTTTCCGGGAGGAACTCGCTGAAAGATTTCAGCCCTCCGAGAATGTGTTTGTCGATTTTTCGAAAGTCGAATTACCCATTGATGGGAAGAAGTACGCGGCGATATTGAACAGCAATTTGCTGGAGTTGAACGATCGCCGTATGGCGCGGTGTCGAATGGTTTCTGGACATTTTTCCTACGACCAGATCGTCGAAAAGGAGAATCTGGTTCAGGCGAGGTTGGTGACGTTCATTCGGCATCCCATTTCCAGGCTCGTCTCTTTTTATAAATACCATAGCTCGAGCGCGCATCCGGATAACGCTTCGTTCAAGAAAAATTATCCGACGTTTCGTCATCTCGTTCAGGCTCCCGATAATATAAACGGGATCTGCCGTCAGCTGACACCGGGTATTTCCAGCAACGGTACGGATGCGGCTGAATGGATCAAGCGGAATTACTATTGGGTTGGTATGCAGGAAAACTACGTCGCATCCGTCAAGTTGCTGTTCGCGATGAACGGTATGAGGTTTTCTCCGCGTCATAATGTCAGGGTCTCCGATTCCAGTTATGCCGATGTCGATGCTGAGGATATCCGGCTGGCGGAGCAATTGAACGCTGTGGATGTTCAAATGTATAACAATCTGGTTGAGAGCTTTTCCCCGCGATGGGAGGAGATCTATCACCAGACTGACTATGATCGGGTTTTCAGGGCTTATCTCGAACACCAGGGCTAGCGCTTGAGAACATGTTGCCGGAACTCCGATTTTAATCAAATCGGTGCGGGTGGTGAAAACCTGCAGCAACCCGGAAATTTGTTGCTTGCGCGACTGCCGGATTTACGACTTCAACGCTGGATGTGATAATGACGAAAAGCAAAATTCTTAACATTCGGCGCAGTGACGCTGTTATATACATACTGTTTGCCGCGCTGTTGGTATTGTTTATCTACCAGTCCGTGCACTGGCTAGTCAAATATCGGTTTGGTCAATCACTGGATATCGACGAGTCTGGCTACCTGGCGCTATCAGTCGCGTTTGCAAAAGCCAAGATATACGGTGGTTGGACCGGCTGGTTGCACGCGCTTTCCGCGCCGCTTGGTTTCGCGCCGCTCGCGCCCGTTGTCGCATCATTGGCGATGGTTGCTTTTGGAGTCAACGAAAACTACGGATTCCTTTGCAATGTTGGCTTTGCTGTTGGCACGTTGGCATTGATGTTTGTCGTACTTAGGCGCTCGTCATTGCCGCATGCGTTGCTCGCTTGCATTCTATTGGCTTCGTTGTCGAACTTCGTGGTGTTCAGCCGTGGTTTTCAATTTGTCACGGCAACGACGTTTTTCTTCTTTGCCAGTTTCGCTTGTTTCGTCCTTTCTGACGGCTTCCGACGTAGTTCCTATTCCGCGCTGGTGGGTGCGGCTCTCGGATGCATGATCCTGTCGAGGACGATGGCGTTAGCCTTCCTGCCGGCATTTGCTTTTTCGTTTCTCATTTACCTCTACCTCGCGCGCGGCTTTTCGCGGGAAACACTAAAGAATATCGTGTTATCGATTATTGTGTTTCTCATAGTCGCGTTGCCTTGGTATGTGAGAAATTTTTCCAGTGTATTTGGATATTTGTTTTCGTTTGGCTACGGTGCACATGCAGCGGAATATGGACATTCGCAAGGGGTATTTACCTGGGCGAATCTGAGTCTGCGCTTTCGATGGATTTTTGTTCAGATGCGTTTGCCTCACTTCTTTTTTATCGTCCCAATTTTCCTTGTCGGGCTGTCGTCTGTGCTCTTGCGGAGAA
This sequence comes from Paraburkholderia madseniana, assembly GCF_009690905.1. Lineage (GTDB taxonomy): Bacteria > Pseudomonadota > Gammaproteobacteria > Burkholderiales > Burkholderiaceae > Paraburkholderia > Paraburkholderia madseniana. The sequence continues at coordinate 54,035 of NZ_VOSW01000023.1, forward strand.
AGAGAGGCGTCACGAGTAATTTGATTCTTTCAGGCTCCGCGCTTTGTCTTGCCTGTTTTGGTGTGCTTTGGACAAGTCAAAATATGGGGACTGGATTTGATTCACCTATCTATACCGTCATGGTTTTTTGCGTGGCAACGTGGCTTGGAACAATTGGATTGCGATGGCTTCAGGTCGCATATTTCGCATTATCCGTAGGCTTTTTTGCGGTAGCCGCTTATGCCCACCAGGATCTCTATCGCTGTGTGGGAATGTCGAAGCCGTTCGCCGAAGGTTTTGGTGGTGACGACGCTTGGACCGGCCCATTGCTCGATTGTGGCACCTTGGTACATATGTCCCTGCAACAGAACGACTTTCCGCCCGAAAATCAGCCAAATTTTATTCTGGGTCGTGATGAGGCGATGGCCTGGCGCGATCTGAACAGGTCGGTTTCAAGTTATCTGGCAACGGAAGATTTCAATAAAGGTCCAGTTCTACTCCTTTCCCGTCACATGATATTGAATGTCAATTCAATTGGGTTGGAGATGATCAAGAAGTCCGGCTTTATGGTACCGATGGTTCAAGTCGACCCGGCTCTCCTTGAACCGAAACTGGAGTCGTATACGAGTTGGCTAGCTCAGTCTCCTCAAAATGCCGCGTGTTTCGCGCTGATGCTAAATGATCAACATGGAGAGTTCTCCCCGCGGGCGGATCTGGCTACGATGGGAAGTGCTTTGGAGTCTTCAGGATTCAAGCAGGTTAAGGATTTCCCAACACCTCGGCCGGGGCAGCATCTTGGTGTGTGGAAAAGAAATGTGGCGTCTTGCAACGCTGGCGTTGCAGCGAAATAAAGAAGCTCTATAAAAATCAGCTTGGATAGGTGGGTGTCCCGCCTGGATACCTGCCAAGGGGCTGACGTCTGTGTTCCGACAATTAGGTAATATGTGGAAAATTCACATAATTCTGTAGATGACCAGCCGTAAGGACGAGTTTTGCTTGCCTTTGCTACATGGATTGCGAGCTATTGCCGCGCTGTCTGTCATACTTCCTTACGGCCCGACCGTCAGGTCTGTCCAAGCCTTCAAGAACTATCTCGCCTGCTTCGGTGTTGACCTGTTTCTGGCTTTGAGCGCGTTCCTGCTGTCCGCAGGGGTGGAAATCTGGATCGATGAAGCGCTAGGGTTGTTCGAGACGGTCGAAGTGATTGGCTATCCGCAGGCGGTAACGGCCTGCTGCCCACTGATCTTCTCCGTCAAACAGTCTGAATTTGCCGCGCGAGTGCTGGGTTGAATGCCGTTACGATATCTCAGCAAGGTTGCGTACGGCATCTATGTCTTTCACCTTTTCGGCCTGTGGTTGTCGGAAGGAATTATGGAGCGTGTCGGCTTCGTATGCGCGACTTGCTGTCGGCATCCTTATAACGTTAGTGCTTGCCGGTATCTCATATCATCTGCAGGAACGTCCGTTCCTGCTCTTGGGGGAGCGATTCACGGTGGCTCAGAACCGTCCTGCATGAGCATGGCAGGCGTATACCAGTTGGAAGTTGTATGAAGAAACTTGATAGCTTGACGGCACTTCGGTTTTTTGCGGCGGCTTCGATTGTTATTGAACATAGCAAGAGTGCATTCCGCTCGATGGACTGGATTCCGCATTTTCATTATGACTTCGGTGTCAGTTTCTTCTTCGTGCTCTCGGGGTTTATCCTTTGTTATACCTATCGCGACTTCGATAGTGTCGGAAGCGTGCGCCGATTTTATGTGGCTCGAATAGCACGGGTTTGGCCGTTGCACCTGTTCATGCTTGGCACATTCCTCGTAGTGATTCCGATTCAAGGTTGGTTTTTTGGTGGAACTGATGGTCATCACGTGGCAATATTCTTGGTGAATATTTTCCTAATTCACGCTTGGATCCCGATTATTGCATTTTTCTTCAGTTTTAATGCGGTTTCTTGGAGCATTTCTACTGAGGCATTTTTCTATCTGATGTTTCCAGTGTTGCGTCATCGCTGGGAGAGCACATGGCACTGGAAGTCCGCGATAGTTGCCCTTGTCGTGTTTGGTGTGTTGGCTGTGGCAAGCGTATATCGTGTTTCGCTGATTAATCCTCAAACGCCTCTAGCGGTATCTGCTGAAGGGATTGGCTACATTTCGCCGTTTGTCCGGATAATAGAGTTTTTGCTTGGAATGTTGACTGCAAGGGCCTTCGACGCAATCAGAAAGTGGGTGCTGCCTAGCGGGACGGCTGTGTGGACGGTGCTTGAGGTGTGTGCCATCGGTTTGATCGTTTTTATCGAAAGGCTCGCAGGTTACACTGCCTCTTCGCCGTGGGCCATATTTGGAGTTGAATGTACCGACGCGCCCGCTTTTCCGCTGTTGATATTGGTATTTGCGCTCGGCAATGGGCTAATCTCAAAGCTAATTTCTGCTCGCCCGCTTGTCATTTTGGGAGAGGCGAGCTTTGCCCTGTATCTATCTCATCAACTGCTGTTGAGGGTATTTGACAGCTATCGAGGCAGCCTAGGGGCCTCCGATTTCGCTCTCTGCACGGGATATTGGATAGCTGCGATAGCGATTTCACTTTTGCTGTGGGCGCTCGTCGAGAAGCCGGCTCGCAACCACATAAGGAGGCTTGGTTCCAAAAGCAAGCCGGTTTCGGTCGGCACCATTTAGCAATGGTTCGTAGGATATTCACCTTCACCTCTATCGCATCCGCATCGTTCCACAGCGGGCGCATCGCGCTGGTTGCTGTTGACTCGCACGAAGTAATGCGGGTATCACAGCAAGAAGCGGCCATTGCCGACCGATGCACCGAGCGCGGGCGCAACGGACCGCTGGGCGTCTGACAGGTGGAAGCTCTGGGGCGTGCTGCCTACTTGCTAACCAACGACGTCTTCGGACCAGCTATCACGGTGGGTATGGGCGCCGACTTTAACGTTAAGGCGGACCCCGTTGAGCCAATAGTATCACTCGATAGTTAGTGCGGCGCCTTATGAACACCCTTCGTCGGTAAGGACGACAGTCGGCACGTTAACCTTATTCGTGTACGAGTGCGCCGTCGGATTGGAGTTTGCTTAAAGCTCTTTACGACGTTGATTCCTCAACCACGTCTGTTGCTTCGTACGGCGAATACTGCAAATAAGCGAGCATTCGCACTTCTCTACGCCCGCGGCTTACAGTGTCCAATATCATGCCCGTCATCAGGCTCAACGATGACAGGATCACGAGGCTCACGGACAGGATTGCCGTCGGCAGCCGCGGAACGAGCCCAGTTTCCACGTAGTGCGCGAAAACCGGTTCGATCAGCACCAACGCGATTAACGTCAGCAGTACGCTAATGCAGCCGAAAAAGAACATCGGCCGCTCGTGCCGAATCAGCTTCATGATGAGCTTGAGGATTCGGTAGCCGTCACGGTATGTGTTCAGCTTGCTTTCCGACCCTTCCGGGCGACCGCGGTACGGACCCTCGACATGCGAAATCGGCATCGACAGTTCGAGCGCATGGATGGTCAGCTCGGTCTCGATATCGAAGCCGGCCGACAAGGCAGGAAACGACTTGACGAAACGTCGAGAGAAAACCTTGTAGCCCGAAAGCATGTCCTTGACGCGGTTGCCGAAGATCTTGCGCACGACACCCGTGAGCATGAGGTTGCCGAACCGGTGGCCGCCCCGGTAGGCCGCGTCCTCGGTTTCTCTACGGATGTAGTTAACCAGATCGAAAGGTCCCGACATGGCCGTGCGCAACATCTCGGGTGCGAGATCTGCCTCGTAGGTATCGTCGCCGTCGACCATGATGTAGTAGTCGGCATCGATGTCCCGGAACATTCTGCGCACGACGTGCCCCTTACCCTGCTGGGTTTCCTGCCGCACGATGGCACCCGCCTGCGCGGCGACGCTCGCAGTCCGATCGCGGGAGTTATTGTCGTAGACATAGATCGTCGCCTCGGGGAGGGCTTCCCTGAAATTACGGACCACCTTGCCGATGGCGACTTCCTCGTTGTAGCAAGGAATCAGTACTGCGATCTTGAGCGGCCTCATTGATGTTTCCTTTCGTGCGATTTCTTGTTCATGGCGGGCAATAGCAACGTGCCAAAACCGACGAGCATGGCAATCCATGCCCAGATCATATGCGGCGGCTCATAGCGGAAGACCACGCTGCTTTTGCCTGCGGGTAAAGCGATAGACTGGAAAAGGTCTTTATGCTCGGTAATCGGCATAAGTGAACCATTTATCTTGACTGTCCATCCGGGGAAGAACAACTCGCGCCGCAGCAACGTCGATGGGGCAGAGCAGTCCGCTGTCACGCGTTCGCGACCTTCTGCCGTCACGCGACACGATTGCCCAAGCTCTTCGAAATAGGGCTTCGGCTGGTTGAGTTCGTAGATGTTCATGACCTGATCGGCGTACACGGATTTGGCCAACGGCGCCTTGTCATCTTTTACAAGGAGCTTCACCTGCAATCCGTGACCCGTCAGTGCGCCCGCCGGTCCCTTGATTTGCTGGTCCTCGGCCGGCGAGCGTACGCCCGACATCCAGAGCACCAAGGGCTTGCTGCCGCCACTACGCGTCAAGCGGTAGTGGATCATGGATTGGGTTTCGACCGGCAGGTCACGCGTCATCGGGATATAGAACGTCGAATTATCGTTGGATTCCTTCAGATCCCGCTGTCCGCTCGCGCATAGGGCGTCAACGCAGATTTCGGCTGCCAGGATGCCGTCCGACGTGTTGCTGTAGTTGCCAATCAGGATGCCAAGCTGATCGATTGTCACAGGCTTGTCGGTCATGCCCGTTGACAACGTCCCCGTCACCGTGTCGCCAGGCATCATCTGCAGCGGCGAATGCGATGACGAGTCGGTCTTGCTAGGGAGGACCGCCATGAACGGATTGTCGCCGCTCGGCGCAACCACATACTTCACGCCGATCCATTCGTAGTTCTCGAGATTGCGAACCAGCTCCTGGCTCGGCGTCGGCACCGTTGATTCGGCAGCCCGATCGTTGCCGGTGAATAAGACGGGATCCGCATGAGAATCGAGATGCGCCGTTATCCAGTCCACCCATCGCTGGTTGATTGGCAGGTAATTGTGGTTGATCGCTGCAATGCCGAAGTAGGCGCCGTAGTTGGGTTGAATCGGGCCAAGCGAATAGATGCGATGCAGTCCAACGGATTTCTGCAAAAAGCTGATCGCCTCCGTGTCCACGTCGCCCGAGCGAGGGTTACTTAACGTCGCAACGGAAAACATCAGAACGCTGTCGACAACGAGGATCGCACTGATCGCGGCGGCAGCCCGGGCCGGACGGTAGCGCAGCAGGACCGTGCCGAAAGCGCCCACCGTTATCAGGCCCCACAGAACGGAAGCTACCGCCGCGTTTCGTATCGCAACGATCTCGCGCAGGTTGTGCCAGAGGGATGCCGTATAGAGCGCGCCAGCGAGTAACAGCAGCGCGGAAAGGATCGCAATCTGACGCCGATGGGTTGCTCGCTCGTGCGTCTGCTCGCGCAGGTTATCGATTGCCTGCGCCGCCAGGATGATCAAGGCTAGTTCCCACGTCGGCACCGCATAGCGGAAGAAGGCCGCTTGCGTGACGCCCGGAACCAGGTTCCACAGCGCGCTCACCACCGGGACGCCGAATGATTTGCCCAGTGCCGCGAGCGCCCACGCCAGAAGCAGCGAGGTGAGCGGCGTGCGGCGAAGTATGGCGCCGTATAGCGCGACGACAAGCACGATCAGACTGAGATAGCCTCCTATCGAGCCCCATATCGTCCCTAACCGGTCCCATGCCGACCCACCGACGGCAATCGGCCCAAATACATAAGGGAAAAGCAGGCTCGGTAATATGGCCGCCGGATCGAGCGCGACATTTGCGAACCCGCCGCCGTGGCCGCCGAGCCACGCATGAGGCAGAAATTCGAAGAAGGCGAGAATCTGCGGCGCGCACAACGCGAGACCGACCACGCCTCCGAACGCGAGATGCGTGAGGAACGCCAGCCTGCAACCGCGCGCTTGCCAAAGGCGCAACAGGCTCCATGCCAACGCAAACAGGCCGTTGAGATACGCAGTTTCGGGAAACCCGGCGATGACGCTCATCCACAGCGCGACGGCGAACAGCCGCCATCCGCCTCGGATGCCGGCCGCGGCTTTGGCGAACGCACGCTCTACCCCCCACAGCATCCAAGGCAAGAACGGAACAGGCAACGCAGGCGCGTGATCGAACCACGCGAGTGCGCCATTGAACGCAAACAGCATTCCCCCCGTTGCGGCCGCGAGCCGACTCAGTCCCAACTGCCGTAGCAGGCCGTACGCGCCCCAGCCCGAAATAATCTGAAGCAGGATATGCTGCAACAGCATGCCGTTTGGCAGCAGCAGCATTAACGTCGGTGGGAAGAATGCAGCGGGCTGATATTCGGCTGCGAGTGGCAAACCGACACCCGAGAAATAGTTCCACCAGGGAACGATTCCATCGAGCCAGTCCAGTGCGGTGCGATAGCCGAGCGCTTGCGCGGTGAAAGCGTTGTTTGGGTCGAGGTATGGAAAACCCTGCATCAGGCCGGGCCGATAGTTTCGCGCGACCCCGCCGAGATACAGCATCGGGTTTGCGTCGTAAAGACCCATGAGTCCCGGCAGCGCCGCGACAATGGGCAGCACAAAGAGTAAAAGCAACGGAACAGCATCCGTTCGCTGAATACGCCAAACAGTCGTCGACAAAAGGTAATCCTCGGGTGGAATTGGGAGTCGCCCGGCCATGCGGAGCAGGTCGTCCGACGTGCGTGTTAAACCCGGTCGCGGCGAGATATCTCGCCGCGACCGGCGCATGCCTTCTCAACGGAGATACGACGCTATGCGCAGACCCGATCGCGCTTATCGGCGCGCGATCAATCTCGTTCCGCGGCTATCGCCCTTCGTGAATCTGGGTGCGTAGCCACGCGGCCGTCAGTTTAATTCCCGCGTCCAGGTCGACCTCGGGATGCCATCCCAATTCTCTTTGTGCCAGTGTGTTATCGAGCACGCTGGCAGGAACGTCGAAGGGACGGCCCGGGCGATAGGTCCGCTCAACCGGGTGTCCGAGTATCGCTTCGATCTTGCCGATGATTTCGTTCAGGCTCGTGCCGTTGCCTGAGCTGATATTGAATACGGACTCCGTGCCGTCGTATTTAACCGCGCGGGCGAACGCTTCGGCGACATCTCCGATATAGAGGTAGTCGCGAGTGACCGTGCCGTCTCCCCAGATTTCGATTGCCTGTTTTCTGAGAGCCTTGTCGAGGAAAACGGCGATCACGCCTTGTGCCGTCTCCACGCGCTGCCGCTCTCCGTAAGGATTTGCAACGCGCAGAATGTTTGCCTTGATCCCGTATTGATACTGATAGAGCAGCAGATACTTTTCGATCGCCAGTTTGGTGATGCCGTACGAGACCTTCGGGTTGGTCGGGTGTTTTTCGTCGACGGGCAGATAAATGGGATCGCCATATACGGTTCCCCCGGACGAGATGAATACGATCTTCTTCACGTTCTTCGCGACCATCGCGTTGAGCAACTGAAGCGTCGCAACCAGGTTACTCTGCACGTCGTAAATGGGATCGTCGTTCGAGCTTTTCGGCAGTGTTGTCGAGACAAGATGAACGACGATGTCGGTGCCGTCAATGGCTTCCGTAATGTCGTGCACGCTGGTGAGATCGCCCGTCATCCAGCGCACGTTCTCACGATTGTCGAACTGCCGATAAGGGCCGACACGTGGGCGCTCGAAAACACAAATCTCGTGACCATCGCGGAGCAGGCGGTCAACGATCGTCGATCCGATGAACCCCCCGCCGCCGAAGACAGTGATTCTCATGCTAATTCCTTATTCTCGTGCGGCGCAGGACGGTGCGACAGCGATTCGACCCGAGGAGGCCAGGCGAGGGAAAAATCGGTACGATCTAACGCCAGGTTCGGACTATAGGCGGGATCCTGCTCGAGCGAGTCCCCCCAACGCTCATGCATGTAGGCGACCTCGCGCGCGAAGCGCGCCTTTTTTTCCGGACTGTCTTCGCTGCCGCGCGTTGCCGACTCGTGATGGTACAGCTCCGCATATGGTGTCCAGACGTTGCGATAGCCGGCCTCTCTGACGCGAAGGCAGAAGTCGACGTCGTTGAACGCGACTGCCAACTCGATGTCGTTCAATCCACCCACCTGCTCATAGATCGCCTTGCGCACGATTAGGCAGGCGGCAGTCACGGCTGAGAAAGAACTGATGAGGGCATTGCGGGAAAAATATCCGAAACTGTCACGCGGGAACAGCCGGTGCGCATGGCCTGCGACGCCACCCATGCCGGCGACGACTCCCGCATGCTGGATTTTTCCGTCCGGGTAGAGCAGTTTCGCCCCGACCGCGCCGACTCCTGGCTGAATGGCCAATGACACCATCTCATCGAGCCACGTGTCGGAGATCACTTCAATATCGTTGTTGATGAGGCCGACGATCTCTCCGTTTGCGCTTGCGATCGCGCTGTTGTTGAGCGCCGAATAATTGAACGGGCGGTCGTCGCGAATCACGCGGATATTGTCAGCGGACAGGAGGCCATGCAGATAGTCGAGCGTCGCCTTCTCATCGGAGCCGTTATCAACGACGATGATCTCGTATGGAGCGTAGGTGGTCCTGGTTCGAATGCTATCAATGCACTGCTTCAGCAGATTGACGCCATTGCGAGTCGGAATGATCAAGCTGACAAGCGGTCGCCGTTCAGGCAGGCGGTAGCGGGCGCGATATCCGTACGCAAGACCTTCCACGCTACCGTCGATGCCCCGCTGCGCGAAATGCTCATTCAGGGCGCGCTCGCCGGCCACCACCGCGTAGGGCTTGGCATCTCCCGACGCGGCCGTGCTGGACGGATGCACCCGCCAATGATAGAGAACGCGCGGGACGTGGACGATCGAATCAGGGCCGATGCGCTCCAGGCAACGCAGAGCGAGATCATAGTCCTGTGACCCTTCAAGGCCCACACGGAAGCCGCCGATTTCGTCGAGCAGGCGCTTCTGGTAGACGCCGAAGTGCGAAATCATGTTGTGCGAATAGAACAGGTCAATGTTCATGTCGCACTTAAAATACGGATCGTGGCGCCGCCCGTTTACATCGATCTTGTCTTCGTCGGAGTAGATCAGCCGGGCATCGGGGCGGCGGACAATTTCTTTCGCGACGCAATAGAGCGCATGCTGCGCGAGGATGTCGTCGTGATCCAGCAACCCGACCCAGTCGGAGGTCACGAGGTCCAGTGCGCTGTTCGATGCCGCCGAGATATGACCATTCTTCTCGCGAAACACGACGCGGATACGTGCGTCCTCCTGCATGTATCGTTCGAGTAGCGGGCGTACCTTCGGGCTCGTGGAGGCGTCGTCCGCAATGCAAAGCTCCCAATGCGGATAGATCTGGTTGCGCACGGAGTCAATCGCTTCAGCCAGCCATAAGGGATCGGCATTGTAGGTTGGCATGACCACGGAGATGCGCGGTGGCGCAGACATCGCCGCGATGTCTGACTTCATCAGGCTAAGCGCGTCTTCGTCGAGACGGTCGTACAATTCTATCCACTCGGCGTAGTCGCGGACGGCAATGGCGCCATTGCCAGCGCGTCTTCTCAGCCCGGTCAACCCTTCTCGCCGGAAGACGGCCACGCTTTTCTTCAATAGGGGATAGGCGCCATCGCGTCTAACGAGGCCAATCACTCTGCGGGCAAGGTTGACATATCTTTTCATTGTGAACTGGAGCAGTTGCTAAGGTGATGGTCCTAACCAGAATCTATGGCCGCTAGCTTACTTGTGCCATGTCAGAGCGGAAGACGCCGCATAGTTGAAGACCGCTCCGAGAATTGCCCCAGCCAGACCCGCAAAGATCTGATTGGGCTCGTGTTCAAAGAGCCAACTGGCTGCACCGACGTTCGCGAAGGTACCGAGACTGCACACCGCATAGAACGTTGCCATGCCGAACAGGAATTTTATGCCCTTTAGCCGGCGATCGCGGTAGGTGAGCTGGTTATTCAGAATAAAGTTCCACGCTATCGCGACCAGCGTGGCGGTCAACTGGGCGGAAGGGAAGGACAATCCGAAGGCGTGCGTTGCCACCTGCAGCGTTGCCAGATGCACCGCGATACCCGTGGCCCCGACGATCAAAAACATCAGGAAGCGGATTGGGAGAAAGCCGCCCGACAATTTGGAGCACAGCAGTCCAAGATATTCGGCTGTCACTAGGCTGTCGAGCTTGGATTCGCCCGCGACCCGCTGTCTGAAGTGATATGGGATTTCGACGGTCTTCAATCGCGTCGGCGTCGACGCGATGATGTCGAGCAGGATCTTGAACCCTTCGTCCGAAAGCTTCGAGGTGATGGCGTCGACACGTGTCCTGGGCAGCATGAAGAAGCCGCTCATCGGGTCGCTGACGTCGAGATGGAGAAACTTGCGCGCGAGACCAGTCGCCAGGTTTGACCCCCATTGCCGGATTGGCGAGAGCCCTTGGCTCGAAGCTTCTTCTCCGGAGTACCGTGTGCCAATGACGAGATCCGCGCCGTTGCGGATCGCCTCGTACATTTTCGGCAGGATGGACTCATCGTGTTGGAGGTCTGCGTCCATGACTGCGACTGTCGGTGCCGCGCTGGACAGAATGCCCTCGATGCAGGCACCCGACAGTCCTCTGCGTCCAATGCGGTGGATGCAGCGGACGCGGGAATCGCTGCTAGCGATTTGCTTAACAGTCTCGTATGTCCTGTCCGGACTGTTGTCATCGACAAAGATCACTTCCCAGGCGATATCGCCGAGGGCCAGATTGAGCCGGCGCACGAGTTCTCCGACATTTGCCTTTTCGTTGTACGTCGGGACAATGATGGAGAGTTCGGGGGCGATCGAATTCTGCGCGAGCTTGACGGAATGTTGTGGGGCCGTGGAATGCATAGATGGCGCTCCCTTGAGGAGTGTCTTTAAATTTCGTGAAAAGAGCGATTAGCGTGCTGGCGGCTGACAGGAGCATTCCGGTTCGTTATCTCCAGCCATGTCGCGCGGCTGAGTCCGACGATGCCGGGAGCGGTGCTTCCCGGCAGGTTAGCCCTCATTTTGTCAATGACCTAGTCGGTTTCCGTTCGAATGCGCCAAGCAGACGTATTTGACAGTGCGTACCAACGGCGGGCCACTCTCGTGCGCAGAAGCGCGGTGGCGGGACACGGGGGTGACGGTCGGGCGCTCAGTGATAACCCATCTTTCTGCGGAGCGGTTCATCGGCCTGATCCGTCGGATCGCCGTGTTTGAACAGGATCATGCGGGAGGTCATGAGGTTGACGAACATGCCGGCGATGCTGCCTATGGCGACACCGATGATCGGGTGAGCCGCCGCGAGGGGATGTTTCGAGACAGTGAACGCATACGCCGAATAATTGACAGCCCCGCCAATCAGCATCAGCAGCAAATAAACGGCGAACTCATACTTAGCGTCTAGCGACGAGCGCTTGTCTTTGAAGGTCCATGTGCGGTTGATGAGCCAAGTCGCGAATACGGCGCAGACAAACGACACCGCCCGGCCATAAAACAAGCCGAAATGCCCTTTCAACAGGTAAAGAACGGCCGTGTCGACGACAAACCCGATTGTGCCGACGACTCCGAATGCAAAAATTTCCCTAAGGAACGCGGTCGAAAAGAAACGAGTCATATTGTCATTGCCCTCGTGGGATATCTACGGCCCACGCCGTTTGCGCAAGAATATTTTTCTCCCGCCGAAAGAATGCCGAGTGTCGTATGGTACATGATCAGCCTGCGGGCGACGAGAGCTTCGCCCGGGCGCGGTTCGCTTTCACTTCCTTTCATGTCTGCCGTAGCGGTCGTCGAAACGGATGATGTCATCCTCGCCGAGATAGGCGCCGGACTGGACTTCAATCAGTTCGAGCGGAATTTTTCCAGGATTTTCGAGCACGTGGACGTTTCCCACAGGAATGTAAATCGACTCGTTTTCGGTCAGCAGCGTTTCATTCCCTCCGTTTTTGACGCGTGCAGTTCCCGAGACGACCACCCAATGCTCCGCTCGGTGGTGGTGCATCTGCACGGAGAGACGGGCTCCCGGATTAACGGTAATTCGCTTGACTTGATAGCGCGATCCGCGGCCGATGCAGTCGTAGCTCCCCCACGGCCGGTACACCAGCCTGTGTTGCACAGCCTCTGAGCGCCCGTCCTGCTTCAGCTTTTCGACAATCTTCTTGACGTGCTGAACGTCATCTTTGTTCGCGATGAGCACGGCGTCGTCGGTGTCCACAACGATGAGGTTGTCGAGTCCGACAGCGGCGACCAGCCTCCCGCCCGACGACTGAAAGAAGCAATTTTCACTTTCTAGCGCAATGACGTCGCCCTTCGTGACGTTTCCGTCATCGTCCTTGTCGGCGACGTCCCACAGCGCCGACCACGAGCCGACATCGCTCCAGCCGGCATCCAACGCGACGATTACCGCATTGTCCGTTTTCTCCATGACGGCGTAGTCGATGGAGTCCTCCGGACATTGGCTAAATGCTTCCACGTCGAGCCGCACGAAGTCCAGATCATTCGTGGCCTTGTCCAATGCTGCACGGCATGCTTTCAGCATGTCCGGTGCGAACCTTTCGAGTTCTTTAAGATAAACCGATGCCCGAAACAGGAACATGCCGCTGTTCCAGAAATACTCTCCAGACTCCAGATAGGCTCGTGCGGTAGCCAGGTCCGGTTTTTCGACGAACGTGGCGAGCCGCTTCACCTGTCCTTGCTCCTCCGCCTGCGCGCGCAAATAGCCATATCCCGTTTCCGGCGCTACGGGCTTAATCCCGAACGTAGTCATTGCTCCCGTTTCGGCGCTCTCAGCCGCCATCTCTATGGCTTGATGAAAGGCGTCGACATCCTGGATGACGTGGTCAGCGGCCAGAACGAGCAGGAGCGGGTCGGACTGATTTTTCAATACCTGCAGCGCCGAGATGGCAATGGCGGGCGCTGTATTCCTCCCGACCGGCTCCAGAATGATGGTAGCGTCCCGCGAATTGCGTTGACGAAGCTGTTCCGCGACGATGAACCGGTGGTCATCGTGACAGACTGCTATCGGGCTGCGGAGTCCCGAAATACCATCCAGCCGTTCGAGTGTCTCCTGCAGCATGGTGCGCTCGCCAGTCAGCGGCAGGAATTGTTTCGGGAATAGCGCTCTGGAGAGAGGCCACAGACGCGTTCCGGAACCGCCAGCAAGGATGACGGGCACGATAGGTAGATTCGCCATGGAAATCCTTCAAGCAATAATGTTCTGGATGACGTTCGCAGTCGCGTAGAAACGTTTGCCGGCGCCGGGAGGCGTCAGCGTGAGAAATGCGGCATTGTGCCAAATCCTGCCGGTGCGGTACATGCCGACGTATCAGGCTTGATTTTCCGTGTTGGGAGCCACTCCTCGGCACGCTTGCGTCCAGAAAAAACGTGTTCGTCACTTCCCGAAAGTGGTGTAACGTGCGCCAGCCGTAGCGCATTGAAAGGCGTGTGGCTAACCGTCTGCGCTCAATGCGCTCAAGTCAAAGGCTGCAAATGGAAGCGCTGCAACCTTTTGCTCTTGCGCCTTCAAAATCGGGCGATGTTACCGATACATAATGCGACGTATGCTCAGTCGTTCGAAAATGCTGAGTTCTGCGTTGTCCAACGTAACAAACCGAAAACCGGCTTGCCGAATGCCAGCATTTTCCGCACACTTGCGGATCGAAATATGGCCGTTTCTCATAAATAAAGTGTCGCTTAGAAGACACATCGCATTTTCCACATGAAAACTACGCGTGAACCGGGCAACGAGATTGAAGTTCTCTCCGTGTCAGTGGTCGTCTACCGGCCGGATGTGCAGCATCTCGCGCAGACGCTGAAAAGCCTTGGCGCCGCTTACGAGTCGCTCAGAGCAACGCACCCCGAATTCAGACTGGACGTCTGTCTCGTCGACAATGGTGGACTGCCTGACATGACGGCTGCTTTAGACGCTCTGCGCGCGCATGGCGCAGCCTGCGTGGTCATTGCAGGGCACGGCAACGTCGGCTATGGTCGCGGCCACAATCTGGCCATCGAGCGCGCAGCGAGCCGCTATCACCTTGTACTCAATCCGGATATCGATCTCGACCGGCAGGCGCTCATACGTGCAGTAGAGTTCTTCGAAAGCCACTCACAAGTTGGTCTGCTCACCCCCCGCATCGCCGACGGAGCAGGGCACATCCAGTACCTCTGCCGCCGCTATCCGACGCTGCTAGACCTCTTCGTACGCGGCTTCCTGCCTGCGCGCTTACGCCGCTTCTTCGCGCGGCGCCTGGCGCGCTACGAGATGCACGACCTGATCAACGAGCGCGACATCGTCTGGGATCCCCCCATTGTCAGCGGCTGCTTCATGTTTTTTCGTACGAGCGTGCTCAAAAAACTCGCTGGCTTCGACCCCCGTTACTTTCTTTACTTCGAGGACTACGACCTGAGCCTGCGCACACACGAAATCGCCCGCATCGCCTATCTGCCCGTCGTGCGCGTGCTGCACCACGGTGGCGGGGCGGCCCGCAAAGGCCCCGCGCACATCCGGATGTTCGCCGCGTCAGCCTTCCGGTTCTTCAACCGGTTTGGGTGGAAGTGGCTATGAGTCATGTGCTCGTCACGGGGGCCAACGGCTTTGTCGGTCATGCGCTATGCCGCGCATTGCTTGGCGCTGGACACACGGTCACCGGCCTTGTCAGGCGTGCAGGGCAGCTTGAAAGTGGTGTGGGCGAGTGGGTCGATGCCAGCGTTGATTTCGCCGACGTCGACGCGACATGGCCTGCCACGTTGCAAGTGGATTGCGTCGTGCACCTGGCGGCGCGAGTACACGTGATGCGCGAAGATTCTGCTGATCCGGACGCAGCGTTTCGCGCAACCAACGTTGACGGCGCGCTTCGCGTTGCACGGGCCGCACGGCGCCATGGTGTGAGGCGTTTTGTCTTTGTCAGCAGCGTTAAGGCGCTGGCCGAAGGTGATTCGGGCCGTCCGTTACGCGAAGACGATATAGCGATGCCGCAGGACGCATACGGGCGCTCGAAGCTCGCTGCCGAACAGGCGCTGTCGAGCTACGGCGAAGAGTCCGGCTTGGATGTCGTGATCGTGCGCCCGCCGCTGGTGTACGGGCCAAAGGTACGCGCCAATTTCTTGCGTTTGATGGACGCGGTCTGGAAGGGGGTGCCGTTGCCGCTAGCTTCGATCGACGCGCGGCGCAGCCTGATCTATGTCGAGAACCTTGCAGACGCCCTGATGCACTGTGCGGTAGATCCGCGCGCAGCGCACCAATGCTTTCACGTCGCAGACGCCGCTGCTCCGACGGTCGCCGAGCTGGCTCGTTCGCTCGCTGGGCATCTGCAAAAGACCGCGCGCTTGTTGCCGGTGCCGTTGGGCTTGTTGCATCTCGCAGGTCGGCTGACAGGCCGCTCGGCGCACGTGGACCGGCTGGTCGGCGCTCTGCAGCTGGACACCACGCGCATACGCACGACGCTCGGTTGGCAACCGCCCTATTCCACCGACGAGGGGCTGGCCGAAACCGCCCGTTGGTATCGATCCACGCATTGAGGGCGCGCATGTTGACGTACCTTTCGACCTTCCCTACGTGGGTTGCCGTAACCTTAGTCGCCCTTGGCGCGGCATGCGCATGCGTCGCTATCCTGTGGGCACTGCTCCAAACTGGCATGGCCTGGCGGCTCGCTACGGATATCCCTAACGACCGCTCACTACACGTCGTGCCGACGCCGCGCGTCGGCGGCTGGGGCATTGTGCCGGTGGCCGTGGCGGCGACCTTGCTGCTGGCGCCGAGCCTTTGGTATGCCGCTCTCGGCACTGCTTTCCTGGCGGCGGTTTCGCAAATCGACGACCGGCGCGGATTGCCTGCGAGGATCAGGTTCGCCGCGCATCTGATTGCCGTGGTCGGGTTGGTTGTACTTTTTCCCGCCGACGCCCCCTGGTGGAGCCTGGTAATTCTTGCGTTTTTGATGATATGGTTAGTTAACCTTTACAACTTTATGGACGGCGCGGACGGTCTGGCGGGCGGTATGGCGCTGTTCGGCTTCGCCGGTTACGCGGCCGGTGCGCTGCTTAGCGATCATCCTTTGCCGGAACTGGCGTGGTCAGCGACGGCGATCTCGGGTGCCGCGCTCGGCTTCCTGTTGTTTAATTTTCATCCGGCACGCATTTTTCTCGGTGACGCTGGATCGATCTCGCTGGGTTTTCTTGCTGGGGCGCTTGGTTATTGGGGTTGGCGCGGAGGAGTCTGGCCCGTCTGGTTCCCGATCCTGGTGTTCGCGCCGTTCATCGCTGATGCCTCGATCACGCTTGCTCGGAGGCTGCTGCGCGGCGAAAGATTTTGGCAAGCGCACCGCGAGCACTACTATCAACGTATGGTGCGCTCCGGAGTCGGGCACGCCAGGACAGCTTTGACGTGGTATGTACTAATGGTAGCTGGCATAATGCTTGCTATTCATGCACTTGGCCGCTCAGTGATTTTTCAGTCGTGTGTGCTGGCCGTTTGGATCGCCGTCCTCTGTGCAGCAGGCGCTTTGGTTGATATGCGCTGGCGTCGTTTCCAATCAACACTGTCCGATAACTGAGGTACGACGCTGATGCTTAGAAACAAGGCCACCTGGCTGTCTTTCAGCGCTTTCCTTTTCGACTTATGCGCAGTCGCCGCCGCTTGGCTGATCGCGTACGTCATCCGCTTTAACGGCCTGGTCCCGGACGACTTCCGGGTCGGAGCGATGCACTCGCTCCTCTGGGTCCTGCCGACATACGGCATCATGTTCCGTATCTTCGGCTTGTACCGCGGCATGTGGGTCTTTGCGAGCTTGCCGGATCTCCTACGTATATCGAAAGCAGTCATCGCTGGGGCGCTCGTCGCCATGGTTGTTTCGGTGCTGGTCCAACCTATGCCGATCGTGCCGCGCTCGGTGTTGGTGGTGTCGCCGCTATTCCTGTTTCTCGCGATGGGCGGATCACGCGCGCTCTACCGTGCGACCAAAGAGTTTTATCTGTACGGTGGGCTCGTTGCACAGGGTAAGCCGGTCGTTGTGCTGGGTGCTGGCAACGCGGGCGCGAGTCTCGCCCGCGAGTTGTCGCGTTCGAGCGAATGGCGTCTCGTCGGCCTACTCGACGACGATGTTTCAAAGCACGGACGCGAGATCTATGGCTACAAAGTGCTTGGGTCGATAAGCGAATTGCCGCAATTGGCTGAGACGCTGAAGACCGAATACGCAATCATTGCCATTCCTTCCGCCACGATGGACGTGCAGCGGCGCGTAGCGACGCTATGTGTTCGCGCCGGCGTACGTGCGCTCGTGTTGCCTGCGCTGACCGACGTCACGCAAGGCCAGGCGTTTTTGTCGCGCGTCCGACAGATCGACCTCGAAGATCTGCTGGGCCGCGATCCGATCACTATCGATACGCCCCATGTAGAAGCACTGCTGCATGACAAGATTGTGATGGTTACCGGCGCAGGCGGGTCTATCGGCTCCGAATTGTGCCGCCAGATCTTGCGCTTCCAGCCGGCTCAACTCATTGCTTATGACCTGTCTGAATTCGCGATCTATCGGCTCACTGAAGAGTTGAGCGAGCGTTTTTCAGGCGTGTCGGTGATTCCGATCATTGGCGATGCCAAGGACTCGCTGCTGCTCGATCAGGTGATGTCGCGTCACACGCCGCACATCGTCTTTCATGCGGCCGCGTATAAACATGTCCCGCTAATGGAAGAGCAAAACGCATGGCAGGCCGTGCGTAATAACGTGCTCGGCACCTATCGGGTAGGTCGCGCGGCGATTCGTCACGACGTGAAGCATTTCGTGCTGATCTCGACCGACAAGGCAGTCAATCCGACTAACGTCATGGGTGCGAGCAAACGCCTGGCGGAAATGGCGTGTCAGGCTTTGCAGCAGACCAGCTCGCGTACACAGTTCGAGACAGTTCGGTTCGGGAACGTACTCGGTAGCGCCGGCAGTGTCATTCCGAAGTTCCAGCAGCAGATTGCGAAGGGCGGCCCTGTCACGGTCACGCACCCGGAGATCACGCGCTTCTTCATGACCATCCCGGAAGCGTCACAGCTTGTGCTGCAAGCATCGAGCATGGGACATGGCGGCGAGATATTCATCCTCGACATGGGCGAGCCGGTGAAGATCGTCGACCTGGCTCGCGATTTGATTCGCTTGTACGGCTTTAGCGAGGAGCAGATCCGGATCGTGTTTACTGGTCTGCGGCCTGGCGAAAAGCTCTACGAAGAACTGCTGGCGTGCGACGAAACGACGACACGTACGCCGCATCCTAAGTTGCGGACCGCACGTGCGCGTGAGGTATCAGACGATCTGTTGGACAAGTTGTTGCCGTGGCTTATGCAGCATCGCGTATTAAGCGACGACGAGGTACGTCGCGATCTACGCCGTTGGGTGCCGGAATATCAACCGGCTACCGCACCAGCGTTGCGAAGTGTCGGCAACACCACATCGGTCACGCGAGCTTCCTAGAACTCGCACTGGTGAGTTCTGCTGTCATGGATAAAAAAGGCGCCTCAGGCGCCTTTTTTAATTACCGCTTCCCCTTCCTCACCACCATCCACCGCGGCGACTTAAACCGCACGATACTCATATACAGCCACACATAAGTCGCCGCAAACACCACCACAAAGCAAAACAGATGCAACGTATGCCGCCAGAACAACGTCGCCGGCACAACTGCGATCAGACACAGCAACCAAAGATACGGCGACGTCAACGAGTTCCGCCGCGTCAACTCCCGCGCCGTTCTAGCCCCCACCGCCCAGCGCATCAACCGCTTATAAACCAGCATATGCAGATGCACGCCATCGGGAATTCCCGGCGACATCCCACGAATGAACTTCTTCCGGTAGATCGAGAAGCAGGTCTCGAAGATCGGATACATAAAAAGCAGCACCGGATACCACGCCGACACATCGCGATTGCGCATCACCAGCATGATCGACAGCTCGGCGAGCATGAAGCCGATGAAATACGCGCCACCGTCCCCAAGAAAGATCAGCCCCGCCGGAAAATTCCAGATGAAGAAGCCGAGCACCGCGCCCATCATCATGAACGACGCCGACAACACGATCGGATCCGACACCTGGAACGCCACATAAGCGAGCGAAGCGAACATCATGAACGCGACCATCGAAGCGAGGCCATTGAAGCCGTCGATGATATTGATCGCGTTGGCGAGCGCCGCGACGGCCAGCACGGTGACCGCGCAGGAGATCACCGCATACGTGAGCAGGAAGTCGAGCGGCGGCACGCTGATGCGCGTCACGGCGATATTCAGCAGGAAGTAGGCGAGGGCGGCGGCCGCCATCGTGCAAACGAGCCGCGCGAGCGGTGAGACGCGCTTGGTCAGATCCTCGACCAATCCCGAACCGAACGCCGGCATGCCGCACGCGATCAGCCCCAGGATGCCGCCTGACACGGCGGGATACGCATGATGCAACTGCACGGCGGACACGATCAAGCCGACCAGAATTCCGGCCCCGCCGATGCGCGGCACCGGGCGCACATGGAATTTCTGCACGCCGGCCAGATCGGTATCGGTCGAGAATTTTTCATGCAAATGCGCATAGCGCACGATCAACAGCGTGATCAGCAGTGAAACGAGGAAGCCGAGCGCAAAACTAAGCATGAAAGTGGGCCTGAGCGAAGACGCCGAATTATACAAACGAAACGCATGGCGTCCTGAAAAGCAGCGTTTGCGCCGAACACGCGGAAAATCCCAGATAGTGAAGCTTCAATCGTCCGCAAAGTCTTGCCTGTCATGGATTCCACCTATTTAACGAGGTCTCCGGCAGGTCGTTAACATGGATGCGGTGAAGTGTAAGTTGCCGGCGAAAAAGACGATCGCCGACGCATCACGGGGTTCGCCGCCGATCAATGAGACGTTCCGGAGACCCAATGCTTAACAACATCACCATTCGTGGCGGCCTGACGCTAGTGATCAGCGTATTCGTCGTTTTCCTGCTGACCGTGATCGGTGTCGGCTACGGCGCGCTCAAGCTCGCGAATAGCAGCCTCGACGAAACGCAGCACAGCGCCGTGGCGCTGTCGCACTTGAAGGCGAGCTCCGAGAAGCTGCTGCAGGTGCAGCTCGCGCTTGGCTCCTATCAGACGCTCTTCAGCGTCGGCAAGCAGACCGACGACCTGTTGCCGGCCGCGCATAAGGTGCTGGTCGAGTCGAACAATGACTTCGCCAATTACATGGCCGGCCCGTTCGCAAGCGAGGAAGAGAAGAAGCTCGCGCAGAACGTCGAGCAGGCGCGCAGCGCGCTCGTCGATAAGGCGATCGAGCCTGAATTCAAGGCGCTGACCGACTTCGACTTCAATACCTTCCGCAACATCCAGGGCGAAACGGCGAATGCCTTCTACGCGACCTATTCGAAGTCCATCGACGCGCTGCAGCGCTTGCAGACGGACAGCCAGCGTAAGCAGGCCGAGACGGCGGCGCAGCGTTCCCAACTTGCGACGTTGCTATTCGCGGGGATCGGCGCGATTTCTATCGTGATCGGCGTGATGGCGCGGGTTGGTTTGTCGGCGGCGGTGATCAAGCCGGTCAATGCAACCATCAAGCACTTCGAGCGCATTGCCGCGGGCGATCTGACGATCGCAATCAAAAGCAAGTCGCGCAACGAAATGGGCCAGTTGTTGAGCGCGCTGACGAAGATGCGCGACGGCCTAGTCGAGACGGTGGCGAAGGTGCGCGGCAGCACGACGGCGATTACGCAAGGCGCGAATGAGATCGCCTCGGGCAACGCAGACCTGTCGTCGCGCACCGAGCAGCAGGCGGCGGCACTTCAACAGACCGCGGCGAGCATGGAGCAGTTGTCGGCGACCGTAAAGCAGAATGCCGACAACGCGAAGCAGGCGAACTTGTTGGCGCAGGGCGCACTGGATACGGTGACACGTGGCGGCGCCGTGGTGTCGCGTGTCACTGAGACGATGAATGGGATCAGCGAGTCGTCGAAGAAGGTGGCCGAGATCATCGGCATGATCGAGGGGATTGCGTTTCAGACCAATATCCTCGCCTTGAACGCGGCCGTCGAGGCAGCCCGCGCGGGGGAGCAGGGGCGCGGCTTTGCCGTTGTCGCCTCGGAAGTGCGCAGCCTCGCACAGCGCTCCGGCGCGGCTGCGAAGGAGATCAAGGAATTGATCGGCGAATCTGCCACCAAGGTAGAACAGGGGGCATCGCTCGTGTCCGACGCTCAGAAGACGATTCACGAAGCCATGGACGCGGTTCAACGCGTCACGGGCGTCATGAATGAGATCGAGGCGTCAGCGCTCGAACAGAGCGACGGGATCGAGCAGGTCAACAAGGCGGTCTCGCAGATCGACGAAGTTACGCAGCACAATGCCGCGCTCGTCGAAGAGGCTGCGGCAGCGGCGAAATCGCTGGAAGAACAGGCGGCCGTCTTGCGCGACGCCGTCGCGGTGTTTCGGCTTGATGGGAACCCGTCAGTGTTGACCACACTTGATCGAGCGTCATTGGATTCCGGTAGTCGCAGTCGTGCATCGCTACCTAAAAGCATCTCATCTGTTCAGGCCATTTAAGTTCTGACGCCACTCTGCCAAGCCGGTATTCTGGCCTCGAATGCAGCCCGAAAGCGGCGCCTGCCGGTGAACGCGGCGCGGTCTCGCGGTGGTGGGCGGAACTGCGCAGTCGCGCGCCGCGCTCGGGCTCGGCGGCGAGGATGTCGGACCGCATCGCTCCTGTCCAAAGCGCCGAGGACGATTCACGAAACCATGAGCGCAGTCGATGACGCTACCCGCGCGACGGACGGCACCGAGGCGTCCGCGTTGGGGTAGGGCGACGGGAACGACCGGGGAACAGGGCCGCTTCCCAGATCGACGAACTCGCGCAGCGCAATGCGGCGTCCGTCGAAGAAGTGACTCCGGCGACGAAATCGCTGGAAGGGCCGGCGACGGGGCCTCGCAATTCAGTAGAGGTCGTTCTACTTGCCGATGTTGCTTGAGCCATGACTGCAAAGACATCGTTTGACAGAATCACGCGCCGTCGGATCCAAACCTCGGCGATTTGTCGGTGACGCACACAACATCTCTGGAACATGGCGGAGCGCCAGGCAAACGGACATTTATTCGACCGTTTTCCCCGCTTGCATGACGAAGTGCTCATAGGAGACTGAGGATACTTCTTCAATCTACAGAGATTTCCATGTCACTGCCTCCTCGCCGTCTCTTCTCAACTGGGCGAACAACTCGCCAGCGGTACACGGACCGCATTCAAGCAGTCGCTGACCGTCCAGGCATTTTCAACATCCTTATCGATGGGCAACTGCGCTTCCGCCTGGAAGGCGAGAGCCAGTGGCCAGCCCAATGGCGACTCTACGCCATTACGGATGGTGCGCGCGCAGCCCAGTGCCTCGCGATCGAGAACGAATATTGGGATATCGTTTCCCAGCTCGAATGCGGCGCGCACTGGATGCCGATCGAGAACATTAGATCCGTGACGCGTAAGGCACCCGCCGACTCAACGTATGCTCGCTGGCCGGAGTATTTGCGCGAGCGCTAATTGATGCACTTGGGGTGATGTTCTTCTCGTAAAGGCCGCTAGAGGGCGTGACGAAGTGCGGCAAGTGAGAATGCCTTGTCATCGCCGGAGGCTCCCTGACTGTCAATCCGGAATTCACTTCACGGTATCGCGCAGCTCCGCTCCTTCATCCAAGTGCGAGCCCCGACTTGCGTTTCGGGGACCCCATGTGATCCTTGACCTGTCCTTGCGTCGAAGACGTAGGTGGACCGAGCGGCAGCAGCTAGATCGTAGGCATCAGATCTCCTGACTTAATGGGCAATTTCGCAAGCTGCGCACCGTGGCGACGGATCGCCATTCTCATAGGACCACAAAATGGAAATCAAACGTTTCATCTTTCATTCCAACGGCGCGGAGGTCATCAAGGTGACAGACGCTGGCGTAACGGGTTATATCGCCGCATCCATTCCGCCGGAAGTGCTTGCAATCTGGCATCGGCGAATTCGCGCTCGGCTGGAGCGTATGAGCCGGCTTCCGTATCGCCAGCGACTCGGGAAACGTCGCAGATTGAAGCCAGTGCGCGTTCGCACACGTCGGCGTCGTCCAGAGAAACGCTATCGCGGCCGCATGCGCCATTGGAGCGGCGCCTCGCGCCAATTGTGCAGGCAATAGCGTGCACCTGAACAGCTGTACCAGAGTATGACATTGTTTGAACGGGCGCACGGCATCGCGGGCGTTGATCGCTGTCCGAGCCTGTCTTCGAACCTGAATTGTTGAGGTGAAACGCCGAACCGATTCAACGCGTCGACCTTACTTTCGTGCACTCGCCGTGCCAGGTGCCGCCAGGGTGCGGACTAGTGCCCGAGGTTGCTAAATTAGCGTCACGCTTTGACCAGAGCATCCAGAGCATCCAGAGCATCCGGCGCGGCCAGATGTCCGCGCGCCACATTCGCCAGGTGAATATAGTTATACCCGCCCGTGCCATCCGACGTTTCATTCTAGCCGTCGAAAACCCGTAGTTTATTGAGCTTGCCAAACGCCAGCTACGCTACATACGGCATCAGATTGTTCGGAATCCAAGCCGGATCTTCGCAGATCAAAGCACCATCATGCGCGCCCACCGGATTGAGGTAACGCTACGTCGCAATCCGCCAGCTCGGGTCCGAAATTTCCAGATCGCGCAGCACCTGCACGGCGATCAGCTTTGATTGCCCATATGGATTGGTCGCGGACAGCGGAAACGACCCATCGGCCGGCGAGCTCTTCGGCACGTCATAAACGGTCGCTGACGAACTGGACACAAACTGCTTCACATCGAGCGCGCATCACGTCGAGCAAGGTCAGCAGACTGACGAGGTTATTGCGGTAGAGCTCGATAGGCCTCGCGGCGATCCGCCGACTGCCTTCAACGCCGCGAAGCCTCGGTTTCCGCATTGTGCCCGATGGCTCATCGTGTAAAGGCGGCGTCTTCCTGCATTCGCTGAATTTTCCCTGACACTTGGCTCGCGATTGTGCGCTGGCTGTATCAGCAGATTCACGGTCATTAACCAACATCAACCAGACTGGGATCCTCACGAAAATGAAAAAACGACTTGCTGAACATCTCTTTCCGCCCGACAGGAGCATCGTGCGCTACGGCGGCTTGTCCGTCGTGTCGCCGTTATCGGCTGCCGGGTGACGAATGCGCCACCGTCACTGATCAATCGGCACATGACACGCGGCGCTTGCCTTGAGCAAAGTGAGCGGCAGGCGGGTGAAGAGACGACTTTCGTTTAGCCCGCGCGGCGCTCACGATTAAGGAACGCGATCTTCATTTCCATCACTGGACCGCGCCTTGCAGTGCGTCACTATTGAGGTAACCCGATGACCAATATCCACAGATACCGGCGCGTGTTCTGGGGCGAGTATCTCGCCCTCTTCATGGAGTGCATCAAACTACCAGTCGCCGTAGCGTGCCGCCTGACCTGCAGCCGCAAAAAGTAGGTTCATTTTATCCGGCCGCGTGCTTTGCTGATCTGAAATCAGGCGTTCGGCAACACGCACTCGTGACGTTTGCGTTCAGTTATTCAGAAGAGAGACTGGCATTGCGTCGGTTATCTGTCTCTTCCGCCGCGCAATAGTCTCACTTCAACACTCAATAAAATGGAATCCGAATGAATATTTTACGAAAACTAGCTCAATATCTCTTTCCATGCGACAACGGCAATATCGGTCTTCCATTGCTCGCCATCGCGACGGCGACGTTGAGCAGTGGCGTCGTCGCCATATGCTTATGGATCGCGCATTCCCCTCCCGCACTGTCAACGTCGGACGCGGTGCAGCACGATTGTCTCGAACGCTGTGAGAAGACGTGCGACGGACAACCCCGTTAGCTGTCGCGCCACGCAATGATTCTCACCAATTCAAGCGAGGAAACACACATGGGAAACCTTCGATCCTACTGGCACGTCTTCTGGACAGAATGTCTTGCCATATTCCTTGATTACGTCCAGCCCTTGGTCGTCGTCGCGCGATGGCTGCGTAGTAGAAAATAAGATGTAGTCTGCCATCCGCTTTACGCCCACGCCCGAGACGGTGTGGGCGGCTCGCCTCACGATTCCTTCCGCCGGTCCCCTCCCGAGTTTCTTTTCTGCGTCATCCGCGCCGCGATCCTTCGCGTGCGCACGCCGCGTCTCCATCTCCAATATCCGCTCACCGTGCGCCTTTCGCGGTCGTCCATCCACAGAGCCGTTCCTGCGCGTCCCGATTCGCCGACTTGCATCCGCCTTTTCGTGCGCGACGATGGGTCTGTGTTCTTCGCATCTGAACGAACCACCTGTCCCATTCATCAAGGAGAAACGTCATGCAGAGCAATCGTCCTCAGTCCCGTCTGAACTTCATTGACCCGGCTTACGCAGAAATCCCGTGGTATTTCCACTGGCTATTGAACACCCTGGGTGCCATCGGCCTGGCTGGTCCGTACCTGACGGTGCTAGTCCCATGTTTTGCCGCGGTGTGGGGAGCAGAGCAGTTGCAGTTGCTCTTCGGCTCCGCCGCATACGGAGCCGTGTCCGCCTTGATGTCGATGATCAGGACCGGTGCGACGATATTAGGCATCGAGATGCTGTTCACGATGTATTGGACGCGGCACGAGTGGGAAGAGGTCGTGCGCAGGATCATTCACGAGGCGTGCGAGGAATTCCTACAGCCGTGGCTGCGCTGACCAGCGGACGTCCTTTCCACTTTTACCAGGAGCAACCATGAGACACCTTGTCCGTTCTGTATCCGGACTTGTCCTGCATTTCGTGCTTGCGACAGCGCTGTATGGCTGGGCACATGCGATCCTGCATGAACTCGCTTCAGGGAAGCTGATGCATGCCAGAAACCGCCCCCTGATACTGGGCGTCGCTGTCGCGCTGGCGGCGCTGTTCTGGTTCCTGTATCACAGATATCACTTCGTTCGGCGCATCGCCCTCTTCATGCTCGGGCTGGCGGCGCTTCAATCTCTTGTCCATCTGGATCACCCATGGCTGACGGCGTTCGTCGGGGGTCTGGTGCTCGCGCTGGTGGCACGCGTCTTGTACCGACGGGCCCATCCGCTCTCGCCGTCAACCCGCAGGGCAAACATCCCCGACGCCTGGCGCGACAGTTACTTCCAGGCTGTCTTTCCTCCCGGAGCAGCGTCACCGACGCGGCCGTCGCAGCCAGCAGCGCCTGCGTCCGCCCCTGAGCCGGTTCGTGCCGCTGAACCTGGCTACAGGTTTGACGAACTCGTCGCGCAACCGCGTTTCGATTTCTCCCAGATCGTCGGGATGGCTGAGACGAAAGCGAGATTGCTGGGTGCCGCACGCGAAGTTATCGGAAATCCGGAGCGCGCGCGCAACGGCATCCTCCTGTTCGGAGAGCCCGGCAACGGCAAGACCATGTTTGCGGAGGCGCTCGCAGGCGAACTGGGCGTGCCATTTTTCGCGCTCGACTACGGTTCGGTCGCAAGCAAGTGGATCAATGAGACGCCGGCGAAGGTCAAGGCTGCATTCGCCCAGGCACTGGAGCTCGGCCACGGGGTCTTCTTCATCGATGAATTTGATAGCTACGTCAAACCCCGCGGGGACGGAACACACCACATGGACCGGGACCTCACGAATGTGATGCTCACTGAGATCGTACGCCTGCGCGGCACGCGAATCGTCCTGGTCGCCGCGACAAACAACATCGCCGCACTGGATAGCGCGGCGATTCGCGAAGGCCGGTTTGACTTCAAGGTTGAAGCGCCCCCGCCAGATCTCGAAGCCCGCAAGGCCTTACTCCGTCGCTCGGTAGGCGAAGCAATGGGTTTCCATGCGCTCACCGCACCGATGCTCGCAAATCTCGCAGCGCGCTGGGAGGGATTCAGCGCCGCACGGCTCGCATCGGTCGGGCGCGAGCTGGCTGACATGCGTCGTGAGGGCGTCATCGGCGAAGGCAGCCTGAGCTTCGATGTTGCGATGCGCGCGATGCGACGCCTACAGGGCTCGAAAGGCAGGCTTCCTGAAAACGTGAAGTCGATCGACGAAATCATCATGCCGGATGTCTCGCGCAACGATCTGCATGATCTCGCCTTCAGGCTGCGACACGCCTACGGCCTCGAGCGGCTCGGCGGAAGCTTGCCGCGCGGCGTGCTGTTCTACGGGCCGCCGGGTACTGGCAAGACACAGGCGGCCATGGCGCTCGCTAAAGCCAGTGGGTACGCGTTCCTGAAGACGACGGGAGCCGAACTGCTCGCGAACCCTTGCGCGTGGGACAGGCTCGTCAGCGACGCGAAGGACCTGCGACCCGCGATCATCTTCATCGACGAGGCGGACGATGTGCTGGGCGAGCGCCGTATGTCAGGCGTCGCCCCGGTCACAAACAAGGTGCTGACGACACTGGACGGTGCGCACGGGCGGGTGCCGGACGTTCTGTACATCTGCGCAACGAACCATCAGGACGCGCTCGACCTGGCTGCGCTTCGTGGCGGGCGACTTGAAGAGAAGGTCGCGTTCTCGGTACCAGGGCATGAAGCCCTGGCGTCCTACGTCCGCATGCGTTTCAGGATCATGGCGGGCGACGTGTTCGCCATCTCACGCCACACGATGGACTGCGCTGTCGCCGGCCTGAAAGGCCATTCGATTGCGGATGCTGACGCGGTGTTGCAGCGAACCATTGACGCCGCAGCGGTGCGGCACCTACGCGAAGGCACTGCGGTGATCACCGCGGAGGATGTGCGTACCGCGTTGCGCAGCAGCTTCGCCCTGGGCTGAAGACAGTACCGGAAGCGTGTCGCCTTGCACTCCAGAGTTGGCGCGATATCGTCACGATGTGCGCCACCAGCGGCGCGCATCTCCCTATAGAGAAGGAATGACGGTGCGACTTCTTATCCTCGAGACCACTTCGTTTGACGCCATGCAAGAGCGTATGGACGCAATCCTCGACGGTCAACACCCCGATTCAACATGCATATTCTTCGATGAGTTAGAGGGGTTGCTGAGGACCATTACTGCGAAACGCATGGAGATCATCCGGCTGCTGCTGCACGACGAAGGACCGATGACGGCGGAGGCGATTGCCATGCGTCTCAAGCGTGGCAGGACGATGGCAGGACACGATCTCGAAGCGCTTCTCGAGTCAGAAATCATCGACCTCGATCGGGATGCACGTTACCTGTTCGAGTTCGATGGCATCAGGATCCGGTTGCAATTCCCGCATGCTGAACACAGGGTGGCGCAGTCTTGAACACGGACACATGCGAAATGGTATTTGCTTTCCATGAATCGGGCACCATGCGAATCAGCCGTCTCGAGTATCAGTCGGTTCCGGCGGACGGGAAGCTGCCCTCCGGTGCGTTCATCGAAGTAGATGGTCTGTACCTCGTCAGTGCTCCCCAGGGCGGCGACGGGATGGACGGGATCGTACGCGACCCGGCGCACTGGGCGGTGTGTCTGTTTCCGCGTGACGCTCATGGCAACGTCTTGGGCTGGTTCATGGAATTCGATTCAAGACGCGACCTCATTAACGCTCTGGGAGATGGCATCTCGACAAACGCGATCATGTGGCTGCAGTGACAGGCGAGGTGACCATGTTGCGACGAGGACGAAAGCTTTTTGGGACCCCCTCGCCCCCGGCGAAGCTTCCTGCGACTCTAAACACTGCGGAGGTCGGTGGCTTGGGTCACTGATACCACCGACCTTTGCGCATGGCGCGCCAGTTACGGTGACGCGTGGCGGCGCCGTGGTGTCGCGCGTCACCAAAACGATGGACGGAATCACCGAGTCATCGCGCAAGGTGGCCGAGATCATCGGCATGATCGAGGGGATCGCCTCTCAGACCAATATCCTGGCTTTGAACGCAGGCACGAATCATTTGGCGAGCACTTGAAGGCGGCTAACCTGGTTATCCGAACTCCCTTTTTGTGCCAAAACTCCGGTTCAGTGCAATGTCATACCCCCGTAGAGGCCGGGCGACCGCTTTGAGGATAAGTCGCGATCGGCCAAAACTGGCCGCCTGCTGCCGGCCCACGGCCGTTTGGCATGAGTGAGTTACGCCGACTCGTCGGCGCACATCCCTTGCGTGCTGGATACCGGAACGTATTGACCACTGGAACAATGTGGACTAAAGTGGGCTTAGTCCACTAGGAGCAGTTATGCAAACGGTCAATATTCATGAAGCGAAGACGCAGTTTTCGCGCTTGGTCGATGCCGCAGCCAGCGGCGAGGAAATTGTGATTGCCAAGGCCGGCAAACCGGCTGCGCGCCTGGTCCCGATGGAGCGGGCCAAGGTGGTGCGCCGGTTCGGCGGCCTGAAAGGCAAGGTTCGGATCGCGGAAGACTTCGATGCGCCGCTACCCGATGACGTCATCGCAGCATTCGAGGGCCGTTGATGCGACTGCTTCTCGATACGCATGTTTTCCTCTGGTCGGTCACGGACGACCGCAAGCTGACCAAAGCGGCACGCAAGCTGATACTGGACGCGGACGATGTTTTCGTCAGTAGCGCCAGTATTTGGGAGGCGTCGATCAAGGCAGGGCTTGGCAAGCTCGACGTGGACGTGAACTTGCTGGTGTCCGAGATCGAAGCGAGCGGCTTTTCGGAGTTGCCCGTGCGGGCGGTTCATGCGGCGATGGTTCGCGATCTGCCGGACATTCATCGCGATCCGTTCGACCGGCTTCTGGTCGCACAGGCTCTGTCGGAACCATTACGTTTGGTGACTTCGGACGGCCATCTGTCCAGGTACACCGATCTGGTCATCACCGTGTAGGAAAAGTACTACCTGAAGAGAGTTTCAGTCTTGCTGCGATCATATGCGCGAAGTGCGCCTGCCAGACGCCGAGCCGATCGGACCTATCGTCGTCGCCGGCCAGGACAATTGTCGCCGCCCAGCCTGGACGAGGCCAACCGGGCGTTCGCCGCGTTGCTGAGCGATCTGAACAACCGGTCCCTCAAGAAATTGCCCGGCTCCCGCCGCAGCGTCTTCGACGAGATCGATTGTCCCGCACTCAGGCCGCTGCCCGAGCGGCGCTATCAGTACGCGGAGTGGCAGGTCGCACGCGTCGGACTATCACGTTGAGCTCGACCAGCACTACTACTCGGTGCCCCGTACCGCTATGCGCGCGAACAGGTCGACATGCGTCACATAGCCAACACCGTCGAGATTTTCCATCGCGGCCAGCGCATTGCCGCTCACGGCAAAAGCGCTCGCCGTCGGTACCACACCACGATCGACGTGCACATGCCGCCGGAGCACCTGGCTGTCGCCAAGGGCTGGGATCCGGATCGGCTGCGTAACTGGGCGGCCGACATCGGTCCGCACACGGCGGCCGTCATTCAGCATCTGCTGGGCGCTCGCAAGCACCCGCAACAAGCCTATCGCACCTGCCTGGGCGGTGCTGCGCATGGGCAAGGACTACGGGCGCGACCGGCTCGAAGCTGCCTGCCGCCGCGCTATCCAGAATGTCTTGTCGTATTCCTTGATGATGTCCAGCCGCTGGTTGTCGTCGCGCGATGGCTGACGAACCTAAAAAATAGGCTGTAGTTTGCCATCCGCTTTGCGCCCACACCCGGGACGGTGTGGGCGGCTCGCCGCACGGGTTTCTTCTGCCCATCTCTTCCCGAGTTCCCTTCTGCGTCATTCGCACGCCGACCCATCTCATGCGCTCGCCGCATCCTCATTTTCAGTACCAACGGTGCACCTTTCACGATCGTCCACCTATGGCGCCGCTCCTGCGCGTCCCGGGATCTGAACCGACGTGACGGACTTGGATGCGACGCCCTTGATGGATAGCGCCCCGATGGCTAGCGTCAAGTTGCATGGCTGGTCGCATTGCGCATTGCCATCATGATTGTCGCCATCCACCGCGAGCCTCAAAAGATGATCGCGGTGGACGAGCAACGTTTCGCGGGCAATCCTGTGGGTCAGTAGCTGTGACAGGAACGACGTCACCCATAGTCCAGAACGTGGAAAAATCATGCGTTCCGGATTTGCTTCATCCGCGAGGGCGCACGTGCTCACTTCACATGTTTCGCGCCGGTAAGTGAGCGGAACTACACCGGCTTGAAACCCTGTGGTTCGTCGGCGAAGTGACCCGCCGATGTTGACTCCGGCGCGACTTCGCTGGCGGCCGGTTTGGCAGCCCGTTCTTCGCCAGCTTGCTCGTGGGAGGCCACAGACGGGATGGCCTGCGGCAGCACCATGTCGAGCGCTCGCGTGAGCGCAGGCTTGAGTGCCTGGAATCGCCTCTGGAGAATCATCCGGTCGACCAGCCCGGCCAGCTCACCCTCGCCCGCGCCCTGGCTGTGAGCCTCAGCCAGCAACGTCTCATAGTTGACGGACTCCCGCATGGCGTCACCGATCGCAAAGTGGGCCCGCTCCAGCGCCGAGACTACATTGGATTCCTGAATGACTGCGTTCGAGGTGCAGTTCATGAATTGTGGGTTCTGGGCGAGGTAGGTATCGAGGGTCTCGAACCACCCCGTGCTTTCCTGACCCGACTTCATGGCCGGGACACCGGTGCGCAGAATGCGCAGTTGCCCAGGCACCATGCCCGCCTCGGTCAGCTTCGCGATCTGTGTGATCGCACCACGCTGGGACTCATCGCGAGGGGTGAGTGTGATGACGATGCTGTGGAGGTCGCCGAGCGTTCCGGGCGTTTGACATGCAAATTCGCACAGTGCATCGAAGCCGGAGGGGGCAATGCAGAGGATAGCGCGGCCGGATGTGCAGCTAAGCTTCCTGTAGCTTTCCTCGAATCGAGCAGGTGTGAAGCGGTGTGTGTCGGGTTCAGCATTTGCGTTGCTGCCACGCTGATTGCTGACGGTGACTACCTGCCCGCCGAAATGTGCCTGCGCCAGCGAGCAGACCGTTTCGAGGTTATCGGTAGTGCTCGGTGCGGTGAGAAGAATGTATTGTGGTTTCATCTGTAGCAGTGTGGAAGGTGGATTGTTGGCGACAGACCTGACGCCGGCTCCCGCCCCTTCTGGCTGGGAGCGCCGCGATGGTCAATGTACTCGCCGGGACGTCGTTTTAATGCCGCGCTGTCGATAGCCATCGGGCCCGGCGGCCCCCGGGCGCAGGAATTGGCGGTGTCACTTTTCATGGCGGGTCCTGATGTCTGGGGAGCCAAAGTCATCGCATTTCATCGCTAGTGAGGTTCGTCGTTCGTGCTGTTCCTCGTGCTCCCGGTGTCCGCCGCAACGTTTTCCGGGCTCGCGCCAGAGTCTTTGGGGAAATATTCAAACTGATAGGCACCGCTGTCGGCGTTTTTCACACGTTTGCGCTTGCGCGGGGCGACCAGACCGGCAAGATCGCGCTGATCGCGACCTGCGAGAACCAGCAGTGTGCGCACTGCCGCGAGCACCATGATGAGTTGTGAGTCGGGCATCGGCGAAGCCTCGCAGTGTGCGACGAACGGCGCGAATAGCGACGTCGGGATTTCATCGAGGCTCTTCAGGTCAGCGGCGTGCTGGCTTGCGATAAACGCCTCAAAGGTCTCCCACGCGGGATTCATCAGCCGGGCGAACTGGCCGTCTCGCGAGTAAGAGTTGACAATGAGCTCGATCTGCTGTTTCAGGTCAGGGTAATGCATAGGAATAGGCTCTGGGGTTGAGGGTGGATAGCGTGAATGTGGTTGGTAAGGTCAAACGAAAGGTAGTGCACGTTAGTGCCGGGTGCGTCGTTTTCCTGAAAGTGAACTGCGGTGCTCCCAGTAGATTTTGTCCGGCTTGGGTTGAAGAGGATTCCATATAATGCGAATTGCAATCGATGTCGCATCGCACACGTGTACTATCACTCACCGGTTTCATTTTCTTGTCCAGCGAGACTTTCTGCGCGTCTTTTCGGTGGAATTCGGGCTCCGCAGGTCGTTCAAGACTTCGCTCAGGTATCGTGCGCAACCCATAAAACGGCTTCCCTGCATGATTCTCGAAAAATGCGAAAGAATTCCACGCAGGTACACGCGAGCCGTGAAGGACTGACGGGATGGTCCATGCCCAAGATCGGCGCTCACATGAATGAGCACCGCGTGTTCATCCATGCCGCTTTGGAGGTATTCGAGCGCCTTGTCCTGTGCGTACGAATAACGTGCTGCATGCGACGACGTCTGTCCCGTCATGCCGATGGCGGTATAGAGTGCCTTCAATTTGTTCAGGGCGCTCTCAAGCGAGTTGCGGCGGCCCGTGATCAGTTGGCCACCATTCGCATTGCAGTACTGAACAGCTGAACGTAGGACCCGGATTGTTTCTTCGCGCCGTTGCATGAGGATCGTGACCGTTCGCCGCCTGCCGCCCTTTGCGCCGCGGGTGACTAGGACGGTGTGGTCACCGGCAGTGATGCAGTCGAGCCAGAGTTGAAGGTCCGATGCGCTGCGCAGCGCTTCGAGTCGGCGGAGGCCCAGCAGGCGCTGCAGCAGAAGCAGCAATGCGAACCCCATGTTCAATCGCGCGGCGCGCGCGACGAACGCATCGACTTCAGACGGCAGTAACGCCCTTTTCTGGCCGTTGCGGTCGCGCGAAGAAATTCCCATCGCGGCGTTGGTCAGATAGTCAATATTGCGGCCGGCGCGCCTAAGGGCGCACCGGATTTCCGTGGCCGTATTGCGCACTGTCCCCGGCGCAACACCCCTCGCGACGCAGTGCTGGATATAGAGGAGGATTGCGAACTCGGGTGTGTCCTTCACGCGCCTGGGCTTGATACCGAGAGTTCGTATGAAGCGGGCGAATGCAGTGAATTCGCACATCGTGTTGCGATGACTCGCAAAGGCACCTTGGGCTCTACGCTTGCCGCACCCGATTTCGTGCATATAGTTTGAATGCCAGCTCATTTTTCTGCTCCTTTTGAGATTGCACGGGCGGGCCCATGCGTATCTGTGCGGGGAAACGCACAGCTATCGTCAGTCAGCAATCCTCGCACTGCACTGCACTGCACTGCACTGCACTGCACTGTGCGGTGCGGTGTGGCTCGGGTGTTTGTGTAACGGATGAAGCGAGTCAAGCGGGTGAAGCGGGCGAGGCAGCATGCAAGTGGTCATCAGTCACTCCGCGGCAAAGCTGGGTGGGCATACTCATCCAGCGGAAATCAGGTGCAGCTCTGGGCGCGGACTTCGCAGGTATTTGCGTTGGGGCCACGGATGCCAATGGCAGAGGTGGCGCTCCCCGGGCTGCGGCGAAGCGCACTGCCGTCCGGGATTGCGGTTGCTGTTGATGGGTAGCTGATGTGCAGGGGAATCTGGAGTTAAGTTGGGAGAACCGGCGAGATCCGGTTTGAGATTCTCAGTGCAATGTCTGCTGGGAGTCGGAGGGAGCCGCGGGTGCGCGCAGGACATCTGCACGGAATGCATACAACGTGTCCTGGGTCAGGAGTGGTTGCTTGCGATTGGGGCTCGGAGAATGCCAGTAACGGCGTGTAGACGCTGGGTGCGAGGCGGGGCTCGAAGCAGGGCAGCCGGACGGTCAGTCGCGGCACCGCGAAAGCGGTGACTTACAGCAACGTATGACTATCCTGACTGCAGCTATGGGCTGCACCGAACGTGATATTACAGTTTAAAATGAGGTGTTTATCGACCGCAGAAAACAGTGCAGCCTTGCGGCTGATGCAGGCGGTCTGGTGAGTCCTATGGATACGCTGTCAGGCAGGATGGCTCCAGCCATAACAATACATGCTCACCGCATATGCGGCTCGCCTGATATCCGAACTTCCCGTCTGGACGGTTGAAGAGCCACATGGCTGTGTCTTTCGCGTCCATTTTGTTGAGAAAAATACTGCAGACAGAACCCGCGCACGCAAACACGCCGGCAGACTGCTGCAATCTTCCTGGTCATTCAGCCGTAACAACACAGCTTTTACTTCTGATCCGTGATCGTCAGATAAGCCACGACCACTTGTTCATTTCGCAAGGATGGACAAAAGTGACCATCGCGCAAACCATTACGATTCAGCCCTGAACAGCAGGCGGGAACCGGTGAATCATGCCTGATTAAAATGAAGAGTTTATCGACCGCAGAAAACAGTGCAGCCTTGCGGCTGATGCAGGCGGTCTGGTGAGTCCTATGGATACGCTGTCAGGCAGGATGGCTCCAGCCATAACAATACATGCTCACCGCATATGCATGCGGCTCGCCTGATATCCGAACTTCCCGTCTGGACGGTTGAAGAGCCACATGGCTATGTCTTTCGCGTCCATTTTGTTGAGAAAGATACTGCAGACAGAACCTGCGCACGCAAACACGCCGGCAGACTGCTGCAATCTTCCTGGTCAATCAGCCGTAACAACACAGCTTTTACTTTCATGATCCGTGATCGTCAGATAAGCCACGACCACTTGTTCATTTCACAAGGATGGACAAAATGACCATCGCACAAACCATTACGATTCAGCCCTGAGCAGCGGGCGGGAACCGGTGAAACTGCCTGATGAGAGGCGACGTAATACGGGTACTGCGATAAGGGTAATTCAATCATACAAATACGCCGGCAGGCAAGAGCGCGCGAGCCAGTGTCGCAAAAAAGCGACACATCACGTCCTGCCGGTGGTAGCCCGTCAGCGCTAAGGGCTCGTGCAGAATCAGGCATTTTCCCAGCCGGTTGCCCCGTTACCACTATGCGCCTGCCTCAATCAGCGACCCGTCGCGTCGTCATGCTGAGTCGCCTCGTCATCAGTCGCTCCTGCGGGCAGTCCGACGGTTAGCAGATCAGATGACGACGCTGGCCGGTAACCAGCACCCTGAGTCAATGCGCCGGCAGGGCGGCACGATCCGTGCTGCTCCACGGACGGTTTGCTGGTTGACAAAAAAGTAGCCGGCCATCTTGAGGCCGGCTTCCCGTCGCCGGGATATCCCGGCCAGGACGCGCTGCCGCGCTCCTTGTCATGATGCTACGTCTGTCGCCAGCGTGTCCCACGGTGCGCTCAGCCGATTGCCTTCACGCACGATCAGTCCAGCTGCTTCCAGATCCGTGACGTCTTCATGGACGCGCTTATAGTCGCGCTCCAGTGTCCTCGCGAGGGCGCTGATGCTTTTCGCGCCTTCCCGGTGCAGATGGCGCAGCAGTTCCAGACGCTTGGGCGTGAGCGCCGCGCTCAGCGCTTCCCACGTGAAGAACGTTACGTGCTGCGCCTTAATGTCATCACCTGCCTCCGCGCGATTCCAGGCATTGATGAAGCGGTCGCCCATATCGCGCAGGGTGCCTGCATGCACATTCAGTTTGTTCATTTCCCGCTCCTTTCGCGTTCCGCATCATCTATACGGTCAGCAACCACCTGTTCGACTGTGGTGAAGGCGCGGGGCGCTTCGCGGTCCCGATAATGCCGGTGCTCTGCCTTTGCCCGCCCATTGTCGTAACCGATGATTCGCTCGCCATCCCGACCATAAAACAGTCTGTACGTCAGGCCGTGTGGTCTCTCGTCGTCCGCGTCAGGCAGGCGCCCGATTCGCATGTCGAGACCCTCCCGCCGGGGTATGCCGACCGGTCCTCAAACACGGGTTCATAGAGGTATCTCAGGTGATACGTTCGCGTAGATCGTGGATGAGTTCGAGGACGGCGAGCGGCGGTGTCACGGTAACCGGTCAAGCTGGTAGCGTGATGCGATGAAGACAAGCACGTCACTGTACTATCGCCATCGATTCCCGGGCGCCATCATCAGTTGCGCCGTTCGCGGGTATATCCGGTTTCAATTGAGCCTCCAGCGCAAACAACCCGGCGAACGCCTTGCTGCGTGGCATCGTTTCACCGGGCTTACCCAGAATCCGTCCCGCCTTTAAGGAAAGCTCCGTCCATCGCACTACTGCGACGCGAACACCTTGATGTGACAACGCCTTATTGAGTTGTCAGATTCTTATGGGCGTTATGCCTTTTCCGCCCGCCCATATGTGTCTTCGAATCGCACAATGTCGTCTTCGCCAAGATAGGCGCCGGATTGCACTTCGATCAACTCGAGCGGGATCTTGCCCGGGTTCTTCAGGCGGTGCGTGATTCCAAGTGGAATGTAGGTCGACTGGTTCTCTGTCAGGATGATCTCGTTGTCACCGTTCGTCACGAGTGCCGTGCCCTTCACAACGACCCAGTGCTCGGCACGGTGATGATGCATTTGCAGGCTCAACTGCGCGCCAGGGCGGACCACGATGCGTTTCACCTGGAAGCGATCGCCGCTGTCGATGCCTTCGTATGAGCCCCAGGGACGTGCCACACGACGATGCGTGACTGACTCGTGGCGGCCCGCCGCATTTAACTGGGCAACGATTTTCCTGACGTCCTGCACCTGGTCCCGATTGGCGACCAGTACGGCGTCAGCGGTTTCGATGATGACGACATTGTCGAGACCGATGGCGGCCACCAGTCGATGCTCCGCGCGCACGTATGAGTTGCTCATCGCCTCGGTGAGGACGTCGCCGAGAAGTGAATTGCCCTGAGCATCGTGTTCTGCAATGTCAGCAAGCGCAGTCCATGAGCCGATATCGTTCCAACCGAGGTTCGTTGTGGCAATGACCGCTGCGCGTTTCGTTTTCTCCATCACGGCGTGGTCGATCGAAATGTTCGGGCAGGCGGCGAAGGCTTTAGCGTCGAGGCGCGTGAAGTCGTTGTCGAGCTGCGCCCCGTCGAGCGCCAGTTCTGCCTGTGCAGCGATTTCTGGCTCGTAAAGGCGCAGTTCTTCCATGAGGGTCGAAGCCCGCAGCATGAACATGCCGCTGTTCCAGAAGTAACCTCCTTCACGAAGGAAACGCTGCGCCGTGGCCTCATCCGGTTTTTCGACGAATGCGTCCACCGCGAACGCATGGGTGTCGCCGTCAAGCTGTGCACCCGCACGGATGTAGCCATAACCGGTGTGCGGCTCAGTTGGTGCAATGCCGAAGGTGACCAGATAACCGTCGTTGGCGATCTTAGCCGCGGCTTCGGCTGCCTCGACGAACGCCGCCTCGCCGGTAATGACATGATCCGATGGCAGAACGAGCAGGATGGATTCCGCGGATTCGCGCATCGCTGCCAGCGCGGCAACCGCAATGGCCGGCGCGGTGTTACGGCTGACAGGCTCCAGTACGATCGATGCCGGTGCAATATCCACCTGTCGCAACTGTTCAGCGACCAGAAAGCGCTGGTCATTGTTCGTGACGACGATGGGAGCCGCAACGTTCCTGATGCCGCGCAGGCGCAATACAGTTTGTTGAACCAACGTGTTTTCGCCGGTCAATCTGAGGTACTGCTTCGGGTATCCGCCTCGCGACATCGGCCAAAGTCGGGTACCGCTTCCGCCGCAAAGAATCACTGGATGAATGTTCATGGTCTCACTTCCTCCCTCAGATTTATTTTTGTAGATGCCCATCTTAGCGCAAGCATAAGACGAAGCATTGAGTCACGCCCGTGCTCAAGAATGGCGGCACGCCCCGTGCGCTTTGCATGACAACTGCAAGAGCGCGCCGCCGCCGAGCTTTGATCGACTCAGGCGAAATCGACTCAGGCGAATCCGTGCGGATTCGCCGCCTGCCACCGCCAGTGATCGGCACACATCCGCTCGATCCCAAACTCCGCGCGCCAGCCGAGTACATCCAATGCCGCCGCCGGATCCGCAAAACACGAAGCTACATCACCCGGTCGCCGCGCCACGATCTCATAAGGCACAGGGCGCCCCGAAGCCTTCTCGAACGCCTTGACGACGTCGATCACGCTATACCCCTGCCCAGTCCCGAGATTCACCACAAAACTGGCATCACGCTTAACCAGCGCATCCAGTGCCGCCAGATGCCCACGCGCCAGGTCAACAACGTGGATATAGTCCCGCACGCCGGTGCCATCCGGCGTCTCATAGTCGCCACCGAACACCCGCAGCTTCTCGAGCTTGCCGACAGCAACCTGCGCCACATACGGCATCAGGTTATTCGGAATACCAGCCGGATCCTCCCCCAACAACCCGCTCTCATGCGCGCCAACCGGATTGAAATAGCGCAGCGTCGCGATCCGCCAGGACGCATCCGCCACTTCCAGATCACGCAAAACCTGCTCGGCAATCAGCTTCGACTGCCCATAAGGATTGGTCGCCGACAGCGGAAACGATTCGTCGATCGGCGAGCTCTTCGGCACGCCATACACCGTCGCCGATGAACTGAACACGAACTGCTTCACATTGCGATCGCGCATCACGCCGAGCAGCGTCAGCAAACTGCCGACGTTATTGCTGTAGTACTCGATCGGCTTGGCGACCGATTCGCCCACCGCCTTCAGCGCGGCAAAGTGAATCGCGCCGGTGATCGCGTGTGCGTCGAAAATACGGTTGAGCGCCGCTTCGTCGCGTGCGTCGGCTTCGTAGAAAATCACGACCTTGCCCGTGATTTTCTCCACGCGCCGCAACGATTCGCGGTTGCTGTTCACGAGATTGTCGATTACCACGACGTCGTAACCGCCGTTGAGCAGTTCGACACATGTGTGCGAGCCGATAAATCCTGCGCCGCCCGTTACCAGAATCGTACCCTTCGTGGTCATGCTGTTACTCCGTTAAAGTAAAACGCCCGTCATTTTCTGCACCAGGTCTTTATACGTTTCGACGACCACGCGTTCGTCGAATTCTTTCGCGACTTTCTGTCGGCCGCGTTCTGCCATTGCACGGCGCTCGGCGCCGCTCATGTCGAGCATCTGCGCCAGCTTCTCCGCGAGACTCGCGGCATTGCGCACTTCGCACAGCAATCCATTGACGCCGTCCGCCACCACTTCACGGCAGCCGGGCACATCCGTCGTAACAATCGGCCGGCCCATCGCCGATGCTTCCATCAGCGTGCGCGGCACGCCTTCGCGATAGGAAGGCAGAACGACGCAATCCGCATCGGCGATGAAAGGCCGCACGTCGTGCGCCTCGCCAAGATACTCGATGATGCCTTCCTGCTCCCACGCGGCCACTTCTTCGCGTGTGATTGCGCTCGGATTGTCGACGCCAACCGGGCCGAGCAATTGGAACCGCGCCTGAGGATAACGTTCACGCAAGCGCCGCGCGGCTTCGACATATTCGGCCACGCCCTTGTCCCACAAGAGCCGCCCGATCAGCACGAACTTGAATTCCGTCCGCTCCGGCAGCGGCGTGAAGGCGAATTGTTCGAGATCGACGCCTTCGCCGTGCAGGAGACGCGCACGCTCAGGATGCACCAACAAATTCTGCTCGACAAACGCGGCCTGGTCGTCGCGATTCAGAAACCAGATTTCGCGCGGGAAGCGGAAGGCGAAACGGTACAGTTTCTTGGCGACTTGCGCTGCGCGGCTGTGCTGGATGAACACGTAACCGAGCCCGGTCGTCACCGCCACCGACTGCACGCCCGCCAGTTTCGCGGCGACCGAGCCGTAAATGTTCGGCTTGATCGTGTAGTGGAACACAACGTGCGGGCGGATGTTTCTGTACAAACGATACAACGACAAAAGTGTGCGCAGGTCCTCGCGCGGACTGGTGCCTTTCGACGCCACCGGCAATTCGATGCAGCGGCAGCCCATCGCGGTGAGCAGCTCGAACGTGCGGTCGCGCGGCGCGAGCACCGTCACGTCGACGCCGCGCCCAACCAGCGTGCGGATCAGCCCTTGCCGGTACGTATAGATTGCCCAGGCGGTGTTACAGACGAGTGTAATGCGTAGCGCGGGTGTCGATTTCAAGGCAGGCTTCATGCGGGAACGGGCTCGACGGTGAATGACAGGGTGAATGACGGCATAACGGAATCAATGGCCCGCACGCGGCGCGAGCAGCGTGCGTTTGACCCGCTGCAATGCGCGGTAAGGCGTCACGAAGTGCAGCAGATTTTTGGCGAGACCCAGCCAGTCGTACAGATTGGTGACGTTGAAGTAGCGCAGTTGCAGCCGCAGCGTCGAGCTGACCTGGCGGCGCCGTTTGGTCGCGCTGATGCCGCCTTCGTTCAGCTCGTAGTAGAGCCCGAGTTCCGGCAGGTTTGCGCAGTCGTAGCGCGCCATCAGGCGCACGAACAGATCGAGGTCTTCGGCGGAAGGATACGCAGCGCGATAGTTGCCGACCGCGCGCACTGCGTCGATGCGCAGCATCATCGAAGGATGCGCGAGGCATGAACGGAAGAAGCGCAGGCGCCGGATCTCGTTCGGTTCGGCGGGCGGCGTCAGCATGAAAAGCGGCTTGCCTTCACGCGTGACGACCTGCGTCCACATGCCGAGGCCGGCCACTTGCGGATGCAACTCCATGAACACGCGTTGTTTGGCCAGGCGCTGCGGCACGCTGCGGTCGCCCGCGTCGATGCGTGCTGCGTAGCGAAAGCCGCGCTGCGCAAGGGCGTCGATGCCGGTTTGCAGCGCGCGCTCGATGCCGCCGTTCTGCGGCATGCGCAGCACTTCGATCTTCATGTTGGCGATCGCCGGCGCGACGATCGGCGGCGTGCTGCCGTCGTCGACGATCAATACATGGATCAACGCGCTTTCGCTGAACGAGGCCAGCGTGAGGTCGACGTCGGCCTGGCCGTTGTACGCCGGCATCAGGACGGCGACGTCGTCGAGAGACATTTGCGCGGCGGCGGATGAATTCGTCATGGGCGCAATTTGAAACGAATGTAATAAAGATTAACTGACGCGGCGGCGAGATAACCGGCCGCGAGGCCCACCAGCGCACCGTAAGCGCCAAGCCGCGGAATCGCCAGCAGATTGACCACGAACGCAACGGCCAGCGCCAGCAGCCACTTCGAGAGCAACACGAATTTGGCCTGATATTTCAGCACGATCAGATTGCCGATCGCTTCGATGCCGGCCGGCACGGAAAGCCACACGGCCCAGCGGAAAATCTCGATGGCGCCTTCGAAGTCCGGTCCGAACACGCGGCGGATGATGAAACCCGCCAGCAAATCCAGCACGATCGCGCCGCTTACCATCAGCGCGGCAGTCATGGCGGTCAGCCGCCACACGTTGCGGCGCAATTGCGCGGCATCCTGTACGCGGTAGACAAAGGCGGGCGCAATCGTCTGCGCAAGCATCAGCGCGAGCGTGATCCAGTTTTCGTTCAACTGCTGCGCGGCGGAATAGCGCCCGAGGTCGGCGAAAGAAATGGCCCGCTCGAGCATCAGTCGGTCCAGTTTCAGGAACAGATACATACAGATCAGCCCGATCCAGAACACCGTGCCCGCGGTCGCGAAGTGCTTGAAGAGCGAACGATCGAGGTGCCAGCCGAGTTTGCCGCCATGCCGGCCGGTGTAATAGATCAGCAGAACCGCGCCAATGGCCGCCGATTCGACCGCCCACAGCCAGCCAAAGCGCGCGGGCGTTGCCATTGCGCGCACCATCAGATAGACGACACCGGCCTTCAGCACCGCGGTGCTCATGCTGGTGAGCAACTGCGGCTTGCTGTACGTCATGCTTTGCAGCCACGCATTGATCACGCCAACGAACGGTTCGCGAAACAGCATCGTCACCGCGAGGCCGGCGAGCATGGCGCCCACCAGCGGGTCGAAAAAGTGCAGCGCGATGCCGAGCCACGTGAGCAGCAGCGCCGCCACGGACACCGAAAAGCGCAGCGCGAAGGCGCTGCCGAGCACCGTACCCAGTTGACTTGGCGGCCGGCCGACGATGGTGGGAACCAGAATTTCCGCCCCGCACACCCAGGTGATCGGCGACAGCACCAGCAGCAGCGTGTTCGCGTACTGCCATTTGCCGAAGGTGTCAGGCCCGAAGTAGCGCGCCAGCATGCCGCTGATGGCGATCGCCACGCCGATCTGCGTGAGCCGCTCCAGCCCGAGCCAGACGATGTTGGTGAAGGCGCGCGTGACGTCCGGATTGGCGAAGCGTTTGAGCGTCAGCATCCGGCGGACACTCGCCTATGCGGTTGCACGCGTTGTAGGTGTTGCATGTGTTGTGCGGGGGACGCAACGTGCGCCAGGGCGCAATGTGTAACAGCCCACCTGGCCGACTGTCGCGGCAACATTGCAAAAGCAGGGCGTCTAAGCATTAGAATGGATGTCTATTAGGGCATGTCCGAAAGGCGCAATTATAAGTTGGAACCGGATCGCTTCCGGCAAGGGCGCATCGCTCGGTTTAGCAGGTAGTTTTACCGATCCCTCGGCAATACGCCGGTCAAATTTTTCCATTGCACGCAAGTGAGCCAACATGATCTCCAAATCTATTTTCAAGGCGTATGACATTCGCGGTGTGATCGGCAAGACGCTCGACACTGACGCAGCGCGTTCGATCGGTCTCGCTTTTGGCAGCGAAGTGCGGGCGCAAGGCGGCGACGCCGTGGTGGTGGCGCGTGACGGCCGCCTCTCGGGTCCCGATCTGATCCAGGCGCTATCGGACGGTCTGCGTGCGGCTGGCGTCGACGTAGTCAACGTCGGCATGGTGCCGACACCGGTCGGCTATTTCGCGGCCAGCGTGCCGTTGCAGCTCGACGGCGGCGAGCGCCGCGTCGATTCGTGCATCGTCGTGACGGGCAGCCACAATCCGCCTGACTACAACGGCTTCAAGATGGTCTTGCGCGGCGCGGCCATTTACGGCGAGCAGATCCTCGCGCTGCATCAGCGCATCGTCGACGAAAACTTCTCTGCGGGCAGCGGCACGTACACCGAGTACGACATCGCCGACGCCTATCTGGATCGCATCACCAGCGACGTCAAGCTCGCACGCCCGATCAAGATCGTGGTCGACACCGGCAACGGTGTGGCTGGTGGCCTCGCGCCGAAGCTCTTCAAGAAGCTCGGCTGCGAACTGGTGGAACTGTTCACCGAAATCGACGGCAACTTCCCGAACCATCACCCGGACCCGGCTCACCCGGAAAACCTCCAGGACGTAATCCGCGCGCTGAAGGAAACGGACGCTGAAATCGGTTTCGCATTCGACGGCGACGGCGACCGTCTCGGCGTCGTCACCAAAGACGGCCAGATCATCTATCCGGACCGGCAGTTGATGCTGTTCGCCGAAGAAGTGCTGTCGCGCAA
Organism: Paraburkholderia madseniana; assembly: GCF_009690905.1. Lineage (GTDB taxonomy): Bacteria > Pseudomonadota > Gammaproteobacteria > Burkholderiales > Burkholderiaceae > Paraburkholderia > Paraburkholderia madseniana. The sequence goes on from NZ_VOSW01000023.1 coordinate 97,901, forward strand.
CAAGGGCGCGCAGATCATTTACGACGTGAAGTGCACGCGCAATCTGGGCAAGTGGATCAAGGAGAAGGGCGGCGAACCGCTGATGTGGAAGACCGGCCACTCGCTGGTCAAGGCGAAGCTGCGCGAAACCGGCGCACCGCTGGCGGGCGAAATGAGCGGCCACGTGTTCTTCAAGGACCGCTGGTACGGTTTCGACGACGGCCTGTACACGGGCGCGCGGCTGCTGGAAATCCTGACGCGTGTGGCAGATCCGAGCAAGCTGTTGAACACGCTGCCGAACTCGAATTCCACGCCGGAACTGCAATTGAAGCTCGAAGAAGGCGAAAACTTCGAACTGATCGCGCGTTTGCAGCAAAACGCGACGTTCACCGGCGCGGACGACGTCGTGAAGATCGACGGCTTGCGTGTCGAGTACCCGGACGGCTTCGGCCTCGCGCGCTCGTCGAACACCACGCCGGTGGTGGTCATGCGTTTCGAAGCCGATAGCGACGCAGCGCTCAAGCGCATCCAGGAAGACTTCCGCCGCGTAATCATGGCGGAGAAGCCGGACGCGAAGCTGCCGTTCTAAAAGCTCCAGCGGCGGCGCGGTTCTTCGTGAACCGCGGTTGCTGTCGAACGCGGCGCGGGTTTCACTTACCGCGCCGCGTTTTTTCATGCCATTTACCTGTGTCGCGATAGAATTGCCGTCCTTTCATAGCATCTTCGGGCCGGATAGCCGGTTTTCCCACACTTGAGCGTGCAAAAGATACTAATCGTGAGGGTGTCGTCATTGGGCGACGTCGTTCACAACATGCCGGTGATCGCCGACATCCGACGCCGCCATCCCGAGGCCCAGATCGACTGGCTCGTCGAAGAAAGCTTCGTGGGCCTCGTGGGGCTCGTCAGCGGCGTGCGGCGGGCGATTCCCGTGTCGCTGCGGCGCTGGCGCAAGCGCATCCTCTCGGTCGACAACTGGCGCGAGATCAGCGCGTTTCGCCGCGCGCTCGCCGCCGAGAACTACGACCTCGTGATCGACTGCCAGGGGCTCATCAAGACCGCGTGGGTCGCGAGCATGGCGCGCGGGCCGCTGGTCGGCCTCGCGAACCGTACCGACGGCGCGGGCTTCGAATGGCCGGTGCGCTTCTTCTACGACAAACGCGTGCCGATCGAGCCGCGCACCCATGTGGTCGAGCGTACGCGCCAACTGGTGGCCGCGGCGCTGGACGACCCGCAGCCGCAACCCACCGACGAGATCGACTTCGGCATCGACTCCGGGCGCGCGGCGCTGGCTTTGTCGGAAGCGAATCTGAATCTGCCGGTGCCTTACGTCGTGTTTGTGCACGCCACCTCGCGCGCCGACAAGCAGTGGCCCGACACCGCCTGGATCGAACTTGGGCAGTCTTTGGTGCGGCGCGGCGCGTCGATCGTGCTGCCGTGGGGCAGCGAGGAAGAGCGCGTCACCAGCGAGCGTCTGGCGAAGGAATTCGGCGGTGCGGCGATCGTGCCGCCCAAGCTGTCGTTGCCGGCGGTGGTCGGCCTGATCGAAGGCGCCGCCGCGACAGTCGGCGTTGACACAGGTCTAGTTCACATTGCGGCGGCGCTGAAGCGGCCGACAGTCGAGTTGTACAATTTCGCCACCGCATGGCGTACGGGCGGCTACTGGTCGCCGAACGTCGTCAATCTCGGCACGGCCGGCAAGCCGCCCACGCTGCAGGAAGTGAAGTCCGCGCTGGCCGGTTTCGGCCTACTCTAATGCTGTAGCGCTGTAATGCGGTGTGCTTCGCCTTACGCTCCATCCGTTTTCAAGGGCGACCATGAACGAAACCCAGATCATCGAAGTAGCGAACGCTGACTGGCACGGACGTAATCTGTCCGTGCCGCGCGAGATGCTGCTGGCCGGCGTCGAACGCGGCAAGGTGCTGTACTTTCCGAACCTGAGCTTTGCCATCGAAGGCGGCGAACAGGCCTTGCTCGATCCCGCACTGGCCGATCCGAGCCGCAAGAACATCAGTCTTGAGCCGAACGGCGGCGCGCTGCATGGCGTGGCCGGCGATGCGGTTACGCAATCGGCGGTGCGCGCGTTGATCGCGCGTTATCAGTCCAACGCGCGTACGTTGGTCGATGGGCTCTTTCCTGAATACAACGGCAGGTTGCGCGTCGCGCCGACGAGCCTGCGGCTGCATCAGGTGGAAGGGCGCGAGACGTCCTGGCGTAAGGACGACAGCCGTCTGCATGTTGACGCCTTTCCGTCGCGGCCGAATTACGGCGAGCGCATTCTGCGCGTGTTCACCAACGTGAATCCGCATGGCGCACCGCGCGTGTGGCGCGTCGGCGAACCGTTCGAGGATATGGCCAAGCGCTTCCTGCCGCGCATCAAACCGCAGATGCCGGGCTCGGCGTGGCTGTTGAATCTGCTGCATGTGACCAAGTCGCCGCGCAGCGAATACGACCATTTGATGCTGAATCTCCACGACGGCATGAAGGCCGATCTCGAGTATCAGAAGTCGAGCCCGCAGGAGACCATGCCGTTTCCGCCGGGTAGCGTGTGGGTGTGTTTCTCCGACCAGACTTCGCATGCGGTGATGTCCGGCCAGTTCATGCTGGAGCAGACCTTCTTCCTGCCGGTCAAGGCGATGGCGCAGCCGGACTGCGCACCGCTCGGCATTCTCGAGCGCCTGAAGGGCAGGGCTCTCGTTTGAGCGCCGCTGTCTGTTTCGATCGTGCGGTGAAACGCGCGCTTGCATTCGGATTCACGCTCGGGCGTGCGGAGTCCCGATGCTGAGGGCGATTTATAACGCGCTCTGGTGGATCGTCGCGCCGCTTGCCGTGCTGCGCTTGCTGATTCGTTCGCGCAAGGAGCGTGGCTATCGTGAGCATATCGCCGAGCGTTTCGGATACTCGCGAGGTCGGCTGCCGGAAGACAATGCACCGCTGATCTGGGTGCATGCGGTGTCGGTGGGCGAGACGCGTGCCGCGCAACCGTTGATCGATGCGCTGATGAAGGCGCGTCCCGATGCGCGAATTCTTTTGACGCATATGACGCCGAGTGGCCGCGCGACCGGCGAGCAAATTTTTGGCGACCGCGTGTTGCGCAGTTATCTGCCGTACGACATGCCGCACGTGGTGCGGCGGTTTTTGCGGGCGTGGCGGCCGTCGCTCGGTCTGGTGATGGAAACCGAGGTGTGGCCCACGCTGATCGACGAATGCCGTCGCGCGGACGTGCCGCTGGTGCTGACCAATGCGCGGATGTCGGCGCGCTCGTATAAGCGCGCAGCCAAGTTCGGCCATGCGACCAAGGATGTGTTCGGCGGGTTTGCGCGAGTGCTGGCGCAGAGTCCGTCGGATGCGGAGCGGCTTACTGCACTCGGTGCGCGTAATGTCGCGGTGCTTGGGAATTTGAAGTTCGATATGAGCACGCCGCCGGAATTGGCGGCGCGTGGTCATGCATGGCGTGCGGCGATCGGCACGCGGCCTGTGTGGGTTGCGGCGAGTACGCGTGAAGGCGAAGAGGAACTGGTGCTGCAGGCGTTCGCGGCGCTGGGTATCGAGGATGCGTTGCTGATTCTGGTGCCGCGTCATCCGCAACGGTTTAATGAAGTGGCGGGGCTGGTCGAGAAGGCTGGTTTGCGTCTTGAGCGGCGTTCGATATGGGCGCCTGCTGCGACGGTGGCGTCGGGTGCTGCTTCAGCTATAGGCGGCGGTGTGCTTGCTTTGCCTTCTGACGTCAACGTGCTGCTTGGCGATTCGATGGGCGAGTTGGGCGCTTACTATGCGGCTTCGGATCTGGCGTTTATCGGTGGGAGTTTGCTGCCGCTGGGCGGGCAGAATCTGATTGAGGCATGCGCGGTTGGGGTGCCGGTGCTGATCGGGCCGCATGTGTTCAACTTCACGCAAGCGACTGCGGATGCGGTCGCGGCGGGTGCGGCGGTGCAGGTGCAAGATCCGGCTGATCTGGCGCGGGCGTTGCGCGAGCTCTTCGGCGATAAGGCAAGGCGGCTGGCGATGGGCGGTGCAGCTTCGGCGTTTGCCGCGCGCCATCGTGGCGCGACGGCGCGGACTGTTGATGTGTTGATGGCGGTGTTGCCGGAGGAATGAGAGGAGACGCGCAAGCGCCCCGAATTCAAAGCTTCAAAGCTTCAAAGCGCGCCTCTCGGGCTTAGAGCGTGTTAGGCACTTTGAAGTACTGGCACCGCGTGAACGAGCATAAGTATTGCGAAGACCACGAAATGAAGCCCGGCAAGCGTTTCGGGTAGTCGCTCGTAATCACGTGCGAGGCGACGG
>NZ_VOSW01000239.1 GCF_009690905.1 Paraburkholderia madseniana
GGTTCCACCTCTTTGTGGACGTTTGTCGATTGACGGCAAGGCGATCGTTCAACGGCCCAGGCTTACTGCTTAAACCCTGCGTGACGCAGCGCTTCCTCAGCGGCCTCGTGGTCTTGAACCGATGTTCCGCCAGAAACACCGATGCCACCCACCAGACGCCCTTCGTGGAAGATCGGTACGCCACCGCCGACCGGCGTCAGCCGCGGATGGTGCGCCAGTGGGGCAACGGTGGGCTCGGCCATGTACTGATTCCATTGGTGCGTGGCCATGCCGAACGACGCGGCGGTCCATGCCTTGTCGATGGCGACATCAACGGTAAGGAACGGGGCGGTATCCGCTCGCTCGAAAGCGCGCAGGTGGCCTCCTGCATCGGTAATTGCGATCGTCGCGGCGAATCCGCGCGCGGCGCACGCGCGGCGCGCTTCTGCCAGCAATGCTTGTGCAGCTTCCAGGCTGATCGTTGTCGTGCTGATGATTTGCGATGTCATGTTGATGCTCATTGTCAGAAGAGTTCAGCGGTTGGCGACGACGACCTTGCCGATCATATTGCCTGCCTCGACCAGCGCATGCGCCTCGATCAAACCTGCGGCGTTGATGCCGTCAATGCGTCGGGTCAGCGTGTGCTTGAGGCGGCCCAGATCGACCAGCTCCGCCGCGCGGCGCAGCAACGCGTATTGCCGTGCGAGGGTGTCGGTGGTGAACATCGCGCGGGTGAACATCAGCTCCCAGTGAATCGAGATGGATTTCCCCTTGAACGGCCCGATGTCCAGACCCACCGGGTCGTCGATGAGTGCGAACTGGCCTTCCGGGCGCAGCACGGAGGCGATTTGCGGCACATAGGCGGCGCTGTTGTTCAGCCCGGCAACGTGGGTAACGTGCTCGATGCCGAGCGCGGCCAACTGGGGTGCCCAGGCCTGATGATGATCGAGGACGTAATGTGCGCCATGGGCCAGCACCCACTCGCGGGTTTCCGGCCGCGAGGCCGTGCCGATGACGGTCATGCCAGTCAACTCGCGCGCCAGTTGGGTCAGAATCGAACCGACGCCGCCAGCCGCTCCAATGACGAGCAGCACGTTGTTGTCGGTCGGGTCCGCTGCGTGAACACGCAGACGGTCGAACAGCAGCTCCCACGCAGTGATCGTCGTCAGCGGCAACGACGCGGCCGCGGCGAAGTCCAGTGAGGTCGGCATAGGTCCGACGATGCGCTCGTCCACGGCGTGCAGTTCGCTGTTGCTGCCGGGCCGCTTGATGTCACCCGCGTACCAGACACGGTCGCCTGCCTTGAAGCGGGTTGCCAGCGGACCGGTCGCGCGGACGATTCCCGCCGCGTCCCAGCCGGCGATGCGCGCACCGCCTTCCGGAATATCTCCACCGCGCCGGATCTTGGTATCGACCGGGTTGACCGATACCGCTTTCACTTCCACCAGCAGATCGTGGTCGCGCAGCTCCGGCGTCGGCAGCTCGATATCCTGCAGCGCCTGCGGGTGGCTGATGGGATGGTTCTGATAGAAGCCAATTGCTTTCATACACGTGGTCTCCAAGGGTGATTGAGACCATGTTATCTTTCGTCGATATGCGGATAAATACCCGCCGAGCCCAAACAATTTCGGCATTTCAATGAAAATGATTCGACTCGATGACGTTCAGATCTTCGTACACACGGTGGACTACGGCAGCTTCTCGGAGGCGGCGCGCCAGTTGAATATCGCGCCCGCACATGCGAGTGCGTCAGTGCAGCGACTCGAAAAGGCGCTGGACACGCGCCTGTTCACCCGTTCGACGCGAAGCATGCAACTTTCGGACGCCGGGGAGCGATACCTGCCGCATGCGCGGGTCATGATTGGCGCGCTGGAGCAAGGCCAGCAGGCCCTGGCCGACGGCCGGGGGGCGCTGTCCGGGCCGCTGCGGCTGTCCGCTCCGTCTGACTTTGGTCGAAACCTGCTGTTACCGTGGCTGGATGAATTTCAGCACCGGCACCCTGGTTTGTCGCTGCACGTGAAAATAAGCGACCGTGCGGCCGACCTCATCCGCCAGCCGCTGGATGCGCTCGTGCGCTACGGAGCGCTGCCAGATTCGTCTCTTCTGGCCATGAAACTGGTCGACAACAATCGACGCGCATTGTGTGCCGCGCCGTCATACCTCGAACGGCATGGCGCACCGGCCAAAGTTGAGGATCTGCGGCGACACAACTGCCTTCGGTACGTCTGGAGCGAGCAGATACATGAACGCTGGCACTTTACCCCGCCTGGCGGCGAGCGCACCGTGGCCGTCACAGGCAATCGCATCAGCGACGATGCCGATGCAGTTCGTCGCTGGGCGATAGCCGGGGAAGGCCTTGTCTACAAGTCGCGGCTGGACCTCATTGACGATCTGAAGGCAGGTCGGCTGGTGGAGTTATTTCCCCCGGAGTATTGCGAGCTCGCGCCGCTGCACTTGATTTGTGCTCACCGTGCGCAACTGTCGCCGGCGATTAACGCGTTGCATGCTTTCTTGCGGGAGCGCTGCACTGCATTGCTTGCCAGCCATCCATCCGGAGGCACTCAGGCTGTACTCGCGATTTAATTGGCCGCCTACAGGGCGCA
>NZ_VOSW01000240.1 GCF_009690905.1 Paraburkholderia madseniana
GCCTCGTGACGGAACTCAACGCGGATCTGAAGGGCCCGCTTGGGGACGCGGGCGTGTGCGTGACGCGCATGCTCGAGGCGTGCGGGCGTCGCGATAGTGCGCAGCTCGAACGGTGGCTCGTTGATCTGCTTGCCATCGTGGACGAGCTGCGCGCGAGGGTCCAGCGGCTCGACGTGTTCTGCCGCAGGGATGCCGGCGTATTCGGCGTCGTCACGTTGCGTGCCGCGGTGAAGGAGGCGCTATGGATCGTCGGCGCGCGTCACGGGGCGCTTGCGCAGCGGGTGCGGCTAGCCGTCAGCGACGACCATGTCTGGTGCAATGCGGAGCGGCTCGTGCTGCTCGTCGTCAGTGTGCTGGATCATCTGCTGCGCAGGCAGGGCGGCGCGCATGGCAGCATTGAAATCGGCTCGCGTGTTTGTGGCGACGGAGTTGATCTGCTGGTGTCGTTCGACGGCGAGGTGGTCGACGATGCGTTGCTTGCGCCGCCGCTCGAACAGCTGATGCGCGATGCGGCGGAAAGCCGCGCGCCGGGTCTGGAGTTGATGATCGCCGCCGAAGCCGCGCTCGCGATGAATACGCGGCTCGGATCGCGTGTCGACGACGCCGGGCGTGGCGAGTACCGGGTGCATCTGGTCAACCCGAAAGCGGCCAGCGAGGCGGCGGCCAATGGCGTCACACAGCGGCCTGCGGGCGTCGGCGTGTGACCTGGCGCGCGCCGTCCAGCTCAGGGTGAAGGCGCTTCAGCCAGTTCCGCAATGACGCAGTTGCGGCCACTTTTCTTGGCGCGATAGAGCAGGTTGTCCGCGAGCTTGAAGAGTTGCTCGACGTCGGCCGTACCCGGCGCCTCGCAACACGCGACGCCGAAGCTGGCGGTCACGGTGAACGGATCGCCGTGACCGGAGCTGACCGGCGTTTGCGCGATGGCGGAGCGCATGCGCTCCGCCGCGGCGACTGCGTGCTCCTGCTCGGATACGCGCATCAGCACGACGAACTCATCGCCGCCGACGCGGGCGACGATATCGGTTTGCCGCCACGTTTGCCGGCACAGTTGCGCGACCATGCGCAGCGTGAGGTCGCCAGCGCCGTGGCCGTGCGTGTCGTTGACCTGCTTGAAGCGGTCGACGTCGAACATGACGATCGCGTAGTTGGGCTCGTCCAGGTTCACGGTGCGCCAGTCGGCTTTGGCCCGGCGTTCGAGCGCGCGGCGATTGGCCAGGCCGGTCAGCGAGTCGGTTTCGGACAGCTCTTTCATGTCAAGCATTAGCCGGTCGCGCAGGTTTTCGAGCTTCATCTTCTCGATCCGGCTCGCGTTGAGCGCGGCGATCGAAGCGAGCAGTTTCGCCACCTCCATGCTATGCGGCACCACGGGCACTTCCGCATTCAGGTCGCCGCTGGCGATCGCGTCGATCATGCGCGCGGCGTCCAGCAGCGGGGCCACCATGCGTTGGCGTACGATCAACAGCATCGCGGCCAACACCCCGCAAATCAGCATTGCGACCGCGAACGCCACCAGCAGGCGAATCCGCGCGTCGATGCGGCGGTCATGCAGATCCGCCTCGGCCAGATCGAGCAGCACGTCGCGCAGGCCGGTGATCGAGCGCATCGGCGGCACATAGGCGGCCGCAAACCGGGCGGGTGAAATGCCGGTGGCGTCGCCCCGGATCGCCAGCGCCTGCACATGCTCGGCGTAGCCGATACCGGTGACGAAATATTGCCGCTCCATGTTGGCGAGCGCCGCGCGCGCCGCGTCGGAGCGTGGGCTTACCGTCAGCCGGTTGATCACCAGCGCGTGCAACTGGTCGACGCGGCCCCGTATCCGCTCGATGCCTCGTAGCTCCTTGGTAGTGAGCGGCCGTTGGGCCGCGAGCGCCGCCGTGAACTGCGACCCGAGCTGTCCGGCGAACTCCCGCAGATCCGCGAGCAGGCGTGTCGTCGGGACCCAGTTCAGTGTGCCGGGTCCGCCCTCGCGGACGGCGAGCGAGATTTCGTCGAGCGGAGGCGCCACTTCCGGAATGATCGCGATCATGCCCTGGATGGCCTCGCTTATCTCCGCCGAGCGCCGCTCATGCAACGGCTTCGCGAGCAGCACATCGACCCTCGCGCGCGCCGTCCCGAGGTCGACGCGCATCTTCTCGATGGCCGCCGACTCGCGCGCGCAGTCGCCGGCGCAACTTCTGTCCTTCAGTATCGCCACGAGGTGGGCGATCTGCCGGTCGCTTTCGGCGCGCGCCCGTGCGAGCGTCTCGGCGCATGGAGCGGAAATCGGCAGGTCCTCGCCGAGCGCGGCATTGGTGGGGCCCCGTTCCGCGGACACTTTTTCCATCACGACCAGGCTGGCCCTGAAGCCCTCGAAGGCTTGCAGGGCGACGCTCGCACCGTTGCTTTCCGACCATTCGTGAGCGAGTGCCCAACCGACCGGCACCGTCACGGCCGCCAGAATACACGCGACGAGAAACCCGAGAAGACGGGTGACCGGCATTGTTCCCAAGAAATTCGCTGCCCTCATATGACCTCACTCATGCGGATGACGCGCAACGTTG
>NZ_VOSW01000241.1:0-1722 GCF_009690905.1 Paraburkholderia madseniana
TCGTCAGCATGTTCTGACTGGCCAGATGAACAAATTCCTGTCGGAGGCTCATGGTGTCTCTTGCGTTCCAGGGCATGGTCGGGACCGGGCGTTTTAATACCCGGAAGTGTCAACCATGTCCCCGCACACCTGTCAGCTATGTCTCCGGTCTATACACAGCCGGCAAAGAGAAGTAGGTGCCGCCCCGCACAGGGGCAACGCTAATAGACCACTAACAATGCAAGGAAAGGCCAACACCATAGGAACACGGCCAATGCCGCCGCCAAAGGCAAAAAACAACCTCATCTAACAGCCGACTTCCCATCCCCCAAAGGCTCCGCCTCATCCCCAGCCCCTGCATCCCGCGTCTCAGGCATCGCGGCCCAAACGAGCAGCACGGCAAGTGCGCCCGCCGCAGCAAGCCCAAAAAAGCTCACCGCATTACCAAAATGATCCGCCACAAACCCAGCAGCCGTCGTGCTCAAAGTAGCCCCAATCCCGGCAGCCAACCCAAACAACCCGATACAAAGGTTATACCGCCCCTTCCCGCCGGCAACATCGGCGGCAATCAACGGCAGCATCACACCGAACACGGCCGCGCTCAGGCCGTCGAGCATCTGCACCGGCACCAGCAAATAAGGGCTGCTGATTCCAGCGAACAACAACGCCCGTATCGGCAACGCCGAAAACCCAAGCAGCAGAATCGGCCTGCGTCCCCACCGCTCGGCAGAGCGTCCAACCCATGGCGACATCATCGCCACAATCGCCTGCGGCACGATGATGCACGCGGCAATCACAAGCTGCACGTTGTCGCCCATGCCGGCCGTCACTTCGCCAGCGGCAAGGTTCAACATCGCCGCATTCGACAAGTGGAACAGCACGATACAAGCCGCAAACAGCAGCATCCGCTTGTCACGCAACAACTCGCGCAAACTCTCGCGCCGTTCGATCTGCGCCGGTGTCGGCCCGGTTTTCGGCAGCTCGATCGTGTCGGTACGCTGGATCATCGTCAGCGCAAACAGCGCAGGGACCGCCAGCACCGCGGTCAGCCAGAACACCGCGCGAGGCGAATAGTATTCGCCGAATACGCCCATCAATCCGGCCGCGACGGCGCTGCCGATCGACGCCCAGCGCGCATTGCGTCCCAACCGGTCGCCCAGATTCGCGCGCCCCACCAGCGCGAACGAGATCGCGGCCAACGCTGGCGTCAGCATGCAACTGGCAAAGCCGTGGAACACCTCGGCGGCAATCACCGGCAACACCGTCGGGCTCGCAGCCAGTAGCACCGCACTGAAGATGATCGCGAAGATCGCCCATGCGGCAGCGCCTTTCTTGTTGCGCAACGCGTCGACGGCAGCGCCGCCCGGCACCTGGCTCACCATCGCACTTATAGTGCCGACGGACAGCGCCATGCCGATCTCGCCCTGAGTCCACTTGTGCGAGGCAAGGTACGACGCAATGAACGGCCCGAAACCCGTCTGCACGTTGGCGACGAAAAAATTCAGCCAATCGAGTGCGCGCAAACTGCGCGCGGTGACTAAAGTGCGGCCTGTCATCGGGCCGCCCGTGTGTTGGAACCCGCCGTGACTGTGGCCCTGTCTCTTATACACATCTGACGCTGCCGACGACGGAAAAAAAAAGAAAACGCAGAGTAGAGGGGGGAGGGGGTACTGTCGGGAGGCGGAGGGATCGTACGTGGGAGTATGTGCAGTGGCGAGGGATAGCGTGGGAGATGTCGGAGGG
>NZ_VOSW01000241.1:1732-2447 GCF_009690905.1 Paraburkholderia madseniana
GGCCCCCCGCCGTGCCTGGGGCGGGCGCGGCAGAGGCCGCAGTGGCGGGCGCTGGCGCGGAAGCGGGAGCGGGAGCGGGGGCGGGCGGCGGCGCGGGCGACACCGCGCGGATCGGCTTGTCGCTGGCGTACGGCGGCGTCGCGTTGATCTGCGCATCGCTCAGATCGATCAGCGGATGCAGCTCCTTGTCTTTCGTGACGAAACGCAGCGCGGACCAGTTGGCGGCAATCGTGCGCCGCTCGGTGCTGACCATGCCGTTGACGTCGAGCACGACCGCCTGCGGCTGCGCGTTGGCGTCGATCAGCACATCGATCACGCGGCCGACCTTGGCGCCGTTCGAGCGCTCGACGTCGGTGTCGATCAGCGGCAATTGCACGGCGGCGGACTTCGCCGCGGGAGTCGGCGTGGCCGTCGCGTTAAGTGTGATCGGCGCGGTCTTCGCGGTCGGCGTGAAGCGGAACGCGTTCCACGGGAAATTGACCTTGCGATCGCCGACGCCGAGGAAGCCTTGCAGATTGACCACGATTTCGCGCGGCTTGCCGCTCGCATCGGCGATCAGATCGACCGCGCGGCCCACTACCTTGCCGTCGGGCTTCTGCACTTCGCTATCGAGCAAGGCGCGCGCCTCGCTGCGCTCGATCGTGCGCAGCACGATCAGCGGCGGGGGCGCGGGGGGAGGCGGCGCGGGCGTGGCGACCGGCGGCGGAGGTTCGAC
>NZ_VOSW01000242.1 GCF_009690905.1 Paraburkholderia madseniana
TTAGCTGGCCATGGTTGTCGCTCCGTTCGGGTTGTCAGTGGGTAATTGACGGCGTCGCTCCTTCTGTTTGTCGCTGGCTTTGCGGCGCCGGTAGCTTTCGACGTTCAGCTCGAAGATCGTCGAGTGATGGACCAGCCGGTCGATGGCGGCCACCGTCATGCCGGGGTCAGGGAAGACATCATTCCAGCCCGAGAACGGCTGATTGGCCGTTATCAGAAGACTTTTGCGCTCATACCGCTCGGCGATCAGCTCGAACAGCACGCTGGTTTCCGCCTGGTCCTTTCGCACATACGACAGGTCATCGAGGATGATCAGGTCGAACCGGTCGAGCTTCGCGAGCGCCGAAGGCAGTTGCAGACTCTGACGCGCGACCTGGAGCTTCTGCACGATTTCGCCGGTGCGCGTGAACAATACGCGGTAGCCAGCGTCGATGAGTGCATGGCCGATGGCGGATCCCAAGTGACTTTTCCCGCCGCCGGGTGGGCCGAACAGGAGGATCGTGGCGCCTTTCTCAAGCCACGAATCGCCGGTGGCCAGCGCCATCACATGCGCCTTCGAGACCATGGGCACAACGCCGAAGTCGAAGGTGGCGAGCGTCTTGGTCGGATCCAGATGCGACTCGGTGCGATGGCGCTCGATTCTGCGTTTGGCCCGCTCGGCGAGTTCATGTTCGAGCAATGCACCGAGTAACCGGGAGGCCTGCCAGCTTTCCTTGTCTGAGCGTTCGGCGAAGTCCGGCCACAACCGGCCGATGGTTGGCAGGCGCAATTCGTTGAGCATCAGCGCGATACGGCCTGTATCGTAGGCGGCGTTCATGCGAGCACCTCCTCATCGAGCAACGTGTCATAGAGCGCGGCGGACGGCATGTCGACGACAACCACCGGACACTCGGCCTGGCGCGGCGCGAACTCATCGAACAGCGCCTTCAGGTCGGGCAGTTCACCGAGTTCGAGCAATGCATCGAGCCTCTGCGCCAGTTGCGCCTCGACGCCGTGGTTTCCTGCCAGCTCGAGCAGCCCCACCATGGTCTTGCATGCGCTGCGCGGCGTCAGTGCTACCTCGAGCCGCTCCCAGGTCCGCCGGTAGGCTTCACGCGGAAACAGATCGTCACGGAACGCGAGGCCCCTGAAGGCCTGCGGCTTGCGTTTGAGTGATTCGATGAAGTGCCGGTAGTCGATGCCGCGACCGCGCCGTTTGCTCGTGTGCGTGGCTCTCGCTGTGCTGTGCACGAGCGCGCCAGACAGATAGCAATCGAGCCGGTCACTGTAGAGGCGTACCTTCAGGCGATGGCCGATCAGCCGCGACGGCGCGCTGTACAGGACGCAACGCACGGTGAACGTGCCGCAGCGGGTCACGCGCGCCTCTTCCTCAACGAAGTCGGTGGTACGGTGCTCAGGCAGGTCCAGCAGGTGTTCGCGCTCGATCTGGAACGCTGCTGCATTGCGCCGGTTGCGGCGCATTACCACTCCGCGCACGAACTCGTCGTACGCGGCGCGATCCGCGAAGTCGCGATGACCTCGCAACTCCAGGGCCTGATCGACCTGATCCTTCAGATAGCGATGCGAGGACTCGACGCTGCCATTCTCATGACCCATGCCACGGTTGTTGCGCGTGCCTTCCATCCCGTAGTGCTCGAGTAGAGCCGCATAGCGAACTGTGAAGTCTTCCTCTTCCTGCAGGTTCCTGAAGGCCGCCGACAGGCTGTCGGAGCGATGTTCGCGTGGGCAGCCGCCAGCCTGCCACAGCGCGTTCTGCAATCCCGTCGCGAGCGCCTGGAAGCTCTCCCCGCCATCGACCACGCTGGCGTACTCCCAGCGCGAGAACGCCAGCACGAAGTGATACAGCAGGTGGTTGAACGGGATCCCGCCAATCGTTACGCACAGCTTGCCCATGTGCGTGAAGTCCGACAGGCCTCGTGCGCCGGGCTGATATGTTTGAGGGAAGAACACTTCCTGGTTCGGCCCTTCGAGCGCGCGCCACTGGCTGACATGTCGCTCAAACGTGCGCCGCATGCTGTCCGGAAAGCGCTCGGGATGGTCCTCCTGCAATTTACGCAGCAGAGTGATCGCCTTCAGCTTTGGCGCAGCGCGTAGCAATGGGACCACTTCGCTCTCCCAGACATCGGCGAATGGATCTGGGCGCGAGCGCCAGTAGCGCCGGGGCTGCTGTGACGGTAGTCCGGCTTCGTGTTCGACACGCCGCGCCGTGCGCTCGCTCATGCCTGACTTCGCCGCAGCGAGCTTCTGCGGATGGTGTTTGCGATGGTTCATGTAGAGGCGGACCTGCTGGTCGGTGATGCGGCTTCCAGACATGGGCTGACCGCCTCTTTTTAGATTCAGTCAGCCATCCTAAGCCCCGCCGATCCGGCGCCGCCGGCAGTTCGTCGTCTTCGGCGGCTACGCCGCCTCCGACTCCTCACTACCGGCCAAGATGAATGTCGGTACACCGGACGTACTCATTGTCGCCCCCCA
>NZ_VOSW01000243.1 GCF_009690905.1 Paraburkholderia madseniana
CGTAAGCACCCGGGGAAGGCATCTTGACGGGGGCAATCGCTGAAACGATCAAGCAGCGGTCCGCGTCCAGCGATGAGGAAGCAGTTGCGCGATGTCGGCGGCACGGTGTGTCGGCAATCGCGTCAACACGTCCTTCAGGTAAGCCAACGGATCGTGCCCGTTCAGCTGTGCAGAGCGGATCAATGTCATGATCGCGGCCGCGCGTTTTCCGGCACGCAGGGATCCTGCGAACAACCAGTTCGACCTCCCCAGGGCCCATGGCCGTATTTGATTCTCGACCCAGTTGTTATCCGCAGGCACATGCCCGTCATCCAGATAGCGCGTAAGCGCTTCCCAACGTTTGAGGCTGTAGTCGAGTGCTGCGGCGATCCCGGATCCGTCCGGCACACGCTGCCGTTGCGTGAGCAACCATGCATGAAGCTCGTTGGCGATGGGGCGAGCCCGCTCCTGACGCACAAGACGTCTTCTATCGGGCTCGAGTTCCGCGACGTCGCGTTCGATTTCATACAATGCGCCGAAGTATCGCAGCGCGGGCTCGGCCAGCTCGCTCTGGTGCTTGACGTGTAAATCAAAGAATTTACGGCGCGCATGGGCCAGGCACCCGGTTTCGGTCACGCCGTTCTGGAAGCTGGCCTTGTAGCCTCCATAGTCGTCGCAAGTCAGCTTGCCGCGCCACTCGCCCAGGAATGCGCGTGCATGTTCGCCAGCGCGGCTCTCGGCGAAGTCGTAGATCACCGCCTTCAGATCGGAGAACTGCGTTGTACTGTACGCCCACAGATAGGCTCGATGGGTTTTGCCCTTTCCCGGCGCAAGCATCTGTACCGGCGTCTCGTCGGCATGCAGTACCGCCTGCTGCAATACTTCTTCACGAAGCGCATCGACCAGGGGCTGCAGGCGCACGCCACACGCGCCAACCCAGGCGCCGAGCGTCGATTGCGCGATCGCCAGCCCCGCCCGCGCAAAGATACGTTCCTGCCGATACAGCGGCAGGTGATCGTTGTACTTGGCGACCAGCACCTGCGCCAGCAGACCGGTAGTCGGAATGCCCTTGTCGATCACATGAGGCGGCACCGCAGCCTGCACCAGCGTCTCGCATGCCTTGCACGCCCATTTACCTCGGATGTGCCGCTCAACCGTGAACACGCCGGGCGTGTAATCCAGCTTCTCGCTGATGTCCTCGCCGATACGAACGCGCTCGCAGCCGCACGTACAGATCGTGCTGTCCGGCTCGTGATGAATGTCGGTACGTGGCAGTTCGGGAGGAAGCGGTGCCCGCTTTGGCTGTTGACGTGGTGTCCCAGCCTGCTCGCCGGACTTCAGCCCCTGCAGCTCGAGCCCGATTGCCGCCAGATCCGCGTCGAGCGCTTCCTCGAGCAGGCTCAGTTGCTCCTTGTTGAGCTGCTCACTGCGCCTGCCGAACTGCTGCCGCTTGATGACCGAGAGTTCGTGCGTAAGCTGGTCGATACGTGTTTGCCGGTACTGCAACTCTCTTTCTTTCTCGGCGATCTCGGCCATCAGCTTCGCGTTCAGCTCGCGTATCTGTTCGGTACTGAGGGCGTCGAGATCGGCGGGTATGTCCATGGCGACCAGTCTGCCAGAGCGGCGCCGGATGCAGCAAGGGAAACAGTTTACGTACTCACGGGGCTCAAACCACCGTGATCGCGTGATCCGGCGCGAGAGTGCGCCATGGCAGTCCCATCACCAGAGCGTGAAGCTGTTCGGGGCTCAGCCCCACGCTCACCGCCTGCTCGCCGTTTGTCCAGACGAAGCGCCCCTTGTTCAGCCGCCGTGCGGCAAGCCATATGCCCAGGCCATCGTAGACCAGCACCTTCATTCGAGTGGAGTGCCGATTGGCAAACAGATAGGCATGATGGGGCCTCACTGACCCGAACACCTTGACCACGCGTGCGAGCAGCGTATCGACACCGGCGCGCATGTCGACCGGCTCCGTCGCGAGCCAGATGGCATCGATGCGAATCAACGCAACCACCCCTGCAGCCATGTTGCGCAGTCGCTCGCGGCCGACAGCGGCCAGCGCACCGTGATCGCCGTCGCGCCCCTGCGCACCTCGATCTCGATGTGCGTCGCCGCTGCAACACCATTCTGCATCTGCAACGGCACAAATTCCGGCGGCGAGATATTCAATTCCTGTCGGGCCGCTTCAGCGGCATCGCGTTCCTCCTGCGCTGCAACCCAGCTGCGCAGCAAGTTGGCGTTCAACCGGTAATGCAGTGCCACGGCCGCAATCGACACGTTCGGCTGCATTGCCGCCCGAATGACCATCTCCTTGAATTCCTTGCTATGCCGCCGGCGCCGTGTCGGCTGAACCACATCCTGGACAACCTCGACTTCGTCCATCATGTACACCTGTCCATTTAAAATTTGAATGGACATGATCGTCGGGCTGCTCGACTTACCGATCAAGATGACTTCGCCGGCTGCTTAC
>NZ_VOSW01000244.1 GCF_009690905.1 Paraburkholderia madseniana
CCGTTGCGCTCGCCCCTTTCATGAACGTGCTCGACACGTCGATTGCAAACGTTGCGATCCCAACCATTTCGGGCAATCTCGGCGTCTCGGTCGATGAAGGCACGTGGGTCATCACGGTGTTCGCCGCGGCCAATGCCGTCTCGATTCCGCTGACCGGCTGGCTCACGCAACGCATCGGCCAGGTCAAGCTGTTCGTCGGCGCGATTCTGATGTTCGTGCTGGCTTCGTGGTTGTGCGGCATTGCGCCCACGCTGCCGATCCTGCTGGTCGCCCGGGTGTTCCAGGGCGCGGTGGCCGGGCCGCTGATCCCGCTCTCGCAAGCGATTCTGCTCGGCTCGTATCCCAAGGAGAAATCGTCGACCGCGCTCGCGCTATGGGCCATGACGGCCACTGTCGGCCCGATTGCCGGCCCCGCGCTCGGCGGCTGGATCACGGATAGCTACAGTTGGTCGTGGATCTTCTACATCAACATTCCGGTCGGCATTTTCGCCGCCGGCGTGACGTGGATGATCTATCGCACCCGCGAGTCGGCAACCCGCAAGCCACCCATCGACGTGGTCGGACTCGGCCTGCTGGTTACATGGGTCGCGTCGCTGCAGATCATGCTCGACAAGGGCAAGGACCTCGACTGGTTTTCGTCGCCGGTGATCGTGATTCTCGGCATCACCGCGGTGATCAGTTTCGCGTTTTTCCTTGTGTGGGAATTGACTGAAGAAAACCCGATCGTCGATTTACGGTTGTTCCAGCAGCGCAATTTTCTCGGCGGCACGATTGCAATTTCAGTGGCATACGGCGTGTTTTTCGGCAACCTGGTGCTGCTGCCGCAATGGATGCAGGAGTATCTGAACTATCGTTCCGTGGATGCCGGCCTCGTCACCGCGCCGCTCGGCGTCTTCGCGGTGCTGCTCGCGCCGGTGATGGGCCGCGTGCTGCCGCGCTCGGATGCGCGCATCATCGCCACGCTCGCATTTATCGGCTTTGCGATCGTGTTTTATATGCGCTCGAAGTACGTGATCGAAATCGACACGTGGCACCTCGTTCTCCCCACGCTGCTGCAAGGCATTCCGATGGCGCTGTTCTTCGTGCCGCTGACGGCGATCATTCTGTCCGGCCAGCCGCCGAACAAGATTCCGGCGGCCGCCGGCCTGTCGAATTTCGCGCGGGTGTTTTGCGGCGCGGTGGGCACCTCGATCGCCGGCAACGAGTGGAACAACCGCACGGTGCTGCACCATGAACGGCTTACCGAGCAGGCTACGGTGAACAACCCGCTGTTTAACCAGCAAATCGATTCGACACAGTCGTTGCTGCATCTGAATACGCAATCGTCGCACGCGCTGTTCGATTTCACGGTGAATACTCAGGCCGCGATGATGGGCCTGAACGACATCTTCTTTGTGTCGGCGATCATTTTCATTCTGATCATTCCGCTGATCTGGATTACGAAACCGGCCAAGGGCGGCGGCGGAGCCGCCGCGTCGGGCGCGCACTGATCGCGGTGTTTTTCGGCGCTGCCTCAACGGAGTTAACGGAGTCAGCGGAAATAGCGGGCGGGCGTGTCGCCGAAGGCATCGCGGAACACCGCAATAAACGAGGACACGTCGTTGTAGCCAACTTCGAGCGCCACCTGCGTGACGCTCGCCCCGGCGCCGAGGTGCTCCAGTGCCACCAGCAATCGCAGTTGCTGCCGCCACTGGCCGAAGGTCTGCCCGGTCTCCTTGACGAAAAGGCGTGCCGCCGTGCGAGCGGTTACGCCGGCGGCCCGGGCCAGATCGTCGAGCACCGCCGGTTCCGCCGGGTTAGCGCTCAGCGCTTCGGCGATCCGCTGGATCCGTGGATCTTGTGGCCAGTGCAACGCCAGAGGGGCCGTGGGCAACCCCGACAGGCGGTCCAGCAAGACTTGCAGAAGACGCTCGGCGAGTTCGTCGAACGGTTTGTCGTACGGTAGTTCTGCTGCGGCACCCAGCAAAGCTTCCGCCAGAGGGTCGAGCGCCAGGGCAACGCTTTGCGCGGGTAGCGGCGCAGCGTCCGCATCGGCATACAGCGAATGGAGTTGCACCGGCTCGGCGGCCGACAGGTAATGCTGCACGTTCGCCATCAGCCAGAGCGCGTGCCCCGTTGGCACGACCCATCGTGAGGTTTCGGTGCGCACGGTCAGCACGCCGGCGCTCACGTGGATCAGCCGCGCGCGACGGTAGGCGCGCCACGGTTCGTCCAGCACGTTGTAACGCTCATCGACCACGAATACCGGACGCGCGACGCCGTCCGGATCGAAGGCTTGCGTCATGAAATGTCTGTTTTACCCGGTTACTGTAAGAAACACAGTAAGACTTCTATGGGGCAATGGAAGTCAAGCCCTTTTCGCGATCCATCTTTCTGTCAGTTATCTCCCATTCGAGAGCGTGACAGGTTATCCACGGCCGGCCGGCGGGTCGCCTGTCACGAC
>NZ_VOSW01000245.1 GCF_009690905.1 Paraburkholderia madseniana
GTGATTTTCGCGCGGATCATCGGCTTGGTGATGCGGTCCTTGTGCGTCGCGTAGCCCCAGGCGAAGCGGCCCTTCACGCACGCGTGGCCTTCGTTGGCCTGGCCGTTCTTGTGCGGCACCATCCGCACGACCTCGTTGCCCTTCATCTCGGCCTTGAACGAGCAGCCCACGCCGCAATACGCGCACGTCGTGACCACCGAATGCTCGGCCTGGCCCAGCATGATGACGGTCTTTTCCTGCAAGGTCGCGGTCGGACACGCGGCGACGCACGCGCCGCACGATACGCATTCCGATTCCATGAACGGCTTGTTTTCGCTTGCCGCCACGCGCGATTCGAAACCACGCCCTGCGATGGTCAGCGCGAACGTGCCTTGCGTTTCTTCGCACGCGCGTACGCAGCGATTGCAGACGATGCACTTCGACGGATCGTACGTGAAGTACGGATTCGATTCGTCCTTCTTGTCCTTCAGATGGTTCGCGCCATCGAAGCCGTAGCGTACTTCGCGCAGGCCGGTGACACCTGCCATGTCCTGCAATTCGCAGTCGCCGTTGGCGGGACAAGTGAGGCAGTCGAGCGGGTGATCGGAGATGTACAGCTCCATCACGTTACGGCGCAGCGATTGCAGACGATCGGTTTGCGTGCGGACCTTCATGCCGGCTTCGACAGGCGTCGTGCACGAAGCAGGGTAGCCGCGCTTGCCTTCGATCTCGACGAGGCACAAACGGCACGAGCCGAACGGTTCGAGCGAATCGGTCGCGCAGAGCTTGGGCACGTTGACGCCGGCTTCGACGGCGGCGCGCATCACGGAAGTGCCGGCCGGAACCGTCACCGCCTGGCCGTCGATTTCCAGTGTGACGTCGACGTCGGCATGACGCGCCGGTGTGCCGTAGTCGGTGTCGTCAAAGAACGAACGGGGTGCGCGTTGTTGCGCTTGTGCTTGCGATTTGCACGCGCAGTTTCCGGAGCCGCAGCCGCCTCCCAAAGGGACTTCCTTCGGGGCGCCGGCAGGGGAGTTGAGCACATCGGACATGTGAGGCTCCTGGGTCAGGCCGCAGCCGCTTTGGGCGCGAGGTCGTGTACGTTGTCGAGACCGAAGTCTTCGGGGAAATGGTCGAGCGCGGACAACACCGGGAACGGCGTCATGCCGCCCATCGCGCAGAGCGAACCGGATACCATCGTGTCGCACAGATCGCGCAACAACTGCACCTGCCGTGTAGACGTATCGCCGTTGCGGATCCGTCCGATCACTTCGACGCCACGCGTCGAGCCGATCCGGCACGGCGTGCATTTGCCGCACGATTCCAGCGCGCAGAAGTGCATCGCGTATTGCGCGAGTTCGGCGAGATTCGATGTGTCGTCATGCACGACGATGCCGCCGTGGCCGACCACCGCGCCGACGGCCGCGTACGCTTCGTAGTCCATGGGGATGTCCCACTGGCTTTCCGGCAAATACGTGCCGAGCGGGCCGCCGACCTGCACGGCGCGTGCCGGGCGTCCGCTTGCCGTGCCACCGCCGTAGTCGTAGAGCAGTTCGCGCAGCGTGACGCCGAACGCCAGCTCGACCAGGCCGCCTTGCTTCACATTGCCGGCGAGCTGGAACGGCAGCGTGCCGCGCGAGCGGCCCATGCCGAAGTCTTTATAGAACGCCGCACCGCGCGCGAAGATGATCGGCACCGTCGCGAGTGTGATGACGTTGTTGATCACCGTCGGCTGGCCGTAAAGGCCGACTAGCGCCGGCACCGGCGGCTTCGCGCGCACGATGCCGCGTTTGCCTTCGAGCGATTCGAGCAGCGCGGTTTCTTCGCCGCAGACATAAGCGCCTGCGCCTTTCGCCACGAACAGTTCGAAGCGATGCGCCGCCGAGCCGAGCACGCTGTCGCCCAGCCAACCGGCGGCGCGCGCTTTGGCGATCGCGGCTTCGAGCGTCGCGATCGAGTGCGGATATTCGCTGCGCACGTAGATATAGCCGACTGTCGCACCGGTCACGACGCCCGCAATGATCATCCCTTCGATCAGCACGTACGGGTCGCTTTCCATCACGAGACGGTCGGAGAAGGTGCCGGAGTCGCCTTCGTCCGCATTGCAGACGATGTATTTCTGCGCCGCTTTCGCGCCGCGTACCGTGCGCCATTTGATGCCGGCGGGGAAAGCTGCACCGCCGCGGCCGCGCAGGCCGGATTCGATCAGCGCTTCACAGGCGGCGTCGCCGTCGGTTTGCAGGGCTTGCTTGAGACCTTCGAGGCCGCCGTGGGCGACGTAGTCGTCGACGGAAAGCGGATCGGTGATGCCGATGCGCGCGAAGGTCAGGCGCTGTTGCTTCTTCAGATACGGTATGTCATCGACCACACCGACACGGCGGGCGTGCTCGCCACCTTCGATGAAGCCGGCGTCGAACAGCGCGGCAACGTCGCTCTCTTCGACGTT
>NZ_VOSW01000246.1 GCF_009690905.1 Paraburkholderia madseniana
GCGTTTGATGGCCCGATGGTCCTGGTCGGGTAGCAGCAGCGCATTGCTGCGCTGCTGCCCCCTAAGAACCGTACGTGCGCCTTTAGGAGCATACGGCTCAAGCCTCTACAAAGGCATCTATCTACACCCGGTAGCACAACTTCATTTTCCGGCGTACTGCGGATTTCTACGGCAATTGAGATGGTTAACCTGGAGGTTGCTGGCTGCATCTGTCCCGCCATCGGCTTGCTTCACAATATGCGTAACATCCCAGCGGGTGTTCATTGTGATGGGCTGCTGACAGGTAGAACACAGGCCATCTTGCCTTAGCCAGACACGGTACACCTTGCCGCGACCTCGCACCGAGTTCAGCATCTTCTGGCCCCATCGGGATTCGAAGTACGGCGCCCATTGCGGATCGTGCGGATTGGCGCCCGCTTTGATCTTGACATGCCGTTGTATTGGCGTGTCCGACTCTTGCAGCAGGGTGAGCTCCCGCTTCGTTCCATCCTCTTGTTTTTCTGTGACGGTAAATACCCAGTTCCGGGTGCCTCGGGTCTTGAAGTACTTCTCTTTGACCCATCTGGCTCCTTTGTTGGGGTGC
Source organism: Paraburkholderia madseniana (assembly GCF_009690905.1). Taxonomy (GTDB): domain Bacteria; phylum Pseudomonadota; class Gammaproteobacteria; order Burkholderiales; family Burkholderiaceae; genus Paraburkholderia; species Paraburkholderia madseniana. The sequence goes on from NZ_VOSW01000246.1 coordinate 584, forward strand.
CGTCTTACCGCCCATCGCCATAGCATTGACCAGACCTCGTGATCAATCCGATCGAAGGTTTTCTTGGCGACTACATGGCTGTGATAATTCGCCCATCCTCGTAAAACAGGATTGAGCAGCCTTATCAGGTTCGCCTGTTTAGCCGTTTTGTTGGCCTTGATGATTTCACGAATTTTGTCAAGATGAGCCTTGACGTTCGCTTTCGACGGTTTCATCAGTAGCTTGCCGTTGTACTTGCGAATGTTCCATCCGAGGAAATCAAACCCATCCTTGATGTGCGTTATCCTGGTCTTTTCTGGTGACAAGACCAGCCCGCGTTCCGCCAGAAATTCGGCCACTGCCGGCCTGACTTCATGTTCCAGCCACTCTTTCGAGTGGCCGGTAATAATGAAATCGTCCGCGTAACGCACCATGTTCATTTTCAGTCCTCGCTGCCTGGCTCGCGGGAATTTTTCCGCGAGCCTCGCTTCGAGGCCATCGAGCGTCATGTTGGCTGCCACCGGTGAGATGATTCCCCCTTGCGGGGTGCCGGCGACAGTGGGGAAGAGTTCGTTTTGATACACATATCCCGCTTTGAGCCACTTCTTTAGGATCACCTTGTCCGTGGGGATATTGGCGAGCATCCAGTCGTGGGAAATTTTGTCGAAACAGCCTTGAATGTCAGCCTCCAGCACCCATTCCGCGCTCGCCTTTTTCGCCAGAGAAATGAAGCATTGTCCTCCGGCGTCAGCAGTTGAGCGTTCCGGCCTGAACCCGTAAGAGTTCAGATCGGCGGTGGTTTCCGCAACGGGTTCCAGCGCCAGCAGATGTAACGCCTGCATGGCGCGGCATTTCATCACGGGGATGCCGAGCGGCCTCGTCTTGCCATTTTTCTTCAGAATAAAAACTCTCCGAAGCGGAAGGGGCGAATAACCCCGCCTCTTCAACGACGCAATCGCGTTGGCCTTTGCCGCCGGTGTTTTCCACGTTACCTTGTCCACACCGGGGGTGTTCCTGCCTTTGTTTTCAGTCACCCGCTTGACGGCTAATGCACGGCCGCTGAACGAGTGGGTCAGCAGCCATTGCAGGGCTTTCACCCTGTTATGGTGGCCGGCCTGTACCGCCTTCACCATACGCGACTGCAGCCTTCTTACCTGACGCTGAACATCGGCCCAATTGATGCCGTCCCACGTCACGCCAGAAGGTGCACGCGCCCGTGTTGCTGCACTCATTTGCTTTCCTTCCGTATAGATGGTTCTGCAAACTCTCCGGTGAGGAGAGACCACGAGGAAGTCTGCCCGCTTTCGCGTCGGGTGATATTGCAACCCGTATCCCGTCCATTACAGCCGGGCATTCGCTTTTTCCCCGATCCTGTGCCCGCACCGCCATGGGCAGACCTCGCGGCCTGCTGTCCCCGAGGGGAGCGATACGGGGTTTCCACGTTCCGCTTATGGAAGTACGTCGGGTTAGGTGCCTGCTCTGGGCCGGGAGGTGTATGGGTCACGAACGCGTAGTAGAGAAACGCTGTTCCCACCTCCGGTACCGTTTTGGTTCGAGCGCAATAGCCATTTCCGCTCGTTCAACATAACGACCCTATTGCCGATTAAAATGTTTTCACCATACCGACTATCTTGCACTCATCCGGCGTATGGCTGCCAGAAGGGTACGCCTCTCGCGATTGATACCCCGCGCCTTGTGGCGCTTCGTTACGTTGTCAGAGCCGCTCTTGATTCAGGCTCCTGGATTCACCGGGTGACACCGGTGGTTCTCTCCTTCTATGCGGCGAGAAGTGAGAACAACTTCTATAAGCGACCTCGTGTCGCACCTCCACGATGTTGTTCAAATACTTGA
>NZ_VOSW01000247.1 GCF_009690905.1 Paraburkholderia madseniana
GTGTTCTTAGGGCTTTGGCCTTTCCTTGAATTGTTAGTGGTCTATTAGCGTTGCCCCTGTGCGGGGCGGCACCTACTTCTCTTTGCCGGCTGCAAAGAGAAGTAGGCAAGAGAAAGCAGCTCAAACCGCTACTGCTAAGCGGGCACCGTGGTCTGCTGCGGGTAGTGGTGCATCTGGAATCTGGGTTCGTGCACCTGCATGCGCCAGTGACAAAGGCGTCATACTTCCGGCGACGCTGCGCGCGCCGAAGAGTACTTCATAAAACCGACCACTGCGTTTTAACGCCCGCGTCTCGCCACCGGGTCGTGGCTCGTCATTGCACCGCATCACCATCCCGATTCCGATTGGAACCGCAACCGCAACCGCAACCGCAACTGTGACTGTGACTGTGACTGTGACTGTGACTGTGACTGTGACTGTGACTGTGACTGTGACTGTGACTGTGATTCAGCACACCGACATATCATTTGAGGCGGGATTCCCGGGGGAGTGCAGAGGTGCGTCGCCGAGGCGAAGCCGATGGCCACCCACTGACCTCAACCGAAGCGCCTTGTTTCCCAGGCAGACCCGTCCGCGACGCACGCAGTGCGGAGTGGGAGCTGATGACACCCTTGTCACTAACGCCTGAAGGTGCACGAACACGGATTCCAGATGCACCACTACCCGTAGCGGACCACGGGCCCCACTTAGAATTAGGGAAAGTCTGCAAAAGTCCTGGCATTGACGTGAGCGTGGACTATCCTGGGAGCAGGAGAATTTAAGGGGTGACGTGATGGCACAACTTGGCCTTGGTCTGGATCTGTCAACGAAACGCACGCGCAAGCGGGAATTTCTCGAAGAGATGAGGCGCGTGGTGCCGTGGTCGCAACTGATTGCCCTGATTGAGCCGCACTATCCGAAGGGTAAAACGGGACGGCCGCCATTTCCGATTGCCACGATGCTGCAGATTCACTTTATGCAGCAGTGGTTTGGTCTGTCAGACCCGGCGATGGAAGAAGCGCTCTATGACGTGCCGCTGTATCGCGACTTTGCGGGGCTTGACGACGGCATGACGCGATTGCCCGACGAGAGCACGATCCTGCGGTTTCGTCACCTGCTCGAAGCGCACGGTCTGGCTGTGCAGATGCTCGCGCTGGTCAATGAGATCCTGAGCGGGAAAGGTCTGATGCTCAAGGCCGGGTCGGTAGTCGACGCCACATTGATTTCTGCGCCCAACTCGACGAAGAACGCCTCAGGTACGCGGGACCCGGAAATGCACCAGACGAAGAAGGGAAATCAATGGTACTTCGGGATGAAAGCGCATGTGCGACCTGAAAGTCGCTTGAATTTCTGTTCGACTCAACGGGATTCGTTGTGATCGAACCGGCTGTTCCATCAGCCGTTTCCTACCCAGACATGCGGAGCCGGTAACGACTCGGTGTGAAGCTCTGGGGACAATGTAACCACCGATCTGTTTCGGTACGCGGACCCGCGAGGGAAAGCGAAATCTGCCAGCACAAGGGCGGTGAGGGACTAGGAACGAGCGGTAACGACCAACATACGTGAACCTCTATTAAACGTCGTCATCATTGACAAGCCAAATGTGCTGACAGGCTTGAGCCAAAATGGCACGCGGCAAGGTTTGGCCTCTGTGTGCTGGGCCAGCATGGACATTGCGCCGCCGGCGGATAGGAGGGGTCCGTCCCGCTCTGAAATTCTTGCGGAACAGGGTAAGCCCGTAGTGCTGCCGGCGACGGCAGGCGAACCGCAAGGAACGCTGTTAGTGCTGCGGGTAGAGGATTGCGGAAAAAGCGAACGCCTTCCTGTAACGGGGAGGATACCGACTGCAGCATGGTCGGACGCGAAAGCGGGCAGACTTCCGCGTGGTCATTCATGGCGAGAGAACTTGATTAATCGTTATAGGAGGGAAGGCAGATGACGGCGATTGGTGGCACTGCGCAAGCAGGGGCGACTGAGGCTGGTGCACCCTCGCGCCCCACCAGGATGTGGAGTCAGGCTGATTGGCCTCGCATCAAGGAAGAGGTGAAACGACTCCAGGCGCGTATCGCCAAGGCAACCAAGGAAGGCAGATGGGGGCGAGTCAGTGCCCTGCAGCGTCTGCTGACCCGCTCGCACAGCGGCAAAATGCTAGCCGTGAAACGAGTGACAGAGAATCGCGGCAAGAGAACACCGGGCGTTGACGGCACGATTTGGTCATCTCCGGCGGCCAAATGGAAAGGGATGGAGGCGATGCAACACCACGGCTACCGTGCGTTGCCGCTTCGACGTATTTACATCCCCAAGAGCAATGGCAAGAAGCGTCCGTTAGGAATTCCCCGCATGCTGTGCAG
>NZ_VOSW01000248.1 GCF_009690905.1 Paraburkholderia madseniana
ACGTTGTTATCGATTGGCGCGCGTCCGTCGTTCACATAGCGGCTGAGGTATGTCCACTGGTTGCGCGTATATGAGATCGCCTTGCCCAGCAGGCTCTCGGGAAGAATCTGCGGCGCTTGTTCATCGAGCCATTTCTGCAACGACTCAAGCAGTGGCACGCTATGTTGCTGACGCAACCGGAAGGTGTAATCGACCCGCGTCTCGCCTTCGGGCAGATCGCCCTTTGCGAGTGTTTCTACCTGGTAGAGCGCCTTGAAGTATTCCAGTCCATGTGCGGCACGACCGCCTGGTTTCTTCATGCCCTTGAGGGCATCCACGAAGGCACGCCGGGCGTGGGCCAGGCAACCAAAGTGCGTCGGGCCTTCGAGCGTGCGCCATGCGGCATATCCATCGGTCATCAGCAGACCTTTATAGCCGGAGAGGAACGTCCGGGGATAGTCCTGCCCGCGTCCCGGCTGGTAGTCGAACAGCACGACGGGCTCAGGGCAGTCTTCGGCACTGCGGTACACCCACATATACGAGGTGCTCTGGGCGGCTTTGCCCGGCTCCTTGAGCACCTGTACCGTTGTCTCGTCGCCGTGAATCAGCTGTTGCGACAGCAGCGTTGTGCGCAGCGCCTCATACAGACGGCTGTAGTGCAGCTCGGCAGGCCGGATGATCCAGTTCGCCAGCGTGCCGCGTCCGACTTCGATGTCCGCGCGTGCCAGCGCATGGGCCATCCGGTATAGCGGCGTTCCGTCGACGTATTTGCCCGCAGTGACCGTGGCAATCATCGCCGCACTGGCATTGCTGCCCGGCAACGGCTGGGCGGGCATGGGTGCCGTGATCACCGGCGTGCGCTCCGCGTGACGCTCGCAGTGGCGGCATGCATATTTGAAGCGCACGTGCTGAAGCACCGAGGCCTTTACTTCGATATGCAGCTGTTCGCTGGTCTCTTCGCCCATGCGGTGCAGTGCGTGCGCGCAGCACGGACATACCTTCGCGCTCTCGGGCAGATCGTATTCGATGCGTTGACGCGGCAGATGCGCCGGTAACGGCTTACGTCCCGGTTTGCTTCCCATGGGTGCCGGCGGATCCGGCAGACCCGTGTCGGGGAGTACAAACGCTTCGTCAGTGGCGCCGGCGTCCATGTCGTCGGGTTCGGTGCCGGCGATCTGTTCGGCCTCGTCGAAGACGCGATCCTTGAGCTTCTCGCTGCTCGGGGCGAAGCGCCTGCTCTGCGCCAGGCGAAACTGCTCTTCGAGCTGGGTAATCCGTTCGCCCAGCTGGCGGTTGCGTGTCTCGAGTTCACGGATATAGGCCTGGGCGGCCGGCGGCAATCGGGAGAAGTCGTCCTCGTTCATGCCTCCAGGATAGCGAAGTGTCGCCCGCGATGGGTTTACGGGAATTTGTAACAGGCCGGCCAGTTATTGCTGACGGGCGACGCCCGATGCTCAACTGGCGTGATGGTACGACCGTACCGGATGGCGGCGTACAGCATCAATGTCGATGCCCTCCAGGAGCCAGTGCAACTGCTCGCTCGTCAGCTTGACGACGCTCTGCTGCCGGCGCGGCCATACGAAGTGGTCTTCCTCGAGGCGCCTCAACATCATCCAGAAACCGTTACGATCGTAGAACAGCAGTTTGACCCGGTTGCGTTTGCGGTTGTGGAAGGCGAAGACGGCGCGACCAAACGGGTCGAGCTGCATGGACTGCTCGACGAGCGTCACGAGGCTATTGATGCCGGCCCGGAAGTCGATCGGTTCGCGATGCAGGAAGACCGTCAGGTCCGCCTCGAAGCGGAACATCAGCGCGCTCCCAATGCGGTAACCATCGCATTAACGATTGCCACGTCATCTGCTGAACATTCGAGCTCAAGCTTCACGCCGTTGGGCAGGTGAGCCGACAGCCGTGCCAGTCGCGTTGAGCGTGGCGAAACGCAGGGTGATTCTGCACCGGTGGCGCGGAGCGACGCGGGCGCGGACGCCATGACCGCTGTCGGCTCGTCAATCGCGACGACTGGAACAAACACTGATGATGCGACCGGCACGTCATGCCTGATTGGAGGCTGGCCCCGTTCTCGGGCCTGGACCCATTTATGCAACTGGTTGGCGTTCACGCCCGCCTTCAGGGCGAGGCCCGATAGTGAGGCGCCTGGCCGCAGACAGGCTTCGACCAGTCGTCGCTTGTCCGCCGGGTCGAAGCTTCGCTTGCCGCCGACACCGACACGCGTCACACGCAAGGGCAAAAAGCTCAGGTCATCTTCTGTCATG
>NZ_VOSW01000024.1 GCF_009690905.1 Paraburkholderia madseniana
CTGTTGCTGGAAGGCATTGCCTTCAAGGACGGAGAACCGGTGCAAGACGATCAACCCGGTCAGCAGAAACTCGCCGCCTGACGTCGCCGGTCATCAACCGCTCATACACCAGACTTGACCGTATCTCTCGCCGCAATAAACTCAGTAACAGTCATCTGATAGCGGACTTCTCGACGGACGCCAGGCGTCCTTCGGTCGATATCGGTCAGCACGACAGCTTTGCCGTCGATCGACGCCTCAAGGCGCAACGCGCGAATCTCGCGTTCTGATGGGGCTTCCGTCTCCGACATAAGCGTCATCGTGCCTGCTGCACTATGGACAGGCATGGTGAGTCCCCTTCACTCGTCCAGATCAGCACTGCGCCAGCAACTCGCTGTGCGAACTTCGCTGAAATCCTTGTTGTAGTACGCTCACGAACAGAGGTGGGAGTCGTTACCTGAGCTTTGCGAAAATCTGATTTCCAGGTACATCCACGACCCAGTGTGAGTCACGGCTTATCGTCAGCAGCGGAATCGCTAACGTCGACAGGAATACGAGCGATTCTTATCTGCATTAACAAACCGAAAACTTATGCGTTAACGCTGCTATCGGGTCCCGTGAAGAATGGGACCCCATCAAGGTTTGGCTTGCAGGCTATGGTGCGCCAACTTTTCTGAACAAACAGTAGGACTTATCCCACGCGTCGGGGAGCAAAGACCCCCTCTCCGCAGCACGAGGCCGTCGTGGGCAGGAGAGTGCATCACCGGCATGCACCTTCGCTTTACTGGCGACGGGTCGACCGACCCTATCAACGATATTCGTCAAGACGTTAACTGTTCGGTTGTGTCCGGCTCAATGAGTCAGTGACGTAATGTGATCTACGTCAAAGTATGCGTGGAGAATGTCAGAAGGGGAATGCACCGTCGCCTACGCGTTGGGATTCGGTGTCTTTATCGAGTATGGATTGAAGCGCGCAGCTTCGTCGCCGGTCCAATCATTGAGCTGCGCGAATCTCCGTTGCAACGATTCCATTTCGTTGCGACCAAATACCTCATCAGCCGTATCGGTCGATCAAGGGACCGTGTATCGCGCCCTTGAGTATCTCGCACCGGCAAACTTCTCAGGCACCGCTGATTTAACTTGTGGTTGGCACTGGCGCTCTTCTGATCCACGTCAAATGGGGTCGGGCCAAGGCGGTCGATGATGCGATCAGGCGAGAAAAACTCATAACTCGCAGGTTCATCGATCGATGTCGGGAGACCGTCATGAAAAAATTCCTTGTTGCTGTTGTCACTGGTCTTGCCCTCAGCGGCCAGATGTTACCGACAACCGCAGCCGCGCAGACCACGCAAACGAAAAAGGCCCCTCCCGCGCAGGTGCCTAACACCGCTGAATTCGACAAGCAGCTCGCGCAGGTTCGGGCAGAGATGAAAACGATGCAAGCCCAAATGGATCAGGTCCGTCAGACGCAGGATCCACAAGAGCGGCAGCGGCTTTTGCAGCAACACTGGGCCACGATGCAAAGTGCCATGAGCGCAATGCGCGGTCTATGGCGACCGGGAATGATGGGCGGTCCTGGGATGATGGAGCCCGGAATGATGGGCGGTTGGGGGCATATGGGCGGCTATTACTCGAACCTGACACCCGAACAGCTTCGGCGACGCCAGTATATGACCGACCAGTACCTGAACATGCAGCAGATGATGATGAACAATATGATGTTGCACCAGCAGTACCTGATGGGGTTGCCTGCATCGACGAAATAGACGCGGACGCCGCCGTGAACGCTGACGATCGCCGATCTGTGCCACGGTACCTGATCAGTCACGCCTGGCAACTAGAGGAAGAAATGGCTGTTGTCGCCCGGAAGCTGCCCTTGGGGTCGCGCTTCCCGCAACGGCCGGAGAGGGTCGCCCGCGTCGGTAGGACATTCGAGCGACTTCTCTGCGCGGACAACGAGCCTTCGATTTAGTCGATTGCAACCGTTCGTAAATAGACAATGCTTGTTCAATTGAGGCTGGGCGGCAGCGTTCCGAGCTGATGGAAGACACTTAGCCAGTCCTCGAGATGCCAGGTTTTCGCTATACGTTCGCCGCGGAACTCGTGAAAAGAGTGAATCGCAAACTCGATTGGCTTGGATGTCGCTGCGATGCCCATCAGAGATCCAGACTGCGTTCCCCTGACTTTTGCCCGCACGCCAACCATGTTTCCGTGGATCAATACATCCAGGATCTGAATGTCCATGTCCGGCAACGCAGAAGCCAAGTCAACAAATACTGGAATCATCTGGTCTGGCCCCCCGGCCGGCCCGAAAGACGCAGGCACGTATTGCCAGTCGGGCGTAACAACCGTCCGCAGAAGCGCTACGTCTTTTTGAGCGTGCGCGCGGTAAAAGCGGCCAATGATCTGCTGCGCAAGATCGCGGGTTATTTCGTTTGCCTGGACCATGGCATCACCTCTCACCGACAGAAGACGACACGCCCGGTCTAGAGGGCATGTTGCAAGGCAAAATTGAAGGCGAGGATGCCAATGGAACAGCCCACCCCAGCCAGAACATTTGTAATTCGATTATCGAGATCGTGATGTCGCCCCAACCAGGCTCCCAGGAGGAAAGCGACTTCGAAAATGATCTGGAGTGCGACGAACACGAGCATGAGCAGATACTCATAGCCCATAAACTTGTAGTTTGAGAAATTCATCCCGTAGTCGAAAATCCACCTGCCGACGCGATGAGTTTCGTAGACGAATAAAAGAAACGGGAACAGATAACTGGCAACGTACGTGGGCATCGTTGCGTGCCGCAGTTCCAGACGAAAGTGGTGCATGGCTTGCATATCGCCTCCCTTCTTGGCGGCAAGCGTCCTCACATCCTGTCACACCTGGAACGATCTGGCGGGCGGTCAAACATTCCATGAGTGTCGCTCGCAGAATGCGCTCTTGCCGGGCCGAACTGGTGATTCCGGGATGAAGGGCACTTACCGTCTAGCATGAACATGCGCCAACGCTGTCGCATTGACGCAGATCAACATTTGCATTTCCTATGGTTCCCGGGTGGCCTTGACGATCATCGCAAAGAGGCGGCCGAGATCTGCCTCAACCGTGACGCCGGCGAACGGATCGCGGTTTGTGCCAAACGCCTCGTCCAGCTCGTTCCAGTCTTCCTCCGTCAGCCACTGACGCGCGGCAGGCAGAATCACCTCTTCTTCCAGGCGCCTGTGATTTGCGGAGAACGCGGCGTATTCTTCGACCATCTTGCGCAACACCGGGAGCGCGGACTCGCCAACGAGTTCGTATCGGGTCAACGCATGTTCGATGTTTCGTATTCGAGCCTTGCCCTCAGCGTGCTGTTTCTCTAACTCGTCGATGGTCTTGTCGAGGTCGTTGGCATGGTGTCGCAAGCGCGCGAACAGGTAGCGCTCTTCCTTGGGATGATGTAGCTGCTCCGGATACTCGCTAATGTAATACAGCATGGACCGAAACATCGTCGGTCTAGGCACGGCTGCGCCGGCACCGAGCAGTTTGACAAAGCGTTGCATGCCCGTGACGACCATCGTTAGCTGCTGGTGTTCCCTAATGATGACCCGTACGGCCTTTCTCGCTACCGGCGTTTGCATATCGAACCCCTTACCCGTCGACACGGCGGGTTCAGCCTGCGGACGGCTGAGTCCCGTGTATCAAAAGTATGGAGGGCACGACGGGTAACCCTATGATCTGCATCAAGGATTCAGGTCAACTCTCGGCCTCAAAGCGGTGTGAGGATGCTTCTGGCAATAGGAGTATTCGTTCTTTTCATGAGAAATCTGGCGCTTTCGCCCAGAAAATCCAAATGCATCAACGGCTTGAAGAATCGTTGACGGCGCGAAATCGCCGAACCGGAGAGCCTTTCTGCAAGCGTCTCTGCGCGAGGCTACCGTCAGATTTCTCACGAGAAGGACGATTGCCCCCTGGAGGGCGAAAAACAGAGTAAACCTCAGCGATCGGAGATGCAGATACCCTCAGTTGAAGGGAAACATAAATCGGCCCGTCACGCTCGTATAGCGATAGCCGCTACCGCCCCCCGCGAAGCCAGCCGTGTGGTTGTTGGTCGTGTCCACGGCGACCTGCCACTGCATGGTCCGGCTACGGTGATTTTGCAGGCCGATGCGCGCTCCCCAGATGTTGACCACCCCGTTCTCCGTATTCTGACGCCCAAGGTCAGCGCTCACGAAAAATGCCGCCTTGTCGCTGAGTGCGGCTCGCCAGGAAAGCCCACCCGAATACTCGGCCAGCCAGCGTGGCGAGTAGTAGTCGCCACGATTGGGATTGCTGTCGTAGTAGTTCCGAGTCTTGATGTAGGAGTTCAGCCCACTGTTTGCCACCAGTTCGTAATTCCATCGCGTGCGCAGCATTGGACGCGTGTTGTGATCCGAGAACCACATCGCACCCGCTACCGCCCCGACGGTAAAACGCGGAGTGAACTGATGATCCAGTACCAGCATGAGGCTGTTATACGTCAGACCTTGCTCAATCCCGCTGATCGAATCGACCACATTTCGCTCGGCGCTCACGCCGAGCGACGTGTCACCGCTGATGTGCCGCATATAGTCGAGCATGCCTGTTGGCGTAGCGTAGCCGCCGGTGTCCATGACGCCCAGGTGCGCGTCCACGATCTGCTGCGCGTCATGTTGTCGGTACTGCCCGTACAAGCCTCGCCCGTAGACCGACCAGTCGGGCGCGTTGTAATGCGTAACGCTCGCGCCCAGCCCCCAGCCATTCGGGAAAAGATAGCCGATGTTCGCCCGTTCTTCGTCGAAGTGGTCGCTGTCGTTGCTGAACAATGCATCTCCGGTCAGCGTGCCGTATTTGCCCGGTCCATCGCGGGACTGGGCATACGCGGACACTGGCGTGCATATTGCCAGGACGCTGGCGAGGCTCAGCGTGCGCCAGAGCGCACGCGCGTCAAGATGGCTGCATGCATACATGAATGGACAATCCCTTTCTTTTTTTCCGTTAGCTCGTCACTTGGTGCCCGAGTGTTTGCCGCGTGTGATGAATCGCATCACGCAGGCTGCAAGACGAGCTCGTAAAACAGGCTGTAGAAGACGAACCCGGGCACGTTGCGGCGCACCTTCAGACCTTGCTCCGCAAACATTCGGGACTGGATCCGGTACATGATCCCATTGACCATCATCACCAATGGCAGCACCAGCAGCGTCACAGGCCCTGCAATCCAGTAGATGCCGAACAGCGCTAGCAGCAGCCCCGGTAAGAAGACGAGCGTATAGACCAGATCCAGATGCGGAAACAACGGGTTCCGCCAGATGAACAGCGTGATCATGCGTGGCTTGAACAATAGTTGCCAGTGCGCCTTGAACGCTTCCATCAGACCGCGAGACGAGCGCTGACACTGTCGGATGAACTCGGGCCACGTGGCGGGCACGTTGGCGCACAGGAAGGCATTCTCGGCATAGCCAACGCGGTATCCGGTCTTCAGGATGGCTGAGGTCGGCACAATCTCCTGGCCCACGACACGCGGCCAGCCAGCCACCTCGCGTAGCACGCACCGGAGACCGCCGTTGACGTGATCTCGGTTCCAACGGCTGTTGAGTTGATCAGCGACATTCGCAACGTCACTTGGACCTCGCGCACGAGAAAATCCGAATCTTGAAGGGCACCGGTACAGGTAATCACTCGCGCGTAACCCGACGAACTGATCGCCTTGCACATATCGGTGAAAATATTCCACCGAGGGACGCTGTTCCTCGAAACTTTCGCGATCGCTCGTCACGAAGACTTCCGATCCTCCTGCCTGCCGGGGTGCCGATATCGGTTGCACATGGGTTGCCGCCGCAGCCACCTTCATTGCGATCCACGACACACATAGCGACGAGCGGGGTGTCATTTCGTCCCCCACGTTTTTCGCGTTTTCAGCAACTCGTCAAGGTAACCAAGTACGCTAGCCGGCTGTAGCAAAAAACTATAAAACAGCAGGTAGGCGGCCAACCCAACGCCATTGCGCCGTACCGTCAGGTGGAGTTGCCTGAACGTTTTTTTTCGACCGAAAACATGACGGCACTCATCAATCCCGCCAGCGGAACCAGGGTGACGGTCATCGGACCGACGATCCAGTAAACCCCGAAAAGAGCAGACACGAGGCCCGGGATAAAGGCAAATGAGAACGCCACATCCAACCAGGGAAACAACAGGTTCCAATAGATAAAAAAGTCGACAGGCGCGGCGTCGACAGGATGTCGGGATGTTGCCGAAACGCTTCCATCATTCCGCGGGCCCAGCGCTGACGCTGCCGGACAAACTGCCGTACCTTCGTCGGCACATTCGTGAAGCAGAACGCATCTTCGCAATGGCCGACCCGATAGCCGGCTTTCAGCAGGGCCCAGGTCAGCACGATGTCTTCGCCGACGCACGGGGGCCATCCCCCTACCTCCCTCAGCACCCGTCGGTCGTATAACGAAAACTCCCCTTGCGCAACCAAGGTTCCCTGATACAGGGACTGCATGCGTTTGATGGCCGCAATTCCGACGAAATAATCCCATTCCTGGCAACGCGTCAACCAGTTTTGACGGGAGTTTCTCACCAGTATCGCCCCCGCTACGGCGCGCGTGTTCGGCGGATTGTTCACGTACCGTTCGACGATGTTCACGAGCGCTCGACCATGTAGCTGGGAATCCGCGTCGACCGTCAGGATCAAATCATGCTGCGCGCGGCTCAATCCTTCATTGAGTGCATTGGCTTTCCCATCATTTGTAGGGATGTCGATGAGTTCCAGCCACGCGTACTCGGTCCGCGCGGCCCTTACCACCTGAGCGGTGCGATCGCGCGACCCATCATTAATGACGATCACCTGCATCGACGCCGGATACTGCTGCCGACCAATGGCCGCCAGCGTATCGTGTATTGAGGCCTCCTCGTTGTAGGCTGCGATCAGAATTGTCACGGGCGGATAGCTCGCCGACGGCGCATGAGTCGGGCGCCGGTCAAGTAAGAGGCTGACCACGAGAAAGGCATTCATGAAGCCCGGCACGATCGCGATGCCGCCGACCGCAAGCACCGTCGCTATACTTCCGATCCAATGAGACAGATCCGCCATCCATGGCCGCGCGGCCCACACGGAAAACGCTGTCCAGCTTGTTGCCGCGCACAACGCCAGCAGAAATTTGCAGCGTACCGAGAGATAGGCATGATGTCGATGGACACTGGGGGCTGTGTTATTCATTCGAGTCGGCTCGCGTTACAGATACGCTTATAAGGAGCCAATCTGGTTCCTATAAACATATAGTCGGTCTCAAGCTTTCGTTGAATACCCACGCGGGCAATGGTGCAATTGGCCTGCAGGGCAAGTGTGATGTTGAACGTCGTAGTACCTGTACCATTCGCATAGGATGCTGCACGCGCGAACGGCCGGGTCGGACCAAATCGGCGTCGCGGCGAGCGCGGGCGAAAATAATCTTTGTTCCATCGTGAGCCTTCCTTGCGGACGATGTGCTGATGTGGATCCGCGCGCACCGCCCACGCCAGGACCACGAACCCTATGACTTTCGTCACTACAGGTTCCGATTCAATTGGAATTCAGAAATAGAAGCTCGAAATTATTCGTTCTTTGCGAGCATGGTCTAACCCCCGATTCACGATGGCGAACTACTGATATTTATTCACAATCCCTATGCATGTTTTATGTCTTGTTTTGATCAGCGATACATTTACGCTGACGCACATCTTAAGAAATAATGTATTCAGTCATTTGATCTGAATCAGAACCCCGTGACGTCTTGCCGAACAGCTGAGACGGCGGGCGGTACCGAACCACACGCAGTCAAAACATTCACTCCCGATGCTGGCTTTCTCATGTCCACACCAACTTATCGACAGAATGCCGGCGCATCTGAACGCGTCTTGCGAGCGCACTTGATGTAGATCAAACCTGCTGCCCCTCCAGGCGCAAATAGCCTCTGGAAGCCGGTATGCCCCGCATAAACGACGAACTCATCATTGGCGATGTAGCGTACAGGGGCACGGCGGAACCCTGCTCCCCCTACTGGTCAATCGCGTGCGAGGTCACGTCGAACCGCTAATTCCAAAGGACCGCTATGAATTTTGGTGCGCACGAAATCTTCCCCTCCGATTGGGTTCGTACTGGAAGCGGCCACACTTGGCTGTTGCAAGCCAGCAAGAAATATCGTGCCGAATCCGAAAATCGTTTCGCTGGAGCAAATGCCGGCCAGGTCAAGATGAAAGTTGCGGATATTCTTCATGTCCAGACAGACCACCACCGCGAAAGCGCACGGGGTACGCCCCTTGAGGTTGCTTGAGCTATGCGTCACGCGGCAAGTGCTCTGTAGGCGAACGCCTACAGAGCATGACGTTCGGCTACGTCATTCTCGGGCTCCTCTGATTTAACTTCGCGGGTGTCTGTCCAATAATAAATTCACGGACCTGTGGAACGACTTTCCGTCGCAGTCCAACCGGAGTTCACGTCATGAACAGCAACCGCGTTTCCCTGCGATCTCTTGTGGATAAATGGCTTGCACCTACGCTTTCGATGCCCGCGAGGGTGACGCAGATTGGTCGGGTGCTCGCGACGCACGGCCGCTATGTGCGACTGGAAGGATGCATCTCGACCGGACCACTGACGATCGTATTCTTCCGGCATGAGGACGGTTCCTGGTGTGTGTTTCCGTCCGTCCCCGCGTCACCCTCGATGTCTGGACGTCTCTTTGCGAACTGAGCCGTCATGCCCATAAAGTGAATCGACCATACACCCATTCTCATTGCGATGGCGCCGCCGAGCGGCCCGCGCCGACGTTGCCACGCTTGCGGCACTGAGAAAATTCGGCCAGACAGTTCCAATACTGTGAAAGAGGCGAGGAGCGCGACGACGGGTGAAAGTAAAACAAGAAATGGTAGATACTTTTCGCTATCGCAAGCACTGGCCCTGACCCCGCACCCAAGTAAGGCAGCTACGGTCTCAAGACCATTACGGTCATGCACGGCATGCTTCCGCGTGCCGAGATCAGACTTGCTAGCGGCACTGCTCTACTTCGCGACCGCGTCCATGGCCCAAAAACGAAATACCCCTTTGCCCGCTTTCTTTGCGTCGTACAAGGCCGCATCAGCCCGCTTCTTCAACAGTTCAAGGGGCTCGTGTTCTGTTGCGAAGGCAATGCCGATGCTCACGCCAATTTTCACCGTCGCGCCTGCTGATAGCGCATAGGGTTCGGATAGCTGCTGGATAATGCGCTGCGCAAGTGCGGCGGTGGAGGACGTGGTTGAGCTCTCAAGGACAATGGCGAATTCGTCGCCGCCGAGCCGTGCCACCAGCTCCCCTTGTCGCAGCGTCCGTCGCAATCGCTCGCCGACCATTTTCAGTACTTCGTCGCCCGCCGCGTGGCCAAAGCCGTCATTCACCTGTTTGAAGCTGTCCAGATCGAGATACATCACCGCCAATGCCGGATCGTGATCGTCCGCGCACCGGGAAAGTTTCCACTCCAGTTGTTCGCGCAGGTAGCGTCGGTTCGGCAGACCTGTCAGCACGTCGTGACGGGCCCATTGAAGAATTCTGGCCTCGGCGGTCCTACGCTGCGTCACGTCCTCGATGATGATCACAGCGCTGCCGTCAGGCACCGGATTGCGAGTCATCTCGAGCTGGCGGCCATCATTGAGATTCAGGTCAAGCGGAGCGTGTTTCTCCAACAGCCATGTCGTACACCGCTCGACAAGCTGCTTCCGGAGCGTTTCGCCATACTTCGCGAGCCCTAACTGACCAATGAACTCAGGGAGAGGGACATTGAGCTTCAGCATCTCGACAGGGGCGCCGAAAAGCTCTGCGGTTCGGCGATTGGCAATGATCACCTTCGCGGCGCTGTCGATGGTGCACAGCCCGTGCGGCATATACGCCAACGCCGCATCGAATTGGGCCCCAAGTTCAGCGTGCCTTTGTTCGGCCGTCATCAGGGCAACAAGCATCGCATAGTGGCGCCTGACCACCGAAGTCATCGCCGCAACGTACAGGCAAAGTGGTGGCACCAGAATCCACATTGCGCTACGGGAGGCGAGCAGCCCGGCCAGTCCAATGGGAATTGCCCCTAGGCAAATCTGCGCGATCGCCAGCCGGGGCAAGGCTGCATTTCTTGATGCTATTCCGCCTAGAATCCCGGCCGTCACCATGACGGCGAGCGCTGCCAGTTCGCCGTCATGGGACAGGATGCAGCCCATCGTACCGAGGCCGAACAGCAGGCAGGCCAGTAGCGAAGGCGGGACGTATCGGACGGCCCACGGGCCAGGGTGAACCGCACCCGTACGGCTGCGCACGATGTAAGCACGAGCGATCCCGAGCCGTGTTAACAGGAGGCCAATATCCGCCACGAGCCATAGCTCGGCCCACGTCTGATGCAGACGGATCGCGGCTACGAGCGCAATGAAACCGCTTGCGCCCCCCGACATGACGAGCGGCCGTATGTTTTCAAAGAGCGTCGACAGCAGTGACGAACGAACGGCGACCGTGACGTCGCCGTTGTGCGGCGCTGGCGTCGCAAGAATCGAATCGAGAATGAATGTCTTGCCGGGCATGCTATGACCGCATCTGAAATTTTCTGCCAGGCCGCGTCGAGTGACGACTGCTCCCTGTGTTTGCGGAGAAAGCAGTGCTCTTACCGGGCGCTCAATGCCACTTTTTCGTTAGAGAACGTTGAACTGAGGAACTCTCGCTTTAACCGGTTCGTCCCCGTATGCGCGTTGACTATAAACACCCAATGGGCAACTCCGTTGATTTAAGTCAAAGGCATGAAAGGGGCATGAAGCGCAGGGCCGCGCTACGTCAATTCCGTGGCACCACGTTCGCCGTTATGACTGCGACGTGCGCGATGCCCGCATGGCCGATTCTGGCGAGCAGATTCGCAACAGCGCCGAATGGTTGGCTTTGATCGGAACGCAGGTTCACCACGGTCGGGTCATCCCGCGCTGCGATGCGCTTGAGCGTCGGCTCCAGTTGGTCCGCGGCGATGTCGCGGCCGTCGATCGTGAGCTTGCCGTGTGCATCGAGGCTGACCGTCACCGCGTGATCACGCGCTTCGGGCGCGCTGGCTGCAACCTTCGGCAGATCGATATGCAGCCTTCTGGTCAACATCGGCGCCATGACCAGAAGAATCACGACGAGTACCAGCATGACGTCGACGAGCGGCGTGATGTTGATTTCAGCGAGCGGTTGGTCCGTGTCTTTTGCGTTCGAACGGGAAATCATGTGAGTACCTCCGCCCGATGAGCGCCCGTCACCGCGCGAAAACCGTTGCGTTGCGCAACGTTGACGAGATCCGCGGCGTAGTCCTCGAGATCGGCAATCGAGATGTGAACGCGGCGCACAAAGAGGTTATAGGCCAGAGCAGCGGGGATGGCGACGGCGATCCCGATTCCCGTCGCAGTCAGTGCTTGCCCGACCGGGCCGGCGACCCCTTCGATCCCGCTCGCGCTGCCCACAGCGACCGCGTGCAGTGCATGGATAATGCCGAACACCGTGCCGAACAGGCCGATAAACGGCGCGGTAGTGGCAATCGATGCAAGCAGCGCCAAGCCGCGTTCAAGCGTGCGCCTTTCTCTTTGGATCTGTTGGTTCAGGAAGCGATCGAGCAATTCGTGGCGGTCCCAGGCCACGAATTCTGCATTGGCCGCTGCCGTCTCCGCTGGGGCGGTGCCCGACCATGCGGCGAAGCCGGCGCGCGCCACGCGCGCCTTCGGACACTCCGAAGCGTGTGACGGGCTACCTGGCATGCCCGACGGATCGCGCTCGGCAGCGCTCCAGAAGAGCGCTGTGAAGCGCCGGTTCTCAGAAGCAAGATGCCAGTACGCGCAGCCTTTGTACAAAATCAGCCACCACGTCAGCAACGAACATGCTGCGAGCAAGCAAAGCGAAGCGTCGACAATGAGCTGTGTGGCGACGTCAGATATGTTCATGGTCAGGCTCCAAGTTTGAATTCGATGGGTACCTGGACCCATCCATCGACCGGCTGAGCGCCACGGCGAGCCGGCGCAAATCGCCAGTTGGTGACGGCTTCGAGTGCCGCGTCATCGAGCGACTCGTGGCCGCTCGACGACGCGAGTCCGACGTGGTCTGGCCGGCCGCTGGCCAGCACGTGAACCTTAAGCATGACGGTGCCTTGCCAGCCGCGTTGTTGAGCCACGCCTGGGTAGGTCGGCGCGGGATTGTGCAGGTAAGCAGCGCCGAAGCTCGGTTCGGTGAGCGGTTCCTGTGCCGGCTGGGAGTCCGGCGATTGTGCTGCCGACGCATTGCGTGCTTCGCGACCGGTATCTGTGGACACCGGTTGTGGCGTCGCTCTCGGAGCTGCAGTCGAGGGCGCAGGCTGCCGCTTCGATTCATTGTTCGGCGCGGTCTTTGCGAGCGGTTTCGATGGCGAAGCCTGAGCCGAGTTTCTCGGAGTGGTCATATCTCTTGCACGGCGCAGCGGGATCGAGGGCGGTGGCGCGGGAGATGCCATAGCCGGCGTCAGGTCGGCGTTGCGGTCTGCTGTTCGTGTTGAAATCGCGGCCGGTGGCGGTACGGTACCCCCTACATCGAATTGCAGGTCCAGTGGATGCGGCGCCGTGTATTCCAGGTTTTCCACGGACACGCGCCATGCCTTGAGCACAACCGTGCAATGGACGGCAAGCACGACTAACGCAATGGCATGCGCGCGTGCTCCCCGAAGGTCGCTGAAAACGCGGCTGGTGTGCGGCGGGAGTCGGCTCGCTGCGACGCGCACCGGCGGGTTCGCCGCCAAGGCGCACTGAAGGCCACGCACTCTGCGTCGCGCCGCGTTTGCACCTTTCAGTGTTGAAGTGATCATGCACGCCACCCCCGGATTCTGATTGCCATTCGGATCGCAACATGTGTGCCGGTCGTGAAGACGCGCGTGCGGCCTTGTTTCGATCAAGCGCGGACCGAAGGCGCGCGTTCAGTGTTCCCGTTCGCAACACCGCTGTACCAATTCGACACAGGTGTCACATGAGCGAAGGCAAACGCGGTACAGCGTTCGACATCGCGTCGCATAGCGTCGATCTCCGGCATCGATGTTGCTTGGAAGTGGGTACATCGAAAACCGCAATCAAAGAACATACCGCGCAGGACCATGAAGTCGATGCGCGCCACGGAGGAGACACATGAAGTCGCATCGCGACGACTGGCGGCGTACGCGCATCGCCACCGCCATAGCGGGCATACTCGCCATGGCCCAGGGTACTTGTGCAGTGGCGCAAGACGAACCCGCATCGTCGTCCTCGCAGGTGATGCCGGTCGTGACCGTGGTCGGCACCGCACCGCTGACCGGCCTCGGCATGCCGCTCACCGAAGTGCCTGCCGCGGTGCAGATCGTCAGCGCGAAGGACATCGAGGCGCAACACCCGAATACCATCACGGCCTACCTGGAGCAGAACGTCACAAGCGTGACGCTCAATTCAAGTCAGGGCAACCCCTATCAGCCGGACGTCAACTATCGCGGCTTCACCGCTTCGCCGCTTCTCGGCACACCTCAAGGCCTGTCGGTGTTCCAGGACGGCGTAAGGATCAACGAGCCATTCGGCGACGTGGTCAACTGGGACCTGCTCGCGCAATCGGCGATCGAACGCATCGAGGTGATGCCCGGGTCCAATCCAGTATTCGGTTTGAACACGCTAGGCGGCGCGATCGCCATCACCACCAAAAATGGCCGCGATAATCCCGGCGGCAGCGTCGAAGTGGAGGGCGGCTCGTTCGGACGCAGGAGCGTGGTCTTAACGCAAGGTGGCCAGTACGGACGCTTTGACTATTTTGTCACCGCTAACGACGAGGCCGATCAGGGTTGGGCCGACCACAACCCCAGCCGCGTGAAGCAGCTATTCGGCAAGGTGGGCTATACGGACCCGCGCACCACGGTCGAGCTGAGCCTCACCGCAGCCGACAATCAGTTGCAAGGTACCCAGACCATTCCGCGCTCGTTTCTCGGCAATACGCGCCAACCTTATACGTATCCCGATGAGAATCAGAATCGCGCGATCATGCTGAACCTGTCGGGCAAACATGACTTCAGCGATGCGTTGCAGCTCTCCGGCGACGCGTACTACCGGCACTACAACAACAACAACCTCAGCAGCAACGTCAATGGAGATTATGGTTCCATCGATCCGGCGACGGGCGCGATCGATACTGTACCTGCGCAGAACGCGCACTCAGTGATCTCGCAGGACAGTTATGGCTTCGCCCTGCAATTGAGCGTCACCGGAAAAGTCGCGGGGATGGACAATCAGTTGACGGCGGGTGTCAGCGGCGATTTTGCGAACACCGGCTTCGCGCAGTACACGCAGAATGCTCAGTTCGCCTCGGATCGCCAGACCGTCGGGACCAGCGGCTTCAGCCTGAAAACCGACGCATCGACGCGGAACAGCAATCTCGGTGTGTTCGTGACCGATACGCTTTCGTTGACCCGCACGATTGCGCTGACGGCCTCGGCGCGCTACAACCACGCTAGCGTCGATATCGAGGATCGCAGCGGCATGCAGCCCCTGTTGAATGGCTCGCACAGTTTTTCGCGGATCAATCCTGCGGTGGGCATCACCTATAACCCGGCGCCCTGGTTGACGGCTTATGCCAACTACAGCGAGGGCACACGTACGCCGACCGCGATCGAGCTGGCCTGCGCCGACCCGGCTGCGCCCTGTTCGCTGCCGAACGATTTCATTGCCGACCCCGCGTTAAAGCCGGTCATATCGCGGACCTTCGAGGCGGGCGCGCGCGGAACGCTATCGTCGGCAATTCACTGGAGCGCGGCATTGTTCCGCACCGAACTTCACGATGACATAGCGTTTGTCAGCAGTAATGGAGCATCGACCTCGACCGGATACTTCCAGAACATCGGCGCCACACGGCGGCAAGGGTTCGAAATTAACGCACGCGCGCAGACAGGTCCGCTTACTGTGAACGCAGGCTATACCTATCTGCGCGCAACCTATCAAAGCAGCTTTGTCGAGCAAAGCGCGAGCAACTCGAGCGCTACCGCCCAGGGCAACATTACGGTGCACCCGGGCGACCGTATTCCCGGCATTCCGGAAAACACGCTGAAGTTGCGTCTGGATTATGCGGCTACCGCGAAATGGAGTGTGGGAGCAAACATACTCTATCGCAGCTCGATATTCGCCCGTGGCGACGAGAACAATCAGGACAGTAATGGGCGTATCGCGGGCTATGCGATCGTCGATCTGGACACGACCTATCAGGTCACGAAGCAACTGCAGCTATTCGCGCATGTGAACAATCTGTTCGACAAACGCTACGCCGACTTCGGCATCCTCGGGCAGAATTTTTTCAATGGCCCCGGCCATTCGTTCTCGCCCGATGCGGTGACCAACGAACAGTTTCTCGGTGTGGGTGCGCCGCGCGGCGTATGGGTTGGATTGCGCTATGCGTGGAAGTAAAGCGGGGATGCGGGCCGCGACGTATATAACCACTTGTCTGGAGCGGGTCTCACACCGCTCCAGATCCGTGCGTAGTGGGCTAGAAGAAACCCAGCGGCTGCTCGCTATAGCTGACGAGCAGATTCTTGGTCTGCTGATAGTGGTCGAGCATCATCTTGTGAGTCTCGCGACCAATGCCGGACTGTTTGTAGCCGCCGAATGCCGCGTGCGCCGGATAGGCGTGATAGCAATTCGTCCATACGCGGCCTGCCTGGATTTCCCGGCCGAAGCGATAGGCACGTGTACCGTCGCGAGTCCATACACCGGCGCCGAGGCCATACAGCGTATCGTTGGCGATTTCGAGCGCTTCCTCTTCGTTTTTGAATGTCGTCACCGACACCACCGGCCCGAAGATTTCTTCCTGGAAGATACGCATCTTGTTGTGGCCACGGAAAACAGTCGGCTTCACGTAGTAGCCTTTGCTCAGTTCGCCGCCGAGCGTATTGCGTTCACCGCCGATCAGACACTCAGCGCCTTCCTGCTTGCCGAGATCGATGTATGAGAGGATTTTTTCGAGCTGTTCCTCCGAAGCCTGGGCGCCGATCATTGTCTTCGTGTCGAGCGGATGCCCCTGCCTGATTGCGGCGACGCGCTTCAGGGCACGCTCCATGAAGCGGTCGTAGATTTTTTCATCGATCAGTACACGCGATGGGCACGTGCATACTTCACCCTGATTTAACGCAAACATCGCGAAACCTTCGAGTGCTTTGTCGAAGTAGCCGTCGTCGCGATCCATCACATCGGCGAAGAAAATGTTCGGGCTCTTGCCACCGAGTTCGAGCGTCACCGGGATGATGTTCTGGCTCGCATACTGCATGATCAGGCGGCCTGTGGATGTCTCGCCCGTGAAGGCAATCTTCGCGATGCGCTTGCTCGACGCGAGCGGCTTGCCGGCTTCGAGGCCAAAACCGTTGACCACGTTCAGCACACCCGGCGGCAGCAGGTCCTGGATCAGTTCCATCAACACCAGGATCGATGCAGGAGTTTGCTCGGCAGGCTTGAGCACGATGCAGTTCCCCGCGGCCAGCGCGGGCGCGATCTTCCACACCGCCATCAGGATCGGGAAATTCCACGGAATGATCTGACCGACCACACCGAGCGGCTCGTGGAAATGATAAGCCACGGTATCGGCATCGATCTCTGAGAGCGTTCCTTCCTGTGCGCGAATGCAACCGGCGAAATAGCGAAAGTGGTCGATCGCGAGCGGGATGTCGGCGGCGAGCGTTTCGCGGATCGGCTTGCCATTGTCGATCGATTCGGCAAACGCGATGCGCGAGAGGTTCTGCTCCATGCGGTCGGCAATACGGTTCAGGATCGTTGCGCGCACGGCCGGCGCGGTATCGGCCCAGGCTTTGCGGGCGCGGTGGGCGGCATCGAGGGCGAGTTCGATATCTTCTTCTGTCGAGCGTGGGATCGACGTAAAGGCTTCGCCGGTGATGGGCGACACGTTGTCGAAGTATTCGCCGCGCACCGGCGGAACCCAGTTGCCGCCTATGAAATTGGCGTACTGCCGCGCATACGGAAATTCGACGTCGAGAAACTGCATATCTGCGTGGTTCATGCCTGACTCCTCCAATGATTGTGTGACTGGTGTCGATGGAGACGGTCCGCGTTGGCTCGACGTATCCGCCGTGCTGACACACTTCATCGTGCGGGGCATTCAGCGAGAAGCGTGCCATTCGGTCCTGTTTGCGTCGCGGCAGGCGTCAGGCGAACTCAGATGTCGACCACCACGCGCGACGCATACGTCGCCGCGAGTGGATCGCCTCCACGTGCCGCTTGCTACGTCCGTGTGGTAACTGTCATTTTTAGCAACACATCCTCGCTCGACTGCGCCAGCGTGCAACACCGGTTGTCACTCCGCGATGACCGCGCAATCGCGTAGCAGCGCCCGTCCTTATGATCCGCGACGGCTCGCGGCAACGCCACTGCCAATGGCACGCGACTTGCCTTGAATGGTCAGCAGCCAGTCTGCATTCACTAGACGATGGCGCCGCCGCACGGCCTCGCGTCGACAACTCAACAGGAGACAAGGATGAAAGCACGTTTAACTTCGGCGACGCGGCCTAAGGCGCTTGCGATGGGTGTGGCCGCCGCCGTCAGTCTGATACTGGGGTCGGTCGCAGTAGCCGACGACTATCCCGCCGTCACCTACGAGCGTTTGACTGCCGCACAAAGCGACCCCGGTTGGCTCACGTATTACCGAACCTATAACGGTCAGGCGCATTCACCGCTCAAGCAGATCGACGCAGCTAACGTCAAGAACCTCAAACAGGTGTGGAGCTACAAATTTCCGGCGGATCTGCAGCAGGGTTTCGAAGCGACTCCGATTGTGAATGGCCGCTACCTGTTCGTCACCACGCCGAAGGACAACGTGTATGCATTCGACGCCGCAACCGGCAAGCAACTCTGGAAATTCGAACCCAAGCTCGGCGCGGAATCGTTCAAGACGGCGTGTTGCGACGTGATTAACCGCGGCGTGGCGTTGTACGGCAAGAACGTCTACTTCGCGATGCTGAGCGGCGACGTCGTCGCGCTCGACGCAAAGACAGGCGCGCTTGTCTGGCGCAAGCAGATGTTCGAGCCGGGGCTGGGTTACGCGTTCTCCCTTGCGCCGCTCGCGCTCGACGGTGCGTTGGTGGTGGGCAGTGCAGGCGGAGAGTACGGCGCACGCGGCTTCATCGCAGCATTGAATCCCGACGATGGCAACGTGATCTGGAAGCGCTTTACGGTACCCGCGGCCGGCGAGAAGGGTGGCGATTCATGGCCGAACGGCATGCAGGAGCACGGCGGCGCACCCGCCTGGCTGACGGGCACCTATGACGCCGCATCGAAAACGCTTTACTGGGGCGTGGGTAACCCGGGACCGTGGCTCGCCGATCTGCGGCCCGGCGACAACCTGTATTCCGACTCGCTGCTCGCACTCGATCCCAGGAATGGCAACCTCAAATGGCATTACCAGTACACGAAACATGACACATGGGACTACGACGGCGTCAATACGCCGGTGCTTGCCACGATCAAGTACCAGGACAAGGATTACGACGCCATTATCCATGCGGACCGTAACGGCTTTTTCCACGCGATCGATCGCACGACCGGCAAGCTGATCTACGCGAAACCCTTTGTCACTGCATCGTCGGTCACCGGCTATACGGCGGATGGCTCGCCGATCCAGGACGCGTCGAAATATCCGAAGGCCGGCACGACGATCGAAACCTGTCCGAGTTTCCTCGGGGGCAAGAACTGGTGGTCGGTTTCGTACGATCCGGACAAGCATCTCGCGATCGTTCCCGCTCTGCATGCGTGCATGTCGCTCTCCGGCAAATCAGTGAACTACATGGAGGGCCTGCCGTACCTTGGCGAAGGGTTCGAGATCAAACCGGAGCCGGGCAGCAAGGGTTATGGAGAGCTCCAGGCGATCGACGTCAACACCGGCAAAAAAGTCTGGAGTCACTGGAGCAAACTGCCGTGGAATGGTGGCGTAGCGACCACTGCGGGCGGCCTCGCGTTTAGCGGTTCGCTCGACGGCCACCTGTATGCATTCGATGAGGCGACCGGCAAAGTGTTGTGGCAGAGCCCGAAACTGGCCAGCGGGATCGTTGCTCAACCGTCGGTGTTCGAAGTCGACGGAAAGGAGTACGTCGCCATTCTTGCCGGTTACGGCGGTGCCAACCCGATCTGGGGTGGGCCGATGGCGAAGGCTGCGGAGAAGGTCCCACGCGGCGGCACGCTGTATGTGTTTGCGCTCAACCACGGCTGATGTTCACCAGGCTGCCACGACGGTTTGCCCAGCGCGACATTTGCGCAGGCCGTCCAGCCGTCGTGGCCTGGTCTTTCCCGGAAGCAGGATCATGAAAACTCGACTCAATTCGTTCGCTCTCGCCGGTATGCTGCTGGCTACGGGCACAATTACGCCAGGTCTCGCTAACGCGGGTGTGCGCGTTTGCACGTTTCCCGGCAGTCCATCGACCGCGCTTGACGAGGCCGTGACGCGCGAAGCGTTTCGCACGGCGGGCATTGCGTTGTCGCTCGCACCCGGGGGATTCGACGGGAGTGACGACGACGGCGTATCGCTGAAAGAACTCAACAAGGCGCTTGCGCGTAAATGCGACGTCATTGCCGGCTTTCCGCGCTCGAGCGTCGCCGACGGGTCCGGCAGCAAGCTGACTTTCTCGCGCAGCTATCTGCACTCCGGCTACGTGAGCGTCACCACCCGCGAATCGTCAACGCCGTCCAGCGGCGAGGAGATCGTCGCGGCAACCTATGCGAGCCCCGCGCAGCTTATCGCCGTGCAGCAACCCAACGTCAGGCTCGATCTGGAGAACACGGCGGCACTCACCGTCGACGCCCTGGCAAGCGGACATGCGCAACGTGCAATCGTCTGGTATCCGGCGGTGGTGGCATATACGATCACACATCCGCAACAGCACTTCCAGATTACCAGTACGGTTTCACCGTATGCGGACTGGCATCTGGTATTCGCTTTTGGCAAGAATGGCGCGGCGTTGCAACCGCGCATCGACGCAGCGCTGGAGAAGTTGGCGTCGAACGGCAGGCTCGCAGCGTTGACCCGCAACTGGACACTACCTGAGGCGGCTCAGGCAGCCCGTTCGCCCGCGGCCGAATTTGCCTATCGAGACGGCCCCGGCCGCAGCGATACGATGTGGCGAATGATGCTGGCCGGCAGTCGCGGGTCGCAGCAGGGCCGCTTCATCAAGGTCGATGCAAGCGCCGCGGGCGACGCCCCCGGCTTCGACCGCACGCAGGTGGCGCACGGCAAAACCCTGTACTCGAGTGCGTGCGCAAAATGCCACGGTCCCGCCCTGCAAGGTTTGAATGCACCGGCGTTGCGTGGTCCTGCCTTTGCGCCGGCGGCAAACGCGAAACTGACCATCGGCGGGGTGTACGGATACATGACGAACAATATGCCGGCGGACCGCCCCGGCAAGATGAAACCGCAGGACTACGCGGACATCATGGCGTTCCTGCTGTATTCAAACGGCTATAGCGCCGGTGCCACCAAGCTGACGGACGACAACGCCAAGGCGTCGAAGACGCCGCTCAACGCGGGTACTTCGCAATAGTCTCGACAGCTTCAACGGTCTTGATTGGCGCCAAAAAAATAGCCCGGTGATTCTCCGTCATTCACGGGAATCACCGGGCTTTCTCGAAACTCTCGAAACCGCAACTTCATCTGAAATCATCCCAAACGCAACGAGTTATCCCTGCTGCGGAAAATCAGCGGCTGGACCTGGTCGTCACGTGCCGGCCGCCGCGCCAGCGTCACCACCTGCTCAATTTGCCCGTGATGCGCCGACTTTGCGCACACCGGGTCCGCAGCCGCAGCGTCTCCGGTCAGCAGATACGCCTGGCAGCGGCAGCCTCCATGATCGGTTTCGCGCTCGTCGCAGCTCCGGCACGGCTCGCGCATCCAGCCATCACCACGAAACGCATTGAACGCATGGCTGTGGTACCAGATATCCGCCAACGAAGCGTCCTGCACGTGGGGCAGATCCAGACCCGGCAGCGAGCGTGCTGCGTGGCATGGCAGCGCGGTGCCGTCCGGCGCGATGCCGAGGAACACCGAACCCCACCCGTTCATGCAGGCCTTGGGCCGCACCTCGAAATAGTCAGGGACCACGAACAGGATCCGGCAGCGATCGCCGACGCGTTCACGGTACTGATTGACTGTCGCCTCGGCCTCCCGCAATTGTTCGCTGGTCGGCATCAACTGGTCGCGATTGAGCATCGCCCAACCGTAGTACTGTGTGTTCGCCAGTTCGAGATAGTCGGCGCCCATCTCAAGCGCCATGTCGATGATCTGCCCGACATGCGGCAGGTTATAGCGATGCAGCACGCAATTGAGCACCATCGGATAGCCGTGTGCCTTGATCAGGCGCGCTACGCGATGTTTCAACTCGAAGGTCTTCGTGCTGGACACGAAATCGTTCAGCTCACGCGTCGAGTCCTGGAAGGAGAGCTGAATATGGTCCAGCCCCGCCTCTTTCAGACGGGCGATGCGTGTCTCGTTGAGCCCGACACCTGAGGTGATCAGATTCGTGTAGAAGCCCAATCCACGCGCGTGCTCGACCAGCGTTTCGAGATCGTCACGCACAAGCGGCTCGCCGCCGGAGAAGCCAATCTGCGCTGCGCCGATGCGGCGCGCCTGCGTGATCACGTCGCGCCAGGTGTCGGTATCGAGCTCTGCACCGTGACTGGCGAAGTCGACGGGGTTGTAGCAGAACGCGCAGTGCAAAGGGCAGCGGTACGTGAGTTCCGCCAGCAACCACAATGGCGGGGAGGGGCGAGTGCCTGGGAAATCGATCGTCGTATCCATGTCAATCCAGCCAGCCGCGTTGCCGCGCATGGTCGATGAAGCGGTATACATCGGCGGCAAGGTCCGACACACTGAACAGGTCTTCCAGTTCGTCGATGATGTCGTCTAGTTCCCGGGTTCCGTCGCAGCGCGCGAGAATTTCGCCTGCACTCGGATTGAGTTTGACCATGCCTTCTGGATACAGCAATACGTAGGCATCCTGCGCGTCTTCCCATTGCAGGCGAAACATCGTGCGCAGATGTGGCCGCAGGCTGGCGTAGTGATCGGGGTGTGGAGCGTTCATACCGGGTACGCCTTTTCGATGGCGTCGAGCATTGACCAGAGAATGTCTAGCTTGAAGCGCAGGATGTTGAGGGCACGCTGTTGGGCGTCGGGGGTCTTGAAGTGACTGAGCGTGACGTCGAGCCCGTGCTCGACATCGCGCTGGGCAAGCGGAATGCGGCTGCGGAAGTACTGCAATCCCTGCGCGTCGATCCATGGATACAGGTCGGGCCAGCCGGTCAGACGGTCGCGGTGAATCTGCGGCGCGAACATCTCAGTGAGTGAAGAGCAGACTGCCTCTTGCCACGGCGCCCGCCGGGCGAAATTGACATAGGCGTCCACTGCGAAGCGCACGCCGGGTAGCACCAGCTCGAGCGACCACAATGCCTTGCGGTCGATGCCGACCGCGTCGGCGAGATGCGCCCATGCTTCAATGCCGCCGGGGTTGTCGCCGTAGCCATCGTGATCGTGCAACCGCTCGATCCAGAGGCGGCGCGTCTGCCTGTCATCACAATTGGACAGGATCGCGGCATCCTTGAGCGGGATGTTGATCTGGTAATAGAAGCGATTGGCGACCCAGCCGCGAATCTGCTCAGGCGAACACTTGCCACTGTTCATCCGCTGATTGAACGGATGATGAATATGATAGTGCGCGCCGAGCGCGCGTAGACGCGCTTCGAATTCGTCCGGTGACCAGGGGACGGCGTGGGTAACAGTGGTAGGCAGCGGGGCGTTCATGGCTATACCTGGAATTGCATTCCGTCGCGTGCCACTTCGATACCGCGTGCGCGTATCACGGCATGTTCGGGGGAATGCGGGTCGAGAATCGGATTGGTGTTGTTGATGTGAATCAGCACCTTGCGCGTCGCAGTGGGCAGCGCGTCCAGTAGCTGAACCATCCCTGACAGACCGCGATGGCCGCACTGCGCAAGATGGCCCATGTCGGCCGCGAGGTGGGTCGACAGGCCGAGGTCGATCATTTCGGTCGCGGACCAGAACGTGCCGTCAACCAGAACGAGTTGCGCAGAGCGCATCGCGGCGAGCACAGGTTCCGGTGCGCTCGCGAGCCCCGGAGCATAGAAAACGCGTGCGCCGGTAGCAAGGTTCTCGATCAGCAGTGCGATGTTGTCGCCTGGTGCGGCATTGGCACGCCGCGGCGAATAGGGTGGTGCCTTGCTTTCGATCGGTAATGCGGTGAGGCGGATACCCTCCACCGGCGCGATCGTGAATGGCTGATCGAGCACGATCTCGTGACGCTCGACGCCACAGTAATGGTCGAGCAGCGGAACCAGCGGTAAACCGGTGGAGAGATCGGCGAACACCGGTGCGCAGGCATACAACGGTAGGGGCGTGGTGCGTTCGCGCAGCATCAGCAGGCCGGTGACGTGATCGATCTGTGCGTCAATCAGCACGACCGCGGCAATGCCGCTGTCACGAATCGAGCGGGCCGGTTGCAGTTCCGGATTTGCGCGCAGCTGTGCGAGCAGATCCGGCGAGGCATTGATCAGAATCCAGTCGACACCGTTCTCGCTCACCGCAATCGAAGATTGGGTGCGCGGCAACACGTCGCCAGTCTGGTAACGGGCCCGGTTGCAGTTCACACAGTTGCAGTTCCATTGCGGCAGTCCGCCGCCTGCACCGGAACCTAGAATTTTGATCTTCATGAGCCATGCTCCGGGCGCCGCCGCGCACACCGACATACTGCGATGGGCGGGCGGCGCTTCATCGTTGCTTCAGCGATTGGCGATGTACATCGTGATTTCAAAACCGAAACGCAGATCGGTATAGGCGGGGGTGGTCCATTGCATGGTTGTCTCCTTGGATACGACATGTGATTGAGAAACCGCATTGAGGAAGCGGTCATAATGATCAAATGCAAGGTCTATGCCGGGCTTGTCACGTGCTGCGATCGGTACAGCCGGCGCACGATTAGCGTTTTGCGTCCTGAACGAAAGCGTCGTTGGACACCGACTCACGTTTTGCTGAGGGAAACTGACTAACTAGTCCGGCGCGTGAAACAGCGCGCTGTTCAGTTCGAGGACACCGCTGTTGCAAATTGGAGCACCTGTGCCGCAGGCGGTCAGACGGCGTCGTCGGCGTTGTCCATACCCTGCGGCGGCAGTTTGCGGTAGATCGTATTGCGCGAGACGCCGAGTGCGCGGGCGGCAGCCGACACGTTGCCGCCATGCTGCGCAACCGCCTTGGCGATGGCGTTGGCGGCGACATCCTCCAGCCGCCCGCTTGATAGCGGTAAGGTTTCCGTGGTGCTCGCAGGCGCGGCGGCAGTGCCGCGCACGTCGTCGAAGAAATCGTCGGGCAAATGCTCGCGCCGGAGCTGACCGTCCGCATCGACCATGGCGGCGGCGGTTCGCAGAAGATTGCTGAGCTGGCGAAAATTTCCGGGCCACGCGCATTGCTCGAACAGCGCCATCACCTCGTCGGCGACGCTCAGTCGCTGCCCATCCGCGCTTTCGGATGATGCGGATTGCAGCATCTTCTGGATTACGGCGGATAGATCCGTGCGCTCGCGCAGCGGTGGCAATTTCACTACCAGTCCGTTCAGGCGGTAATACAGGTCCTCGCGAAACCGGTTCTGCACGATCATGTCGCGCAGGTCGCGGTGAGTTGCGCAAATGATGGCGATATCGACTGGTATCGACTTCGAGGAACCAAGCGGATTGATGAGGCGCTCCTGCAGCACGCGCAGCAACCGCACTTGCAGCGGGTAGGGCATGTCGCCAATCTCGTCGAGAAATAGCGTGCCGCCGTTGGCCTGAAGCAATTTGCCGACGGCGCCTTTGCGCCGCGCACCGGTGAAGGCGCCTTCTTCATAGCCGAACAACTCGGATTCGATCAGCGTTTCCGGTATCGACGCGCAGTTGACCGCAACGAACGCACCCGAGCGGCGCGGCGAGTCGTTGTGGATCGCCTGGGCGAGCAGCTCCTTGCCGGTGCCGGTCTCACCGGTAATCAGGATCGGGATGTCCTTGCCGATTACCTTGCGGACTTTGGCGATGACGGCCGCGATCTGCGGGTCGCCGGTGTCCAGATAGCTGAGTCTCGACAGCACGCTCGCGGCTAGGGGAGGGGACGCCACGCGTTGTGCGGGTCGTGACTCGCGATGCTCCTCCGGCGGCCAGGCATCATTGGTGCGTGTGGCACGCCGGAATTCGACGTG
The DNA here is from genome assembly GCF_009690905.1 of Paraburkholderia madseniana. Classification (GTDB taxonomy): domain Bacteria; phylum Pseudomonadota; class Gammaproteobacteria; order Burkholderiales; family Burkholderiaceae; genus Paraburkholderia; species Paraburkholderia madseniana. The sequence continues at coordinate 25,227 of NZ_VOSW01000024.1, forward strand.
AGCGCATACCACCGCGCCGTTGCTCAGGTTCAGCGACAGATGCTGGTCCCGGCTGACGCGCAGACGGTCGATCAGTTGCGCGCTGGTGAGGCCGAATAGCGAGGACAGGGTATGCGCGCGCAAGCTGGTGAGCGGCAATCCCAGTTGAAATTGCGCACTACGATTGGCCGAAAGGAAGCGGCCATCGCAGGTAAACGCGACGATGCCTTCCATCAAGGTGCCGAGGAATTCGGGCCGACCGTGAAATGCAATTTGCAACGTCTCGCGAAAGGTATTGGTAAACAGATGATTCTCGATCATCTGTACGGACATCTTTGCCAGCGCCAGCGTGTGCTGGTGATAGCTGCGATGGTCGCCGGTGACGTCGAGCACGCCGATCAGATCGCCGTACGGATCGAGAATCGGCACGCTGGAACAGGTGAGAAAGCGATTGGCAGCCAGATAGTGCTGTTCGCCATGCACGACTGTCGGACAGCGCTCGGCGAGCGCCGTGCCGATTGCGTTGGTGCCTTGCCGGTCTTCCGCCCAGTTCGCACCCGGACGCAGCGCGACTTTCTCGGCTCGTCGGAGAAAATCATCGTCGCCGATCGAGTGAAGGATCAGCCCTTCGGCGTCGGTCAGTACGATCATGCTCTGTGTGTTGACGATCTGCTCGTGCAGCGTTTCCATCACAGGCGTGGCATGCGCGCACAGGACACGGCTTTGCTCGAGTTTCAATGTGAGTTCGGCTGCCGGCAGCACGTCGTAATCCGGCCGCATCGCGGCGCTCAAGCCGAACGTTTCGGAGCGTTCGTGGGATTTCTGAATCGACGGCGTGAGCCAGCCGGCCTCACGAGTCGCCATTGGCGTTACGGCGTGACCGACATCATCGCGCATTGTCTCCTCCTGCTGGTCAGCCCCGGTCGCTTCGCCAGGGTCGTGCGGGTACAACTGTGGGTACAACAATAAGCAAATCCTGCGCCAGGTCGGCGTTAATCGCACGCCGGCAGAGAGTCTTCGCCTTTGTGGTTGCGCCGTGGCGGGGCACCCGGATCTAGCCGGTTAGCCGCAGTCGCATCTGGCGACGCGAGATTACGCATATTCATCCCGATACGCGTAAGCGGCTTGATTTGAATCAATGCTAGTGAAATGCGCTGCCGCATCCGACGAAACGTCGGGTTCGCGACCAGGTACGCCAGCGACGGCACGTACGCCATTGATACAAATCAATCCAGGCGTGAGGGGAAACGCAGATGATGAATTTGTGATCGCTTTCAGTCTAGGTGGGGCGCGTATTCGCGTAGTTTCCGGCGGCGCGATTGATTCGCCATCGGGGGCGCATTCATAATCGACTTACCAGAGAGGATGGCCATGTACAAAGATATCCTGGTGGCACTGGATGGCAGCAACGCGTCGAAGGGTGCGCTAAAGGAAGCTATCCGCATGGCGAAGCTGGCCGACGGCACGATGACGGTGGTGTACGTGCTCGACCGTTTCGCGATGTTTGCCTATTCAGCCAATTCCGACCAGTTTGCGATGGTCGAGGCACTACGAGCTGAAGGCGATCGAATCCTGGCGAATGCGCATAAAGACGCGACGGAGGGCAACGTGGCGTGCAAGGTCGCTATCGCCGAGACGGACAACATCAGCGAAGACGTCGCCAGCTGCTTGCTGCGTTACGTAGAGGGGCAGGACGTGGACCTTGTCGTGATGGGTACCCACGGACGTCGCGGAATGCAACGCATGATGCTAGGTAGCGTCGCCGAGCGATTCCTTCGGTTCTCGACCTGCCCGGTGCTGCTGGTTCGTGATACGGTCGTTGCAACTTGAGCGACGTGGAGTTGCTGCCGCGCAGGCGCGTCAGTTCGGGCGGAGTGTGCGCATCAAGGATTTCGTAAGTCGGTAAGCGACGTGTGTACATGAGGCGACAGTCTCGCCGGTGCGAAGAACAACAGTAGACACCCCACGGGATACTATGCGGATATTCGCTCACGAGGTACGCATTTCCCACGAGGACTCCTTCATGCGCTTTCCCCCAGGACGAGCTTTCGCATCCGTCATTTTGCTCATCGCCACGCAGACTGTTTTTGCTCAAACCCCGAAAACCGTCTTCCTTGAGGACCTGACCTGGACCGAACTGCGCGACCAGATTCAGACGGGCAAGACCACCATCATCGTCCCCATTGGCGGAACCGAGCAAAGCGGCCCCGACGTCGCACTCGGCAAACACAATGCACGCGTCAAGGTGCTGTCGCAGCGCATCGCCGAGGGCCTCGGCAACGCGATCGTCGCGCCGGTCATCGCCTACGTGCCGGAGGGCGGCTACGCTCCGCCGACCTCGCACATGCGTTTTCCCGGCACGATCACCGTGCCGGACGACGTGTTCGAAAAGACGCTGGAATCCGCCGCGAACAGCTTCAAGGTTCACGGCTTTACCAACATCGTCTTTCTCGGCGACCACGGCGGCTACCAGAACGATGTCAGGCACGTTGTAGCCCAACTCAACAGGAGCTGGGCCGGCACGAATGCCCGCGCATTCGTGCCGCCGGCGTACTACGGCACCAGCTCGGACGGTTACTCGCAGATCCTGCGGCAGCACGGGGTCAGCGATGCTGAGATCGGCACGCACGCGGGACTCGCGGATACCTCGCTGCTGCTGGCGGTCGCGCCGCAGATGGTGCGGCTTGAGCGCCTGCGAAGCGGTCCGAAACTGGGACCGGCCGACGGCGTCTATGGCGGCGACCCGCGGCACTCGAGCGTCGAACTTGGTCAACTGGGCATTGACGCGATCGTGTCGCGGACGATTGACGCGATCAAGAAAGAGACCGCAAGCCGTTGAAGCATTCGACAGACTTCTGCTTCCGTCCTCGATCCCCCATCCACTCGACAACGGAATTCACGATGCAATTGTGTCCTCCCCGTTTTTCGCGCGTTGCAACGGCCGTCGCCATCGCGCTGGCCGGTTTCTGTGCCGCCGGCGCTGCATCGGCTGCGTTGGCTGTCACCACGGTGGCCGGCATGCCGCCCGTGGTGAACCCCGATAACCTGTATAGCGAAGCGGGCACCGGCCATATGAGCCCGGCGGTCGCCGGCGCGTTGCCGCGCGTCTATGTGCCGAACCTGCGTTCGAACGACGTCTACGTGATCGATCCGGCCACGCTGAAAGTGGTCGACAGGCTTCACGTCGGCCTCAGTCCGCAGCACGTCGTTCCCGCCTGGGATCTGCAGACGCTGTGGGTGGCCAACAACGCCGAAGGCCGCCCCGACGGCAGCCTGACGCCGATCGATCCCAAGACCGGCAAACCCGGCAAGCAGATCATGGTCGACGATCCTTACAACATGTACTTCACTCCGGACGGCAAAGAAGCGATCGTGGTGGCCGAAGCACACGCGCGGCTGGACTTTCGCGATGTGCACACGATGGCGCTGAAATCGAGTCTCGACGCGCCGCAGTGCAAGGGCATCAATCACGCCGATTTCTCGATCGACGGCAAGTACGCGCTCTTCACCTGTGAATTCGGCGGCAAGCTGGCCAAGATCGATCTTGTCAACCGGAAGGTCGTCGGCTACCTCGAACTCGACAGGAAGGGCATGCCGCAGGACATCCGCATCTCGCCGGACGGCAAGGTGTTCTTTGTCGCCGACATGATGGCCGACGGCGTCTACGTGATCGACGGCGACAGCTTCACGAAGATTGGCTTCATCAAGACCGGCGTGGGGACGCACGGCCTGTACCCGAGCCGCGACGGCACCCGGCTCTATGTGTCCAATCGCGGCTCCAATCTCGTGCACGGACCGAGACATGGCAAGGGCAGCGTATCGGTGCTCGACTTCGCGACGCGCAAGGTCGTCGCGAACTGGCCGATTCCGGGCGGCGGCAGTCCCGACATGGGTAATGTCAGCCCGGATGGCAAGATGCTGTGGCTATCCGGTCGCTTCGATGACGTTGTCTACGCGATCGATACGACGACCGGCTCTGTCAAATCCATTCCGGTTGGCGCGGAACCGCACGGACTCTCCGTCTGGCCGCAGCCCGGGCGTTATTCACTTGGCCACACCGGGAATATGCGTTGACCAGGGACTGGAAACCGGACGGCGTCCTCTATCGAACAATGCGGCGCGATCCGGTTGCCGCCTTCGATTTCGACGGTATTATCACCGCCTCGCACAGCCTGCCTGATTTTGTGCGTTATGCAGTCGGTAGTCGAAGGTTGATCTATGGCGCGATTCGTACGGCACCATGGCTGGCATGCTAATCGGTGCCGCGACCCGGTGTGAACTGAAGGACCGGCGCAGCGATACGCAGCTCAAGGGTCGCCGGCGCTTGTTCGAGCGGAAATGGCCGCGCGGATCGAAGAACATAAGCGTCGTGGTCACCTACTGGTACTGGCCAGCGCGTCTCGCGCGCTCTACCTTAAGGCCTAGGCTACGAGCGCGGGATTCGACGCGGTACTTGTGACCGAGCTCGAATTTCGTGATGACCGCTTTTACGGCCGCCTGCCTTCGCCGAACTGTTGGGGACCAGAAAAAGTACGACGACTGCAACGCAGGTTCGGCGATAGTCAACCGCGTGTGCTCTATGTGTATGGTGATAGTCGAGGCGACAGGGAAATGCTCGCGCTCGCCAAGCACGCGTGGCTATGCGACCACGGTGAAATGCCTTCCATCGATGCATCGACGTCGCACTTCTAGTGCGCCGGTTGATCTCAATCAACGCGCAGGCGTTGGCGGACGTCCACAGTGAAATGAAAGTGAGGACGTTCTCGCCGGTGCTCGCCGTCAATGCGTGGCAGGCAATCAAATCGTCAGTGTATTTCGAAGGTCGGAGAGTTTGATATGCAGCCGCTGGGACCTCGCAGTGCCATACAAGTCATCCTTAATGAGCACGGACAGTTGTCAGCGATTATCGAAGGCATGCTGTGTTTTACCCGTCTGCTGGAAACTGGGTCGAGGGCTCCGGGTCTCATGGTGTTTCGGGCGATGCTTTACTACATCCGGGAGTATCCGGAGCAGATGCATCATCCGAAGGAGGATCGTTACCTGTTTGCTCGGTTGCGGGCCCGGACAGATGAATTTGACGATGTACTTGACGAACTGGAGGCCCAGCACGCTGAAGGTGACGTGCGGGTGCGAGATCTGGAGCACGCGCTGACCCGGTATGAACTGAAGGGCGAGTCCGCATTTGCTGCGCTGCGCGCCCTGGTGCAGGAATACGCAGAGTTCTGCCTGAAACACCGGAGTCTGGAGGAGGAAGTGATTCTGCCTGCTGCGAGACGTTTGCTGACGAAGGATGACTGGGCCGAGATTGACGCGGTGTTTGGGGTCAACCGTGATCCGTTCGATGGAGTCAAGCTCGAAGAGGATCTTGGCAAGCTATTCTCGATGATCGTCAAGGCCATTCCGGAAGCGAATAACTAGCGGTTCGTAGCGCTCGATACGCAGCCAGTCCACGTTAATTGCACCTCCATGAGGCGCAATATGAATTCGATGCCGTTCAGTTCCAATCAAGGAAGGGGTAACGTTTCTGTTCGACGTATCCCGTCACCCAATCCCGTGGCGACGTGACCAGCGGTCGAGCAGCGCGAAACAGGGGGGCGTTGCGAAAAGTACTCTACCGGCGCTGCGCGAGCATATCGTCGAGGACCGGAACAGCGGCGAGAGTAAGAAGTACGACAGCAAGGGGAATGGTCGAGATGAACCCAAAGTGCTTGAAGCCTACGGCGCCTGTCAGGCCACCTGCGAGGAACGACAATAGGAGCGATCCGAGGATGTGCAGTTTCTCGCGATCTGCACGGACGGTACTCCCATCCATTGCTCCAACGTTCCAGTAAAAGAACTTGCCGAGTTCGATGCCGATATCCGTCACAAGACCGGTGACGTGTGTCGTGCGGATCTCCGCTTTTGAGATCTTTGTGATCATGGCGTTCTGCAGACCCATCACGTAGCACAGAAGACAGACGGTCGCCGGTACGAAAAGGACGCGATGGGTCTCGAGATTTGTGCCAAGCAGGCCAAAGCAGAGGAGCAGCGTAGCCTCGAGCAACAACGGCATTGCATACAGACTGTGCAATTGCTGGCGACGCCCCCAGTTGATCATGATTGCGGACGTGGCGGCCCCGAAGAGGAACGACAACAAGGAACTCAATCCCGTAACGATCGCGTTGATTTCGCCGAGCGCGAGGTTGTCGGCGAGCGACGACAAAATGCCCGACATGTGTGATGTGTACTGCCCCACAGCGAGGAAGCCGCCGGCGTTGGCCGCGCCGGCGACAAAAGCCAGCGATCGTCCCAGGCGCAGATTCGCCGCGTCACTGCGCTCAGGTTTCGTGAATCCTCGAAGATAGTTGATCGGCATGCCGAGATTTTATCCGTGTGAGCGGCGGTGCGGTGGCCGCCGCCTGCTTTCAGGCGCCGCGAAGTCCCTCGGTGACCGTTACGGTCACGTCGATCTTCTGAACGACGGTTCCCACCGGCAGCACCGTGTGCCCATGCGTTTCGTTGATGATCTCAGCCGCCGACAGGTAGAAAGCCAGCAGCGCCGTCAGCAGACCGAGGTAACCGCCGGCGTGGTGCAACCACACGAGGCCGGTCCATTCGCTCGCAGCAAGCACGAAGAAAGTGATCCACAAAGACAGAAACACCAGTTGCAATGCGCGCGGCGCAAGCCATGTCGCGACCCACATGTAGAGCGTGAACACGCCCCACAGGAACAGATACCAGCCGATGAACGCCGCGGGCACGGTGCCGTGCAGGAACAACACGAAGAGGGCGAACGACCACCAGAAGGCGCCATAGCTCAGAAAGGCCGTCGCGCCGAAACCATTGCCGCGCGGTATTTCCATGAGTCCGGCGAGCATCTGCGCGGTGCCGCCATAAGCGAAAGCGACGGCGAGCACCATGCCCATCGAATCGCCGCTGAACCAGCCGGCGTTGATCATGCTGAGCAGCCAGGTCGTCAAGGCAAAACCGCCGAGGCCGAGCGAAGCGGGATTAGGGGCTTTGATATTCATGATGAATTCCTCATGCAAAAAACCGAAGTATTGCTTGCGCGACTGTCGTGAAAACTGGCGCCGCGCAAGGGTCACATCGCAATCGAACGCCGGAGCGCAGGACCGTTCAGATCGAATCGGCGAACTGTGAAATCACGGCGGGGTTTTCGACGGTCGACGTGTCCTGCGAAATCGCTTCGCCCTTCGCGACTGAGCGCAACAAGCGGCGCACGACCTTGCCGGAGCGGGTCTTGGGCATGGCGTCGCCAAACCGGATGTCCTTCGGCTTCGCGATCGGACCGATTTCCTTGGCGACCCAGGCGCGCAATTCGTCCGCTATGCGCTTAGCCTCAGCACCGGTCGGCCGCGCCGTTTTCAGAACGACAAAGGCGACGATGGCTTCGCCGAACGTCTCATCCGGACGCCCGACGACGGCGGCCTCGGCGACGAGCGGATTGGCCGCCAGTGCCGACTCGATTTCCATGGTGCCCATGCGGTGTCCGGACACGTTCAGGACGTCGTCGATACGACCTGTGATCGTGAAGTAGCCCGTGTCCCGGTCACGAATCGCGCCGTCGCCGGCGAGGTACAGCTTGCCGCCGAGTTCGTCGGGGTAGTAGCCGTTGCGAAAGCGTTCAGGATTGTTCCAGATCGTGCGGATCATCGAAGGCCACGGCTTGCGGATGACGAGCACGCCGCCTTGACCGTTGGCCACTTCATGGCCGGTTTCGTCGACGATCGCTGCGTCGATGCCCGGCATTGGCAGCGTGCACGATCCCGGCACGAGCGGGGTCGCGCCTGGCAGCGGCGAGATCATGTGGCCACCCGTTTCGGTCTGCCAGAACGTGTCGAGCACCGGACAGCGGCCGCCGCCGACATGTTCGGCATACCAGTTCCATGCGCTTGGGTTGATCGGTTCGCCGACCGTACCGAGAATGCGCAGGCTACTCAGGTCGAAGCTGCTCGGATGCACGGCGGTGTCAGCGTCGGCGCTCTTGATGAGAGACCTGATGGCGGTCGGCGCAGTGTAGAAGATGCTGACCTGGTGGCGCTGGATCATGTCCCAGAAGCGGCCCGCGTTCGGATAGGTGGGTACGCCTTCGAAGATCACCTGGGTCGCGCCGACTGCGGTAGGGCCATAGCAGATGTACGTGTGACCGGTGATCCAGCCGATGTCGGCGGTACACCAGAAGACATCGGCTGGCTTGATGTCGAAGGTCCATTTCATCGTCACGGCGGCCCACAGCAGATAACCGCCGGTGCTGTGCTGCACGCCTTTGGGCGCGCCGGTCGACCCTGACGTGTACAGCACGAATAGCGGGTGTTCCGCACTTACCCATTCCGGTTCGCAGGTATCGGGTTGGTCCTGTTCGAGTTCATGCAGCCATGCGTCGCGTCCTGCGATCCAGGGAATCCGGCCGCCGGTACGGCGATAGATGGCGACCGTTTTGACGGCTTCGGCGCCGCCCATCGCAAGGGCTTCGTCGGCGATGGTTTTGAGCGGCAGTGTCTTGCCGCCGCGCACCTGTTCGTCGGCAGTAATCACTGCCACCGCGCCGACATCGACCATCCGTTCATGCAGCGATTTCGCGGAGAAGCCGCCGAACACGACGGAGTGCGGCGCGCCGATGCGCGCACACGCCAGCATGGCGGCGACGCCTTCCACCGACATCGGCATGTAGATCACCACCCGGTCGCCTTTCGTTACGCCGCGCGCACGCAGCGCGTTGGCGAGTCTGCACACGCGGTGATAGAGCGCCTGATAAGTGATGCGCGTGATCTTGCCATCGTCCGCCTCGAACACGATGGCCGTTTTGCCTGCGAGTCCGTTGGCGAGGTTGCGATCCAGGCAGTTGTATGACGCGTTGAGTTCGCCGTCTTCGAACCATTGATAGAACGGCGCGTCCGCCTCGTTCAGGACTTTCGTGAAGGGCCGGCGCCACTCGAGATGCTCTTTGGCAAGGCGCGCCCAGAACGCTTCGTGATCGCGTTCGGCCTCGGCCACGAGGGCATGGTAAGCCTCCATGCCGTCGATGCTTGCGTGCTTGAGCGCGGGGATTTTCGGCGCCGGAGTATTGAGTTGATTAAGCTCGATGGTAGACATCCAGTGTCTCCTCACATAAAAGTCAAGGATAGGGCGAGGCCTGAAACGGCGAGTCGCCTGAAGGAAGGCTCTTGATGGCCTTGGTGCAGGTGAGTGCGTGTAGGTCAACTATGACCGCACGGCCGATCGGGCGGTTGATACACATCAAGGGAGGGACTGAGGGGAGAGCGGCCGGTGCTTGATGCAAATCAATCGCAATACCTCCGGCGGGGCGATGATGAGTTCGTCGTTGACTGTTCGCGAATGTCACGCCGGTACGGAATCGCGTGCTTTGAGCATAGGGGGACATCATGGTCCAGGCAGAACCCAGAATCATCCTGGCGGCGGTGGCCGTTTTTACGGCATTGGCGGGTTTGGGTGCAACCATCCGCGGTTTGCTGTTCGACAGTCCAGCCTTTATCCACTATGGCGCGCTGGCACTGGTTGCCGGCGTCGCCAGTTTCGTCGTCCTGCTGATACCAACGACTGGAGACGGCACTTAGCCCTTCGCGCGTGAGGCGCGTGCCTACGTCGATGTCCGGGTTTTCGCCGCCTTGAGCGCAGCCCGCATCAGGCTTTGACCGTGCCGCATGCCCGGGCCGGCGTATCCGATGATGCCGCGCGCTCACTCGGTTCGAGCCGCAAAGCGCCCCAGCCGAGCGGCGCAAACACGTGGCCGCCCGCGAGTTCGACCTGCTCCACAAATGACTCGAGCGTGATGCCCGCCATGATGTGAATCGGTGCATTTCCGACAAAGCTTTGGGTACGCAGCCACGGCATCTCGCCGCGATTGATTTCGTTGGCGCTGCGCTCCTTGCCGTCGTAGCCGAGATCGGGCGTATACAGCGGACCATCGAAGGCGACGGTCAGGATCTGCTCGGGACCGTCGGTATAAGGAGGGCCGGCGTGCTGTTCATAAGGCACGCGTTCCCAGCCGTCGCCCCATTGCTGGTCGAGCGTCAAACGCGTGAAATAAGCCCAGGGCGCGCGCACGAAGCAGAGTCCGTACGCATGACGCACGCCGTCAAGATTGGCAATCATTCCCACGGTGGCACCTCATGCTGGTGGTAGTGTCGACAACCCTAACGGGTTGCCGTCGGCGGCGAAGATACCGTCTTCCGGCTCCGTGTTCTCGTTGTCGACACATTGCACGTGCCAATGGCCCGTCATCAACGATCTGCCCGCATCCCAGCACCATTGGGCGCGTCCGGTCTCGCCCTCGAATGGCCCAGACGTGGCGTTCAGATCGAGCCCTTCGAGTACGCAGCAGGGCGTCGAATCGTGCGGTCCGCAGATGAGCGTGTTGCCGCAATCGACGTGCAAGGCGCCCCATTCGGGCAGTTCGAGCCCCATATGCCCCTCGCGTGACCATTGACGTGTTTCATTGTCGAGCCACAGGATGGCGAATGCCATCGGATTGACACGATCGAACGTGTCGAGATGAATGGTGAGGCGCATGAGGGTTCTCCGTACATTTCAGGAACATGTGCAAACGAACTGGGTGGCTATTGACTCAACACCCACTGGATCAACGTGTGAGCATCTTCGGGTGTCAACGGGCCGCCGCGATCCGCCGGCAGCGGCATTGACATGTCGCCCCAGTGGGCCTTGCCGCCGAGTCGCAGCTTGTGTTCGAGCATCACGCTGGCGTTTGGTACGTCGCGATAACGGTCCGCAATCTGCTGAAACGAAGGCGCGAGAAACGGCGCGTCCCGGGTATGGCAGAACATGCAATGCTGTTGATCGACGAGTGCTGTCGGCTCGGACTGGGCAAGCGCTGCGCCGCTTGCTGCGAGCAACAGCGCAAGTGTGCTTGCAGTGAGATAGTGCGGGTGCAGGGCGTTCACGAGACACACTCCAGGACAGGTTTTGAGTTCAGTGTAGGGGCGGTGCCGCTCTCGCGATTGACCCAAATCAATCGCCTTTCTCACGCGCGCGGGCGTCCGCTTTCCGCAGCCCAGCGCAAGAGATCACTTGACCTGAGTCAAGCCGGATCGCCAGCGAAAATTGGGTGACAGGCAAACGAGGCCTATTCTGTTCACAGACGGGTGCCACGCGTGGCGGCACGCGCTTCGCTTTGCCGCGCGGGCATTGCAGTCGCTCGCATGACGGCGCCTTAAGCGCCACGCCTATCTTCAGGCTGCGGTCATGAATATTCATTTTCCCCAGGAACGTCCGGAATATTGCGCTCGCGATCTGGTCATCGCCTTTCCGGCAGAGATCGGCGGCGTGCGGGTTCAGTGCGCGATTACCGCAGAGGCGCTCGAAGATCACTTTGGCGCAGCGTCGTTACGTGAAGACGACCTGATCGCCGCGTTCGATACTCATCGTTATCCGATCGAACAGGCGGCGCGGCGTCTGCTGGACGAGGTGGGCGCCACGCCGGTCATGCTGCACAGTGGCTACTTTCGGTTTTGCGACTGAAGCGGCCGTCATCAATGAGCCGCTTCGTCCCTACGACACGGCTTCGGCAAGTGGACGCCGCGGCGAATGAGGCGTTTGCCGACCGCGGCCGATACGCAGCAGCAATTGCGGCACGCCGTCCAGATTCAAGGCGGCGCGCAATGTGTCGCGCAGTGGAGCCACTTCGATCGGCTGATTCAGATAGGACGCCGTGATGCCCTCGTCCGCGGCGGTAAGCAGCACCCGTTCAAGCGCTTGACCTGCCGCCAGCCACGCTGCGGCATCGTCCGCTCCGGTGGCGATACACAGCAGTAACGGCGAGCCGGTGACCAGTGTGTGATGGGCGGCTGCCATGCCGCCCAGGTCGAACGTGCGAATCACCGAACCTACCAGGGGCACCGCGAGATCGAGCAGGGCGCGCATGCCCGGCGACAACGCTGGCATGCCATCCCGGCTGCGTTTCGGATGGATCCAGCTCGCCAGTTCGCGCCTGAAGCGCGGATCCTTGAATTGCGCCTGATCGGCTTCAGCGATCAGCGTGGCGAGGTGCTCGCGGATGGCCGCGTTCCCGGCGCAGACAATGTCGGCACCCTCGGCGGCGCCGGCTTCCTCGAACCGCAACTGGAGTTCGACCGGGACGGGTTCGTCAGCGAAGGTTTCACGGGTCGTGACGCGCCGCGGCATGGCGTCAAATAGTGGTGTAAGGCTGGCGTCGCAACGGCCGTCGCGCAAGATCCGCAGATGCGCCAGCACGTCCACGTCGGCAGGCGAGGGAAACAGCGTAATCGCGTAAGCAAGACCGAAGCGGCTCAGCGCAACGCGGAGATTGAATAGCGCCGCGCCACAGCTGATGATCAGCTCGCGGTCAAAGGGATCGACCACCGGCAGCGCCCGCATACGGTCCGCGCACAGCGTGACGCAGTCGCCGTCGACGATGAAGTGCCAAGGTTGCGTATTATGGTTGGATGGCGCCAGCACTGCGTATCGTAGTGCAAACCGCAGTTTTTCTTCGATGCCGGCATTCGGGGCGAGTTGATGCTCGTCGACCGACCAAGCTGTGTTCTGGGGAAGTACGTTCATTCAGGGCCTCCTGCGCGTTTTCCGGATCGGCCGAACCGTGCGTGCGATGCCGGTTGTCCGATCACGTCGTCAAGCTATCGTGTCAGATGGCCTTATGTGTGACTTGACTCAGATCAAGCGCTGGTGGGCGGACTGCGGTGAAATGGATGACGGTGCCTGTCCGGCCCGCTGCCGCGGTTCCGCGGTGCTATCGATCCGCTAAACGCTGCTTGAGTACGCAAAAAAAGGCGGCTAACTGCACCGCCTGAACACGCCTCTTCCGAGGGAACGCTCGTAAAATTCCTTGTCAACCGAAGCTGCCGCGTCTGGCACCATGCATTTCAGGTCCGGGACTACACGCGCGCGAGGCCCTCGAGGTCCAGAATCCTGATCTGCTTGCCATGCGTATCGACCAAACCGTCTTTCTGAAACTTCGAAAACATGCGGCTGACAGTTTCGAGTTTCATCCCGAGGTAGCTGCCGATCTCCTCGCGTGTCATGCGTAAATTGAAGGTGGCCGGCGAGTAGCCGCGAGTTTTGAGCCTTCCTGACAGGTTCAACAGGAATGCGGCGACCCGCTGATCGGCGGACATCGTGCCGAGCAGCATCATGAGTGTCGCCTCGCGAACGATTTCGCCGCCCATCAGACGGTGGACGTGCTGCTGCACCACCTTCACCTCGCGGCACATGACTTCGAGCAAATGAAACGGGATGATGCAGACATTGCTGTCCTCGAGGGCGATCGCGTCGCAGCTATGCTGCCCAGAGCAGACGCCGTCGAGACCGAGCGAATCACCGGGCAGATGAAAACCGGTGACCTGTTCCCGGCCGTCGCGATGCATGACGACGGTCTTGAACGAGCCGGCGCGGACCGCATAGATGCTCTGGAATGAATCGTTGGCGCGGTATAGCGATTCACCGGTTTTGATCGTGCGGGAAACGCACATCAGCGACTCCATGCGCTCCAGTTCAGCTTTCGTCAAACCTTGTGGCATGCAGATCGAGCGCAGCGAGCAGCTCGAGCAGCGTGCGGCGGGGCGGGCCGGTACTGACGGCGCGAGCGCAGAATGGCCTGACGCCGGCAGTGGGACACGCTGCAGCGGCATGATTTCAGAATACTCGGCGACGTCAGACATGATGTGCTCCTGTGTAATTGAGGCCACGTGCGCAACGCTCGTGGGCAATCCGCTTGATCGTGTTGCACGCAAGATCAAATTCGCCCGTCTTGTCGAAAAAGTACTGCGCGCCGGCCGCGAGGCACGCCTGCCTGAACCCCGCACTCGAATGATTCGTCAGCACGATCGTGATTACCCGTGACGTGCTGTGCTCGAGGTCATGCAGCAGTTCCATACCGGTGCCACCGGTCAGGCGCAAATCCAGGACCACGACGTCGGCTCTGGTGGTGTCGATACCGGTGAGCGCGGCGCCTGATTCTTCGGCCTCGCCTACGATCTCGACACCTTCGATTGCGCCGAAGCGCGCCGCCATCCGTTGTCTGATCGGGATCGTGTCTTCAACGAGGAAAACGCGCAGTGCTTGCTGGGACGGGCTTGAGTTCATGGCTCGAAGTATCGGCCACGCTGTCTCAAATTAAAATCGGCGGCGAACGAACTTCGGGTAGGCGAGCGCGAAGGTGTGTAGGGAATTTCCTACACGCGGCGAATCCGAGGGTGGAGGTCGCCGCGCGACCGGCGAATTGATGTGACGATTCGATGTGGCTCTGGGGCCTTGCGCCGCCTCGGAACTAGATTTCGTCGTCTTCCCCGAGCAACTTGTGGCGCAGCGCGTAACGCACCAATGCGGCTTCGTGCGGCATCTGCATTTTTTCGAGGATACGCGTTTTATAGGTGCTCACCGTCTTGCTGCTGACACACAACTCCGTGGCGATTTCGGTGAGGGTCTGGCCTGCGGCGATACGGCGGAACACATCGAACTCACGGTCAGACAGGCGCTGATGGGGCAACGTGTCGGCGGGCTCGTTCAGGCTCTGTGCAAAACGTTCGGCCATCGCGAGACTCACGTAGACGCCCCCGGATGCGACTTTGCTGACCGCGGTGACCAGTTCGGCACTGGCGCTTTCCTTGGTTAGATACCCTGATGCCCCCGCTTTGAAAGCGCGTACCGCATACTGCTGCTCCGCATGCATGGTGAGCACGAGAATGCGGAGCAGCGGCTTTTCCTCCTTGATCTGTTTGATCAGCTCGACGCCGTTTCGGCCCGGCATCGACAGATCGAGCACGAGCACGTCGGCAGCGTTAGAGCGGGCCAGCGCTATCGTGCTGACACCGTCATTGGCCTCGCCGACCACCTCGAAGCCGCTTGCGCCTTGCAGGATATGCCGCAGACCGTCACGCACCAACGTGTGATCGTCTGCGATTAGCACTCGAATCATGTTTGCATCTCCTGCTGTTGCACCGCCAGTACCGGAAAGGTCACGGTCAGCGCAAAGCCCTTGTCATTGGAAGTATGAATTTCGACGGTACCGCCCAGCATGTGTGCACGCTCGCGGATACCGAGCAGGCCAAACGATTTGTCGCCGGAGGTGGGCGAGCGGTTCGCGCCATGGCCGTTGTCCGCGATCTGCAACACGCAAACGCCCCCTTCGACGTGCAACGTCAGCGTGACGAGCGTCGCTTCCGCATGCCGGGCGACATTGGTTAGCGCTTCCTGCACGATACGAAATAGCGTCGTTGCGCCCGTCGGTGTAAAGCTGGTGTCGCCGACTTCGATCCGGCGCTCCACATCGATGCCGTAGCGGTTTGTAAAGTCATTGGTGAGCCATTCGATCGCCGGAATCAGACCGAGATCGTCAAGCATGACCGGGCGCAGATCGGCCGCTATCCGGCGCACCGACGCGACCGTCGCATCGATCAGCCGGCGCATTCCACGCAGTTGCTGCAGCAGGCGCGGTTCAGCCGTGGTTTCAAGCTCCTGTTCGACCGACGAAATGTCCATCTTGAGGGCGGTCAATTGCTGCCCAAGGTCGTCGTGCAGTTCGCGTGCGATGCGGGTTTTTTCTTCCTCGCGAACTTTCTGCAGATTGGCAGAGAGTTCGCGTAGTTCCTCGCGCGATTGCCGCTGCGCATTTTCCGCCTTTACCCGTTCAGTGATGTCGCGCAGCATGACCGTGTACAGCTTGTCGTCGCCGTCGCGGATCTGCGAAATCGACGCTTCGATAGGAAACTCTTCGCCGTTGCTCCGTAAGCCGAACAGGACGCGCTGCTTGCCCATCTGCCGGTCGGAAACACCGGTCACGCCGAACTGTTCGACATGCCGCTGGTGTCCTGCGCGAAAGCGCTCGGGAATGAATCGCGAGAGCGAGGCGCCGACCGCGTCCATCGCGGAGCATCCGAAAACCTGTTCAGCCATTGGATTGAAGATGACGATGTTCTGCCGTTCGTCGACAGTAATGATGGCTTCCATCGATGACCGGATGATGCCCATCATGCGTGCCTCGTTCAGGTTCAACTGGCTGCGCGTCTCGCTCGTCGCGGCAGATCCGTCGCCGCGCCCGCTGACGATCACGAAGGCCATGGCGCTGAACAGGCATGCTGCCGCAACGCCGGCGATCAGCACCGTGGTTTCTGCAAATTCGTCCCCGGCTCGCAGATAGCGGCCGCTCGCAGTGTAGGACAGCGTGATAGGTACACCGCCGAGGTGCAAGGTATCGGTTTTGCGGATGACCGGCGCCGTCTCCACCAGGTCTTCATCTCCCGCGGCGGACGAATAAAGCAGCGTGGCAGGCGTTCCGCTAAATACCTGCAGATCAATGCGCCGTTGCCGGGCGAGGGCGTTATCGAACACACGGCCGGTGTCCAGCGCCGCTACCAGCAGCCGCTTGATGTCCGCGCGGCGCGCTTGTGGCGTCGACGGCAATCCGGCGTCCGAGTACACCGGAAAATAGACGTAAAGACGAGGGTGGGGGTTCGAGCCGATATCGCCAAACGGCGCTGCATCCGCGTCGAGCGCGCTTGCCCCTGTATCGATGGCGTGCAGCAACGCCGTACGGCTTGCGGGAGCGCTAGCCAGGTCGTAGCCGACTGGCATCGCATCGACGGTGGCGGGCGCCATCTGGGTAACTGGCGCGACCGGTTGCGGCGTGGCGGCTTGTCCGGCCACGTTACCGGTGCCGCCCGTCAGGCGGGCGACACCGGCGGCGTCAACATCAGCATAGCCAAGCGCGCGCACCACGGACGACGTTTCGTCCAGATCGAGTTGCGCGACATATCGGCGCCAGGCGTCGGCATCGGCCGCCGGCGCGACGGAGAGCAAGCCGCGCACGCCGCGCAGAAGCGATTCTCCGGTGGCGAACTCGCGCTGCAGATCAGCGGTGATATGCGCGGTATTCTGATCAAAGCGGCCGTTGGCAGCGCGCAATGACTGCTCGCCGACCCAGCGCCACGTGCCGAGCGCAGCCACAAGAACGACAGCAAATGTGACCGCCGCGACAAGCATGGGACGCCGCTCAGGCGTGACAACCCGCATGGGCGAAAGCGACTTTTTGGCGAAGGGCGTCTTACCGCGAAAGGGCATGTGCGCCTCATTGGATGGTGGGCAATCCGCAGCGCTGGCCGATGGCGCAGGCGTGGGTCGGGGCAAGTCACTAAGATTTTCTTTAATTGCGACCAATTGGTATAACGCGTGCGCTGCCTATTGTGCGCGGTTTGCACGGATCGTGCCAGTATGCAGCCAACTTACCATGGAGGCCGTGCCGTACATGAATGTGAGCAGACAGCGAGCCGTCGGCGCTTGATCATCGTCAAGCGCATTCCGATCTGCGAACCGCAGCCTGAAAGCTCGTCGCCGCCTGATCACCACGCCCGTTCGGGACGGGTGCGAATTCAAGGAGAAGGTCATGTACAGACGGATTCTCGTAGCAATCGACGGCAGCCAGGCCGCGAAACTCGCGCTCGAAGAAGCGCTAAAAATCGCCCAAGCCGCGCAGGCGATGGTGATGGCGATATTTGTCGCCGAACATGCTGCGCAAATGGTCGACGTAGCAACGGGATTGGTCGAGGAGCAGGCAACCGGTACAGCGGCCGCTGAAGCAGCGATGGCGACGCTCGAAGACGCTCGCGCGCTCTTCGAACAGTGCAACGTGCGCGGAATAACCCGGACGATTGACGCGTATGGCGAAGACATCGTCACGGTCCTCTGCCGCGTGGCAGAAGAGTGTGAAACCGATCTCGTTGTAATGGGCACGCATGGGCGTCATGGCATCGGGCGGGTGTTGCTCGGTAGTGTCGCCGAAGCATTTTTACGGCGTGCCGGGATGCCCGTTCTGCTGGTCCGACGCGAACGGGACATGGACGAAATACCGTCGTACCTGTAATCGGGCGGTGGCGCGCCCGGGAAACCGAGGCCCCAAAAAAAGAAGCGCCCTGAAAACCGGGCGCTTTAATTTGCGCGAGGGCTTTTTTCGCGCAATTCGTGACTTGTCAGATCAATGCGACATCAGCACCGGCACGGTCATCGACTCAAGCAGGGTCCGTGTGACGCCGCCGACCAGCAGTTCCTGTGCGCGTGCATGTCCGTACGCGCCCATCACCAGCAGATCGATATGACGATCGGCCACCATGTTCAGCAGCATTGCGCCTGTAGGGACGCCGACCACCTTGGGCACGGCCGAAAATCCCGCCTGGATGCCGTGCCGTTCGAGCCAGCCGGCGACGTCGATGCCAGCTGGCGCTTCGTTACCCTGGTGTCGCTGCACGGTCATCACGGTGACGAATTTCGCGCGTTTGATCACCGGCAACGCATCGGCCATGGCCCGGGCGCTCTCGCGGCCGCCGTCCCACGCGATCAGCACGTTTTCGGCGAACGAACGGACAGTCCCGGCATAGGGCAGCACAATGGCGGGGCGGCCTGAGCTCATCAGCACGTCCTCGACAAAATGGTGTGCGATATAGGACGAAGGGTCGTCGGGATCATACTGACCGAGGATCAGGAGGTCGGCATGGCGTGTGTGCAGGACCGCCGTTTCCACCGCAGGCCCGCCCGGTGCCCGCCATTCCACGCTGCGCCCGGCTCGTTCGCCTGCCGCCATGAAACGCGCTTGCGCGCTTTCGAGATTGGCATGGCGTTGCGCTTCGTGAGCCGCGACCCATGCGCGTTCGCCGTGAAGAAACATCGGCTGTGTCAGATCCTGACAAACCACATACAGGCCGATCAGATGCGCGTCGTGCCGGCCGGCCAGCTCAAGTGCGAATTCGGTCCGCGCGGCGCTATGGGTGCTGTCGTCGAGATGCACCAGTAGGGTTTTGCAGGTCATGACGGCTCCTTGATTGATTCGACTGTCTGCGCGCCGTTTGCCGAAGGTTTGGCGCTGTGCGCCCGGATCATCAGCACCGGGCACTGCGAGATGCGCAGAAAACGTTCGGCCACACTGCCGAGCACCAGTCGCTGGAAGCCCCGTCGCCCGTGCGTGCCCATTACCACCAGGCTGGCCTTGAAATCGTTTGCCGCGCGCAGTATGCAATGCGCGATGTCGTCGCCCGCCAGGTCGGTTTCGACGATGCGCGGCGTGCCCTGCACGCCGGCCCGCTTCATGCGCGCGACTGCGTCTTTGATCACATTTTCGCCTCGCTCCAATAGTGCATTGCGGGCATGGGTCAGGTCGGAACCGGGCGTGTCATATACCAGCATGGGGACGTCAACGACAAAAAGGGGTTGTAGTTTTGCGCCGGCATCGCGCGCGAGTTGCAATGCTGCGTCAAGGGCACGCGCGGACGTTTCACTGCCGTCGACGGCAACCAGAATCTGTTGATACATGGTGAACTCTCCTGAATGGACCTGACTCGAAGCCTCGGTTCATCAATGTGACATCAGTACCGGCACGGTCATCGATTTGAGGATCGTGCGGGTCGCTCCGCCCATCACCAGTTCCTGCCAGCGGGCATGCCCGTAAGCACCCATCACGAGCAGATCTGCGCCGATCGCGGATGCCTGCGACAACAGCGCGTCGCCGATCAACGCGTCCGTGTAGGCTTCAATATCCTTGACCTCGACGTTGCCCCCGTGCCGCGCAATGAGCGTCGCGATATCCGTGCCCGGAATGCGCGAGCGCGGCTCGTCACGCGCGCCGTTGATCGTGACGATTGTGGTAGTCTTCGCCGCGCGCATGAATGGCAGCGCGTCGTGTACCGCACGGGTGGCTTCGCGACTACCGTCCCAAGCGACCATCACATGCGCACCGGGCGACGTGACGCTACTGGCGTACGGCACCAGCAACACTGGCCGGCCTGCGGACATGATCAGGTTTTCAGGAAAAAAATCGCCGACGTACGATTCCGGATCGCCAGGATCATCCTGGCTGGCGATGATCAGATCGGCGCACCGGCCGCGATGCGGCACGGCGAGGCTGGCCGGGGCGTCGGCGGTGATCCACTCGCCGGCAACCTCGGCCCGGCTCAGCTCCGCATGAAAGAGCCGTTCGAGCGCGCCGCGGCGTTCCTCGCGCAGCTGTTCGTGCGTAGCGTAGTATTCGGCGGTTCCGGCCATCACGTAGAGCGAGCGCGGATCGGGCGAGAACACGGCAAACACGCCGGTCAGATGGGCATCGAATTGCTTGGCGAGCCGCAGCGCGAGTTCGAGCCTGGGGTGCGCGCGCTCACTCGTATCCAGGTGAACGACGATGGTCTTGTAGGTCATTGCAACGCTCCAGAAGTGGGTGAGTGGCGTATGAACGCGTGATCTGAGTCTAGGAGCCAGGTAGTCACTGACGTTGATTCAGATCAACGGCGCGGTAGCGCGCGAGACTTCATCTGGATGCGCCGACGGCAATCCGTGCTCAGGCCATGCCATGAAAACCCGCGTCCGTGTAGACGGTCGAGCCAATCAACAGCATGCCTGCGTCACTCGCGAGAACGGCGGTGATCCAGCCGATTTCCTCGATCGTGACGAGATGCTGCGCGGGCGCGCGCGCTGCATCTCGAAAGCAACTCGTTGAAGTGGTCGATACCCGATGCGGCTCGTGTTTTCAGCGCACCGGCGGCGAGATAGCGGACGCTCGACTCGAGCGCCGCCTTCACCGGTCTCATCACGAGCTAACCGATCACCGAACGCTCTTTACGCGCGCACGACACGCGTACCTGCTGTACCGTTTGCCATCTGCTCGATGCGGTCGAGCGAGCCGATGACTGCCGGCCGGCCAGTGCGTGAGACGAACTCGCACGCCGCCTCGACCTTCGGCCCCATTGAGCCGGCAGGGAAAGACATCGAGCGAAGTCCCGCCACCGATACCTCGCTCAGCACGCGTTCGCAGGGCGTGTGCCAGTCAGCATAGACTGCGTCCACGTCGGTCGCGATCAGCAGCAGATCGGCGTCCACGTCCGCTGCAAGCAGCGCGCTGCACAGATCCTTGTCGATTACGGCCTCGACGCCGCAGCGAGTCCGCCCATCGGTTCCGACCGTGACCGGAATTCCACCGCCCCCGGCTGCGATCACAACGGTATCGTGGTCGAGCAACCAGTGAATGGGCTGAAGGGCCACGATGCGTCGCGGTTTCGGCGACGCGACGACGCGGCGGAAATCATCGCCGTCCTGAGCGACGCTCCAGCCTTTGCTGATGACCAGACGCTTGGCCTCCGCCTCTGTGTAAACGGGACCGATTGGTTTGGTGGGGTGAGTAAAAGCCGGGTCACCGGCGTCGACCTCGACGCGCGTCAGCAGCGTCGCCACCTGCCGTTGGGGCGGCAAGGCATTAGCCAGTTCCTGCTCGAGCAGATAACCGATCATGCCTTCCGACTCGGCGTCGAGCACATCCAGCGGCGCCGCACCAGCCGCACCCGCGGCGGCGGCCTGCAACGCCAGCAGGCCGACCTGGGGTCCATTACCGTGCGCGACGATCAATTGATTGCCGTCGGCAAGCCGCGCGATCTGCTGTGCGGCGCGACGGATATTGGCGATCTGGTGGGACATCGTCATCGGCTCGCCACGTCGAAGCAGCGCGTTACCGCCCAGTGCGATCAGAATGCGCATGATGGGTTCCTTAAGCAAGTGTCGCCACGAGTACCGCCTTGATCGTGTGCATGCGGTTTTCAGCCTGCGAAAACACGATCGACGCATTCGATTCGAAGACTTCGTCGCTAACTTCGAGCTCGGACAGACCGAAGTGCTCGTGAATCTGCCGGCCGGTCTCGGTCTCCAGATTGTGATAAGCGGGTAGGCAATGCATGAAGTGGGTGCGCTGCTTGCCCGTCGCTTTCATCAACCCGGCATTGACCTGGTATGGCCGCAGGAGCTCGATGCGCGGCCCCCAGGCCTCCACCGGCTCGCCCATCGAAACCCATACGTCGGTATAGACAAAGTCGGCGCCGCTCACTGCCTCATGGGGATCGTCGACGATCGTCACGCGAGCGCCGGTCCGTTCCGCAAGGCGCCGCATCTGTTCCACAAGGTTGTCGTGGGGCCACAGTTCGCGCGGCGCGGCAATACGCACATCCATGCCCATCTGCACGCCGCCGATCAGCAGTGAATTGCCCATGTTGAAGCGGGCGTCGCCGAGATAGCAGAATGACAGCTCGTGCAGTGGCTTTTCGCCAAATTCCTGCATCGTCAGCAGGTCCGCGAGTACCTGGGTCGGATGGAATTCGTCGGTCAGGCCGTTCCATACGGGAACATGCGAATACTTCGCGAGATCCTCCACTACGCTCTGGTGAAAGCCGCGATATTCAATCCCGTCGTAGAGCCGGCCGAGCACGCGCGCGGTGTCTTTGAGCGACTCCTTGCGGCCAAGTTGCGAGCTCGCCGAATCGATGTAGGTGACATGGCCGCCCTGGTCGTGCACGGCAACCTCGAATGCGCAGCGCGTGCGGGTCGAGGTCTTTTCAAAAATCAGCGCGATGTTCTTGCCGTTGAGCCGAGCGACTTCGTTGCCGGCGTATTTGGCGCGCTTCAGTTCGGCGGCGAGGTCGAGGAGAAAACGGATGTCGCGCGGGGTGAAGTCCTGCATATTTAGCAGGCTGCGGTTGCGCAGGTTGAATGCCATGGCGTGTGGTCCTTGAAATATGGGAGGCAGGAGGAGTGTCAGACGGGATCGCGTTCGATCGGACAGGTCATGCAATGTCCGCCGCCGCGCCCGCGCCCCAGTTCCCCGCTCGGAATCGTGATGACTTCGACGCCCGCCTTACGCAGCAGCGTGTTCGTGTAGACGTTGCGGTTGTAGGCCACCACGACGCCTGGCGCGAGCGCGATCACGTTGTTGCCGTCGTCCCACTGTTCGCGCTCGACCTCCCATGTGTCGCCACCGGTGGCGACGGTGCGAAGTTCTTTAAGACCTAGCGCCTGGGCGACGACATCGAGAAACGATGCGGTCTCGGGCCGGACATCGAGCGTGTGTGGCCGTTGCGACGGGCGCAGGCTGGTGCAGCGAATGCCATCGACGACTTCCGGAAAGATCGTGACCAGGTCGCGGTCGCAGAAGGTCAGCACCGTATCGAGATGCATCGCGCCGCGCGAACGTGGCAACTGCGCGGCGATTACATGTTTCACCGATTCATGTGCGAAAAGAGATCGTGCGAGTTGTGCGACGCCCTGCGGCGACGTGCGCTCACCCATGCCGATGAGTACAACGTCGCGCGATAAAGGCATGACGTCGCCGCCTTCCAGCGTAGCGCCGCCATGATCGAGATCAGGGCCGCCCCACCAGATGCGCGTGCCACCGCTGAACAGTGGATGAAAACGGTAGATTGCCGCGCTCAATAGCGTTTCCTGGCGACGCGCGGGCCAGTACATCGAGCCGAGTACGGCGCCGTCGTTGATCCAGCAACTGTTGTCGCGGGTAAAGAGCGTATTGGGCAACGGCGGGAGGAGAAACCCGGCAGGCTCTGTACATTTCGCCAGCAAGCCCGTGGGCTCAAACGGCAGCTCGGCCCGCACGATCCCGCCGATCAGCCTGGTGGCGAGCTCGGCGGCTTTCATCTCGTTGAGCCAGGGCAGCAGTTGCGCGGATAGTTCCAGGTCGACAGTGCCTGACGACAGCTTGCGTTCGAGTACCCAGTCGCGTGCTTCCTGGCCTTGCAGAATGTCCGCGAGCAGGTCATGCATATCGAGTACTTCAATGCCGCGATCCTGCATCGCGCTAACAAACGCGTAGTGGTCGGTCTTGGCCTGGGAAACCCACAATACATCGTCGAACAGAAGTTCGCGGCAATTGGCCGGGGTCAGGCGCGCCTGGGCGAGCCCGGGCCGGCAGACCATGACCTTGCGCAAGGTGCCGACCTCGGAAAAGACGCCGAGTGCCATAGAGGTTCTCCTTGTAGTGGGCGGCTTACAGGCCTAACGCGCCGCTTGACAGCAGCCAGGCGGCGATTGCGGCGAGTCCGATCAGCGCGGCCAGAATGACGGCTTCGAAGGGCTTGAAAAGACGTGCGCCGCGTTCGTGTTTTGCCCAGCCATACAGCAGCACGCCGGGCGCGTAGAGGAGGGCGGAAAGCAGCAGATACTTCGGGCCGGCCGCATACAGCAGCCAGCAGCAATAGACGCTTGCGGTCGCGCCGATCAGCATGTCGCGTCCACGAACGGTGTCGGTTACGGCGTAGCCTTCGCCGCGTATGGCAATGCGGGTCGCGTACACAGCCGAGAAAAGATAGGGAACAAGGATCATCGAGGTCGCGAGCGAGATCAACGCCTGGTAGGTCGCGTTCGACACCAGCGTGATGATCAGGAACAGCTGCACGAGCCCGTTTGTCACCCACAGTGCATTGGCAGGTACGCCGTGGCTGTTTTCTCGGGCGAGGAAGGCCGGCATCACGCCGCCGCTCGCGGGCGTGAACAGCGTTTCCGCAGCCAGCAAGGTCCACGCGAGCAGCGCACCGCCTACCGACACCAGCAGCCCGATGCTGATCAGTACCGCTCCCCAGGTGCCGACGGCCTTGTCGAGCACGCCAGCCATCGACGGGTTCTTCATTGCGGCCAGATCGCTCTGCGAGACGATGCCAAGCGACAGCAGCGATACCGCCATCAGCAACAGCAACACCACTGTGAAACCGAGGAGGGTCGCGCGCCCAATATCCTGACGACGTTGCGCGCGGGCCGAAAACACATTTGCGCCCTCGATGCCGATGAATACCCATACGGTGATCAGCATCGTGCTTTTGACCTGCGTGAACACGCTGCCGAGCTTCGGGCTGCCCCAGAAGTCCTGCGTGAAGATGTGGCTTCTGAATGCCGCGAGCGCGAGCAGAATGAACAGCAACAGAGGAATGACCTTGGCCACCGTAGTGATCGCATTGAGAACGGCCGCGCTGCGCACGCCACGCAGAATCACCGCATGCATGATCCACAGCACGATCGACGCGCCCAATACCGCGGCGCGTGTGTTGCCGTCGCCGAACACCGGGAAGAAATAGCCTAGCGTGCCGAAGACGATGACGAGATAGCCGACATTGCCGATCCACGCGCTGACCCAGTATCCCCACGCCGAGTTGAAGCCGACGAATTCGCCGGCGCTTGCGCGCGCATAAGCATAGATGCCGTTGTCGAGATCGGGTTTTCGCGTCGTCAGGGTCTGGTAAACGAACGCGAGCATCAACATGCCCACACCGGTAATCAGCCAGCCAATCAGGACCGCAGCTGCGCCGGCGCCCGACGCCATGTTCTGCGGCAGCGAAAACACACCGCTGCCGATCATCGACCCGATCACAAGCGCCGTCAGCAGGCCGAGCCGCAGGGGCTTCGCCGTCGAGACCTTCGTCTGGGTGGCCGCTCCGGACACAGGTGGTCCCGACAATGAATCCGCTAGATTCTTCATGACATGCCCTCGTTATTCTTCAAGATACGTTGATTAGCTCACTTCGGGACGGCTGGCCGATTGATCTGGATCAGCCATTTCAGGGTCGGACATCGCCGTTGCCGCGCAGGGATGAATGTCTGCATCGCCGCCCGATCCGGGCAGTTCGACGGATTCAAGATAAGTGGGCACCTCGCAGTGCCAGTGAAGCGTTTCTTCGATATGACGCCGCAGCGCATCAGCAGCGGCAGGCTCGCCGTGGGTGATGAACGTTCGCTCCGGCGGCACGGAGATGGAGTGAAGCCATTTCGTCAGTTCCTGGTAATCCGCATGCGCGGACAACGACGAAAGCGTGACGACCGAAGCCCGCACGGGCACATAATCGCCGTGAATCTTGATCGCGGGCTCATGGGCTCCAAGCGCCGCGCCGCGTGTGCCGGTCGCCTGGTAGCCGACCAGCGCGATCGTGTTGCGGCTATCGGGCGCGAACGCCTTCAGGTGATGCACGACCCGCCCGCCGGTCGCCATCCCGCTGCCGGCGATCACCACCATCGGACCGTGCCGCGCCGAGACGGCCTTGGATTCGTCGACGGTACGCACCATTTCGGCTGCGCTGCTGATCGCGTTGGCTTCGGTCATCGTGAGGCGATGCTCGCCCACGTGATGCCGGTACAGTTGCGTGACGCTCGACGCCATCGGGCTGTCGAGAAACACCGGCACATTGGCCATCCGGCCAGATGCCTTCAGGCGAGCGATGTAGTGAAGAATGGATTGCGCACGGCCGACCGCGAAACATGGAATCACGACCACGCCACCGTGCTGGAAGGTGCGCGCGAAGATGTCGGCGAGTTCGGTGGCCGGATCGGCGGCCTCGTGCAGACGATCCCCGTAGGTGGACTCGACTACCAGATAGTCGGCGTGCGCAAGCGGCATGGGCGCGCGCATGATCGGATCGTTCGGACGGCCAACATCGCCCGAGAAGGCGATCACCTTGCCTTCCATGCACACCACGACGCTGGCGGCGCCCAGAATGTGCCCGGACGGCAACAGCCGGAAGCACGCTTGCTCGTTCAGTTGCTTCGGGACATCGAACTCGCGTGGCACGAGCAGCTGCAACACCTTTTCGGCGTCTTCGAGCGTGTATAGCGGCAGCGCCGGATGATGTTTCGAAAATCCATGCCGGTTCGCGAAAGCAGCCTCTTCTTCCTGCAGTTTGGCGCTGTCGCGCAACAACACTTCGCACAGGTCGCGGGTGCCACGGGTGCAATAGACGGGTCCCCGATATCCCATCCGCGCGAGGACTGGCAGATAACCGCTGTGATCCAGGTGGGCATGCGTCAGGATCACGGCATCGAGTGATTCGACGGGAACCGGGAACGCGCTCCAGTTAAGCAGGCGCAGATTCTTTGTGCCCTGAAAAAGCCCGCAGTCGATCAGCACCCGAAGGCCGGCTCCCTCCAGCAGATACCTCGAGCCGGTGACGGTTTCTGCCGCACCTAGAAAAGTCAGCTTCATTGCTTCACCTCTTTTGGCGGATGAGCCGCACGCCCGTCACACTGCAGCGCGTTGGCCGAAGTTGTTGCAGAGGGCTTCAGCGAAGCGTTTGAAGGCGTGCAGCGAGCCCGCGATGCTCTGATACTTCTCGCGGCCAATTTGTCCGTCCAGCGTGATCAGCATTCCGGACTCTCGGGCCAGCGCGAGAATTTCATCGAATTCACTGACGGCGTTGCGTGCGTCTTTCGGTTGTCCAGCCAGCGCTGTGGCACGGACGGAAAAAGTATCGTTCGGCATGGCCGGTCTCCTTACAGGTCAACCTCCGCGCGCTTATCAAGGGCGTCGCGAGGGTTTCCGATTGCTGCTGTCCTGAAATTCAGTATTGGTCAGCGCATGGCCGATAGAAATCAGGTCGCGCTGAGCTTGGCGTAGGGCGTCCTGCGTTCTTGTCAGGGATTTCCTACACGCCATGGCGTGGTAATGACGCTCAAGTTCATCGCTTGACATGGATCATGAGAACGCGCCCAACCGCACCTATGCTCGTGCCATGCACTGCGAATCCCGCATGTGAGCGCACTGCGGTGTGCGGTCAGGAGATCGGAAATGCCCGAAGCAAAGGTTCTTGTCGTGTATTACTCGCGTACCGGCACCACGCGTTCGCTCGCGTCGGCGCTCGCAAAGATGCTGGCCGCCGATCTTGAAGAGATCTGCGATTGCAGCGATCGTGACGGGCCTGGCGGCTATCTGCGCTCACTGTTCGATGCCATCCGCAAGCGGCACGTTGAAATCGTACCGGCGGGGCTGGACGTCTCGGCGTACGACCTCGTTGTCATCGGGTCGCCGGTGTGGGCGAGTTCGGTATCAGCACCGGTGCGTTCTTACCTCATCGAGAACCGGGCACAGCTGCCGCAAGTGGCGTTCTTTTGCAGCTTCGGTGGAGGAGGCGCTGACAAAGCGCTGCATGAGATGCAGCAGATTGTGGGCAAGCCGGCCGTCGCCGAATGCAAAGTCACTGCGAGCGAGGTTCATCACGGCGCACACACCGCGCTTGCGGCTTTTGTCAGCGAACTTAAGCGGCACATCGCCAAATCCCGAAATCTGGAATGGGCGTGCTGATCCGTCGACACTTCGTAACGATGGGCGTGGCATAGTCGGCCTCTCGCTCAGGCATCGTGAGGCGTCATTTCTCATACGTTTGATGGAAGTCAATTTATCGGTCGATTGGGGCGGTATCGTGCGACTATCAAAAAAGCGGCCGCAAGGAATCCTCGATATGTCGACTCATTCAACAGCACCCTTGCCAGCGAGACAGCCCGCCGTAAGCGACGGTAGCGTTGTCGCTGTGCGGGGCGCAGTGGTCGACGTCAGGTTTGCGGGTGATCAGCTTCCGGCCATCGACGACGCGCTCCTCATCCTGCCGGACGATCTCGCGCCGGTTCTCGCCGAAGTTCAAGCCCACCTGAGCGAAACAACGGTGCGGGCGCTGGCGCTGCAATCGACGGCGGGATTGCGGCGCGGCGCGCGCGTGCGGGCCTGTGGCGGTCCCATTGAGGCGCCAGTCGGCGAGGCGGTGCTCGGCAGGCTGCTCGACGTGACGGGCGCGACCCGCGACGACGGCGCGGCGCTCCCCGCGCAGATCGAGCGCCGTCCGATTCATCGTGCAGCGCCGCCGCTCGCCGCGCAGACCGGCGCCACTACGCTGTTTTCGACGGGCATCAAGGTAATCGACCTGCTTGCGCCGCTCGCCCAGGGCGGCAAGGCGGCGATGTTCGGTGGTGCGGGCGTTGGCAAGACCGTCCTGGTCATGGAATTAATCCATGCGATGGTCGAGCGCTACCAGGGGATTTCGGTGTTCGCAGGCGTTGGCGAACGCTCGCGCGAAGGCCACGAGATGCTGCTCGACATGCGCACGTCGGGCGTGCTGGCGCGCACGGTGCTGGTGTACGGCCAGATGAACGAACCGCCTGGCGCACGCTGGCGCGTGCCGTTTACGGCATTGACGATCGCCGAGTATTTCCGGGACGAACGCCGGCAAAACGTACTGCTGCTGATGGATAACGTGTTTCGCTTCGTGCAGGCGGGTGCCGAGGTGTCGGGCCTGCTGGGGCGCATGCCTTCGCGAGTCGGCTACCAGCCTACGCTGGCGAGCGAAGTCGCCAGTCTGCAGGAGCGCATAGTGTCGGTCGGCGACGTATCGGTCACGGCAATCGAGGCCGTGTACGTGCCCGCCGACGATTTCACCGACCCTGCCGTGACCGCGATCGCCGCGCATATCGACAGCATGGTCGTGTTGTCCCGTTCGATGGCCGCCGAAGGCATGTATCCCGCCATCGATCCGATCGCGTCGTCTTCGATCCTGCTCGATCCGCTCGTAGTCGGCGAGGAACACGCGGCAGTCGCGACCGAGGTGCGCCGGATCATCGAGCACTACCGCGAACTACAGGACGTGATCTCCTTGCTCGGTATCGAGGAACTGGGCGCCGAAGACCGCGCTCTCGTAGGGCGTGCGCGGCGCCTGCAGCGCTTCCTGACCCAGCCGTTTGCCGTGACCGAAGCCTTCACGGGCGAAGCAGGCCGCTCCGTGGCAGTCGCCGACACGATCGCCGGCTGCAAGGCGATTCTCGCCGGCGAGTGCGATACATGGCAGGAAAGCTCGCTCTACATGATCGGCACGCTCGACGAAGGCCGTCGCAAGGAAGAGGCGGCCGCCTCGCAGGACATGGCGGCGCACGGCATGGAGGCGCACGGCATGGAGGCGGTGCCATGAGCGCCGCGCCGCTAACCTTGACTGTGGCGACGCCGCTGCGGGTATGGTTCGACGCTGTCGAGATCGTGTCCCTGCGCGCGGAAGACGCAAGCGGCTCGTTCGGCATCCGCCCCGGACATGCCGATTGCGTGACGCTGCTGGCGCCGTCGGTGGTCCGTTGGACCTGTACCGACGGTACGACGCGCTATTGCGCGGTGGATGGCGGCGTATTGTTGGTGTCGGGCGGCGTTCGGATATCGATCGCCTGCCGCGAAGCAATCTCAGGCGATTCGCTGGAAAGTCTGGAAGCCGGGGTCCGCAGCCGCCATGCCGAGGAGGACGATGCGGCGCGGCGTGCCCGTGTCGAGCAATTGCAGCTGCATGCTCGCGCCGTGCGTCAGATGTTGCGCTATCTACGGCCGCACCCGGGCGGCGGCGGTGCCGACGGACCCGGTATCGGAGCCAACCCACGATGAATCCACATCAGATCGACCAGCGCAAACGGCCTGACGACAGGATGGCCGGCGCGGCCCGCCAGGCCGCCGAGCTCGATTCGCGTGGACGCGCTGAACCGGAGCCGTCGCTGGGTAGCAGGCTCGGCCAGATTGGCATCCTGGGGTGGGCCATTGTCCTGCCGACGCTGATGGGGCTCGCGATCGGACACTGGCTGGACCGGACCTTCGGCACGCGCGTGTTCTTCTCGGCGCCGCTGCTGATGATCGGTGCTGCGATCGGTTTCTGGTCGGCGTGGAAATGGATGCATCGTCAGCAACGGGGGCGCGATGACTAGTCCGCTGCCCTTGATCGCACAGTTGGCCGTGGGACTCGCGCTCGGCACGTTGGCCGGCGCGTGGCATTTCATGTCGCTGCGCTGGAACTGGCCGCTCTTCGCCGAGGGCCGCGCGGCAGCGGCGCTGGCGTTGCAGCTTGCCCGCTTCGCGCTCACCGGTGCGCTGCTGTTCATGCTCACGCACGTCGGCGCATTGGCGCTGCTTGCCGGCATGGCCGGCTTTCTGCCAGCACGCGCCATCGTAATGCGGCGCCAAGGAGGCTAGCCATGACTGCTTCGCCGCTGGCCACCGCGCCGCTCCTGCATCTCGGTCCGCTCGCGATCACTGAGCCCGTGATCGCGACCTGGGCAATCATCATCCTGATGACCGCGGTGTCCGCCTGGCTGACCCGCAACCTGTCGCTCAAGCCGGGCAAGGTGCAAACCGTGCTGGAGCTGCTGGTCGAGACGATCGATCAGCAGATCCGCGACACTATGCAAACCGGTCCCGCCACATATCGCGCTTTGATCGGCACACTGTTCCTCTTTGTGCTGATCGCCAACTGGTCGGCCCTCGTGCCGGGTGTGACGCCGCCCACCGCGCACCTCGAGACGGATGCCGCGCTCGCCCTGATCGTGCTGGGTGCGACGATTTTCTGCGGCATTCGCACGCGCGGCACGGCGGGCTACCTCGCTGCTTTTGCCGAACCCAGCTGGGTCATGATTCCGCTCAACGTCGTCGAGCAGATCACGCGGACGTTTTCCCTCGTGGTGCGCCTGTTCGGCAACGTGATGAGCGGTGTGTTCGTGATCGGCATCATTCTTTCGCTCGCCGGCCTGCTCGTCCCCATTCCGTTGATGGCATTGGACCTGCTGACGGGCGCCGTGCAAGCCTATATTTTTGCCGTTCTGTCGATGGTGTTCATCGGCGCTGCGATCAGCGATACCCATCATCCCGTTAGTGTAAAAAAGGGCGAAGCCTCATGAATAACCTCATTGAAATCGTCAGCATCGCCGCCGCGGCGCTTGCCGTGTCGTTCGGCGCGATCGGCCCGGCGCTTGCCGAAGGCCGCGCCGTCGCTGCCGCGATGGATGCCATCGCGCGGCAGCCCGACTCGGCCGGCACCGTGTCGCGTACGCTCTTTGTCGGGCTGGCCATGATCGAGACGATGGCGATCTATTGCCTCGTGATCGCCTTGCTCCTGCTGTTTGCCAACCCGTTCGTGAAATAGGCGGCGGTCATGCGAATCGACTGGTCGACGCTCGCGCTGCAGACGATCAATGCCCTGGTCCTGATCTGGTTGCTGGCGCGGTTCCTGTTCCGCCCGGTTGCGGGCATCATCACCGAGCGCCAGAAGGCGGCGCAGACGCTGATCGCGGACGCCGACGCGGCGAAGCGCGCGGCGGTTCTGGAGCGCGATACAGCGGCTCGCGAGACGCAGCAGCTTGTCGCCGCGCGCGGCGACGCCATGAAAGCGGTGGCCGCCGATGCGGCGGCGGAAAAGGCCGCCTTACTGGCGGCCGCGCAAGCCGATGCGGACAGGCTGCGCGCGGCCGCCGACGCCGAAGCCGAGGCCGCGCGCGTCGAACAGGACAAACTCGTCGCGGTCCGGGCCAACCAGCTGGCCGTCGACATCGCGGCAAAGCTGCTCACGAAGCTGCCGGAGAACGTGCGCGTGAGCGGTTTTGTCGACGGTCTCGCCGAGGCCATTGCACAACTCCCCGAGCCGGTTCGCGCACAGCTCGGCGCAAACGGCTTGGCGCTCACGCTAGCCGCGCCGCGTGCGCTGAGTCCGCAGGAGCTGGACCATTGCCGCACGGTGCTCGCAGCGTGCCTGAACCGGGCGGTG
The DNA here is from genome assembly GCF_009690905.1 of Paraburkholderia madseniana. GTDB lineage: Bacteria > Pseudomonadota > Gammaproteobacteria > Burkholderiales > Burkholderiaceae > Paraburkholderia > Paraburkholderia madseniana. Next base: position 57,329 of record NZ_VOSW01000024.1, read on the forward strand.
TCTCTTGCGATCGAGGTCGATCCGCAACTGATTGCCGGGCTGGAACTGCAGGCCGCCCACGCTGTGGTGCGCAATAACTTCGGCGCGGATCTCGCGCAGATCAGGGCGGCGCTGCTGGGTAGCGAGCATGTGCCCAGCTGACATGGCCGACGACCCCTGGCTTGCGGCGCAGCGCAACACGCTGGCCCGCACCGCTGTGACCCCATACGCCGAGACGCTCGGACGGGTCGATCGGTGCGGCGACGGCATCGCGTTTGTCTCGGGCCTGCCGGACGCGGCCCTCAATGAACTGCTCCATTTCGACAGCGGCGCGACGGGCTTTGCCCACACGCTGGACGCTGACCTGATCAGCGTCGTGCTGCTGGACGACGGGACCGGGGTCGAAGCGGGTGCGCGCGTGACACGTACCGGCACCGTGCTGGAGGTGCCGGTCGGAGAAGGGCTGCTCGGGCGCGTGATCGACCCGCTCGGGCGGCCGCTCGACCGTGACGAGCCAATCGTGGCGACAACGCGCATGGCAGTCGAACGGCCGGCGCCGGCGATCATCGAGCGTGACCTGGTTAGCGAGCCGGTCGAAACCGGTGTGCTCCTCGTCGATGCGCTGTTCGCGATCGGCCGCGGGCAGCGGGAACTGATCATCGGTGATCGCGCCACCGGCAAAACCGCCCTGGCCATCGATGCGATCGTCAATCAGAAACAGTCGGACATGATCTGTGTGTATGTCGCGATCGGCCAGCGCACGACCGCCGTGCAGCGGGTAATCGAATCCGTCCGCCAGTACGGCGCCCCAGAGCGCTGTATATTCGTCGCCGCCGCCGCGGCATCGGCGCCCGGACTGCAATGGATCGCACCGTTCGCGGGTTTCACCATTGCCGAGTACTTTCGCGATCGCGGACAGCACGCGCTAATCGTCATCGACGATCTCACCAAACATGCTGCGACGCATCGTGAACTGGCGCTCCTGACGCGCGAACCGCCGGGACGCGAGGCCTATCCTGGCGACATCTTCTATGTTCATGCCCGCCTGCTCGAGCGTGCGGCGAAGCTGTCAGCAAAACTGGGGGGCGGCTCGCTGACTGCGCTGCCGATTGCCGAAACCGACATGGGCAACCTGTCCGCGTATATCCCGACCAACCTCATTTCGATCACGGACGGCCAGATTGTGCTGGATGCCGGACTGTTCGCCGCGAACCAGCGGCCGGCCGTCGATGTGGGCTTGAGCGTGAGCCGTGTCGGTGGAAAGGCGCAGCATCCGGCGTTACGCGAGGTGTCGGGCCGCCTGCGGCTCGATTACGCGCAGTTCCTCGAGCTGGAAATGTTCAGCCGCTTCGGCGGTCTGACGGACGCGCGTGTCGCCGGCAAGATCGCTCGCGGGGAACGTATCCGCGCGCTGATTGCACAGCCGCGCTTCAGCGCACTGCGCACCGTCGACGAGATCGCGCTGCTCACCGCACTGTCGGCGGGCGTATTCGACGCGGCGCCGGCCGGGATCGTTGCCCAGGTGCGAACGCAACTGGCGGCACGACTGCAGAGCCAGCGCGTGCAATCCGAACTGGCGAAAGCGCACGCGGACTCGCCGTCCACACCGTTTAACGCCGATGTGCAGGCCGCCCTGGTCGCCGCGGTTCGCGAACTGGTTCAGCAGTTGACGCCCCCGGCCACCAGCGGCACGCCGGACACAGGGAGCGCGCGATGAGCGGCAAACTTACCGAAATCGAATCGCGCAGCGCCACTGCCCGGCAACTCGACGCCGTGATTGGGGCAATGCGCGGTATCGCGGCAGCCCGCTCGCGCGAAGCGCAACGGCGGCTGCCCGGCATCCGTTCTTCGGCTTCGACAGTCGGGGCCGCGATCGGCGCCGTACTCGCGCACGGTGCCGAGGCGCCAATGCGCGTGCCGGAGCACGGCACGCAGATCGTCATCGCACTGTGCGCGGAGCAGGGTTTCGTCGGCTCATTCAATGAGCAGATCCTTGACCGCGTACAGTCCCGCCTCGCGTCGGCGCCATGCGAGTGTCTGCTCGTGGGCACACGCGGCGAGATCGCGGCAAACGAACGTCGCCTCGCATTTGCCTGGCGTTCGCCGGCCGCCTCCCATGCCGACGATGTGCCCGCACTCGCCAGCCGTATTACCGACGCACTTTATCTACGTCTCGACCAACGGGTGGTCACCGAAGTCTCGGTCATCCACGCGGTGCCAGGTATCGCGGCCCATAGCGAGATCGTCGATCATCGCCTGATTCCGTTTGATTTTTCCCGTTTCCAGGTAGTGCGGCGCAGTCAGCCGCCGTTGCTCAATTTGCCTTCGGACCGCCTGCTTGCCGGACTGGTCGAAGCGTATGTCTATGTCGAGTTGTGCGAGGCGTTGATGCTCTCGTTCGCTGCTGAGAACGAAGCCCGGGTGCGTGCCATGCTGGCCGCGCGCGCCAATGTGAAAGAGACGCTCGAAGCCCTGACGCAGAATTACCGCCAGGTCCGTCAGGATGAAATCACGGCGGATATTGTGGAACTGGCGGCGAGTGCAGGTGCCGCCGTCTGAGCGGCGATGCCTTCTGCGGCGCCGGGCGAGTCGTCAGCCGCACGCTGCATGGCACGGACTAACGGTCCCGTAGCGTCGAAAATGCCTTGTAGACGACCCGGGGATCATGCTGGCCCTTGTAGACTTTGGGCGCGGCAAGATCGAGTCCGAGCAGCGCATACACCGCGTTCTGCGCCGAGCGCACCGAGTATTCGACGGTGAACACGACGTCGTCGGGCAGTTCGCAGAATTGCCCGGTGAAGGCGAGGTTTTGCCAGCCTTCGGGCACCACGGCAGGCCGGTCGCCACGGCTGCGCGGCAGGAACTGGCTCGTGATGAATGGCATCAGGCAGGGGATGCAGTTGGCGTGTTCGAGAATTCGGGCAGACTCCGCCTCCACCCGCAAATGGCCAAGCATCTCCGTCAGGATTTCGCGGCCGGTGCAGGCCTGCATTGGCTTGCCGACAAAATCGCCGGGCTCGTCGACCCGCAAGCCGTAGCCCCACAACACCTGCACGTCCGCGGGTTGGTCGATGAAATGCGGCTGATGCGGCACCACGATCGACGCCAGCCAACTCGACTCGGCAAAGGTAATCAGCCCACCTTCACCCGGCACATTGCCGGTCAGGTCGCGGATCAGCCGGAATAACGTCGGGTCGCGCAAGGTCACGGTGAACGACAACCACTTCGAGGCGTCGACGTGATCCGCGAAGACGGACGGGTGGCCGAACTCGGGACGGCCCGCGGCGATGGTTTTCCAGAGGCGCCAGGCGCCGGTGTCGTCGGTGCTGTTCAAGGCCGCGGGGTGGTCCATGGCGCCCAGGCTGGAAGCGGCTGTCATGGAGCCGAGCGTGACGATGACCTTGTCTGCCGGCCCTACCGGCAGTTCAATACGCCGATGCGCGGTTTCGCAGACAATGCCGCGCACGCGCTTTTCTGCACCGGTTTCGTCGAACAGCAGATTCGTGACCCGGGTGTCCGGCCGGAACGCAACGCCGTGGTCGTCCAGCCAGCGGCGCAATGGCCGGATCATCGAGTCGTACTGGTTGTAGACCGTACGCATGATGCCGTGCAACTGGTTAAACCCGGCCGACATATGCGCGAAGCGCAGCAGATAGCGCCGAAGTTCGACCGCGCTATGCCACGGCTGAAAGGCGAAGGTCGTGCACCACATCAACCAGAAATTGGTCTCGAAGAAGGACGAATCGAAGTGGTCCGAAATCCGGCTATTTCCGAGCATCACTTCGGGTTCGATCGACAGGCGGCCCAGCGTCAGTAGATGTTTTTCGTCGAGCCCATATTCGGGCGTGTCTTCGCGTTTGCCGTTTCTGACAAGCCGCGACTTCGATGAGGTTCTGATGGTCTCGTTCCAGTCGAAGATCTCCTGCGTCACGCTCTTGCTGTTATCCAGCGTAGGGATCGACGAGAACAGGTCATAGGTGCACAGATACTTGCTTTCGAGCATGCGGCCGCCGCGCACGACATAGCCGCCTTCCGCGGTGCCGGCGCCGTCCAGGCTGCCGCCGGGCTTGTCGAGCGCTTCCAGAACGGTGATGTCGCAGCCGCGCACATGCCCGTCGCGGATCAGGAACGCCGCTGCTGCTAACGAAGCGATGCCGCCGCCGATGAGATAGAACTTGCCGCCCTCTTGCGGGTGGCCGTCGAGGTCGGCGTCGGCGCGCAGAGTGGGTGCGTGAATCGGGTCAGAGTTTTGCACGTCGATTTCCTTTTCATGTTCGCCGCTATCCAAATGCAGTCGGACCGCCCTGAGGCGTAGGGTGGACGATGCTCCAACATACCCGTCGTGTCGGCGTTCCGATTGAGTTGGATCAAGTAGCGATCGCGGCGGCGCTTTTTTATCAAGGCGGAAGCTGGGGCCCCTCGTTCGTTGCGGACGCTCATGCAGCGCAGGTCCGGCGCATTTCGCTGTTTTGTGATCCTTATCAAGAACACCTGATAGCCCGTCCATATGCTGGTCCAGCACAGGGCGTCGTCCGCGTGGTCAATCAGCGTCCTAACCTCGAATTCGGTGGCGAAATGAACGAGCGTTTTCGCATTGCGGGCCTCGGCGGTGTCGATCCCCATGACAGCGCGCGGGCGGTGCGTGCATGGCGCTGGCTACAGTGGGTTCTGTTGGGATTCAGCCTGCTCGCCATTCCCGCTTTCTACTTCGAACTGGCCGTCGATTTGCCGATGCTGCATCCGGCGGGCAGGGCGCTCTACGCCTGTATGGCGGCCGGGTTCGCCGTTTCGCTCGCCTGGATGGCCCATCTGAGCCGCCATCCCAGGCGGTTTCTCATGCGAAACCGTTACGACCTGTTGATCACAATGGGCGCGGCGGCTAGCGTCGCGTGGGGCGTGTCCACGTGGTCGTCGCTCGAATGGGTGCTGCGCATTCTGTTCGTGGGACTGGTGGCGGCGCGCATCGCCATGTCGGTGCGGGCGTTTTTCTCGCCCAATCGCTTACTTTTGCTGTTGGCAATTGCTGCGGTCCTTCTGGCGTCTGCGGGCGCGGGCTTTTACTGGCTCGAGCCGAGCGTTCACAGCTATGCCGAGGGCGTCTGGCTGGCATTCGAAAGTAGCGCGACGGTCGGCTTCGGCGACATGGCGCCGACCACGCCGGCGTCGCGGGTTTTCGCGGCCTTCGTGGTGTTGCTTGGCTACGGTCTGCTGTCGCTGGTGTTCGCGAGCATTGCGGCGATCTTCGTCGAACAGGAAGAGCGCCTGCTGCGCCGTGAAATGCATCGCGACATCAAGACCTTGCAGGCGGAAATCGCGGCGCTGCGAAGGGAGGTGGGCCGCATCGGCACCCAGTCGCACGTCGACGATGGGGCTATCGGACGTGACTGTCCGCCTGAATCGCGCTAAGGGGCAGATGAACGGCAATCGCGAAGCCGGCGCCGGGTGTGCTAGCTATCTGGACGAAGCCACCCAGCTGGCGCGCTCGCTCGCGCATGCCGAGCAAACCGAATGCGCGCGGCCTGCGCTTATAGTCGAGCTCCGTGCCACGCCCGTCGTCTTCAATACGTACGGTGCAGGTGTCGGCGCTCGTCGATATCGCAATCAGCACGTGACGTGCCTCGGCATGCTTCGCGACATTGGTCAGCGCTTCCTGGACGATACGGTAAATCGTGGTAGAAGCGGACGGCGTAAAGCTTGTCTCGTCGAGGCTGGCTTCGACGACGGTCTCGAAGTCGTAGCGATGTGTGAAGTCGTCGACAAGCCACTCGAGCGCGGCGGCCAGGCCGAGGTCGTCCAGCATGGGTGGTCGCAGGTCGGACGCGAGGCGCCGCAGCGATGCCATCATGACGTCGATCTGCCGTTGCAGTCCGGTCGTTGCGGCTAGCGCGGCAGGGCGGGCGTTGCTCGCCGCCAGTTGCACCTCCAGTGCGGCGATGCCCATTTTGAGCGCAGTCAGTTGCTGACCAAGATCGTCGTGCAATTCGCGAGCGATGCGCTTCTGTTCGTCCTCGCGCGCACTCTGGATCTGCGCCGCCAATTCGCTGCTGTGCTCGAGTTCGGCCAGCCGCATGCGTTCGGTCATATCGCGCGTGACCTTGGCGAAGCCGAGCAGCGCGCCGGACGGATCGTGCACCGCGGTGATCGTGACATCCGCCCAGAAGCGCGAACCGTCCCGGCGCACGCGCCAGCCCTGGTCCTCCGCCCGGCCACGGGCGGCGGCAATGGCAAGTTCACGCGTGGGCTTGTCCGAGGCGACGTCTTCAGGTGTATAGAAAACAGAAAAATGACGGCCGATGATTTCGTCGGTGGAATAGCCCTTGATTTTGCGGGCGCCGCTGTTCCAGCTCGCCACGCGGCCGTCTGGATCCAGCATGAAAATCGCATAATCCTGCACCGCATCGATCAGCAACTGATAGCGGTCCTCCAGCGGGACGTCGGAGTCGTTTGCCGAGCCAGTCTTGCGCTTTGCATCGTTCCAGTTGAAATCCACCGTTATCTCCCGTCCCACGTTGCACGCCTCCCGCATGCGGTTTTCAGAACGGCATATGACGGTAGGTGACGCCGTTTGCCGAAAGCTTAGCATCCGCGCACAGGGCGCGTTCTGGAATGTGGTCGGCAGCGGCCAATGCAGGGTTCAATTCGTCGCCACGCCACGCCACGCCACGCCACGCCGCTCCAATCAGTCAGGCGAGTGTGGGCAACCGCCCGCCTGATGTCTTGACACAAGTCAAGTGGCCTGGGCCATTCGCGCCGATCATTCAATCATCCCGCGGCCGTATCTTGCCGGACTAGCGACGCGACTGCGGCGGGCAAATTCGTGACGGAGCCCGCGCGAAGCCCTGCAAGCCTGGGAGAAGGGGCATGGGAGTCGGTATGCAAATCGTCTATCTCGGCTTTGCCGGGACGTCGCAAATCGAAGCGGAGGCGGCTTCGCAACTGGTGCGCCTGGAGCGTTTCAGCAGGTCCATTTCGGGCTGCCATCTGGCGATCGAATCCATTCGTGTCGCGTCCGGGCGCTCCGGGGCCGACGTGCTGGCTGGCGACAGGCGCAGTCCGGTGTTCGACGCCCGGCTCGATCTGATCATGCGCAATGGCGAGCTCGTCCCGATCGGACATTGTCTGGACACCAATGCCACGGCTGCGATACAGGCGGCGTTCGATTCCGCTGAGCAGCAACTCGAACGGAATCCGGCGCGCACGCGCTCCTGATCGTCCCGAGTCCGCTCCTGGGCCGCTCCGGTTCTTTTGCAAAGTGCTACGAGGAGAAAATCATGTACGCAAACATTCTGGTGGCCGTGGACGGCAGTGAAGCGTCGAAACGGGCGCTCAACGAAGCGATTCGCATGGCCAAGCTGGCGCGCGCCAGACTGACGGCGGTGTATGTCATCGATCAGTCGGGTGCGTTCACCTACGCTGGCGCGTGCGATCCCCATCTGCTGACCGACGCCGAACGCCAGGTCGGACACAGCCTGCTGGACGACGCACTCGTGAAAATGCAAGCACTCGGCGTGGCAGGCGATTCCGAGATTCTCGAGACCCAAGGCATCGCCGAGGACATCGCGAGCTGTATCGCGCGCTGTGTCGAGCGGCGTAGCGTGGATCTTGTGGTGATGGGTACGCATGGACGGCGCGGCATGCGGCGCATGGTGCTCGGCAGCGTCGCCGAGCGCTTCGTGCGCCATTCGCCGTGCCCTGTGTTGCTGGTTCGGGAGACCGAAGCCGACGCCTGAACACAGATCAACTGGGGCAGGGCACGCTCACGATAAGTATGGCCAGGTGCGCACTTGATACAGGTCAACGGGCTTTCGCCGGGACCCCCTACATTGAACGCACTGCTGCCTCGCGATCAATGGCAGCGCCACCCGCTGCGGCACAGAGCCGTTCCCCTCAAGGAGATCAGCATGTCAGTTAAGCGCGTAGCATTCATCACCGGCGGCATGGGCGGACTCGGCGCCGCCATTAGCCGGCGTCTCCATGATGCCGGCATGGTGGTCGCGATGTCGCACTCGGAACGTAACGATCACGTCGCCACCTGGCTCATGCGCGAACGCGACGCCGGCCGCCACTTTCATGCCTACGAAGCCGACGTGACCAGTTTCGACTCGTGCGCACATTGCGCCGAGCGCGTCCTGAATGAATTTGGTTCGGTCGACATTCTCGTCAACAATGCCGGCATCACGCGCGATTCGACTTTTGCCAAAATGAACAAGGACGACTGGGATGTGGTGCTGCGCACCGATCTCGACGCGCTGTTCAATATGACCAAGCCCTTGCTCGGCGGAATGATTGCGCAAGGCTTCGGACGCGTCGTCAATATTGGCTCGGTGAACGGCGAGCGCGGCGCCTTCGGTCAGACCAACTACGCGGCGGCCAAGGCCGGGATTCACGGCTTCACCATGTCGCTGGCGCTGGAAGTCGCGAAACACGGCGTGACGGTCAATACCGTATCGCCAGGCTACCTCGAGACCGCGATGACCGCAGCCGTGCCGAAGGACGTGATGGAAACGAGAATCCTGCCGCAGATTCCGGTGGGCCGGCTCGGTCAGCCTGATGAAGTCGCGGCTCTGATCGCATTTCTGTGTTCCGACGACACGGGCTTCGTCACAGGCGCGAACTTCGCGATCAATGGCGGCATGCATATGGGTTGAAGGATGACGCGTCAGGCTCGCTGCGCGCGATGTTCGCGTTGTCTGGCATGCCGCGGCCGGAGAGGCGGCGAAGAGAAATGATCGGCCATGATCGGCTCCGCAAAGCAATAAGGTCTCGTCCGGCATAGGCGCGTACGGTTGGCGGAAATTGGCCGAGGTCATTCATTCCGCTGCATGGTCGCCGATATGTATCGCTTGATTCATGTCAATCGGCGCTGCGTGAGCCAGCATAAAGTCGGTCGTATAGCAGGCTCGTTTCGATCAACGGAGGCAATCCCCTATGAAAGCGCTCGTGTATCACGGTCCGGGCAAGAAATCGCTCGACGAACGGCCCATTCCCAAGCTCGCCGCACCCAGCGACGCGATCGTCAAGATGACGCGCACTACGATTTGCGGCACCGATCTGCATATTCTGAAGGGCGATGTGCCGACCTGTGAGCCGGGACGCATTCTCGGCCACGAGGGGGTAGGCATCGTGCAGGAGGTCGGCGCGGCGGTGTCGCTGTTCAAACCAGGCGACAGGGTACTGATTTCATGCATTTCGTCGTGCGGCAAATGCGACTACTGCCGGCGCGGCATCTATTCGCATTGCACCACCGGTGGCTGGATTCTTGGCAACAAGATCGACGGCACCCAGGCTGAGTACGTGCGCATTCCCCACGCCGAGACGAGTCTGTATCCGGTTCCGGCCGGTGCCGATGAAGAAGCGCTCGTGATGCTCTCGGACATCCTGCCGACCGGCTTCGAATGCGGCGTGCTGAACGGCAAGGTGCAGCCGGGTAGCACGGTGGCGATTGTCGGGGCCGGCCCGATCGGTCTCGCCGCACTGTTAACCGCGCAGTTCTATTCGCCGGCGCAGATCGTGATGATCGACCTCGATCCGAACCGTCTTGAAGTTGCGAAGCGCTTCGGCGCCACCGCGTGCATCGATAACGGCCACGCCGATCCGATTGCCGCTGTAATGAAGCTGACGGAGCAGGCGGGCGTTGATTGCGCGATCGAGGCGGTCGGCATACCGGCTACGTTCGAGTTGTGCGAGGCGCTCATTGCGCCCGGCGGCGTGATCGCGAATGTGGGCGTGCACGGCGTGAAAGCCGATCTGCACCTCGAAAAACTGTGGGATCGCAACATCGCGATCACGACGCGTCTCGTCGATACCGTGAGCACGCCGATGCTACTCAAAACCGTTCGCTCGGGCCGCATCGACCCCGCGCGGTTGATCACGCACCGCTTCCAGCTCGAGGATGTCGCAGGGGCTTACGACACCTTCGGCCGAGCGGCCGAGACGCATGCGCTGAAAGTCATCATCGAGGTGTCCTAGCCGTCGAGACGACTTGACCCACGAGCCGTCAGGAAAGCCGGCCCGCCGGCGATCCGCACGGCCGCGCCATTCAACCGATCCGGTGTCCATGATGTCCATGGATGTTTTGAGGAGTGACACGATGAGCAACTTGACTCGTTTTGACCCGTTTCCGCTCGAACCCATGTCGGAGCTGTTCCAGGGCTTATTTCGTCCGCTGCACGGCGGCGCGGGTGGCAACGCGCCGCTGGCCGATATCAAGGTCGATGTGACGGAAAGCGACACGGAGTACACGGTGAAAGCCGAACTGCCAGGTGTCGAGAAGGACGATATTGACGTGAAAATCGATGGCAACCTCCTATCGATCAGCGCCAAGGTCCAGCGTAAGCAGGAACTGAAAGACGGCGAACGGGTGATTCGGCGTGAGCGTTATTCGGGCGCTGTCAGCCGGTCGTTTTCGCTCGTGAGCGAGATCAACGAAGCCACTGCGGCCGCGCAATACAAGGACGGTGTGCTCTCGTTGACGCTGCCCAAGAAGGCGGCGTCCGAGCGCAAACGCCTGCCGATCAATTGATCGGCGCCGCGCCGGGCGCACGGCTGCACGTCCCGGCGCGGCTGCAATCCCTTGCATGCCACATCAAGGAGCAAGCAATGAAGTCGGACATGGAATTGAAGCGGCAGGTCGAAGACGAACTGGCGTGGGATCCGGCCGTCGAAATCACGGACATCGGCGTCGAAGTGCGCGACCGCGTCGTCACCCTGTCCGGGCATCCGGCCAGCTACGCCGAGAAACTGGCTGCGGAGAAAGCGGCGCAGCGCGTGGCGGGCGTCAAGGCCGTCGTGGTGGAAATGGATATCCGCCTGCTGCATACGGACGTGAGAACCGATGAAGACATCGCCAACGCCGTTCGTACGATCCTGCGCTGGACCGTCGGATTGAGTGAAGATGCCGTCAAGGTGCAGGTCGAAAAAGGCCGGGTGACGTTGAGCGGGGAGGTGGATTGTGCTTATCAGAGCCATGTCGCCACGCGGACCGTATCGCACATGCGCGGTGTGACGGGCGTCTCGAACATGATCCGTATCGGCGGGGACGCTGCCGCGCAGGATATCGGTGAGCAGATCAGCCAGGCGCTGCAACGCCACGCCGATCGTGAAGCGAAGCACATCGCGATCAAGGTGCATGAGGGCACCGTTACCCTCACGGGCAAGGTCGATTCCGCGGCCGAACGATCGGCCGCGCGCGGAGCGGCATGGTCGGCACCGGGTGTGCACGCGGTCGTCGACAACCTGACGGTCGGCTAACTGACGGCGAGAGGCCCGGATCGCCTGCTTCGAGGCGGTTCGGCCTCGCGCGGTCGAAGGACCTGGAGCGACTCATGACAATTTCGGGTAACGTCTGCGAGAACGACTGGTCGGTGTCGGTCGTGACGCATCAGGTATCGGGCGGCTTCGACTGCTCGATTCAGCTCAGCCACAACACGCCGGAGGGCGTTTTCACACACGCGTTCACCCACAGCAGCATTTATTCGAACGAGCGTGAGGCGGTGCTGGCCGGTTTGCGGGAAGGGATAGTCTGGGTGCAGCTCAAGATGTCGAAGACCTTGTCGGTTCAGCCTCGCGAATCTTCTGTTGAGCCGGAGTGAGGTCTGTCACACCCTCCTTATCTATCACTTCGCGCGTCTGTCAACGTCGCAGCCGAACACGACAGCCGGACATGTGGACGGCGAGGTGCATGAAGCTCGCGTGCAGGAAGCCGTAGGTCAACAACTGCCAGATGTGAAATGCCGGGACGCCGTGTCAGGACGGTTGAAAACGCGTCGAGCGGCACGTGTACATGAAGCGTTTGCTCGATCCGGCTGAAGATCTCTGCGCGCGCAAGACTATCGAAGCTCCGATCCCGCTCGAACTTCGAGTCGGGATTCACGGCACTCGAGCGGCCCGCGTCCATGTGAGTTTCAGCATAGACCGCTGTAATCACGCAGAGACGAATAATTGATTGATTTCCATCGCGGTCGAGAAGACAAACAGTATGCGGACTAGTCGACAGCAGACGGCCGGCGTCGGGTTGGTTTGAGTCAAGCCGCAGGGCGCTGTCGCAGCGGACGGATCGACAGGTGCACGCAACGGCCTTCGAGATGATCCATGTCAAACGAGAGGATGCCGTGCCGGCCTAATCTCAAACCACACGAGGGCGTACCGGCGTCCGGATACTGACGATCGAGACGGGCCGGTCCCACGAATTGAAGGACCCTAACTGTTCAGGAGGCTTACCATGCGCGCATCCGATGTCATGACCAGCAACGTCATAACGGTCACACCCGACATGACCGTGCGAGAGGTCGCCAGAATTTTTGTCGACAACGGCATCAGCGGCGCGCCGGTCCTGGATCCGGACGGCCATGTCGCCGGCATGATCAGCGAAGGCGATCTGCTTCGCCGCAGCGAAATCGGCACCGAAGAGCGCACGCGGACTTCGTGGCTCGATCTCTGGTCCGCGAACCATGAAGCACGGGATTACATCAAGACCCATGCGGTGAAAGTGCGCGACGTGATGACCTCCGGCGTGGTAAGCGTTCAGCCCGAAACGCCGCTCGGCGAAGTGGCCGGCCTTCTCGAGACGCGGCACATCAAACGCGTGCCCGTGATGCAAGCAGGGCAGCTCGTGGGTATTGTGAGCCGCGCCAATCTCGTGCAGGCGCTGGCAAGCGTACCGGACGAGCCGTCAACGGATGTGACGCTCTCGGACGGCGAGATCCGCGCCATGTTGATGGGTGAACTGGCGGGCCGTAAGTGGAGCTTCGCCGGACGCAATATCGTCGTCACGGACGGAGTCGTGCATCTGTGGGGCATCTTCCATTCGATGGAAACCGTCGACGCGGTTCGTGTGGCGGCGCAAAACATACCCGGCGTCAAGCGCGTGGAGGATCACACCGAGCCTTATCCGGCGATGCCAGGCATTTAGCAGACAACGGCCTAAACGGTTCGGCATTCAGGATTGGAGGCGTAATGACTCAACTCATTCCCGAGCAATGGCTCAGCATGGAAAGCGGTGGCTTCGACAAACTGTTCGGCATCACTACCGGGTGCTGCGACGCGTTCGAGAGGCTGACCGCGTTGAATCTGCAGGCAATCCGGTTTGGACTCGCTGAAACCCAGGAAGCGATTGCCCGGACTTGCGTCGCGAACAATCTGCCGGAAATGCTTAGTTTGCCGATTTTGCTCGCTCCGGTGGGCTTCGCCCAGACACAGTCTTACTGTCGGCAGTTCTTCGAGATCATGTCCGGTCTTCAGCAGGATTCGGCACCGCAGCAGCCGGTTTGCGCAGCCCCGGAACCGCATTTTGCGGACAACCTGCTTGGCAGCCTTGCTACTCAGTCGCTGGTGCCTTGCGATGTGCCGGCAAAACCGGCGATGCCCGCGGCACTCGCCGCCGGGCATGCGGCAACAGCAACCACTGAACTCAAGAAGAGGCGGCCAGCCAGGAAGACGATACAGCCGATGCACACGGAATAGCAGTCTTTGGTTTCAACATTGCAAAGATAGACCCGGCTGCTATCGGGGGGCTCACAGCTTGATTTGTGTGCCCTTCGTTCCGGTTGCCATCGCCTCGATATGCTCGAGCGATCCGCTCACCGCGCGTTTTCCGGTGTGCGTGACGAAATCGCACGCCGCGTCGATATTGGATATCGCGTGCGCAAGGCAGACCGGCTGAGCCGACACGCATCAAGGTTGAGAGATGAGGAAAATTATCGCATGGGCGGTCATGTCGCTCGTCGCTGTCGCTTTGCTCGGTGGCTGCCTGCCTCGCTACGTGCCGGTGGACGATGCCGAGGTGAGTGCCGCGCTGAAGGAGGTCCTTCAACAGTACGATAAGCGTGCCGAACTCACCAGAGACCTGATCATGCTGGTGCAGTCCGCGCCGAATCGAAACGATGCGCTTGTCGCGGCAGTGATGGCCGCGCAAGCCGATCTGGACTGCATCCGGATAGCCCCGGGAGCGCTGGTGGAGCAGGTTGCTTTCGAGCGGTTTGAGATCGCACAGCGGCAATTGGGCGACGCGCTATCACGTCTTCTGGTCGAGTCCGGCAATGACAGGTACTTTCACAAAGACCCCCGGTTCAGGTCGCTGTCGAGGCAACTGGGCGGGGTTGACAGGCAGATCGCCGTCACACAGAAAGCGTACGATGAGGCAGTCGACCGCTATAACGCCAGCCTGAATGCCTTCCCGCATGGGGTCGAGGCACGCATCCTGGCGCTGCACGAGCGGCCTAAATTCAGCGCGGCCGCCGAGACGGCGACGCGGCCGCCGCGCACCGATTTCGGTACATTGCGTGGCTCGATGCGGGTGTGATGAAAACAGTTCCTTGGACGACAACTTCCATGAAGTCGGACAGTCAACTGAAGCAGGAAGTCGAGGACGAGCTAATGAGCAACGCGGCCGTCGACGCAAACGGGATAGGCGTTGCCGTGGTCAACGGCATCGTTACCCTCACCGGGCACGTTCCGGACTATGCGAAGAAAGTCGCTGCTGAAAAGTGCGCACTCAGAATCGCCGGTGTCGTCGCGGTGGTAGTCGGCATCGACGTGAAACTTCGCGAGTCTGAGCAACGCACTGACGAGGACGTTGCCTTGAGCGTGAGCGCCGTTCTCGAGTGGATCGCGGGCCTCGAAGAGCATGCGATCAGGATCAAGGTCGAGAAGGGGTGGGTGACATTGAGCGGCGAAGTCGAGGATGGATACCGCAGCCACATGGCCGAAAAAAATATCATTCACATGCGTGGCGTGACCGGCGTCACGAACAACATCAGGATTCGTGGCTCGGCATCCCCGCTCGACATCGAATACAACATCCGCAAAGCCATCCAGCGGCATACCGATCGTGAGTTGAGGCACGTGGGCGTCGAAGTCGACGACGGCAGGGTGATCCTCTCGGGCCGTCTCAGTTCGGCCATTGAGCGTTCCATTGTGTCAGGGGCTGCGCGTTCGACGCCTGGCGTGAAGGCTATTGTCGACCGTCTTGTGATCGGCTGACGCGGCGAGCCTCGCTTTTGCCGCGCTCGCTGCGGTCGTTGCCGGTTTCATGCGCGTTGCGTTCCGTCCTGACGAACCCTATCTCGCCCCCTCACTGGAAACCGGGTAGACCGATTTGTCCGGCGTTTTGCGGAACCCGGCGTACCCTGTCGATGTGGAAGCCCATGCCGGCAAGCCGGGCGACCATGTCTTTGTACACGGCCTCATCCATCGCCGGTGTGCGCGAAAGCACCCACACCATGTTGCCGTCGGCCATGCAGCGAATCGTGTAACGATACTCGGGGTCCACATACGCGGTGACGACCACCACTTCGAACGGCCAGATCAGTCCCACGCGCCATTTCGTGTTCCCCGTTCCGGACATCACCTTCGCCACGAATTGGCTTCCCGTGACCGGCTGATCGAAACCATAACGCCGGCCGAGATACTGCGCCGCGCAACGTCCATTCATCGTAGCTGCCGACATAGTCGTGCTCGCTCAGAAACGGCATTTCCGAGATCACGTACCACCGTCCCATGTACCGTTCCAGATCGATAGGCGGGCCCGGCTCGGGATCCTACCCCTCGCCATGATTCGAGAAGATTTGAATTCCGGCCGACTTGTGCAACTGCTCGCCTGAGGTGCCAGGTGATCTCCTCGATCCTGGGCGGGTGCAATGGCGAATTCGCCCATCCACGGTCACGCCATCACATGAAAGCCCGCATCTGCATAGATCGTCGAGCCCGTCAGGGTCATACCGGCCTCGCTCGCGAGGACGGCAGCGATTCGGCCGATTTCCTCAATCGTGACGAGATGCTGCGCGGGCGTGTGCGCACGAACGTCGTCAAGCAACGCATCGAAGTGGTCGATGCCCGTCGCGGCACGTGTCTTGACTGCACCGGCGGAGATGGCGTGAACATGGATACGGTGTGCCGCCAGATCGGCGGCGAGATAACGCACGCTCGACTCGAGCGCGGCCTTCACAGGACCCATGACGTTGTAGTGTTCGACCGCGCGCTCGGCGCCGTAAAAGCTTACCGTCATCAGGCTTCCGCCGTCGGTCATGAGTGGCAGAGCGAGTCTGGCCATGCGGATGAATGAGTGGCAAGAAACGTCCATCGCGAGCGCGAAGCCTTCGGCCGAACAGTCAGCCAGACTGGCATGCAGATCGCCAGCCGGCGCGAAGGCGATCGAATGGAGCACGAAGTCGAGCCGTCCCCAGTCTTTCGCGATCCGCTCGAATACCGCTTCCAGCTGACCGGGAGTGCGGACGTCACAGGGCAAAACGATGCGCGACCCGAGCGTCTGTGCAACCGGGCGGACAAACGGCTCGGCCTTGTCGTTCAGGTACGTGAGCGCCAGCTCTGCGCCGGCCGCGCGAAACACGGTGGCGCAGCCCGTGGCGATGCTGTGGTCGTTGGCAATGCCGACGACCAGTCCGCGTTTGCCGGCCAGATCGATGATCGGCTTCATGTTTTCGCAGCCTACTGATGGAGTACCGAAACCGCCTCGTTGGCGATGATCTGCTCTTCGTCGGTTGGCAGCACGAGCACGGCCACCCGGCTGCGGGCGCTGCTGATGAGACGTGCGTTGCCGTTGTTCGCCTCGCGATCGAGTTCGACACCTAACCACGCGAGCCGCTCGCAGACGGCGCGGCGTGTCTCTGGCTGGTGTTCGCCGATTCCCGCCGTGAACACCAAGCTATCCATGCCGCCGAGGCTGGTCGCGAGCCGGGCAGTCTCGCCCGCAATACGAAACGCGAACAGTGCCATTGCTTCGCGTGCCTCGGGCCGCTCACTGGCCTGCAGTTCACGGCTATCGGCGCTGATACCCGAGACGCCGAGCAAGCCGGACTTTTCGTACAGCATTTTTTCGACCTCCTTGATGTTGATACCCTGCTGTTCAACCAGGTGCAGCACGACACCGGCGTCGAGTGCGCCGCAGCGGGTGGCCATCGGAATGCCGTCGAGCGTCGAGAAGCCCATGCTCGTGTCGCAACTCTTGCCGGCTTCGAAGGCGCACAGGCTCGCACCGCTGCCCAGGTGCGCCGCAACGACCTTGCCGCGGGCGAGTTGCGGGAATTGATGAGCGAGCTGGCCGATCACGAACTGATAGGACAGGCCATGAAAACCATAGCGCTTGACACCCTTGTCGAAGAGTTCGCGCGGAATTGCAAATCGGCGCACGAGATCTGTCTGCGTGTGGTGAAACGCGGTGTCGAAGGATGCCGACTGAACGAGATGGGGCCGCAGATGCCGGATTGCTCGAATGAGACGGACACTCTGCGGTTGATGCAACGGCGCGAGCGGCACGAGCTCGGCGATGGCGGCGAGCGTGTCGCCGTCGATTGCAACCGGCCCAGCGAAGCGATCGCCCCCGTGCACGACGCGATGGCCGACCGAAATGAGATCGTCGAGCGGGAAGTGGGTGGCGAACCATCCCAGCGTCTCGTCGAGCACGTGGTGCAGATCCTCGGTGACAGCCGCTTTCAGGGGAATCTCGCTGGTCTTGCTGCCATTGGTGAGATGGAGTCGCAGCGGCTGATGCCGGAAATCGATCATGCCCTGACCGATTCTCGTGGCTTTACCGGCGGTGACGCTGAACAGCCCGATCTTGATCGTCGACGAGCCTGGGTTGAACGTAAGCAGCAGCGGGGTGCTCATGATCGGACAAGCCCTCGTGGGTGATGTGCCGCCACCAACTTGGCGAGGGCGGCAGAGGCCAGGCGCCCTCGCAGGGTGTCGGCACGGCTGGTCAGGATGATCGGAATACGCGCTCCAAGCACAATGCCAGCGCCGTCGGCGCCGGCGAAGTACATCAATTGCTTGGCCAGCATGTTGCCGGCTTCCAGATCGGGGACGAGCAGGATGTCAGCCTGACCGGCCACGGGCGAATTGATGCCCTTGACTTGTGCTGCGGCCAGACTGATCGCATTGTCGAAGGCGAGCGGCCCGTCGACCAGAGCGCCGGTGATTTGTCCGCGCCCGGCCATCACGGTGAGCGCGGCGGCGTCGAGCGTGGTCTGCATTCTGGGGTTGACTGTTTCCTCGGCGGCCAGCACGGCGACGCGCGGCACTTCAACGCCCAGCACATGCAAAAGATCGATCGCGTTCTGGCAGATATCGCGTTTCTGTTCCAGCGACGGTGCAATGTTGATAGCCGCATCGGTAACGATCAGTGGCTTCGAATACGCCGGCACGTCCATCGCATACGCATGGCTGATCCTTCGGCCGGTTCGCAGGTTCGACGATGATGCAACCACGGCGGAAAGCAGTTCGTCAGTGTGCAGGCTGCCTTTCATCAACGCGTTGACCTTGCCGGCGGCGCCCAGTTCGACCGCGCGAGCGGCAGCTGCATGGCTGTGCTCGACGGCTTCGATCGTTACACCTTCGAGGCTGACGTGTGCGGCTTCAGCGGCGGCGCGGATTCTGGCTTCCGGGCCGATCAGCAGCGGATCGAGCAAGCCTTCGTCACGTGCCTCGATGGCGGCCCTGATCGCATCCACCGAACACGGATGCACGATCGCCGTGCGTAGCGCGGGACTGGACCGGGCGTTGCGGAGGAATGCTTCGTACCGGTCGTGACGGCGCACCGAAATATCCGGACGGACCGTCCGCGGCCAGATGATCGGCGTATCGGGTGCGATCACGGTGGCGGTGCCGAGCAGCACCACCTGGCCCTTCTGGTTGGTGCAACGTGTATCGAGCAGGACGATGTGCTTCTCGACGCGTTTCTCCTTCACGGTAACCGTGATGGTGATGACATCGCCTGGCACGACCGGACGCTGGAACTGCAGATTCTGATCGAGGTAGATGGTGCCGGGACCTGGCAGTTTCGTCCCGAGCACGGCCGAAATGAGGCTGGCTGTCCACATTCCCTGCACGACCACGTGCCCGAACAGATCACCCGATGCGAAGACGGCGTCGGTGTGGGCCGGATTGACATCGCCGGACATGGCGGCAAACAGGTCGATGTCGTTCTGTTCGGCGAGCCTGACGAGCGAAGCGGCTTCGCCGATCTCAAGCTGATCGAAGGTTCGATTGCGCAACAGGATGTCGTCCATGTGAGTACTCTCAGTGCTGGAAGACGAAGGTGCCGGGCGCGTCGCCGAGTGTCTCCCCGTGTGCATCGGACGCAGCAACGGGTGGCGCGACGCGCTGCGGGCTTGAATGCGCCTTGAGCCAGTCGGTCCACGCGGGCCACCAGGAGCCTTGCTGCGATGCACTCGCAGCGAGCCATTCGTCGGGACTCACGCGCAGATCGTCCGCCGCGGTCCGATAGATCCGGAAATAGCGATGCGCGTGCCCAGGCTCGCTGACGATCCCGGCATTGTGGCCACCACTGGTGAGAACGAACGTGATCTCGGTATCCGACAGGTTGTGAATCTTGTAGACCGAATGCCACGGCGCAATATGGTCGCGCTCCGTCGATACTACGAACAGCGGCGCGCGAATGTTGCGGATCGAGACAGGACGGTTGTCGACCTGATACCGGCCGCACGCCAGATCGTTGTTCAGGAAGAGGCGGCGCAGGTACTCGGAATGCATCCGGTACGGCATGCGCGTGGTATCGGCGTTCCACGCCATCAGGTCGATCATCGGTGCGCGCTCGCCCAGCAAATAGTCATGGACGATACGCGACCAGATGAGGTCGTTCGACTGTAGTAGCTGGAATGCCCCCGACATCTGACCGGCGGCAAGATAGCCCTGTGACCACATCATGCTTTCGAGAAAATAAACCTCGCTGTCGTCGATGAAAAGCTGCAGCTCGCCTGGCTCGGTGAAGTCTGTTTGTGCGGCAAATAGCGTGACTGATGCCAGCCGGTCGTCGCCCGAACCTGCCATGGCTGCCGCAGCAATCGACAGCAAGGTGCCGCCGAGGCAATAGCCGGTCGCATGAATCTTGCTGTCCGGGACGATGCTCGAGACGGCGTCGAGCGCCTCAATCACGCCGAATTGCCGGTAATCCTCGAGGCTGAGTTCGCGGTCTTCGGCATCCACGTTGCGCCACGAGATGCAGAACACTGTGTGTCCCTGTTCGACCAGATAGCGAATCAGCGAATTGTGCGGCGAGAGATCCAGGATGTAGTACTTCATGATCCACGCCGGCACGATCAGGACCGGCTCGGCCAGCACCGTGCTGGTGGCTGGGCTGTATTGAATGAGTTCGATCAGGTGATTGCGAAACACGACCTTGCCTGGCGTGGCGGCGAGATTGACCCCGACCTTGAACTGATCAAGTCCTGCCGGCGGCTGGCCGCCGGCCTGCCGTGCCGCGTCTTCGAGCGCGTTGCGCACGCCGTCGATGAGGCTTACGCCGAGCGTCGAAGCGGCGTGCTGCGAGACCTCGGGATTGGTGAGCGGGAAATTCGTCGGCGCCATCATATCGAGCAACTGGCGGGCGCTGAACGACACCACGTCCTCATGATGGCGAGTTGTGCCCGGCACATCGCGAGTTGCGACATTCCACCATTGTTCGGTCAACAGAAAGGCCTGTTGCCAGAACCGGTAAGGTTCGGTTTGCCACGGTTCGGCGAGAAACCGGCTATCGCCTGCAGACGGTTCCGCCAATGGCTGGGCGTAGCAACCGAGCGCAGTCCGAATCATGTATTCAGTGATGCGCTGTGCGTTCTGGGCGCAGAGTGAGGTAAGTTCCAGTTGCTTGCCCGGCGCCGCCGCGAGATGAATGAGCCAGTCGGCAAGCGCTGCGCGTAGCGACGCGGGCGACAGGCCCCCGGTCATGCGCGCGATCATGGCTTCTTTCGCATGATCGAGCGCACGAAAGGATTCGGTGGCGGTGGATACCGCGGGTCTGTCCAGAAACGTGGGATTCTCAGCGGTGGCCGGCTTGGTGCGGGTGTCCATTTCAGGTTCCTCAGGGTCTACGGCGCTTGGCTTACGATGAAACGCCTGTGTCGACGCGGCCGCCTCGGGCGTAGAACGCACGTCCGGTGCGATAACTTCCACAGAGCGCTGACGGCGAAGTGTTTTTCAGTGCACGGATTCGCCCCACTTTGTTGCGGCGCCTCCGTCTGGATTGTGCGCAGCAGCAAGAGCTTCCGTAGAGGACTGTAGCTTTCCGATGGCCGTCGTGATTGATCTGAGTCAAGCGAGTCACGGGCACCCGTTCGCGCGCGGCAGCTTCTCTGCACAAGTTGATGCGCCGATGGCGCGTACAGAGCGGGCGTGTCTAACCTGGAATGAACATCCCGATGGCCGCCGCCCCCATGAGGGCTGTTGCGACCCATCCGAGGATGATCAAGGGCCTGCTTGCGGTGAAATCGCCCATCACCGACTTCTTCGACACCAGGATGATGATGACCGCCATCAGGGGGACGGCCACCACGCCGTTGATGACGGCACTCCAGAACAGCGCCTTCATCGGGCTGATCGGCGAGTACTGGATGCCGAGCGCGGCGAGCACGCTGACGGCGATGATGCCGTAGAAGCCACGCGCCGCGCCAACGCTGCGCTCGAGTCCCTCCTTCCAGCCCATTGCCTCGGACAGCGCGTAAGCGCCGGACCCGGCCAGCACGGGCACGCCGATCAGGCCGACGCCTAGAATGCCCAACGCAAAGAGTATGTAAGCAAAATTGCCGGCGAGTGGCCGCAGTGCACTGGCGGCTTGAGCCGCGGTATTGATGTCGGTAATCCCCGCAACGTGTAGCGTGACAGCTGTTGCCAGAATGATGAAGTAGGCAGTGATGTCGGAGTAGAGCATGCCGCTCCATGTGTCCCAGCGGATGCGACGGAGTTCCGCCGGCGCGGCGCTCGCATCGCAAATGAGCGGGGCCGAGTCACGCTTCGCATGCATGTCTTCCACCTCTTCGGACGCTTGCCAGAAGAACAGGTAAGGGCTGATGGTGGTGCCTAGCACGCCGACCACCACGGCAGCGGCGTTGGCGTTCGGTGTGAACTTCGGCCACAGCGTGCGCGACATGACCTCCCCCCACGGAACATGCACGGTAAACAATACCGCCGCGTACGCAAGCAGGGAAACCGTCAACCACTTCAGGAAGAAGACGTAACGATGATAGGGGACAAACAACTGCAGCAGCAGCGTGCCGAACACAAACAACGCTGTCATCAGATGGCGGTTGATCCCGCTGACCAGTTCGGCGACTTCGCCCATGGCGGCAACGTCCGCGGCAATATTGAGGGTGTTCGCCACGAGCAATAGCAGCACGACGGCCTGCAACACAAGCGGCGGAAAAGAAGTCTTGATGTTGGCCGCCAGTCCTTTCCCGGTCACCCGGCCAAGATTAGCGCACATCGATTGAACGGCGGCCATGAGCGGAAATGCCAGCGGCATCGTCCAGAGCATGTTGAGGCCAAACTGGGCGCCGGCCTGGGAATAGGTGGCGATGCCGCTGGGATCATCGTCGGCCACCCCTGTGATCAACCCGGGGCCAACGCGCGATAGCGGGTGCTCCTTCAGGCGCTCCCAGGCGGTTCGGAGGGTGCTGACGCGGGGCACTTCATTGACGTCCACTCGTTCACCTGGCTTATGGGAAACGGGCACAGGTGAACCGTGCCCATGGATCGGACTACCTCGCCATATTGGACTCGTCAGGACACCTGGTCAGATTGATCTCGATCAAGTGCTCGCGCGAGACGTCATTTCGGCAAGTGTGCGCCATGCGTGTTCAAGCGAGGAGATGAAAGGCGGATCGACGCGCTGCATCAGGCGCTTCAGGGCCTGCGCGAGTCGATTGAGCGGGCTTCTGGCGCGGCTTCAGATCATCGCCGCGGCGCAGGCGATGGATGCGGCGCGCCCGTTTCATCGAAACGACGCGATTCCAGCCACATCACGTTGA
Organism: Paraburkholderia madseniana; assembly: GCF_009690905.1. Classification (GTDB taxonomy): domain Bacteria; phylum Pseudomonadota; class Gammaproteobacteria; order Burkholderiales; family Burkholderiaceae; genus Paraburkholderia; species Paraburkholderia madseniana. The sequence goes on from NZ_VOSW01000024.1 coordinate 80,083, forward strand.
TAATGCCGAACGAAAGTGCCACACCAATGCCAAGAATCCAGCTGAAATACCACATCATGTGCTCCTGTGAGTCTGGTTAGTAACGCGCGCGACGCGATGTCCGGAACGCCTCAATACATCGAGTGGCTGTTCTCTTCGAGGGCGGCCGCCGTGACCTTGCCGCGCATCACACGGTACACCCAGCTCGTGTAGATCAGCACGATCGGCAGAAAGATGATGACGGCGATCAGCATGATCTGCAGCGTCATCTGGCTCGAGGTCGAATCCCACACTGTGAGGCTGCTGCGTTCGTCGAGCGACGACGGCATGATGAACGGAAACATCGAGAAGCCCGCCGTCAGGATCACGCCGACGATCATCAACCCGGTCGACATAAACACGCTCTTTTCAAAGCGCGAACTGGCGAGCACCAGCGCCAGCACGCCGCCCAGCACGCCGATCACCGGCGCCACGATCATCCACGGATAGGTTGAGTAGTTGGTGAGCCACAGGCCGGGCGCTCCGATCACGCTCTTCAGCAGCGGGTTGGCAACCGTGTCGAACGGCGCGGCGTCGACGATCCGGTAGCCGCCGATCATGGTTGCGATCAGCACGCCGGCAATCAGAAACAACACCACCCCGGCAAGCGACGCAATGCGCAACGCTATCGAGGCGCGGCGGGCAATCACCCCGTCGGTTTTCATCTTCACGAAAGCGGCGCCGTGCGCGGCCAGCATCGACACGCTGACGAGCCCGCACAACACGGCGAAGGGGTTGAGCAGCGCAAAGAAACCGCCGTGGTAGGAGACGCGCAGGTCGGTATCGAACGAGAATGGCACGCCTTGCAGCAGATTGCCGAACGCGACACCGATCACCAGCGCCGGCACAAATCCGCCGATGAACAGCGCCCAGTCCCACGCATTACGCCAGCGCGGATCCTCGCGCTTGCTGCGGTAGTCGAAGCCCACCGGGCGGAAGAACAGTGAGAACAGCACCAGCAGCATCGCGAAATAGAAACCCGAGAAGGACGCCGCGTAGACGAGCGGCCATGCCGCGAACATCGCGCCGCCCGCGGTGATGAACCAGACCTGGTTGCCTTCCCAGGTCGCGCCGACCGTATTTACCACGATGCGCCGCTCCTTGTCCGTCTTCGCGATGAACGGCAGCAGGATGGCGGCGCCCATATCGAAGCCGTCGGTGAGTGCGAAGCCGATTAGCAGCACGCCGATCAATACCCACCAGATCACTTTGAGGGTTGCATAATCCATGATGATTTTTCCCTTATTACACAGCGTGCGCAGCGCGGTGGCGAGTCATGCGGCCGTGGTGGTTAGCGGCTTGGACGGCTGAGCCGGTGGCGGCGATTCGTGGTGGTAGCGTCCCGTATGCAGTGACGAAGGGCCGAGGCGCGCGTACTTGAACATCAGTGTGATCTCGATTACGAAGAGGGCCGTGTAGAACAGCACGAAGCCGCCAATGCTCAGGTACAGGTCGGTGGCTGTCAGGCTCGAGGCCGACAATGCGGTGGGCAGGATGCCGGCAATCGTCCACGGTTGACGACCCACTTCGGCAACCACCCAGCCGAACTCCGCCGCGAGCCATGGCAGCGGGATCGCCCACACCGCCCAGCGCAGGAACCAGCGGCGCTTATCCAGTAGCAGCGAACGCTGCGCGCAGAACCAGAACGCGAGCATGAAGGTCGCAAGGAACAGGATGCCGAGGCCCACCATGCTCCGGAAGGAGAAGAACACCGGCAGCACGGGCGGGATGGTTTTTTTTGCCGCCTGGGCGATCTGGTCCGGCGTCGCATCGGTGACGTTGGCCGTGAACTGCTTGAGCATCAGGGCGTAGCCGAGATTGTCCTTGTGGAGCGCGAAGGTGGCCTTGGCGTCGTCGGTGGCATTGCCTTGCTTGAGCTGCTGTAATGCGCCGTACGCGATCATGCCGTCCTTGATGCGCAGTTCGTTTTGCGCGATCAGATCCTTCAGTCCCAGTACAGGCTCATCGAACGAACGCGTCGCGATGATGCCGAGCGCGTAGGGAACCCGGATGGCGTAGTCGGTCCTTTCTTCCTGCTGATTCGGTATGCCGAAGATCGTAAACGGGGCCGGCGCTGGCGCTGTTTCCCATTCAGACTCAATGGCGGCGAGTTTGACCTGCTGGACTTCGCCGGTGCGGTAGCCGGATTCGTCGCCGAGGACGATCACACAGAGCGTCGATGCAAGCCCAAAACCCGCTGCGATCGCAAACGAGCGCAGCGCGAATTCGGTGTCGCGGCGCTTGAGCAGATACCACGACGAGATACCGAGCACGAACATCGACGCCGTGACGTAGCCGGCCGATACCGTATGCACGAACTTGACCTGGGCAACCGGATTGAACAGCACCGAGAAGATGCTGTCGAGTTCCATTCGCATGGTCTGGTAGTTGAACTCGGCACCGACTGGATTGTTCATCCAGCCGTTCGCCACCAGAATCCACAACGCGGACAGGTTCGAGCCGAGTGCAACGAGAAAGGTGACGATCAGATGCTGGCCTCTCGAAAGACGGTTCCAGCCGAAGAAAAACAGGCCGACGAAAGTCGATTCGAGGAAGAACGCCATTAGCCCTTCGACGGCGAGCGGCACGCCGAAAATATCGCCGACGTAATGCGAGTAGTACGACCAGTTGGTACCGAACTGGAACTCCAGCGTGAGGCCGGTCGTAACGCCCATGGCGAAATTGATGCCGAACAGCTTGCCCCAGAACTGCGTCATGTCTTTGTAGATCTGCTTGCCGGTCATCACGTAGACGGATTCCATGATGACGAGCAGCCACGACAGTCCGAGCGTAAGGGGGACGAACAGAAAGTGATAAAGCGCCGTCACGGCAAACTGGAGGCGCGAAAGATCGACGACTTCGCTAACGGGCATGTTGTTCACCTTGAGACGGGTGCGAGGCAGGCACTGAAAGCAGTGCCTGCGCGACGAGTGCGGGCGGCATGGACATGTTCTCCGCCAGCGGATGATTGAAGAAGGTGTACTTCAGTACTATCAGGAGTGAAAATTTGATGGCAAGCACAATGACGATATCTCGCCCGAAGGTGGGGCCGCGCACCCAGCTGGCGAGTCGCGCCTGCAGGGCAGGACGAGGCGGATTCCTGTCGTTCAGCGTTATGGTCATGATCGGTCGACTGACGGCTTCACACCGGTTTTCGCGGTCGGATTCAAGCCGCGGAGGCGGCTTGACGAGTATGTGACGATCCGGGATGCAGACGATCTGCGGTTGCAGGCTGCGCCATCGGATCGACAGGTCACATCTTCACGAGAGACGCTATTGGTGCTCTTGAGCTAGATCAAGAAAGCGGGCCATCCGCGCTAACTACCAACCGGTGCCATTGACACGCGGCGCAGTTGACCTTTGTCAATTCTGGCGACGAACCTGCACGTAGACTGGTTTCCACGATATACGCAGGCGGGCGGCCCTTTACACAGTTATATGGCCCGCTGACAAGCGATAAAAGACCAGGACTTTTTTTGACACCGCGGCCGGATTTTGCTATCTGTCCGCCGGTTTTCTCGGTACTCCTTGCTGCGCCGGCGACTGTCAGCGCGAAAACTCGATCCCTATATTGTGTGGTGAGCGAACTGAAATGAAATGCATCCGCCTGCAGGTCGACTTGATCAAGGCGCTATTCCTGCTGATGACGGTCAGTCTTGCGGCCTGCACCACAGCAAGCCAGATGATTGCGTTCCGGAACACCGAAACGCAGCTTCAGGAGGCGCGAGAACAGGCGTGGGTCACCTGTAGTTCACGCGCGGCGTGCGATCAGATATGGAACAGCACGCGGCTTTATGTGCAGCTTTACTCGAGAGCGCCGATCAGCCGCCTCAACGATTCAGTCATCGAGACCGAAGTGCCCCACGAATCGGGCATTGCCTATTTCTGGGCCGAGCGGACCACCGATGAGAGCGGCACGACGACAATCCGGCTAAAGGGCATGTGCCGCGGCATGTACGCGAGTAATGGGGACCCGGCGTGGACTTACAGAATATGCGCGGATCAGATCAGGCGTGCTGAGATGGGTTTTCGAGGGGTGGTAGGCGAAGTGCAGTGACGGTGACGATATTTCCTTAAGGAGAGACTTATGCATGCCATCGACGTGATGACCCCTGCGGTTGTGGTTGCAGCACCTGAAATGACCGTGCAGGCCGCGGCAAAACGGCTTGCCGATAACCACATCAGTGGCATGCCTGTGGTTGACGCGGGAGGGCAGGTCATCGGCATGATCAGCGAAGGTGATCTGCTGCATCGAACCGAAATCGACACTGACGCGGATGCCGAAGGAAAGAGACGATCATGGTGGCTCGACTTTTTTGCATCGACCCGTGAACTCGCGAGTACGTATGTCAAGGAACACGCACGCACGGTGCGCGACGTCATGAGCGATAAGGTCGTGTCCGTTGTGGAGGATACGCCCCTTGCCGATATCGCGGATCTGCTGGAGCGGCGGCGGATCAAGCGCGTGCCCGTCATGCGCGACGGCAAGCTGGTTGGGATCGTCAGTCGCTCCAATCTGATTCGCGCGCTCGCTAGCGTCCCGGCCGACGCGCTGCCGGTTGCATCCAGCGACCAGCAAATTCACGACGCGATCGTGCGCGAACTCAGCAATCATCGTTGGGCGCAGCCCAGTCAGAACGTGATTGTCAAGCAAGGCATCGTGCATTTGTGGGCCGTTGTCCAGTCGGAAGAAGAACGACGCGCAATCTGTGTCGCAGCGGAGAGCGTGCATGGGGTCAAGGAAGTCAGGAGTTACATTGAATTTCCCATGGCTTTGCCAGCAATGTAGGAACACCTCCATTGCGAAGCCGCTCCGGCCTTGCCGGGCAGGTGAGCATAGGACCGAATACGAGCCGAGGTACGACATGATGCATATCACTTTTCCTCAGGAGCGCCCGCAGTATGGCGGGCCGGATCCCGTTCTGGTGTTCCCTGCCGTGATCAACGGTGAACGCATCCGGTGCGCGATCACGGCTGAAGCGCTGGAAGATCATTTCAGCGCTGCATCGCTGCGCGAAGACGACCTGATCGGTGCGTTCGAGGCCCATCGGGGCGCGATCGAACACGCCGCGCAGCGGATGCTGGGTGAACTCGGCGGTAAGCCGGTCCTATTGCATAGCGGCTATTTCCGTTTCTGCGAGTGATCCGCGCGCCGTATCTTTTCCCACCAGGAGTCCTGTCATGCCTCGCGATAAACTGTTGGTTCCGCTGCTCGAGATCGCACAAGGGACGGCGTTGAATGAAGACGATCTGGCCCGCATGGTAGGCGATGAAATCAGTCGTCTGTCGGCCGGTGCGCGTGTTCACGACTATATTCAGGTGATTGCGATCAAGTGCGTAACCGACAAAGTGAGGCAGGCCGCCTCCCACAACCGTGCCAACGGCAACCATCACGCGAGGGAGGGGTGAGATGCGGGCAATGGTATTCGATGACACCGGGGGGCCACTGCGCGACTTGCAGCTTCCTGATCCTGTGCCGGCTGCGGGCCAGTTGCTGATCGATGTTCACGCATGCGGCATTTGCCGTACCGACCTGCATCTGATTGACCACGAACTGCCCCATCCAAAGCGGCCAGTGATCCCGGGGCATGAAATCGTCGGCACTGTTGCGGCAGTGGGGCCGGGAGTAAGCGGCTTCGGTGTGGGGGAACGGGTCGGCGTGCCATGGGTGGGCCATACCTGCGGCCACTGCCGTTACTGTCTCTCCGGTCGCGAGAATCTGTGCGATGAACCGGGTTTTACGGGGTATACGATCGATGGCGGTTACGCCGAGCGCACGGTCGCAGACAGCCGTTACTGCTTTCATCTGCCTGACCGATATTCGGACGTGGAAGCGGCGCCGCTGCTGTGCGCGGGACTCATCGGCTATCGGGCGCTGGCCACGGCAGGCGACGCGCAACGGATCGGCATCTACGGCTTTGGCGCGGCCGCGCATATCGTCGCCCAGGTCGCGCTTCATCAGGGGCGCACCGTTTATGCCTTCACGCGTGACGGCGATGCGGCGGCTCAACAGCTCGCGCTGCGGCTCGGCGCGACGTGGGCCGGCAGCAGCAACGAAGCGGCGCCGGACGAACTCGACGCCGCGCTGCTATTCGCTCCAGTCGGCGCGCTCGTGCCGATCGCCCTGAAGGCAGTGGTGAAAGGCGGCATTGTGGTGTGCGGCGGGATTCACATGAGCGACATCCCGTCCTTTCCCTATGACTTTCTATGGGGCGAGCGTCGCGTGGTGTCGGTGGCGAATCTCACGCGCGAAGACGGGCTTGCGTTTATGCGTCTGGCCGCCGAGATTCCGCTCGACATCGAAACGACGCGTTATCCGCTGGGTGAGGCCAACCAGGCGCTCGCCGATCTGCGCGAAGGGAAGCTGACGGGGGCCGCGGTGCTGGCAATTCGCTAACGGGATTTCCGGTATTGACACGCCATGCGTTCACGGGGACCGCCGACCCGAATCCTGCATGAGCGCCATTCCGTTGCGCCAGATCGAGTTCGAACCCGACACGAGCATCGCCATGGGCGCTGTGGTCGATAAAGACGATCACGGTCCTGCAGATCAGGTCGACTTTTTTTCGCGTTCGGCTGCTCCCACGGCGTCAGTCGCAGCTTCGGGAGCGCCGTGCGCCGAGATCATCAGGACCGGACATTGCGCAATCCGCAAAAAGCGCTCCGCGACGCTGCCGAGCACGAGCCGCCGAACGCCGTGCCGGCCGTGTGTCCCCATCACGACGAGATCGGCTTTCAGATGCTCGGCCGCATGAAGGATGCAGTGGGCGACATCGAAATCGCCGCCGGCCAGATTGGTTTCGATGATCCGCGGCGCCCCCTGGACGCTGTCGTGCTTCATCCGTGCAAGCGCGTGTCGGCCACATGTTTGCCTTCCTCCAGGAACGCGTCGCGAACGATACTCGGACCGTAGCCGGGTGCGTCATCGACCATGGTTGGCACGTCGACGACATAAAGTGGCTGCAACTCCGCGCCGGATTCGCGGGCGAGTTGCAGGGCGGCGTCGAACGCTCGTGCGGATGTTTCACTGCCGTCGATGGCGGCAAGAATGTGTCGATATATGTCAGACCATCGTCGATGGGAACCGTATGCGTTCATCATCGGCAACGAACGGGTGGGGAATACTGATCTGGATCAAGGCGTATTGGTTCCCTTGCGACTGCAGTTGGATTCAGGCGACCCTCTGGCAACCTGTCGCGTCCCAGCCGCTCGTCTGCCAATGGGGCGTGCCGCTGTGAACAGCGTGTTCTAGCGCGCCGTCCGGGTGCAGGCGGATCAACAACGGTTTCCAGTACGTCGCGTGCTGAAAGGCGCCGAGCGGAACGTCTGTATCGAAAGCAACCGTCAATGCGGCTTCGTCGGGCGTGAGCGGCTCTTCGTTGGCGAGTTGCCTGACCAGCACCGCTGCATTGGCGTCAGACGACTGCCCTGGGTCCGTCGCGCGTTTGCGTACGCGTTCGGCCAGTTGCCGCGCAGACGTGTGGAAATCCAGAAGAAACACAGGCACGTCGTATACGCACGCCAACTCGATGAAGGACGCACGATGCCGCTGTTTCAGGAACGTCGCGTCCATTAATACTGGATAGCCTGCTTCGAGCATGTGGCGCGCAATCGCTAGCAGCGCATCGTAGTGTGAGTCAATTGCTTTGCGCGAGTACGCGACAGCGGGCAGGGCGTGGTGATCCGGCGGCGCGAACGCTCGCTGGCGCTTGCGCTCCGTATCGCTGGAAAGGCGGATTGCGCCGATACGGTTGGCAAGCGCTTCGCTCGCCACCGATTTGCCGGACCCGGAATAGCCGTGACAGAGCAGCAGATACGGCTGTTGCGCGCTTGCCATGCGGGCGGCGCAGGCCACATAGTCACGGGCGCGCGCGAGACAGTCCGCGGCAAACGACCCACGCGCTTTCAGCACTTCGACAAGTGCCCGTACCAGCGCCCGGTAGACGACATAGAAACGCAACGCCGGCAGTGTCCCGAAGTCGCCAGTCCGTTGCAGCCAGCCGTTCAGGAGAGCCGACGCGAGATCGTCACTGCCATGCGCTTGCAGATCCATCAGTGGGAAGGCGAGGTCGCTAGCGACGTCGATCCAGCGCAGGGCGTCGCTGAATTCGATGCAATCGAACAAGATGGCGTCGTTTCCTTTGCGCACAATATTGTCGAGGTGCAGGTCGCCGTGGCATTCGCGCACGAACCCGCCCGCGCGACGCGCTTCAAAATGCCCAGCAAGCCGCGCGGCTTCTCTTTCGCACCACTGACGCACACCAGCGGGCACGAGCGTGCCGGCTTCCCGCTCGAGCGACGTCAGCACGGTCTCCATCTGTGTGCGCAAGAACGTTGCCGTCCCCAGCGTGCTGCGCGGTGGGATTGTGGAGGCGCAGCGGTGAAACGCTGCGAGACGCTCGGCCACCCGGTCGATCTGCGCGACACCCAGCTCGCCGCGTGTGAGCAGACGGGAAAACAATTGTCGTTCGTCGAATCGCTTCATCCGGACCGCATGCTCGACGGGCGTTCCTTGTGCGTCCACCTTGAATATGCGACCGAGCCGCACGACTGGCACCACGCCGAGATAAAGCCCGCGAGCGAGCCGCCGGTTCAGCCTCACCTCTTCATTACAGTCATGCTGCCTCGCAGCCACGTCCGTGAAATCGACGAATCCCAGATCGACAGGCTTCTTGATCTTGTACGCAAATCGCCCGGCCAGATAGATCACGGAAATATGGGTTTCGATTCGCCGGATGCGCCCTGCCGGATGGCGATACGAGCAGGGGCGCTGCAACGCTGCGTCGATGCGCGACCAAGCGCGGCGGGCGATGCGTTCACGATGCTGCGCATGAAGCGGCCGGCGAATGGGCGCGCTTGATCGGGTAAGCATGGATGACTCCGCAGATTCAAGAGGGCACTTCCAGCATAAGCAGACGCCGGCCACCGGAATTGATGGAGGTCAGTGTTTTGCGAACCGCTCCGGTTACGCGCGGCAATTGATACATATCAACGGACGTTCTACGTAGAGACCTAAAGTCGTTGATGCAGTGGTCATTTGAAGCAGTGTGAAATCCATGGAGATCATGGACTTTTTGAGGAGTAGCTACGATGAGCAACTTGACACGTTATGAGCCGTTCTCAATGGAAGCGGTACCGGATCTGTTTCATGGTTTGTTCCGCCCCCTGCGCGGCATCGCAACGGGCGATGACGCACCGCTGGCGGACATGAAGCTCGATGTGACGGAAAACGACACGGCGTACATGGTTAAAGCAGAACTGCCGGGCGTCGATAAAAAGGACATCGACGTGAAGATCGACGGCAACACCGTATCGATCAGCGCGAAGGTGGAACGCAACAAGGAATTGAAGGAAGGCGAGCGGGTGCTGCGACGCGAACGTTATTCGGGCGCAATCAGCCGGTCGTTCTCGCTGGCGAGCGATGTCGATGAAGCGAGGGCGGCGGCGCAGTATCAGGACGGCGTGCTGTCGCTGACATTGCCGAAGAAGGCGGCTTCGACACAGAAGCGCCTGCAGATCAGCTAGCTAAACAGGGGCAGGGTGCGCGTAGGGTTGCGCGCCCTAGCTTATTGAAGGCCATCCCGCGGACCTTGGGTTGGCCATTCCAAAGGCCTCCATGCGGCCTCTCAATCTCGATCTCAAGCGTGCTGCCCGCTCGGCAAGCCGACAGTTTGCGCGAGGATCGGCAGTTCATCCTCATTGAGCCGCAGCGCGTCGGCGAGGAGCCGGTGATTGATCCAGCCGCGGATCACGTTGACAAGCCCGGCTGACGCGCAATAGAGCGCTACGTTCTGCGCAATCGCGCCAGCGGTGACAGCAGAAAATCGTTCACGCTGTTGCTGCGGCATCTCCTGCAGACTGGACGTCCGAACCACATACACGAGCTCGAGCGGCGCCTTGCCGACGAAATCCTGATAGCCGGTCAGATTGCGCGCTTCGATGGCGTGCTTGAGCAGCAGTTGATGGTTGGGCGCATCGTAACGATAGACTCCATTGGGCAGCGCCACATAGATGTCGATTTCATTAAAGGCATGTGGCGATGGCGCGGTGCGTCCGCCGCTGACCGGACGGTTGACGCCATCCGCAGCCCACAGCAATTCTCCGAGCGTGCCCATTGACAGCGGGCTCGGTGCGAATTCACGGTTACTTGATCGAAACGACAGCGCGGTCATTAGCGGCAGACCTGAGCGTTGGTCGGGATGTGGCAGTGCGATGGTTTTCGGCGCAGTGCCTTCGGCCGATTCGGGACGTGCATCAGGCAAGGTCTCGTAGGTCAGAAATTGCATCTCAGTCATCTCAAACTCCTCTGAACGTCACATGTATCCGGTTGGCGCATTGCCATCTTCACGATAGTTCGCGCGCTATCGGACCCCTTGATTTCAATCAAGCCACGAGTGGTGCCGGGATCGCGACCAGTAGACCGTTAACGCGATCGCGCCGGGTTTGAGTTCCACGCCCCTGCATGCCGTGAAGCGCTGATATGAGTCAAGCCGTATCGCGCGGGCCAGTTACTCCTGAAAATGCGGCCGTTCGTACCAGTGCGCAATGATTTGCCAGATCTGTGGAGCGGTTTCGGCGAAGCAAAACAGATCGGCGTCGCTTGCAGCGATCATGCCCTCGTCGATCAGGAACTGGACGTCGAAGGCCTGGCGCCAGAAGCGCTCACCCACGAGCAGCACGGGAAGCGGTTTGATCTTGCCTGTCTGCAGGAGCGTCAGCACCTCGAACAGTTCGTCGCAAGTGCCGTAGCCACCCGGGAAGAAAACCGCAGCCTTCGCACGCTCGAGCAGGTGCAGATTGCGGATCGCGAAATAGTGGAAGCGGAAGCACAGATCCGGGCTCAGGTACGGATTCGGCAGCTGCTCGCGTGGCAGCGAGATATTCAAGCCGACGCTCGCCGCACCGGCCTCGAACGCGCCCCGATTGGCCGCTTCCATGATGCCCGGTCCACCACCTGTGACGACCGTCTGCTTCGGCAGCGTGGGGGTCGCCTCCGCGCGTCCTATGAGGAGGCCAAGCTCGCAGGCGACCGTGTTGTATGCGCTCATTTCCAGAAGACGCTGAGCGATTGCGGCCTCGCGCCTGCGGACCGGATCGCCGGGAGAGGCGTCTAGCGCGCGCTGTGCCGCCTCAATGCACACATTTCGGGGCGCTGCAGGAAAGCGAGGTCCTCGTCCGCCTGCCGGTAGCTCGGGCTTTCGACGAGCCGCTGAACCCGGAGGGTAGCGGAGGGCGCGGACAGCATCGATGCGGACTCGGGTTGTTCAGTCATGAAATGCTCCCCGCGAAGAAAGAGGCGTTGTCCACATGTTGCAGACAGCTTCATGATTGACGCGTGCCGGATGCACTTCGTGATCCACATCAAATGCAATCAAAAGTCAGAACGCAGAGCTGACAGTTGCGGCACGACCCACGTCATGGCTTGCTGCGGCGGTCCTCGCTCAGACCGCGTTACGGCACTGCGCGTGAAGGCCCTGTGCAAGCAGTGCCGCTCCTGAAAGAGATTGTCCATCCGTTCGGCCTTCGGCCGCGGTGAGTGCGCTGTAGCGCGCTCGACTGATTTTCCCCTGACGGGGTACTTGATATGGGTTAACGTACACCCGGTCCTTACGCGTAGTCTGGGGTTGTTTGCATCGACGATGCAGGAAAGCCGTTCTGGTCCGTATCTCGCTACACCGCGGTCCTCACCAGGGCGGTACTCGGGGCGGCTCCCGGAAGAACAGGGAGGTCCAATGCGCACTCTATGTCTAGCATTGCTTGCTGTCATCGTGCTATCCCTCTCCGGATGCGGTTACAACGCTATCCAGACTCAGGATAGCAGGTGAAAGCGAGCTGGTCGGAGGTGCTCAACCAGTACCAGCGTCGTGCTGACCTGGTGCCGAATCTCGTGAACACGGTGAAGGGCTACGCGAGCCAGGAGCGAGAGGTGTTCACGAGCGTGACCGAGGCGCGTGCCCGGGTCGGATCCGTGCAGGCGACTCCGGCGCTCATCAACGACCCCCAGGCGTTCGCCAGATTCGAAGCGGTCCAGGCACAGTTGTCGTCTTCGCTGTCGCGACTCCTCGTCGTCTCTGAGAATTACCCGCAGTTGAAGTCCGATGCCAATTTTCGCGACTTGCAGGCGCAGCTCGAAGGAACCGAAAACCGCATTACAGTGGCCCGCAACCGCTATATCAAGGCGGTGCAAGACTACAACACGACCGTGCGATCGTTCCCGTCCAATCTCACCGCAAGCCTGTTCGGCTACAAGGAGAAACCCAATTTCTCGGTGTCGGAAGAGGCGGCGATTGCGCGTCCTCCGCAGGTCGATTTCATCACGGCGCCCGCGCCCGCCAGTGGGGCGGCGAATTGAACATCCTCAAATCCGTCAGCATGCTGCTGCTCGCCGTCCTCGCATTCTTGCCGTGCGGTGCCGGCGCGGACGTGGCGATTCCCGCATTGACCGCGCATGTCACCGACGAGACGGCCACGCTCACCAGCGAACAGCGCTCGGCGTTAGAACAGACATTGCGGACGTTCGAGGCTAAAAAGGGGAGCCAGATCTCAGTGGTCATCGTGCCGACTACGCAGCTGGAAACCATCGAACAGTATTCGCTGCGCGTGGTTGAGCAATGGAAGCTTGGACGCAGGCGCGTTGACGATGGCGTGCTGCTCATCGTCGCCAAAGACGACCGGACCCTGCGAATCGAAGTGGGCTATGGTCTCGAAGGGGCACTGACCGATGCAACCAGCAGCCGCATCATCAACGAGACGATTGTTCCGAGATTCAGGCAAGGGGACTTTTACGGAGGTGTGGCGGCGGGCGTCGACAGCATCATGCACGTCGTCGATGACGAGCCTCTGCCGTCTCCGGAACAGCATGCAGGTGGCGCGTCCGGGCAACTCGCGCGCTATCTACCGATTCTTTTCGTGCTCACCATGGTCGCAGGCGGCGTGTTTCGAGTGGTACTAGGGAGACTACCCGGTTCTGTGGTGACGGGCGGAGCCGTCGCGGTCGTCGCGTGGCTGTTGTCGGGCACACTGTTCATCGCCGTGGTGGCAGGTGCGATTGCTCTCGCATTCACCTTGCTCGGCAGCGGTCTCGGCGCCTACGCCGGGGGGCGTGCGATCGGCGGGCAATCCGGACGATTCGGCAGCGGCGCCGGCCGCACGATCTTCAGGGGCGGTGGCGGCGGATTTGGCGGCGGCGGTGCATCGGGCAGGTGGTAGCCATGGACCTCAAGCGTGTCCTCAAGCATTTGTTCGTGACCCGGTGGCACGTGAATCGTGCTTTTCCTACTCCGACACTGCACGCCATTGAAAGGGCCATCCAGGAAAGCCATCGTGCCCACATTGGGCAGATCCGGTTTGCAGTCGAAGGTGCGCTGCATATCGGGGCTCTACTGGAAGGGATGTCCGCGAGGGAACGTGCAATCGATGTCTTTTCCGAGTTGCAAGTCTGGGATACCGAACACAACAACGGGGTGCTCATTTATCTCCTGCTAGCCGATCACGATGTGGAGATCGTTGCGGACCGCGGGGTGCATGCACGGATAAAACCCGGTGAGTGGGAAGCCATCTGTAGCCAGATGGAGGCCGCTTTCAAGCTGGGCAACTATCACGCCGGAGTACTTCGGGGCATCGAGGAGGTGACGGCGCTGCTGAAAAGACATTTTCCAGCGCAACAGGAAAAGCGCGACGAATTGCCGAGTAAGCCGGCCGTGCTTTGAGCGGCACTTCGCTCGAAGCAGCGGCAGGAAACAGTATGGCGCTGCTTAAACATGTTGAGGCGCTTGCGTTTGCCCGGAAGCCATTGGGGCAGCGCCAGATTGAATACTCCTCGAACGGGAGTTGAATTGATTCGTAAGCCCTCTGCCAACCTTGCAAGGAACGACCATGAATGCCGATGCCGTTAGCAAAATATTTTCAGAATTTGATGACCTCACCTCGAAAAGCGAAGACGCAAACGTCCAGTTTCTGATTCGGGCAATAAAGCTCCATGCCGAGCTTACGAATGCGAGGCTCGTGTCCCTCGAGCAAGCCATGCTTGCGTTGCTGAAGAAGTGAGCGAAGCAGGCTGATCGCGGCGTGACCGCACTGAGATTCTGCGGCCACGCTTTCTGTATTGGTCAACAGGCCGCAGGGTCAGTCGAGTGTCAGCACCACACGGCCGTCGATCTTGCCGGCCTTGAGGTCCGCGAGCACGGCGTTGATGTTCTCCAGACGGTCGGTGTGAATGTGTGCCCGCACCCGTCCTTCGGCCGCGAACTCGAGCGACTCCTGCAAGTCACGACGAGTCCCGACAATTGATCCGCGCACCGTGATGCCGTTGAGCACGGTCGAAAAGATCGGCAAAGGAAAATCGCCCGGCGGCAAGCCATTGAGCGAGACGGTGCCGCCACGCCGGACCATGCCGAGCGCCTGAGCAAAGGCGCTGCGCGATACCGCCGTGACCAGTACGCCGTGGGCGCCGCCGATCTCCTTCTGAATCACGGCTGCGGGATCCGCCGTCGTGGCGTTGACGGTGAGTGTCGCGCCGAGTTCGCGCGCAAGGGCGAGCTTGTCATCTGCGATATCCACGGCGACGACGTGCAGCCCCATCGCAATCGCATATTGAACCGCTACATGGCCGAGGCCACCTATCCCCGAGATCGCGATCCACTGACCGGGGCGCGTGTCGGTCATGCGAATGCCTTTGTAGACGGTGACACCGGCACACAGAATCGGGGCGATTTCTTCGAAGCTGACTTGCGCAGGCAGGTGCCCGACATAGTTCGGATCGGCAAGCACGTATTCCGCGTAGCCACCGTTGACCGAATAACCGGTGTTCTGCTGCTCATGGCAGAGGGTTTCCCAGCCGCTCAGGCAGTGCTCGCAATGGCCGCAAGCGGTATAGAGCCACGGCACGCCGACCCGGTCGCCTTCCTTGACGGCCTTGACCCCCGCGCCGACCGCCGTGACGAAGCCGACGCCTTCGTGACCGGGAATGAAGGGCAGCGTGGGACGTACTGGCCAGTCGCCGTCGGCCGCGTGCAGATCGGTGTGACAGACGCCGGATGCCTTGATATTGACGAGGATCTGTCCAGGGCCTGGTGTTGGCACAGGCACTTCCTCGATGCGAAGGGGTTCGCCAAACGCGTGGACGACGGCAGCTTTCATCGACTGAGCCATAGGTTTCTCCGGCTGGGGGTGGGGTGCCCTCAGTATCGGCGCGGAGTCAACTGGCAAATTGACGTGGATCAGGAATCCCGCGGTGCGGATTGACGACGGACTCGGTGCCTCGCGCATACAGCAGCAAGAAATAATCCTTCTTCGGTCGCCCTAGCTGCCGAAGCGCCTGAGCAGCGCCGGCTCGATGACGGCCGCGGCCATCAGGCCGCCCATGAATGCCCCGGCGACGCCGGGCCCGGTCACGTCCTGTCCGGCAAGCAGCAAACCGTGGACGGGCGTGCGCACACGCAATGCCGCGCTCGTCAAACGGGTTGCCGTCATCTCAAGTCCGTACATGGCACCACCTGGTGAGCGCAGGTAGCGTTGCTGCGTCAAGGGCGTCGACAGCTCGTGGAAGCGAATCAGTGGCGCGAGGGCGGGGAAGTGCGCGCAGAATCGTACCAGCAAGCGTTTTTCGATTCGTCCCTTCAGTTCGAGGTACGGCTCGGAGTGCCTCCCTTCTGCCGTATCCAGCCAAGGGGCGAAGGCGCGCGCATCGCACAGTGCAATCACCTCGGCCGTCGGCTTACCGCTCCAAGTTCGGTCTTTCATTGAGGGAAACGACACGAACAGCCCCGGCGGGTCATCTTCTTCCACGTTGTGCCACACCCGGCCAATGTCTTCGCTTTCGTAGATCCATACATTGGCACCGGATGCGCCCGCCGCAGCGATATCGCCGTCGAGGCCGACGTATAGCGCCAGGTGCGCCAGGCCCGGGCGCAACCCGCGCAGCGTGTCCTGCCATGCGGGTGCCGTGGAGGCGTCGAGGCAGGACACGGTGTTGGCGATTCCCATCGCCGATATCACGTGCCTTGCGTGCTCAGTCCGGTGCGTGCCGCCCTGGCTGAACGCCACACCAGCCACCTGGCCGCCGGTCACGAGGATGTGTTCTACCGCGGCCCCCAGTTTCACCTCGCCACCGGCCGCTTCAACAACCGGAACGAGCGTGCGCGCGAAGCGGGCCGGACCGCCTGCCGGATAATACGCACCGGCATTGTATGAACCGGTAACCAGCGCGTGCTCGAGCATCGGCGCGTTGTCGGGGGGCGCACCGTAATCGGCCCAGCGGGCGCCAAGCACCGCACGCAGTTGCGGGTCGGGCACTTCGGCCAACGTGCTGGCAAGCGTGCTTTGCGCCCAGTGCTCGACTTCGTCGCCGTGAATCAGATGCATTCCCCATGCCAGCCACTGCGGCATGCCGCGCGTCGCAAACATCACAAAGGCCGAATGCCGCGCGGCCTCGCAAGCGGCGAACCAGCGCCCGATCGCCTCGTGCTGCGCTGGGAAGCGCGCGAGCAGAGCCTCGCGGTAACGCTCTTCCGGATACGGGATGCCAAACTCGAAACCAGGCAGCCGGACGATGTCGTAGGGGTTGCCGCACGAGACAAATCGCAGCGCGCCATCGGTCAGCCACGCGAGGAGCCTGCCGATCTGTCCGCTTGAGCCTGCGATGTTGCCCACACCGCCGATGTAATGCACACCCGTAGCGAAGGTCCAGTCCCCACGCGTAAAGGTCTGGGTGAGGCCGCCGGCCACGCTGTGCTGCTCGAGCACTAGTACCCGTCGTCCCTGACGGGCGAGCGCCGCCGCGGCGCCGAGGCCGCTAACACCGGAACCGATCACAATCACATCCCACATGACGTCGCCCTCTGTTGTGCCGACCTTGCACTCCTCGCGCAGCGGGCCGCATGAGTAGCATCAAAGCGCACCGCATCGCAGCGCGCTTGATACATGTCAATGATTTCCTCCAGTAGCACGATATTTGTCAGCACCTTGACACACGGCCTGCCAACACTGGGGCTATCCACCAGCCCTCTGGGCATCGCATGATGCAGGTCAAACGGGACGTGCCCGATTCGGACACGATATTCAGGGTACCTATCAAATGGGGAAACACCGTGGAGCACCACGCCGAGGTTCTGCAAGGGGGAAGATGGCACCAGCACGGTCCGAACTGGCAGGATCTTGCCGCGGTGCTGCTTGTACTCGGCATGGTGATCCTGATGGGTGTGGGCGTCCGGCAGATGGTGGCCCCGCTTGTGATCGCTCATCAGCCTAGCATCTCGCTCTCGCCGGCCGCACTGCCGCTTTACACGCTGCGCACCATCACGCGGATGCTGGCTGCACTTATCGCTTCATTGATCTTCACGTTCACCTACGCGACGCTCGCCGCGAAGAGCCGCGGTGCCGGCATGGTCCTGATACCGCTTCTGGACGTCCTCCAATCGGTGCCCATTCTGGGCTACCTGTCCTTTACCGTCGTGTTCTTCGTCTCGCTGTTTCCCGGCAACGTGCTGGGCCCGGAGTTCGCGGCGATCTTCGCCATCTTCACAAGTCAGGCCTGGAACATGGCGTTCAGTTTCTATCAGTCGCTCAAGACGATCCCCATCGCCCTCGACGAAGCGAGCCGCAGCTTCCGTTTGTCCGTGTGGCAGCGCTTCTGGCGACTCGAAGTGCCTTTCGCGATGCCAGGGCTGATCTGGAACATGATGATGTCGATGTCGGGAGGCTGGTTCTTTGTCGTGGCCGCCGAAGCGATCTCCGTCGGCAACCTGCAGGTCGCGCTTCCGGGTGTGGGATCGTATGTCGCAACGGCGATCCAGCAGCGCAGCCTCGCTGCAGTGGGATGGGCGATCCTCGCGATGACCATCGCTATCGTCCTTTACGATCAGTTGCTGTTCCGGCCGATGGTCGCCTGGGCCGACAAGTTCCGCCCCGAGGACACCGCCGCGCAAACCGTGCCGCGTAGCTGGGTGCTCGATCTGTTTCGCCGCTCGAGCTTCGCCGCTCGCCTGGCTCGCCCCGTTGGAGCATGGTTGCAGAGGGCGGCACGCGCGAGGTTGGTGTTGCCGCATGCCGTTCATCTGACCCGCTGGTCCGCGCCTCGCCGCGTGGCGGACGTGCTTTGGCTCATTGTCATCCTCGCGGGAGTCGCCTACGCTGCGTGGCGGCTTGCAGGATTCGCACGCGGCGCGCTCACGTGGGCCGATTTCCAGATGGTCGTGAGCAACGGGGGGATTACCCTCGCGCGCGTCGCGTTCCTCGTGCTGCTCGCCTCTCTAGTCTGGGTGCCGATCGGTGTGGCCGTTGGCCTGCGGCCCCGGTTGACCGCCCGGGTCCAGCCCGTTGCGCAGTTTCTGGCTGCCTTTCCGGCCAACCTCCTGTTTCCGGTGTTCGTTTATTTCATCGTGCGCTTTGGGCTCGCACCCCGGATCTGGCTCGTTCCGTTGATGATCCTGGGCACCCAGTGGTACATCCTGTTCAACGTCATTGCCGGCGCCAGTGCGTTCCCGAGCGACTTGCGGGAAGCGGCCACCAGCTTTCGCGTGCGTCCCTGGCGCTGGTGGCGCGACGTGATGCTCCCTGGCATCTTCCCTTACTACGTGACCGGCGCGATCACCGCATCCGGCGGCGCATGGAATGCGAGCATCGTCTCCGAGATGGTCAGTTGGGGGCCGACGAAGCTGAACGCCGGCGGCCTCGGCGCCTACATTGCCCAGATGACGGACGCCGGAGACTTTCCCCGTATCGGGCTCGGTATCGCCGTGATGTCGGTGCTCGTCATCGCCACCAACCGGCTGGTATGGCGGCCGCTTTACGCCTTTGCGGAACGCCGCACGCGGCTCGATTGAGGGGCAATCCATGGACAGAATCGCGCCTGCCGTCATCCACGCACCGACCATTGAGTTCGACAAAGTCAGCATGGCCTTTGCAAGACCTTCCGGCGAGCCGTTGCCTGTGTTGTCGAATATCGACCTGGCTGTGGGCGAGGGTGAGATTCTCGGCTTGCTTGGACGCTCGGGGTCGGGCAAATCCACCCTCCTGCGCATCGCCGCCGGGCTGATCAAACCGACCTCGGGGCAGGCGCTCTATCGCGGGGCGCCGTTGACGGGCCCCTCCGAGGGCGTCGCCGTCGTGTTCCAGACGTTCGCGCTGTATCCGTGGCTCACTGTCTTCGAGAATGTCGAGTTCGGCCTCGACGCACTCAAGCTACCGCACGATGAAGTGCGCCGCCGCGCGATGGCGGCCATCGACCTGATTGGGCTCGACGGTTTCCAGTCCGCATTCCCACGCGAACTCTCCGGCGGCATGCGCCAGCGGGTTGGCTTCGCCCGGGCCATAGTCAGCGAGCCGACGCTGCTTTTGATGGACGAACCGTTTTCAGCGCTGGACGTGCTGACGGCCGAAACCTTGCGCACCGATTTCCTCGATCTCTGGACCGAACATCAACTCTCCACCCAGGCTGTGCTGATGGTGACGCATAACATCGAGGAGGCGGTCATGATGTGCGACCGCATTCTGGTGCTGGGGGCGAATCCCGGGCACATTGCGGCGGAAATTCAGGTGCCGTTGCCGCAGCCGCGCAACCGGCTCGATGCGTCGTTTCTCGCGATTGTCAACGAAATCTATTCGATTCTGACCTCGCGCATGGCCGAAGCGATCGACAAACAAAGCCAGATCCACGGAGGCCTGGCGCTGCACTTACCTGATGTATCGATCAACAGGATCGGCGGATTTGTCGAGAACCTTGCCTCATCCGCGTATGGCGGCCAGGCGGAACTGGCGAAGATCGCCGCTCCGCTTGGCCTGAAAAGCAGCGATGTGTTTCCGATTGCGGTGGCCTTGCAAATCCTCGAGTTTGTCGACGTCAAGGACGGCGCGATCAAGCTCACGCCGGCCGGCCGCGTGTTCGCGCACAGCGAAATGGATGAACGCAAGCGCCTGTTCAAGGAACACCTGCTTCGCTTCGTGCCGCTTGTCGCCCATATTCATCAGGTACTCGACGAGCGCGAGGAGCACCGCGCACCGCGGGAACGCTTCGAACTCGAGCTTCAGGATCATCTGAACCGGAACGACGCCGACAACACGCTGCGCATCGCGATCGACTGGGGACGTTACGCGGAACTCTTCACCTACGACGACCGCACACGAACGTTCGGCCGCGACAAGGCAAAGGGATAGACGATCGTGTATCCCCATACCCATCGCACGCATCGTTCGGGCTGGCTTCGCGCCGCTGTGCTCGGGGCCAATGACGGCGTGCTGTCCATGTCGGGGCTGATGGTCGGCGTGGCCGCGGCGCAGACACAGCCGCACGGCGTTCTGGTGTCAGGCGTGGCGGGCCTCGTCGCGGGGATGCTGTCGATGGCCGCAGGCGAATATGTTTCCGTCAGTTCGCAGGCTGATGTCGAGCGTGCCGACCTCGAAGTCGAGCAGCTGTCCCTGCAAAACGAGTTCCAGAAGGAGCAGGCGGAACTGGCGGACATCTATGTGCGGCGCGGCCTCGACCCGGAGCTCGCGCAACGTGTGGCCGTGCAACTGATGGCTTTCGACGCGCTCGGCGCCCATGCACGCGACGATATCGGTATATCGGATGCGACGGCGGCGCGACCCATCGTTGCGGCAATCACCTCGGCGTTGAGCTTCGCGAGCGGCGGTGCCGTGCCGCTGCTTGCCGCGACCTTGGCGACGCGTGCGGCGCTCATACCGGTGGTTGCCGCTGTGTCTCTGCTTCTGCTGGCGCTGGTGGGAGCCCTCGCTGCACAAATTGGCGGCGCGCGTATCGTACCGGGCATGCTGCGGGTGCTCGCATGGGGTGCGATCGCGATGAGTGTCACAGGCTTCACGGGCACGCTGTTCAGTGCGCTCGCGTGAGAACGGCGCGCATCGAAAGATGCTTGCGCGCGCAGCGCTTCATAGGGACTCCGCATTGACCTGCGTCAACTGGGTGGCCGCGGCATTGCATAGTCTGAGGCGTAGGGGTGACGGCGTGGCCGGAACCCGCATCCGGGAGCGGACGTGATGACGCAGGGTGTGGTTTCCGTCGACGAAACCACACCGTTGAGCGAGTTGGCGAACGGAATACAAGCTTCGGGGGAACGGAACATCATGTATCACAAGATTCTGTTAGCGGTGGACGGAAGCGACGCGTCGAAACCGGCCGCAGAAGAGGCATTCCGGATCGCAGCGTTGGCTCGCGCTCGCGTGCATGCCTTATACGTCGTCAGCAAATGGGGGGTCGCTCCGTATGCCGGCTACTATGAACCGGAAGCCCTCGGCACAGTGCTGCGAGAAGACGGCCGGCTAGCGTTGGAAGCCGTGCGCACGGCAATGGCCAAACAGGGGATCCCGGGCGATATCGAAATCGACGAAACACAGAATGCCGCCGACGATATCCCGAGCTGTCTCGAACGGTGTATTCAGCGGCAGAAGATCGATCTCGTTGTGATGGGAACACACGGCCGGCGCGGCGCGAGCAGGATCGTGCTGGGTAGCGTCGCCGAGGGTTTACTGCGCATATCGACCTGCCCTGTGTTGCTTGTGCGCTTGCCTGGCAACGAGACTTCGTAGGGCGGGCAGGGTGCCCACGGTTAAGCCAGGCCCACGGAAGAATCGGTCGCGGCAGGTCAACCCGACGATGTCGTCGTGCACATTCGCATTGACGCGCTATGTGATTGCTTCTGATGCCAGTTGATGTGCATCAATCCTGTCGGGACTACGGCTGAGACAGGGCCTGCTCGCAGCGAACCAGCCACTAGGTGGCGACCTGGGCGTGACGGTTTCAATCGCGTCGCGGGCGGAAAATCAGCCAGGCGGCCACACAGGTCAACAACACAGCGATCAGCGCGACGATCCAGAATCCGTGGTTGTCGTATTTAAAGGCAGCCCTTTCAAGGTCTTTGCGCGGCAAACCTGGTAACCTGGCGACCTGTTCAAGGACGACGGGTACGAAGGGATGTTTGACGAGGTGATGAAGCGTTTCGAGCAGCAGGCACCGGTATGCGTGATG
>NZ_VOSW01000249.1 GCF_009690905.1 Paraburkholderia madseniana
TGCTCCGTCATCGGCCAAACCGGACCTTCGCTCCTCGCAGTTGAGGCCGTTCGGCAATGTCCGCTTCCTGGCGGCGCGGATAGGAGTTTATCGACCACAAGCGGATCTCTGCCACACCTGGCCGCGATGTTTTTCAGTTGAGCTTCCTGCGCGAAAAGTGGCGCACTAGATGTCTCGTCTAGCCGGGCATGGAGGCAAGCGACTGCCCTTTCCTTCAGATAACCGATTGATCGCCAGTTCCATATCTTCTTCGTGAACGGTGTCGCCGCCAACGCCGGCGAACCGACAGTGTTTCGCAGCAGCATCAAGGACCTCGTCCGGCAGACTCGTCGCCAGAAGGTAAGTGGAATAAGCGCCGAATCCTATCGCGACAAGGCCAAACATAAGCAGATCCATCAAAGCCTCTCACATGTTTCAAGCGAGCTCGACCATTACGAACTCGGCTTTGCTCACAGCACACTCTGGACAGGCCCAGTCGGGGGGACATCCTCCCACGGCGTGCCGGATGCTATGCCATCCTCAGGGATACCCTCGGCTTGTTTACAAATGAATCCGCAAACGACGCACTGCCAGGTCTTCATTGTGTGGACCTCGTGAATTACCGCGGCATCGATATCCTTCGATGTAGTCCGCGGCATAGGGACAACAGACGTTACGACTGACGTGGCGGTACAGCGCGTCAAGCTTGTGCACAGTTATTCAATTCAACTCGACCGCGTCGTTGACTCGCACCGTGCCGATCTGCACAGGCTCCGCGTACACACCGATGGTGCCCGCGTTATGCTGATAGATCGCCTTCAGGACAGAAATGTCCTTGGGCAAGTCTCCCTGGGCAAGCGTCGTCATCACACATCGTTGCGTCGGCTGTTTCACCTGCAGCACCACCTGGCCTATGCGCAACGTTCGACCCACCCATGTGTTCTCGACGAAACCTTCCGCGCCATCGGTACGGATGACGAGGTTAGGGCGAAAGCGACGGCTTTCGATGCGGCTGTGCGGCACCGTTTTTCGCAAGGCGTCGATGGTCGACGTCGTCAGGATATGGATTAGCCCGATGTCGAAAAACGTTCCTGGCGGGGAGATCTTGTCGAAAACGAAGTCGCGATCGGACACGCCCTCGACAGTAGGCACAAAGCCTTCGAACCCCTGGTTCGATTCATCGGGACGCACAAGACGCACGCGTTTGCGCAGCGCTGCGGACAACGTTTGCTCCGCATCGCCGGATGTGGATTCGATCACATCGCCATTGGGCAACGCGATGTACACCGGCGGCACATGCTCCGGCGAAACCGCGGGCGACGTGTAGCGGGCACGGTAGGCAAACATCTCCGGCCACTTTTGGGGATGCTTTGCATTGACGAGCTTATTGGTCTCGACATCGATGAGCGAGTAGGCGCGATCGCCCGCCACTCCGCGCGTGGTAATCGCGACTGAGTTGAGTTCCTCACCCATCATTGACTTGACGGGATATCGGTGAATCGATGCAACAATGGCTTGCGATGGTGACATGGCAAACGCTTCCTGTTCTTGCGCGGCCGAGGCGCCACGCTGAACTACAGGCTACTGCCTTAACACCTTTGCGACGCGCAAAAGCTTGCAGTGGATTCTGCCAACCCGGCGTTGAATTCTGCCATGTGTGGTCGTGTGCGCTGCATTTGATGCTGGCCGCCCACAATCGTGAAACGACAAACCGGTCGCCCAGGCAAAGTTCGACGAAGCAAGCTGTATCGAGCTTGTGTGATCGCCTGAGTCGCATGAGCCGTACTCCGGATTTCGTAGGCCGGAAACTCAGTTGGCTGTCAAATCGGCTGACCATTCAGCGTCCTGTGCCGAACCGGACGCCCGATGCGCGGACGAACGAGGCGCCGGTTCAGAAATTCCGGAGTTGAGACGCGCACATCGACCCGGGTCACCGGCAACCCGATCGTATCCCTGCGTTGCGTCGGATTTGCGCTTAGAAAAAGCTGCGTCGCGCCGGCGCCCTTATCGAAGCAACGGATCGATAAGGGCTATTCGCGAGGCTCCATGTCCCCACGTTCCGGAATAGGCTCGAGAAGTGCGAATGTCCGGATTGGCCGAACCGCTGCCCCCGGCGAGCTGGCTTGGATGACCGGACCACTCAGTTAACCGCCGTTGAACCCCAGACAGCGCGACCGGCAGTTGTGGGTC
>NZ_VOSW01000250.1 GCF_009690905.1 Paraburkholderia madseniana
ATCGAGGCGGATACCCATGACGAGGCGTTGCGCATCGCCTCCATGCACCCGGCGGCCACGCTGGGCGAAGAAGGTGGATGGGTCGTCGAGCTTATCCCCGTGGATTTCTACTGGTCCCGATGAGGGCCTGGACGCGTGTCTCAAATATGCGTTGGGGCTCTGTTCTCCTCAAACACCTTCACGGCTTCGTGAGTCATCGCGACGATGCTACTTCTGGGCCGAGCGGCGACGCCTGTGATCGACCCACAACGGTCCCCGCGCTTCTAGTAAGCGCGGTCATTCAAAGCGCACAAGACAAACGCTAGATCGCTGTCCTGATACGATCGGGAGCATCGACTTCTCAGAGGCCAAAGATGGACTGGAACAAGATATATGGCAAAGTGTTTCGCGACGATGCTGGCGAAGAATACGGGGTTATTCGGATGCTTCCACAAGGCGATCGAAACGAGCTCTTCAGCTCGTCTGTCAAGCCGTTTGCCGTCGATGACTGCGGGAACTACTTCCTCCGCACCGACGATGGCGTCTCTTTTTGGGACCACGAAACAGGCAGCGTCACAAGGCTCGCAACATCCGAAAACGCGTTTGTCGAGCGACTTACCGAGCCTCGGCCAGTCACGCTAGAGGAAGGGCAAGTGCGACGTGCGTGGATCGACCCTGACTTCTTGAAACACCTGAACAAGAAGTGAGGCTGGCAGGCCGCTTGTGGCCGAACTGAGCCCGACGACGACCGGCTCTGATCGACCCGTTTCGGTCAATCGCACTTCCGCAAAGCAGCCATTTATTCGATGCAGGATTGTCCAAAGCTTGTACGAATAGCGACGGCACACTTGTATCAAGAGGATTGCTTTTAGTGTCGCTTGGGGTTCCACGCTTTGTGCACGAACTCAAGACGGTTGCCGTCGAAGTCGGAGACGTTGGCGGCGTAATAGCCGGGGGCGAAGTAGGTACGATCTGCTGGTTTCCCCTCGTCGATGCCGCCGGCTTTGATTGCAGCTGCGTAGGCGGCGTCGACCAGTTCGTTGGTGTCGCAGACGATGCCGAGGTACAGCCCGGTCTCGCCGGGCTTGCGTTGACGTAGCCAGATGCTTGATCCAACCGCCTTTCCCTTGCCGTACACGTCGTCACCGATGCCGTAAAGATCAGGGACGCCGTCGGGGCCCGAAGCGGAGTCGTAGTTACCGAATACGCTCCAGCCGAGTGGCTTCAAGGTTTCAGAGTAGAAGGCTAGTGACTTGTCGATGTCGGTGACTGAGATGTAAACGTGGTCGATCATTTGGCCGCCTTCGACGTGGATGGGTATGGTTTCTTCATAACTCTATTCGACAGACTGTCCATGCTATTGCGGCGCGTGTGGCAGAGGCATGAGTGTACCCGGGCAAAGTATGGGGCTGGTTGTCGGGAAACCAGCTTGGTCGTCTGTTCCTGGCCGGGTCGCGGCGGTGTTCTAGCCGGCACAACGCCGGCGATACGCAGTCACCTACTCGATGAGCTCAACAAGATGCGCACGATTGGCGGGGGCAGCATACGACTCCGGCCAATATTCAACGATGCGAGTGATTTTGCCGGCTTCGACTGAGAAAAACGATACGGCTCGCGCGGTCATAGATCCATCGGTAACTGTCACATCGGATACTGCTTCACTAACCGTGTTTGCCACGACTCTGTTCACCTCGAAGCGCCACGGACCCTGCGCCGGATACTCCAAGTTCATCTGTGCGAACCGCGCGGCACCACGGATGCGTTCGTTCGACTGGGGCCATTCAAGGATGAATTGCTCGGCTAACACAGCCTGCACGGATGCAAAGTCGTTTGAACCCATGAGCGTCCAAAACTCACGGACGAGCACCGAGATATCGTTAGTGTCTTCTGTCATCGTTGCTGCGTTCGGCAAGTTGAAGGAGTTGTGATTCGAAATTGTCAGCGATTCCGCCGCCCGTGTCGAATGTCTCCTGGTGGCCGCACCCCGTCGGTCGGTCAAAGCTGTTGCAATAGCGCTCGCCAGCATCGGGCCATACCGGACCGGCGAGCTGCGTGTACGATAGGACCAGTTGACTTATGAGTCTCAGGAGACACCATGAAAGCGGTGTGCCCGCTGCACGGGCCAACGACCATCATCCGCACGAACGCGCACGGGTT
>NZ_VOSW01000251.1 GCF_009690905.1 Paraburkholderia madseniana
ATAGCGCCACCAACAACAGAGCAAACTGCCGGATAAAATTGGGTCTGCGCATTTCAAGGGAGTGCCTGGCGCCGTGGTCCAGAAGCTGTTCCAAGGTTGATGTGGACCTCGTCCTTGAGACGGTCGCTCCCGCTGACAGGAAGGTGCAGCGATGACCCGAGGACGTAAAAAATGGCGCGTACGTCTGGCCTTCGAGCCGAACCGCTACGCCCAGGAGCAGTTGCAAAAGGCGTACGAGCAGATCAGTCCGATCGAAGCACGCGCAACGGCACAGCCGTCCGCTACGCGGCGCGCAGCGGCCAGGAAGGCGACCGTCAAGCGAGGTGGACGATGAGCAAAGCTGCGATGGTTGCGCTCTATGCGCGGGTATCCTCCGAACAGCAGAACAAACGCGGCACCATTGAAAGCCAGATCGCTGCACTGAGGGAGCGTATTTCGGCTGACGGCGCGCAGATCGTCGACGACATGTGTTTCGTTGACGCTGGCGTGAGCGGCGCGACACTGATCAGGCCACAGCTGGAGCGACTCAGAGACTGTGCCGCGCTCGGTGCGATCGATCATCTGTACATCCTGTCACCGGACCGGCTGGCGCGCAAATATGCGCACCAGGCGCTGCTGATGGAAGAGTTCACGGCCTGCGGCATCCAGGTGGTGTTCCTCAATCACGCAATCGGTACGACGCCGGAAGAGTCACTGCTGTTGCAGATGCAGGGCATGATCGCCGAATACGAGCGGGCGAAGATCGCTGAGCGTCACCGTCGTGGCAAGCTTCACGGCGCAAAACGCGGCAGCGTCAATGTACTCTCCGGGGCACCCTACGGCTACCGCTACATTCGCCGGCAGCTTGACGGAACGCCGGCCCGGTACGTGATCGAACTGCCCCAGGCTGCAACGGTCCGGGCGATCTTCCAGTGGGTGGGGATGGACCGCCTGAGCATAGGAGAAGTGGTACGCCGACTGACCGAGTCGGGTACTGTGACGGCATCGGGCAAGCCGTACTGGGACCGCAGCGTGGTATGGGGCATATTGCGCAATCCTGCGTACATGGGGCGGGCTGCGTTCGGCAAGACGCAGTCGCGCGATCACCTGCAGGTGCGCGTGCGTGCCCAGCGCCACAGTGCCGACGTGCCCAGAAAGCCGTATTCAACAACACGCACAGACCCGCAGGACTGGATCGAGATCCCGGTGCCGGCCATCATCAGCGAGGCGCTGTTTCAATCTGCTCAGGAACAGCTTGCCGAGAACCGCAAGCTGGCACGCCAGAGGCGCGGGAGCGCGCCGCTACGCCTGCTGCAAGGGTTGACGGTCTGCGGCCAGTGTCGTTACGCCTATTACGCAAAGAAAGTGAGCAAGGCTGCGTCCAAGGGGCATCAGCGGGACTACGCCTATTACCGCTGTGTTGGAACCGATGCCTATCGCTTCGGCGGCCAACGTATCTGTGACAATCTGCAGGTTCGAACGGACCGGCTCGATGATCTGGTATGGCAGCAGGTCGTGGAATTGCTAAGGCATCCGGAACGACTGAAGAACGAATATGAGCGTCGACTGGATATGATGGAGCGCCATGAGAAGCGTGGCTTTGACACGAGCAACCTTGAAAAGCAGCGGCTGCAGCTGGAAAAGGGCAAGTCCCGGCTGATCGACAGCTATGCAGACGGTATCATCGACAAGACCGACTTCGAACCGAAGATGCAGCAGCTGAAGAACCGGCTTGAGCAGATTGACCAGCAGATCCTTGAGTCCAGACAGCAAGGGGCGGTGCAAAGCGAGTTGTTTCTGGTCATAAACCGGCTCGAGGAATTTGCAGGCGCCGTCACCGAAAAACTGGATACGATTGATCTTGAAACGAAGCGCAGGATCGTGTTGGGTCTGGTCAAGCGCGTCGAAATCCACAAGGATGAAATCGTCGTTGTGTTCAGGATCGATCCACAGCCGGGGGCTCTCGCCAGCGAAAATCCGAATGATTCAGACGACGGAGTGAAAAGTATGCAACATTGTACGAGGCGTAA
>NZ_VOSW01000252.1 GCF_009690905.1 Paraburkholderia madseniana
CTCGCCCCGCTGATCACCGCGATCGGCGTGTCGATCCTGCTGCAAACCCTCGCGATGATGATCTGGTCGCGCAACCCGCTGCCGTTCCCGCAGCTGTTGCCTACTGACCCGATCAACGTGATCAAGGCCACCGACACGACGCCTGGCGCCGTGATCTCGATGACCGAAATCGTGATCATGGTCGTGGCGTTCCTCGTGATGGGCGGTCTGCTGTTGCTGGTTCACAAGACCAAGCTGGGCCGCGCGATGCGTGCGATCGCTGAGAACCCGGGTGTCGCCAGCCTGATGGGCGTGAACCCGAATTTCGTGATTTCGGCGACCTTCATGATCGGCTCGGCGCTGGCCGCTCTGGCCGGCGTGATGATCGCGTCCGAATACGGCAACGCACACTTCTATATGGGCTTCATCCCGGGTCTGAAGGCCTTTACCGCGGCGGTGCTGGGCGGGATCGGCAATCTCGGCGGGGCCATGGTGGGCGGCGTGCTGCTCGGCCTGATCGAACAGTTGGGCGCCGGCTACATCGGCAACCTTACGGGCGGTGTGTTCGGCAGTAACTACCAGGACGTGTTCGCATTCATCGTGCTGATCGTCGTGCTGGTGTTCCGTCCGTCGGGCCTGCTGGGCGAACGTGTTGCGGATCGAGCATAAGGAGTAGACAGACATGACATCAATTCAACCGATCGAGCCGTCCACGACGCTCATCCCTGAAAAGAACCTGACGAAGACGCTGACCGTCGGCATCATCACCGCGATCTTCGTGATCGCGGCGCCGATGATCATCGGTGCCGCTGGCGGCAACTACTGGGTCCGCGTGCTCGACTTCGCGATGCTGTACGTGATGCTGGCGCTGGGTCTCAATGTGGTGGTCGGCTTCGCCGGCCTGCTGGACTTGGGCTACATCGCGTTCTACGCGATCGGCGCGTACACCGCGGCGCTGCTGAGTTCGCCCCACCTGACCTCGCAGTTCGAGTGGATCGCGCACCTGTTCCCGGGCGGCCTGCATACGCCGATCTGGATCATCGTGCCGATTGCGATGGGGCTCGCCGCGACCTTCGGCGTCCTGCTCGGCGCGCCGACCTTGCGTCTGCGTGGCGACTACCTCGCGATCGTGACACTGGGCTTCGGGGAGATTGTGCGGATCTTCATTAACAACCTCGACCGTCCGGTCAACATCACGAACGGGCCGAAGGGGATCACCGGCATCGCTCCGGTGTCGGCAGGCGGCTTCAGCCTCGCGCAGACACACACGTTCCTCGGGTTTTCGTTCCCGTCGGTGTACATGTATTACTACCTGTTCGTGTTGTGCGCGCTGTTCGTGATCTGGACCTGTACGCGTTTGCAGCACTCGCGGATCGGCCGTGCATGGGCCGCTATTCGTGAAGACGAAATCGCCGCCAAGGCAATGGGCATCAACACCCGTAACGTGAAGCTGCTGGCCTTTGCAATGGGCGCGTCGTTCGGCGGCCTGTCGGGCGCGATGTTCGGTTCGTTCCAGGGCTTCGTGTCGCCGGAATCGTTCACGTTCTGGGAATCGGTCGTGGTGCTGGCGTGCGTGGTGCTCGGCGGTATGGGCCACATCCCTGGCGTGATTCTCGGTGCGGTGCTGCTCGCCGTGTTCCCGGAATTCCTGCGCTCGACCATGGGTCCGTTGCAGAACATGATCTTCGGCCATGAAATCGTCGATACCGAAGTGATCCGTCAGTTGCTGTACGGCCTCGCGATGGTCGTGATCATGCTGTACCGCTCGGAAGGCCTGTGGCCGTCGCCGAAGCACGAAGACAAGATTGCGAAACTGGCGAAGCGCGCTGGCAAGAAGCCGGTGCGCGCCTTAGGCCCGCAGGGAGAAATCATATGAGCGATAACGTAAACAACGGCGTCGGCAGCGATCAGATCCGCCTGTCGGTTAAGGGCGTCAACAAGCGCTTCGGCGGCCTGCAGGCACTGTCCGACGTTGGCCTGCAAATCAAGGCGGGCCAGATTTATGGCCTGATCGGCCCGAACGG
>NZ_VOSW01000253.1 GCF_009690905.1 Paraburkholderia madseniana
GGTGTGTCCAGGTAAGGACACGTTATCCAGTCGGTGAGAGTCCGACCGGGGCAAAAGACTCAAGCCTCGTAGCTTGGGAGGCGTCATGGCGCGAAAGCAAGATGGCGGAGCCCTCCGACAGTATGCTCAGAAAGGAGTATATGCAACGCACCAGGTTGCAACGTGCAGTGAACGCAGATGTAGCCTCGTCACACGTAACTCCGGTGGCTGAGACGGTCGATAACGCGCGAAAGCAGCAGGAGTTGTCCGAAACGGGTCCGATGCGGCAACTCTCACCGGCGGGGTATCAGCGGCGACATGGTGTGAAGGATAACGTGGAAACTGGAGAAGCCCTCGGCACCCGGCGGAGAAATCCCGTCGAGGAGATGCACGCTATAACCGCGAGTGGGAAGTGCGCGCATAGGTGTCAGGGTGACGGATCGGGTCGTAGTACTGACGATGGGCGTGCACCAAAACGCGCCCGGAGGGAAGGGCCCGGACCAGTGAGTATTCCGTCAACAATGTGAGGCAGGGATGAGATGACAAAGACATCCGGCAGTCTGCAGGAACTGAGAAGGCGGATTTATCGCAAGGCGAAGTCTGACAAGACTCATCGCTTCTGGGGGCTCTTCGTACATATTGCGAAGAGGGAAACCCTCGAAGAGGCCTACCGTATCGCCAAAAGAAACGGCGGGGCTCCGGGCATCGACGGTCTGAGCTTTGCAGACATCGAAGCATCGGCGCCTGGCGTATTTCTCGCGGAGATACAGGCAGACCTCAAAACAGGCAGGTATGAACCCAAGCCGAACCGACGGGTTGAGATCCCCAAGAGCAACGGAAAGGTCCGTGTCCTTCAGGTTCCTTGCATCCGCGACCGCGTGGTGCAAGGCGCGCTGAAGCTGATCCTCGAAGCGGTATTCGAGGCGGACTTCTGCCCCAACTCCTACGGATTCAGACCGAAACGGTCCCCACACCGCGCACTGGCGGAAGTCAGGCGAAGTGTGTTGCGGCGCATGTCGACGGTGGTTGACGTGGATCTGTCGCGCTACTTTGACACGATTCAACATTCAACCCTGTTGGACAAGATCGCGAAGCGCATCCAGGATCCCCAGGTACTACGCCTGGTCAAGCAGGTTATCAAGGCGGCAGGCAAAATAGGCGTCCCGCAAGGTGGCCCGTTCAGCCCGCTCGCCGCGAATATCTACCTGAACGAGATCGACTGGATGTTCGACGAGATCCGCCGCAAGACGGCGCAGGGATCCTATGAGGCAGTGAACTATCACCGGTTCGCCGACGACATTGTCATCACCGTCAGTGGCCACCATACGAAACGCGGCTGGGCGGAGCGTGCCCTGTTGCGGCTACGTGAACAACTCGTGCCACTCGGCGTAGAGTTGAACACGGAGAAAACCACGGTGGTGGACACGCTGCATGGAGACGCCTTTGGGTTCCTGGGGTTTGACCTGCGTCGCGTGCGCAAACGTGCGGGGAACGGATACTTCGTCAAGATGACCCCGAAGAAGCGAGCCCGTCAGAGCATCAAGGCGAAGATTCGCGACATCATCCGGCATGGAGGCTCGACCCCGGCCGCGAAGCTGATCGCGAGACTCAACGCTACGGTGTCCGGATGGGTTAACTACTTTCGGGTCGGCAACGCCAGTCGCGCCTTCAGTGAGGTTCGCGACTATCTTGAAATGAAGGTGAGAACCCTGCTGACGCGGCGCAAGCGACGCCAGAAGCGGAGTGTCGGGTGGCGGAGATGGAGTAACGAGTACCTCTACGACGTCCTGGGCCTTTACTGGGACTGGAAACTGCGGCCACTATCGGGTGCGGAGGAGTTCGCGTGAAAGTGACCGTCATGACGACAGGACCCATAACCCTTGCGATGAATCCCACTGGGTGAGCTGCTTGAGGGAAAACCTCACGATCAGTTCTTATGGGGAGGGGCTGGAAACGGACCGGGTTTGCCGCGCACCGCGCCAGTTCCTTACCCGCCA
>NZ_VOSW01000254.1 GCF_009690905.1 Paraburkholderia madseniana
CGGTCGTGCAATGGGTCTGGGCGCCGCCGCCAGTCATCAAGAAGATCGTGAGGCAGCAATCGGAGGCGCCGGCGCCCAGACCCATTGCACGACCGGCCGCGCCAGCACAACGGCACGTTGCTTCGCCAACCGTCGCACCGGTCGCGGTCGCAACGCAGGACGCGCCCTCCAATACGCAGGCTGCGCCAAGCATGCCCGGCCCCACAGCCGCGGCGTCCGGCAACACGACGGCGGCTCCCGCGGAGCCGGCCGACATTGCAATCGTTTGCCCCGTAGAGGCCAAGCCGGAGATGCCGCCGCGGGCGCTCGCTGAGGGAATTGTCGGCGCAGTAACGGCGCGCGCCACGATCAAAGGCGGCAAGGTCGTCCGTGTCGACATCGTCAAGTCGACGCCCCCGGGGGTTTTTGACGCGTCGGTACGGCGCGCGATGACTCAGTACCAATGCAAGGTCGACGGCGACGATCAGGTTGTCGTCGAACAGTCCTTTGATTTCACCCAGACAGACTAGAAAATCGCGTCCTGCGCCTGGAACATGAACTTCGACGGCGACACTAACGTGGTCGAAGTCGCCCGTGTCAGCGGACGCTGAGCACCTGGAGTCCGGCCTCCGATGCCTGGGGGCCCTTCGTGTGGACGACGTACAACCTCTGTAGCGACGGAATATAGATCGAGGTCTTGCCACCGAGAGTGTCGATATGCTGCTCAATGGCGTAATGGTTCGAATCGACCTGTTTAACGACATCGAGGCCGCCGGCGCCAGTCACGTAGAGGCGATGATGCAGCGCGTCGAACGTCATGTCATCCGAAATGTCTACGATATCGAGAGACTGTATGACCGAGCCGTTACTCGCGTCCATGACGAACAGCTTGCCGGGGTTACGTGACCCGATGAACAGGCGCCTCGTTTTCGGATCGAATGCCATGGCCGAATTGAGGCTTGGACCGGGAACA
Organism: Paraburkholderia madseniana; assembly: GCF_009690905.1. Lineage (GTDB taxonomy): Bacteria > Pseudomonadota > Gammaproteobacteria > Burkholderiales > Burkholderiaceae > Paraburkholderia > Paraburkholderia madseniana. The sequence goes on from NZ_VOSW01000254.1 coordinate 953, forward strand.
TGCCAGATACTCGCCAACTTGCGGGTATTCAGATCGATAACGCCGATTTCGTTTTTTTCGCGCATGTTCACGAACAGGCGGTGGGTGGAACGGTCGATGACCATCGCCTTCAGTTGTCCCGCAGGAACATCGATTCTCCCGACGACGGAATCGTGGGCAAGCGAAATCAAGCTGATGTAGGCGTTGCCCTTATGCGATTGCACACCTCCGTTGCCGACGTAGAAAATGCCGCCCGGTCGATCCGCGATGCCGGAATCCGGCTGCGGCTCGAGCGGAACGACTTTCTTGACCTTGAAGGTTTTCGTGTCGACAACCTTGACGTTCGCATCGCCCGCATCCGCTATAAGCAGTTCCTTACCGTCGTTCGCCAATACTATCTTGTGCGGAGCCCTCGCGACCGTCTTTACACTTGCAAGGTGCTGGCCGTCCGGCAATCCGAAAACCTCGATGGACCCATACTTCTCAGCTGACACGTACAGACGGGAATGAGCCAGATCGACTGCAAAGTGGTCGAAGTCGCCGCCGGTGACGTCTGGTAGCGGCGTGGTCGAGAGAACCGCCAGGGGGCTGGCCGACGGTCTTGCTGCAAAGGATATCGACGCAAAGCTGAGGCATGCAAGGGCAAGTAGACGGGCGGTGATCGGCATCATTTTTGTCGGGTAGGTAGGGAGCGGAATTCAAAATGACACGCTACCGCATAGATCCCAACCACACGATAACGAATGGATTACCAACTTGAAATATTGGTCCGCCTTTTGTTCCTTAGCTAAGAGACGGTTTCAAAAAGACTTGAAGGGGCTGTTAACTTCATGGACATGCTGTTAACCTTGGTCGTCGTGACGACGGAGTCAAGGGGATGGGCAAGCCAATAATTGACGACGAATTGTGGAAGC
>NZ_VOSW01000255.1 GCF_009690905.1 Paraburkholderia madseniana
CCTTCCAGGACATCAACAACACGGTGTCGTCGGTCGGCAGCCAGCTCTCGCAAGCCTGACGCCGGTCAGGCCGGCTCGTCCGGCCATTGCGTGGGGACTGGAAGACGCTGCGTCGCGCTTACGCGCCGGGGCGTCTTCCGGACCCGCCGGGGCCAGCATGCTTGCCCTGGCGTTGACCGGGCGCGAACGTTGCGGGTTGACGCATTACAGCAAGAGGGGCGAGGGCCGCGCAAGCGCGCGGCATCCCGACCACACTGCGCCCAGCGTGCTTCTGAATCGATGGTGACTGCATGAATCTCGTACTCAGTTTGGGCGGCTTGCCTGCGGGCGACAGCCAGGCTGGCATCACGGAGCGCCACGCGCAGCAGCCGGACGTCGAGCGCTTCGAATCGCTGATGAATCGCGGTGACGGGGGAACGCAGCCCGGCGGTACGCCGCCGTCCACGGAATTCGGAAGCGAACTGCGCGTTGAACGCACGAGCCACGCGCAAGGCGAGTACGGTTCGCTGCATGGGTTTCGCGACATGGTCGGACAGATGGGCAAGGCGTCCGGCGAACTGTCGAACCGCTACAAATCGCTGGAAAAGGAAGCGCTGGACTTCGGCAACGGCCTCGATCTGAACGACCCGGCCACGGCCATCAAGGCGGTCGAGCACCAGGCGCAGATGACCACCGCGAATCTCGAGTTTCATTTCGTCCTGCAATCGGCAGACGACGTGCGGCACACCTTTCGCACGCTGCTGCAACAACAGTGACAGCAACGGCCATACGGGAGCGACCGATGAAGGGACGACTGTACGACTGTGCGCGCCGCGCCGGCGCGCTGCGGCACCGCCTGCTGACCATGCTGCTGTGCATGACGCTGCTGCTCGCCGCGTGCAAGGAAACGATCAACGGCAAGGTCGGCGAAGCCGAGGCCAACGACGCGCTCAGCGTGCTGCTCGATGCCGGCATCGACGCGATCAAGGTGCCCGCAGACGAAACCAGCTACGACTTGCAGGTCGACAAGGACGACATTGCCCGTGCGCTCGACGTGCTGCACTCGCACGGGCTGCCGCACAACCACTACCAGGACCTCGGCCAGGTCTTCAAGAAAGACGGCCTCGTGGCGACCCCCGCCGAAGAGCGCGTGCGCTATATCTACGGCGTGTCCCAGGAGCTGGAACAGACGTTGTCGCATATCGACGGCGTGGTGGTCGCGCGGGTGCATGTGGTGATTCCGGAGAACGACCCGCTGGCCGATGCGAAGACGCCTTCGTCGGCATCCGTGTTCATCAAGTATCGGCCGTCCGCCGATCCGAACGCGCTGGCGCCGCTCGTGCGCAATCTCGTCGTGCGCGGCATCGAAGGACTGGATCCCGATCACGTCAGCGTGGCGTTTGTCGTCGCCGAGCCGCCGCCCGCCGCGGCCAACCGGCTGCAAATGGCGCACCTGCTGGGCGTGCGCGTCGATTCGAAATCGGTGCCTTGGCTCGTCTTCCTGCTGGCGCTGCCGTGGGTTCTCATCGTCATCGTCTTGGTTGCTGTCGCGACCCGCTACCGCTCGGGCGTCAAGCGTGAATGCGCGGCGATCGGCCGCTGGCTGGCGGGCGTCGGGCATGCGTTGCGCGGCAAGCGGTCCACCGCGCTGAGCGCGTCCGCCGATCCGGTGCATGCGGCCGCACCGGCGAGCGGCGCGACCCCGCCGCCAGGGGTCGCGCCGCGGAACGCCCGGTCGGGCCCCCGGTCTGGGGGGTCAACCCGTTGCCGGCG
>NZ_VOSW01000256.1 GCF_009690905.1 Paraburkholderia madseniana
GCGGTATCCAACCCGCGGATGTCAGTGTGATCCACCGTCGAGACTTACTGCTGCGCCGCCCTCAGGAAATTCATGCGTCAATGCAACCTGGAAACCAATTTCGCGATTGACACGCAAAGTCATATCAATACCAGCGAACCGCGCAGCTGATGACGACGGCAGGGAAGCGGTGACCGTGATAAAGCAATTTCGTTTTCTTCATCACTTCATTCTACCGCCGCCTCCCCGCCAAGCTGACAGAGCCGTCGCGAGTGCGCGTTGGCGAACAGGTCCTGGCGATCGGCTCGCCCGACCGCTTCCAGAATACCGTCACAGCCGGCATAGTCAGCGCCACTTCCCGCACGCTACCGGATGGCAGCAATTTTCCCTTTTTCCAGACCGACGTCTCCGTCAACCCCGACAACTCGGGTGGCCCGCTGTTCAACCGTGCTGGCGAGGTGGTCGGCATTGACGTGCAGGTTTATGCGGACTCAGACAGGTACCCCAGCCTGGCCTTTGCCATCCCGATCAACATGGCGGCCAAGGTGCGATTGCAGGTGCAAGCCACGCAAGCGACCTCTCCGGGCGGCCTTGGCGTGGAAGTGCAGGACGTCGGCCCCGGCCTGGCCGTGGCCTTTGGCCTGCCGCGACCGGCAGGTGCGCTGGTCAATTCCGTCGCGCCCGGCACAACGGCCGCCGCAAGCGGTCTCAAGCCAGGCGACGTGATCATCCGGATCGGCGACAAGCCGATTGATCGCTCGGCCGAACTCGGCGAGGATGCCGCTGCTTTGCCTCCTGGGACAAAAACCACACTCAAGCTGATCCGCAATCGAAGGCCGATGACAATCACGGTCATGGTCGGCGCGTCCGCGGAAAGCTCCAGCCCCAAAGCCCGACCAAGCGAAGGCGGCTCAGGCTCAGGGGATCGCCTGGGCTTGAGCATGCATCCGCTGAATGAGGACGAGCGGCGCGCGAGCGACCTGGCCGTCGGTCTGATGGTGGACGGAGTCGATGGGCCGGCGGCAAAAGCCGGCATCCAGTCTGGCGATATCGTCCTGTCGCTCAACGACACGTTGGTCGAAACGCAGGCGGACGTGACTGCGCTGGAAGCCAAGGCAGGGAAACAAGTAGCCGTGCTGATCCAGCGCAACCACGCACGCAGTTTTGTTTTGGTCGAGGTTAAATGATCAGCGGGACGTGGGCAGCGTTGGTGGTGCGAGGAAGCAGGGTTGCGCCGCAACGTCGCAAGACCGACGCGGGACCTATTGTTAGCCGAGCGTTTCGGCGGCGACTGTGAAGACTTACCGCTGCGAACGCGCGCCATTGCGTCGGTGAAAGGATTGGACGTTGCTTCATACTAGAATTCCTTGAACACCTGGAAGGAGACGACCATGGCACAAGAGCTCAGCACCAGAGCGCAAGAAACGCTTCTGGAACTCAGCCAACGCGCGGCGAGCGACCAACCTCTCATGGTTGAATGGGACATCCAGACCGAACTGGAAAAGCGCGACCTGATTTCGGCGGCCCCACACGGCGGGCGTCTGATCACAGAGAAGGGGCGGGCGTACGTGCGGGAGACGCACAATTGATCCGGCCGCGCGACGCGCGGCTGAAACCGTGCCCTAGAGCGTGTTAGGCACTTTGTGTGAGACCTGGTATCCTGGTGGGATGAAAAGAGCAGACCGCAAAGGGTATCCGAGCGATGTATCCGACGAAGAATGGAGCTTCGCGGCACCGTATCTGACGCT
>NZ_VOSW01000257.1 GCF_009690905.1 Paraburkholderia madseniana
TCGTTTCGCTTTCTTTCTTCTCTTCTTTCGTGGTTTGCCGGGCGCGGAGCGCCCGGCCCCCGGCGACTTTCAACTTTTCCGCAACTCACACTTCGGCTGGCGCATCAGCGGACTTTCGCAAGCCGCCCAGAATCAGTTCCTTTACGCGCTCTGCTCGCCACGCCTTGACCCGGCGCTGTAGCGTTCGTATTTGTGCCTGACTTGCGTATGCTTCTGGAAACATCGCGGCCAGCCGATCCATCAATACGTTGGCCGGCACCGAGGGCTCGGCAATCAGCCATCCTTCGATTAGCGGCCACGCGTCGGCGAACGGATCCACCCGACTTCTCCACCAGTGCTTTGCCTTGGGTTGCTTTCGGTGCGTTGGACGTGCCTCACCTTCCTTCCATGCTGAAGAAAGGCTGGCGAGGAAGACGGCAACGTCTGATTCGCCAGCCGGCGCTGCTTCAGCACGCACGCCGTGGGCTGCGAAGTCGCTCAATGTCTGCTGAGCCGATCGCATCTCCTGCAGCAGCCGCACAGGATCGAGGCCTTTGAACTGTGCCTTCAGTTTCTCTTTGATAGCGGGTTCGACGCTGTCGTGTGCCAGAAGCCGGTCGCACGGCGTCGCCGGCGCTAAATAGACCTTGTGTACGCGCGCGCCGTCACGCGTCTTGGACTTCAGCTTGAACGAAGGCTGGAAGAAGTTAATGTATAGCCGCGATGACGCGTACAGCTGCGCCAGCGCGTTCCTGGCATCGACACCGCTCAACCGGCCATAACCGACCAGCCGCCGCACGACGGCGCCGTTCTTCTGCTCCACCCAGGCCTGATCGTTCTTCTTGTAGGCCCTCGAGCGCGTCTGCACAAGACCGCGGCCCTTGCAGTAGTCGAGGACGCTCTGGTTCATGAACGCACTGTCATTATCCGAGTCCACTCCAAGCATCGCGAATGGCAGATCGGTAGCCGCTTTCTCAAATCCTTCAATCACCAGCATCTGGTTACGTACTCGCATGGCCACACATTCTGTCCAGCCGCTGGCGATATCAGTCAGCGTGAGGGTGTGGACGAACTCACCGTCTATCTTCGAGCCGCCGCAGTGTTCGACCATGTCGATCTCGAAGAAGCCCGGTGGTGGATCGCGCCAGTCGGCGAAGGTACGCACCGGAATGCTGCGCCGGATGGCCGAGCCCACCCCCGTGCGCCGTTTGCGCTGCCCATCGATATGCGCACGCGCATTGGCCAGCATGCGATCGATGGTCGCCGCGCTGACCTGAAGGAGTTTGGCCTTGACGACCGGATCCAGGTCGAGATGGCCGTGCCGCTCCATGGCATCAACCAGTTTCGGGATCAACGCCTTCAGTCGCTTGCCGCAAACCCTGTCGGCTGCTTCCCACAACACCGTCAGCGCCTGGCGTACCGCCTCGTCGTATAGCCGGTTGCGCTCGCGCGTCTCCTTTGCCGCGCCGGGCTGCTCCCGCAGCAGCCGGATGGCGTGCTTGCGGTGATACCCGGTCAGCGCCACGAACTCGTCGAGAATCCGGATCCGGTCACCGAACGTCGCGCTGCCATACCGCAATTGCAATGCTGTCACCAACTCCTTGCGTGTCGTCATGCTGATTTGCCTCGTCACCTCGTGCTGCTCCTGCCGGACAATCCGGCTGGTAGCAAACTACGTGAGGCAACAGGTCAGCACGAGTTGCAATTCAGATGAGTC
>NZ_VOSW01000258.1 GCF_009690905.1 Paraburkholderia madseniana
TAACCCAGAGGATTGTTAGCGGAACGGGAACGGCGCAATGAGTTGGTCGCAGGCACGGCGGACGAGCCGTTCCCGTTCCGCTAACAATTCGTTGAGCTAAACCGCTCCACAGTCGGTGGCTATGGGTATTGAATCAACGTGGCGATGGTCGTAGCGATCGGATGCGGGGCTCGAAGCGCGAATACCGCAGGGTCTGGGTGCATGGTTCGGCAAGAACATGCGGTCGTCGGGGTTAGCGAACAGGTTGCGCCGGACGGGGCAGGCAGGATGGAACCACAATGGACATGCGCGTCCAGCCGACCCGTGAGGACGCGTCGGTTCCGGCTTGTCGGCGATTGCGATTCGGGCTTCATGGGTGGTTCGGCGGTGCCCGGGGTGACGCGCCAGGCAGGAGGCATTCGACGCAGACCATGTGGCCGTGTTTGCAGACCGGACAGTCGCGCAGTGATCGGCCGGTCAACTGCGCGTAACGGTCGCGGTAATCAGATCTGGGTATCACGCGCGTTTCGGCAGGAGGTGCACCAAGCAGATGCCGGCATGCGGCAATGCGGGTCGCGCGCAACCGGTTGCTGAGCAGCCCGTAGTGACGAATCCGTTGCAGCCCTTGCGGCAGTACGTGTAGCAGGAAGCGGCGCAGGAACTCGTGAGCATGCAGGCGCATTGCGCGTGGCCTACCTGGATGTCGATAGTCCTTCCAGCGAAATGTCACGTGCTCGTCGGTCAGACTGAGCAGGCGGTGGTTGGAGATCGCGACGCGGTGCGTGTAGCGGCCGAGATAGTCGAGCACCTGCTGCGGACCGCCGAACGGCTCCTTGGCATAGACGACCCATTCGCTATGACGCGGACCCGACAGATAGCGGGCAAATTCGCCGGGCTCGGACAGATGAGCCAGTGACGCGAAGAAACCCAGTGCACCGGCATCGAATGCGCGTTGCAACCGTTCGAGAAACAGTCGCCGGAACAGGCGCGAGAGCACGCGGACAGGCAGGAAGAAACCAGGCCGACAGGCCACCCAGCGCGTGCCGTCGGCAGCAAGGCCGCCGCCAGGGACCACACAGTGCAGATGCGGGTGGTGCACCAGATTCTGCCCCCAGGTGTGCAGGAGCGCGATGAAGCCAATCGTGGCACCGAGATGCCTTGGGTCTGCGGCGATCGTCTGCAGCGTTTCGGCGGTCGCCTGAAACAGGATGTCGTAGACGGTGCGCTTGTTCTGGAATGCAATGGCCGAGATTTCCTGCGGCACGGTGAACACCACGTGGAAGTACGGAACGGGCAGCAGGTCTGCCTGGCGATGGTCGAGCCATTCTGCGCGGGCGAGCGACTGGCACTTCGGGCAGTGCCGGTTGCCACACGAGTTGTAGGCGATGCGCTGGTGTCCGCAGGCGTCGCACTGCTCGACGTGACCGCCCAGGGCTGCTGTGCGGCACTGCTCAATGGCACGCATGACACGACGCTGCTCGCGGTCGAGCGAATCGGCGTGGAGATGCCGATATGCCGGGCCGTGACGGTGCAGGATGTCCGCCAGTTCCAGCTTGGCCTTCATCGGGGGCTCAGACGTGGTCAGCCGGCGTTTCGGGTGAGGTCTGTGAAGTGTTTGGGGGCAGCCGGTCGAATGGGCTGGTCGTCGCGCAGATTGTGCTGGTCGCGACCTTGAGATAACGCAAATGTGCTGCAGCACATTTGC
>NZ_VOSW01000025.1 GCF_009690905.1 Paraburkholderia madseniana
AGCATTAGCGGTTTGAGCTGCTTTCTCTTGCCTACTTCTCTTTGCAGCCGGCAAAGAGAAGTAGGTGCCGCCCCGCACAGGGGCAACGCTAATAGACCACTAACAAAACAAGGAAAGGCCAAAGCCCAGGCACACAGACAAACAAGCGCCGCGCAGGCAAAAAAACCATTTCACTCCCCGTTCTAAGAATCAACCAAATACTTGGTTGCCCACCCCCTTCCCCTCCCGTACCGTTCTCAGATTGCGCTCGGCGCCCGGCCCGCTCTGGAGAACTCATGCCAACATCTGAATCGCACGCATCCCCGAATCCCACCACCGCAGATGCAGCAGACCCGTTCGGCGAAAACGAACTAACCCAACGCTTCGCACCTGTATTCGCCCGCATCGCCGAAGGTGCAGTAGAACGCGAACAGAATCGGGAACTGGCCTACGCGCCGGTGGAATGGCTGCGCGAAGCCGGATACACCAAACTGCGCGTGCCCAGGCGCTTCGGTGGCGAAGGCATCTCGCTGAAAGCGTTCTTTGCGTTAGTCACGCGTCTCGGCGAAGCGGACTCGAACCTTCCGCAAATCCTGCGCGTGCACGGAGGATTTATTGAATCGCTGCTGGAAAATGGTGATGAATCGTTGCGTGACCGATGGTTCACGCGTATCGCACAAGGTCAGATTATCGGCGGCGCCGTTTCCGAACGCACCGGCGTGACCAACAACAGCGTACGTCTCACCCAAAGCGACGGTGCGTGGAATCTCGACGGCGAGAAGTACTACACCACAGGCACGCTCTACGCCGACTGGGTCGACGTTACCGCGCACGACGGCGAAAGCGACGTCCGCGTACTCGTCAAAACCGATGCGCCAGGGCTCGCCCGCATCGACGATTGGGATGGTTTCGGGCAGCGTCTGACCGGTAGCGGCACGGCACGTTTCGATCACGTGCCGGTCTCACTCGACAATCTGTACCGCCGATATAACGCGTCCGAACCACGCCGTAACAGTCTGCTTACTGCGTACTATCAGGCACTGCATGTCGCGAACCTTGCCGGTATCAGTCGCGCGGCACTGCGCGATGCGGTGGCGTTCACACAAGGTAAAACGAGAACCTTCGGCATTCCGGGTGAATCGAGCCCGCGCGACAATCCCTTGGTGCATCGTGTAGTCGGCCGGCTTGCAAGCCTTGCGTACTCGACGCAGAGCATCAGCGCTTCGCTAGCCAGCGCGATCGATGAAGTGTCGGTCGCGCGGCAGGAAGGCCGCACTGACGAACAGACCTATGTGCGCCTCGACATCCAGACTTTCCAGGCGCAGCAGATCGTCATCGAACAAACCCTGCAAGCGGCGACTTTGTTGTTCGAAGTGGGCGGTGCATCGGCGACCAGCGAGACGCGCCGCTTCGATCGGTACTGGCGCAATGCGCGTGTGCTGGCGTCGCACAATCCGGCAATCATCCGCGAAGCCGCTATCGGTGATTTCTATCTGAATGGAACTGCGCACAAGGAAAGGTTTGGCGTGGCGCGGAATCCGGAAGTCTCCGCGGCGGCTGCTCAGCTGTAAAAAAGTATCAGGTCGAGGTGCCCGCCTATGCCGCGGCGCACCCGGCGCGCTAAAACGACTAAGGCCGCTCACGCGGCCTTAGAACTTTTTGCCCGGCAGGAATCTGGTTCGACGCTGGATCCAACAGGTTCCTCAGATCACTTCGCCGAGGGCGTCCAGATACGGATGTCCGTCGCTTTCAAAGTGGCGGGAATCAGCCCCGCGGCGCGATACGTGTCGGCGATGCGCTGCTGTTCGGCCAATTGATCGCGTTTCACCGGCACGATGTCGTAGCTGCGACGGCTATTGGCCAATTCGACAGTCGGTTCAGGAATATTGCCCCACACTGGCCCGAGAATCTGTGCGGCTTCCTGGGGATGTGCCTTGACCCACTTGCCCGTCGTGTTCAATTCGTCGAATACGACGCGCAGCACATCGGGATGCTTGTCAGCGAAGGTCGTTGTCGCCGTATAAAAACGGTTGTATTGAGCGACGCCGCCGCTGCCGTCCGCGATCACACGAACATGCGCCTCACGCTGCTGGGCCGCGAGAAACGGGTCCCAGATGGCCCATGCATCGATATTGCCGCCGCGGAAAGCGGCGAGCGCGTCGGGCGCCTCCAGATAGCGCACCTGTATATCGTTGATCGTCAGACCCGCTTTAGCCAAAGCGCTCAGCAACAGGAAGTTGCAGCCCGAACCTTTGGACACCGCCACACGTTTGCCCTTCAGGTCCGCCACCGAATGAATCGGCGAATCCGGCGGCACAATGATCGCCTGGGCGGTCGGCGCAGAGGTCTCTTCGGCGTAATAGGTCAGCGGCGCATTGGCGGCCTGCGTAAAGAGCGCAAAGGCATCCGCCACATCCGCATGCAGATCGACGCTGCCGGCGTTGAGCGACTGCAGCAGGCCCGTCGAGAACTCGTGCCAGCTCACGTCATAGCCGAGCGCGTTGAGCTTCTTCTCGAGGGCGCCAGTTCGCTTCAACAGAATGAACAGCGTCGATGAGCGCTGGTAGCTGATCGACACCGTTTCGTTGGCGCATGCCACGTCGGTCGACAGCACGCCGCCCATCAACGTCAGGCATACGCAGAGGCGTCGCAGGCTTCGGGAGCCGGAGAAAGCGAGGGGCATCGATCGAGATCCATGTGAAGTGGGTATGCGGAATCGCTGAATATATAAAAGAATGACACACGGCCAAAGACTGATTTCATCGATCGATATGGGTAGAAATTGGAACGCGTGGCGGCGGTATCGCTCATCATTCGAAGTTTGATGCGACTTGAAGCGCACGCTTTCACCGTGGAGATTTCTGCGTTATGTCGACACTCCCTCCCCGCTTCGGCGTCTGGGCACTGGTTCATGGCAGCCGCGCCGCGCTGCAGGACCCCGATGAACCGTACGACGCGTCGTGGGCGCGAAACAAAGCCCTCGTTCTCGAAGCCGAGCGGCTCGGTTACGATTCCGTGCTGGTCGCGCAACATACGATCAATCCGCACAATCCCGACTTCGATCAGCTCGAAGCGTGGACCGCCTCGGCCGCGCTCGCGGCGCTAACCGAACGCATCGAGATCATCGCCGCCATCAAGCCGTATCTGTATCACCCGGTGGTGTTGGCAAAGATGGCGCAGCAGATCGAACACATCAGTGGCGGGCGCTTCGCGATCAATCTTGTCAACGCGTGGAATCGTCCTGAGCTGGAACGCGCCGGTATCGGCTTCGCGGAGCACGACGCGCGTTATGCGTACGGTCGCGAGTGGATCACAGTGGTGGATTCCTTGCTGCGCGGCGAGCGTACGCGTTTTCGCGGCGAGCATTTTAATGTGGATGACTATCTATTGCGCCCCGCGGATCCGTTTCGCAACCGTCCGCGCATCTACGTCGGCGGCGAATCGGAACCGGCGCGGGAACTGGTCGCCGGCAAGGGCGACGTGTGGTTCATCAACGGCCAGCCACTGGACGCCGTCAAAGCGTTGATCGCGGATGTCTCCGGCCGCAAGCGCCCCGCTCCGCACGAGCCGCTGCGTTTTGGTTTGTCGGCCTTCGTCATCGCTCGTGAGTCCGGCGAGGCCGCCGATCAGCACCTCGCCCATCTGTTCGCACTGGCCGCAAAAGATGCCCCGCTACGCGAGCAACAGAAATCGAACATCGACCCCAAGGCGGTGATGTTCCAGACCTTCGCGCAAACCCCGCGCGTGGGTTCGAACGGCGGCACGGCGGCTGGACTGGTCGGCAGCTATGACACGGTCGCGCAGCGGATCGCCGATTTTCATCGTGCCGGGATCGAGTTATTCATGTTGCAATTCCAGCCGTTCGAGACTGACATGCGCATTTTTGCCGAAGAAGTGATTCCGCGGGTACGTCACCTGCTCGGCTGATCCGGGCGAGGTCCGCGGCTTTCCGCGCGTCGCACTCATGTGGCACAGTATCGTCAGGCGCATGCGCTACGCTTGCGATACTGGACAGCCCCGATGAGCGAGATGAAGAACCCGACCGCCTACGAGCCCCCGGTCGACGAAGACCAGCTTCTGCTGAAGTGGATCCGGCGCGCGCGTGAATCCCAGATGAGCCATTACGACATGGCCGACCTGCTATCGGCGCGGGACCGCAGCGTCGGCTGGCTGGTCACCGCATTGACCGCGTTTGTGGGGACGACCGTGTTTGCGTCGCTGACTTCGACCGCCGTCTCGCCGGCGCTCAGGATCTTCGTGGGCTTCGTGAGCGTTGCGGCGGCGGTCTCAGCCGCGCTGCAAACCTTCCTCAGATATGCGGAGCGTGCGGAAAAGCATCGCGCGGCGGGGGCCCGCTATGGCGCTGTGCGGCGCAGGCTGGAAGCGATCTTCGCAGGTGACGCCGACGCACGCGATGGCCACTATCTCACCGCGATCCGCGACGAACTCGACCGGCTCGCTGAAGATTCACCGAACGTGCCGCCGCGCATTTTCTATCGCACCCAGCGAACCCTGTCCGCCGAACCGCGACGAAGCCGCGATGCCTGAGCGACCCGGTTGACTGTAGTTGTCGAAGAATGCGGGGTCGTCGTAAATGTTCTGTGTCATTTGTAAATGGCATTAACTTCAATTGAAGCAACGCGACCGCTGATGTATATGCGCGGGACCCGCAGCGTGTCATTTGCCCATGCAGTTTCAATTGCTGGGATCAACCACAATTCCTGTTGAGGCGCCTGACAGCCTATATAGGCCGCGCCTTGCGGCCCTTAAGGGTCACTTAAGGACATTGCCTGCACAATGCTCGGTGGTGAGAATACCCCTATCTACAGGCATGTTTTTCCACCACTCATTCGAAACACGATAGTCCCGCCCGGCCTTCCGGTATTTACGTCTTTCCGGGCCTTGGCGTCCGCCCGATTATGGTATCGTCCGACCTGCGCTTTAAGGCGCATTGCCACACTCAATCGGGAAGCGCAATCGCTCCCTAAAAAAAGATTATGGAAGTCCAAAACGCCCGTCGTTGGGCACCACGGGGAACCCGCGTCTGGCTCACCGCGGCCGCCGCATTGGCGATCGCGAGCGGAGTACGCCTGTTGCTCCATCCGCTGCTGGGACCGATCATGCCGGGCACCGCCTTCTATATCGCGGCGGCGCTGGTCGAGTACTTTTGCGGGCTGGCCCCGGCGCTTACCGTCATGGTGCTCGGCCTGGGTATCGCCGACTATCTGTTCGTCCCGCCCTACGCAACCATCGACGTATTCGATCGCGCCGACCTCGTCCTGCTGGTCTCGTATCCGTTGGTGACGCTGCTTGTCATCGTGCTGATCGAACGCCTGCGCCGCTCGCAGTTTCGTGCCGAACTGATCGCGTCCGTTGCGCAGTCGCGCTATGAAATGCTGCTGCGTCACGATAACGAACGCATGCTGGCACGCCGCGGCGTCGACGAAACACACCGGCTGCTGCGCCACCTGTCCCATCACCACAGGACGTTCATTTTCATTCAGGCGCTCGAGCGCAACGCGTTACAGCCGGGCAACGACGTCAAGCCGCAAGGCGTGCTGCCGCGCCTGCCCAACCAGATTGCACCGGGCCCGCGCTTCGCCGATGTCGATCCCGACGACATCCAGCGGCTCAGCAAGGCGCTGTGGCCCGGCAGCCATCGCGTGCACCTGAAAAGTGGCGATGGTCCGTCGAAGCTGACCGAGTGCATGTGCGAACGGTTCACCACCCACGCCGGCGAGTTTCTCGTCCTACGGATCGGAGCCTGATCCATGAGTCAACCGACGAGTCTCTTCTTACCCGGCGACGATCATGCCGTGCTGATGTTGCACGGCCTGTCGAGTTCGCCGCTCGAATTGCGTTTTCTCGCCCGCTATCTGAACGCCGAGGGCTTCACCACCTGCGCGCCCGTCCTGCCGGGCTACAGCGCCGGCTCGGAAGAAGAAGCGATGGAGGCGTGGCTCGAGGCGGCCGTGCGCGAGTACGACGCGTTGGCCGAGCGCTTTGCCCGCGTCTCGATCTGCGGGCTATCGATCGGCGCGGCCCTGGCGCTGGCACTGGCGCATCGCCGTCCAGGGGCGCAGTCGCTTGTATTGCTGTCACTGACGCTCTCATACGACGGCTGGGCGATCCCCTGGTATCGTTTCCTGCTCAACTGGGCGTACTTCACGCCGATGCGCAAACGCTGGCGCTACCGCGAGGAGGCGCCGTTCGGCCTGCGCAACGAAGCGCTTCGTGCAAAGATCGCCCGCGCGATGCAGCGCAGTGACTTCAGCGAAGTCGGTCCGTCGACGATTTCATTGCCGGCATTGCACCAGGCGAGCCGCCTCGCCGCGAGCGTGCGCACGCAGGTACGCGACATCAAGACCGATTGCCTGATTGTCCATGCGATCGACGATGAGACGTCGAGCCCACGCAATGCACGTTTTGTCGCCACGAATATCGGCGCTGCCTTTTTACGCACAATCTGGCTGGATGATTCGTATCACATGATTACGTCGGACAACGAGCGCGAAATCGTCGCGCGCGAAACCACCCTGTTTCTGCGCGAGAGCGAAGCCGTCCATAGCGGCGACGACGGCAAACAACAGGTCGTCTCGAAGGCTCTGGCGCGACGCCTCAGGCAACTCGCGGCGCTTGGCAAGGAGCGCGCATGACGGCGGATACCACGCTGAGGTTCGGCAAGCCCACGCGCGTTTCGCTGCGTACCACCCTCAGGTTCGGCAAACCCGCACGCATGTCGCTGCTGCTCGCCGCTGCGCTTGGCCTTTGCGCTGCGCATGCTGCCCACGCGGACGATGCAAGTCCGAACGCGACGACTGACGCCAGTACCGGCGCGGCCACCGACAGCAAATGGAAAATCGGCGTGGGTCCTGGCGTGGTGATTACGCCCAAGTACCCGGGGTCCCGCCAGTTGAGCGTATTCCCGTTCCCTGCGCTGGACATCTCATACGACGACCGGATTTTCTCGCAAGGCCCAGACGTGCTCGGCGTGAACGTGCTGCGCGGTCCTGCCTATCACGTGGGCGCTGCACTGACTTTCGATTTCCAGATGCGCAAGGAGTCCGACGATCCGCGCCTGCATGGACTTGGTGATGTGAATGGCGGGCCGAAACTGAAGCTCTTCGCCGACTATACGTGGTGGGCGTTTACCGGGTCGGTGGCGTTGTACCAGGATATCGCCGGGCATCACCAGGGGACGACAGTCAGCACGGATTTCGTCGCTTCCGCGCCGGTTGGCGGCTGGTTGTTCTCGGTGGGACCTGGCTTCACCTGGGCGAATGGCACTTATACGCGGACGTTTTTCGGCGTGTCCGGGCAGCAAAGCGCGGCGTCAGGTTTGCCCACGTATAACACCAGTGCAGGCGTGCGGGACGTCCACATGAACGCCATGGTGACTTACGACTTTTCGAAGCACTGGAATGGCTCGGTTTCCGCGACTTTCGGGCGACTGGAGCACGACGCGGCGAATAGCCCGATTACCGAAAAAAGATTCGAGCTCAATACGCTCGCTTCGGTGAACTACAAGTTCTAGTTTCTGGTTTCTCGCGCGCTCGCAGCGTGCGAGAAACCAACCGCCAATCACCAATCGCGTTTCAATCCCCCGTACCTAGCTCTTCAACTTCAATCCCCAACTCGGCAGCCATTCGCCGCACCACCACCCGAAGCCGGCTCACCTCGTCGGCAAGCCGCTTCTGTTCAGCTTTGACCGCCTCGAACGCCGACAGCGGCACGACCTCATCGTCCCCGCCCGGCTGGGCAAGATCGCTTGCGCTGACTTCGCCGCATAGCAGATGCATCCAGCGATTTTCGCGCTCGCCCGGCGTGCGGGCCAGCTTCACCACCCGCGGCGGATCGTTGGCAGCCAGTTCGTCGAGAAACGCCTCGACCGACGAGATGTCGGCAAATCCATGCAGACGCGCGCTGTTCAAGCGCAACTCGGCTCCGGTCTGCGGACCGCGCAACAGCAACGTGGTCAGTAACGCTGCCGACTGGCTCGGCAACCCCAACACCCGATTCATGTTGTGTTCGAAACGCGGTACACGGCTGCTGCTGCCTTCCATCACCAGGCTCAGCCGCTTCAATCCGTCGATGGCGGTCAGCACCTCGGCTTCGGTCGCATTCATCACCGGCGCGCGGCCGGTTTTCTGATTGCAACCCAAGGTCAACGCGTTCAGCGAAAGCGGATAACTATCCGGCACGGTGTGCTGCTTTTCGACGAGCACACCAAGCACGCGCCCCTCAAGCAAGGTCAAGGCGCGGATGGAGGGACGGGAAACAGCGTCGGGAGTGGAGTTCATAGAAGATGTCGCGGCATGCGCCGCCGGGTCTCGTGGATGGTGTGCCTTACCGTTGCACAGCCTGGCGGCGGGTTTTAGTTGGTGGCCACTATGATAAACGGCCCGGCCGCTCGCAGTGTACGAATCTCCGCAATGGCGAAGCGTGCCCGGACCGTGTTCGCATCCGATTCGGCGCATTTTTGTTTCGTTGACGGATTCCCATATTCGAGATAATTTCCCGGATATGGAAAATACACTCGCCGACGACAACGCCATCGACCGCCGCATCGCCCAGCGTCTGCGCGGATTACGCGCCGAGCGCAACTGGTCACTCGACGATCTCGCCAAGCTGAGCAACGTCAGCCGCGCCACCCTCTCGCGCCTCGAGAACGCCGCCGTGAGCCCCACGGCGAGCGTGCTGGGCAAGCTCTGCGTCGCCTATGGCTTGCCGATGTCGCGTCTCATGCACATGGTCGAAGATGACTTCGCGCCGCTGGTGCCGCGCGACGCGCAGCCGGTCTGGGTCGACCCGAGCGTCGGCTTCCGGCGCCGCTCCGTGTCGCCACCCGCTCAGGCGCTGAGCGGCGAGGCGCTGGAGTGCGAACTCGATGCCGGCGTACGCATCACATACGACGCGTCGCCGAGAGCCGGCCTCGAACATCATCTGATCCTGCTTGAAGGGCAACTGCAGATCACCGTCGACGGCCGAAGTCACGATCTGCAACCCGGCGACTGTCTGCGCTACCAGTTGTTCGGCCCCAGCGCTTTCGTCACGCCCTCGCATAGCGCGGCGCGCTACATCCTCTTCATCGTCTGAGTTCGAGCCACCATGAACGCGACTACCATCACGACCTTTTCCGCCGACGACCTCGTTCGCCATCTGCCCGAACTCGGCGCGCTGCTGCGTGCCTGCGTCCATGACGGTGCGAGCGTTGGCTTTGTATTGCCGTATAGCGTCGAGGAGAGCGAGGCGTTCTGGAGCGGCAAGGTTCTGCCGTCGCTGCGGGCAGGCGCGCTGGTGCTTTTTGTTGCTCGCCATGGCGAGGCGATCGCCGGCACCGTGCAACTCGATTACGACACGATGCCGAACCAGCGTCATCGCGCCGAGGTGCGCAAGCTGCTGGTCCACCCCGCGTTCCGCCGCCAGGGCATCGCCAAAGCGCTGATGGCGGAACTGGAACACCGTGCGCACCAGTTGCAGCGCAGCCTGCTGACGCTCGATACGCGCACCGGCGACAAGGCCGAGCCGCTCTATGCCTCGCTGGGTTATCAGACGGCCGGAGTGATTCCGCAATTTTGCCGCGACACGCTGGAGGAGCGGCTTGATTCAACCACCATCATGTACAAGACGCTGTGAGCGTGACGCAGGCAGGCCGCCTGTGATGCACCACGAGCATGGTAGTCGATACTGACCGATGCTCGGCGAGGAAGGCCGCGATGCAGACTCAGGCGAGTCTGGATCGCGTGGCTTAACGGCGCGAATCGAGCGCGATCCGTACGGCCAGACCGGCGAGCACGGTGCCCATCAGCCAGCGTTGTACCTGTAGCCAGATCGGCCGCCCAGCGAGAAACCCGGCGATCGAACCTGCCATGGTCGCAATCAACGCGTTGATCGTGACGGAGACGACGATTTGCACGCAACCCAGCGCGATCGACTGCGTGAGCACGCTGCCGTGCTCCGGTGAAATAAATTGCGGCAGCAGCGACAGATACATCACCGCGATCTTCGGATTCGCGAGGTTCGTGACGAGCCCCATGGTGAACAGTTTGCCGCGGCTGTCGTGCGGCAGGTCGCGCACCTGGAACGGCGAGCGGCCGCCCGGCTTGACCGCCTGCCACGCCAGATACAGCAGGTAGAGCGCGCCGCCGAAACGCAGCGCGTCGTACGCGTAGGGCACCGTCAACAGCAGTGCGGTGATACC
Source organism: Paraburkholderia madseniana (assembly GCF_009690905.1). Taxonomy (GTDB): domain Bacteria; phylum Pseudomonadota; class Gammaproteobacteria; order Burkholderiales; family Burkholderiaceae; genus Paraburkholderia; species Paraburkholderia madseniana. The sequence goes on from NZ_VOSW01000025.1 coordinate 10,181, forward strand.
GAACGCCGCGCAAAACATGTAGAACACAAAGCCGAGCGCGACGCCGCCGAGCGACACGAGCCCGGCGCGCCGCCCCTGGCAGAGTGATCGGGAGATCAGATAGATCATGTTCGGGCCGGGCGTGAGCACCATGCCGAGCGAGACCAGGGCAAAGGCAAGCAGCGTTGTGGCAGCGGGCACGGCGTTCTCCTGTGGGAATTGAAGTCGGGCAATGCCGCCAAATATAGCCGACGCCGCCGGTTCAAGCCTTAAACCCCCACGTAAAAAGTCCCTATAGGCAGTTGAATGGCTTTGATTGCGCCAGTGGGGCGGACGCGCCGTTGCATATGGCACCGTACTGTGCCGATTGCGCGCTGCATCGAAAGAAACACTTGCGGTGAAATTTATTGCCCGGTATCGTCGAGCCGTTCTGCAATGCAGCGCGGGAGAGATCGTCAGAGGATTGTGACGACGCCGACGGAGCAACCGCCCCGGAAACTCTCAGGCAAAAGGACCGCGTAGCTGGAACATCTGGAGAGCGGCGCCGTGCGCGCCCACCGAAGGGGATTCCCTGCATACCGCTTGGATCGCAAGCGATATGCTCACAGGAAGAAACTCTCAGGTACATGGACAGATGGGGCATCGACGCCGGTTTCGACACGAAATCGACACCGGTGATGCTCAACTACTCTGGACCATGTCATGTCACGAATCGCCATTATCGGCGCCGGCATTACCGGCGTTACGACTGCTCACGCCCTTGCGCAGCGCGGCCACCACGTCACCGTGTTCGAACGTCATCGCTATGCGGCGATGGAGACCTCGTTCGCCAACGGCGGCCAACTGTCCGCGAGCAATGCCGAAGTCTGGAACAGCGCGGCCACGGTGCTGAAGGGCTTGCGTTGGATGCTCACGCGCGACGCCCCGCTGCTGCTCAATCCGATGCCCACGTGGCACAAGTATTCGTGGATGGGTGAATTTCTGCGGCAGATCCCGCATTACCGTACGAACACTGTCGAAACGGTGCGGCTCGCGATTGCTGCGCGTGAGCATCTGTTTTCGATTGCCGAGCGCGAAGGGATCGACTTCGATCTGGAGCGGCGCGGCATTTTGCACATCTACAAGACGCGCAAGGAATTCGATGCGGCCAGCAAGGTGAATGAACTGCTGCGCGAAGGTGGGCTGGACCGGAATCCGGTGACGTCGAGCGAGTTGCACACGATCGAGCCGACGTTGCATGGCGATTTTTTTGGTGGGTTTTTTACGCCTTCCGATTCCACTGGCGATATTCACAAGTTCACGCGCGGGTTGGCTGATGCTTGCGTGCGGCATGGTGTCGAGTTTCACTACGACGCGGAAATTACGGCGATCGAGCAGCCGGCTGAGGGACGGTTCTCGTTGATGGTCAATCTGGAAGGTGAGTCGCAACAGTTTGCTTTCGAGCGGATCGTGGTGTGCGCCGGTGTGAAGAGCCGCGACTTCGCGGCGATGCTTGGCGATCACGTGAACGTCTACCCGGTTAAGGGGTATTCGATCACCGTATGTCTCGATGATGAAGTGAGTCAGCAGAACGCGCCCTGGGTAAGTTTGCTCGACGACAGCGCGAAGATCGTGACGAGCCGGCTTGGCGTGGATCGGTTCCGGGTTGCGGGGACGGCGGAGATCAATGGGTTCAATCGGGATATCCGGTCGGATCGGATTGCGCCGCTGGTCGACTGGACTCGACGGTATTTTCCTGAGGTGTCGACTTCGAAAGTGATTCCTTGGGCGGGGTTAAGGCCGATGTTGCCGAGTATGTTGCCGAAGGTCGGGCGCGGAAAACGGCGCGGCGTTTTTTATAACACCGGGCATGGGCATTTGGGGTGGACGTTGTCGGCGGCTACGGCGCAGGTTTTGGCGGGTTCCATTCAATAGGGCTTGTTTGCGTGCGCGGCGCTTACTGCCATACTTCCGGCGGCGCTGCGCGCGCCGCCGCGGTTGTTCATCGAACCGGCCGCCGCCCTTTTGCGATGAGGCTTACTAGCCTGGACTCGATCTGACAGGTGGTCCGGAAGCGTCGCCAAAGGCAAATCCAGCGACATCTGCTAGTGTTGTCCAATCGGTGTCCACTCTCGAGGGAATCTCCATGACCAGATCCCGCTCCGTCACGCGCAGCAACCCAAGCATGCGGCTCACTGATGAACAAATCGCCGCAGAAGCCACGAGACGCTTGGCATGGGATACGGCCGTCCCCCCAAACACCCTGCAAGTCAAAGTCTCACACGGACGCATCACCCTGCTCGGTGTACTTCAACATAACGAGCAACGAGCCGCTGCACTTGAAGACGTTTCCCGCCTGTTCGGCGTCACCGGCGTCTCTGATCACGCCATCGTCAAAGCGAAGTTGCCCTAATCCGCTTTCGCTCGCAACAGCATCCGGCAATGCCTCGCGATCTGCTTCTCCTCCTCGGTGTGAATCGCCCTCACCTTCCCCGCTGAATCCCCTTCCGATAGCCCCAAAAACGCAAGCCCCTCGCACACTCGCTTACGAATCTCCTCACTGTGTTCACCGATTCCCCCCGTGAACACCAGCAAATCGATCCCACCCAACAAAGCCGCATAGGCGCCGATCGTCTTGCGCACGGCCGTAGCAAACGCATCCAGCGCCAGCGATGCATTCCCATCGCCCGCGGCGGCGCGCTTTTCCAGCGCCTGCATATCACTTTCGCCATCGGCGTAACCGGCGAGGCCGCTCTGGCGATTCAACAGCGTCTCCAGCGCATCGGCATCGAGCTTCTCCACGCGCATCAGATACAGCAGCACGCCTGGGTCAAGGTCGCCGCTTCGCGTGCCCATCGGTACGCCGCCGGTCGGAGTGAGACCCATCGACGTATCGACGGATTTGCCGTTCTGCAATGCACATAAACTCGACCCGTTGCCCAGATGGGCGAAGACTGCTCGCGGCGGCAAATCGGCACCGAGCCGCGCCACCAGCGATTCATACGACAGCCCGTGAAAGCCGTAGCGAATCACACCGGCCTCGGCATAACGGCGCGGCAACGCAAGCTGCGCCGTGCGTGCCGGAAGTGTGGAATGAAACGCCGTATCGAAGCAGGCGAAATGCTCGGCGTCGCCGAAAATCCTGGTTGCCTCGTCGATCAATGCCAGCGCCGGTGGAATGTGCAAGGGCGCAAAGTGCACGGCGTCCTGCAAGCGCTGCCGGACTTCAGCCGTCAAACGTTGATGCGTTCGCAGATGCGGCCCACCATGCACCACGCGATGCCCCACCGCAACAGGACGCCCGCGCTTCTGCTCCGCAAGCACGCGTGCGAGCTTCTGCAACGCGTCGGTCTGCGACTCCAGCACATCCTCTTCTTGCACCAGTACGCGGCCATCAGGCGACTTGATGCGCAAGCTGCCGTCGCCGCGCCCAATACCTTCGGCGCTGCCTTCCAGCAGCAATTGTTCGTCGCCGCCGGAGCGCGCAAACAGTCCGAATTTCAGCGACGACGAACCGCTGTTCAACACCAGAATCGTTGGAGTTGGAGTTGGAGTCTGCGTCGGCTCGCCGGTCTTCTCATGAGTCTCCATGGCACGCTCCGCTCAGCCCTTCCACGTCCAGTTGCGGATCTCTTCCTTGTCGATGCCCTCGGCATGCGCATAAGAAAGATGTTCGATGACCTGCCCACGCAGCCACTCTTTCGCGTGGTCGCCGACACCGCGCAGCGCCGGCACGCGATCGATCACGTCGATAGCCAGCGAGAAACGGTCGACCTGATTGATGATCGCCAGTTCGAGCGGCGTATTGATGTTGCCTTTCTCGTGGTAGCCGTGCACGTGCAGATTGCCGTGATTGGTGCGGTTGTACGTGAGTTTATGCACCAACGACGCATACGAATGGAAGTTGAAAATCACCGGCGTGCTGGTGGTAAACAACGAATCGAAATCGCGATCGGACAGACCGTGCGGATGCGCATGTTCAGGCATCAGGCGGAACAGATCGACCACGTTGACAAAGCGGATCTTCAACTCGGGAAAACGCTCTTTCAGAATCTGCACGGCGGCAAGCGCTTCCATTGTCGCGATATCGCCCGCGCAAGCCATCACCACGTCCGGCTCGACGCCCTGATCCGTCGACGCCCAATCCCAGATGCCAATGCCCTTGGTGCAATGCGTGACGGCCGAATCCATGTCGAGATACTGCAGATGCGGCTGCTTGTCGGCGACGATCACGTTGACGTAGTCGCGCGAACGCAAACAATGATCGGCGACGCTCAGCAAACAGTTCGCATCGGGCGGCAGATAAATACGCACCACGTCCGGGCTCTTGTTAGTCACGACATCGAGAAACCCCGGGTCCTGATGCGTGAAGCCATTGTGATCCTGGCGCCATACCAGCGACGTGATCAGCAGGTTGATCGAGGGCACCGGCTGCCGCCAGCCGAGATCGCGCTTCGCTTTCTCCAGCCACTTGGCGTGCTGATTGAACATCGAATCGATCACGTGGACGAACGCTTCATAGGTAGCGAAAAGCCCATGACGTCCTGTCAGCACGTAACCTTCGAACCAGCCTTCGAGCGTGTGCTCGCTCAGCATTTCCATCACGCGGCCGTCCACCGAGAGTTCACCGCCGTCTGCGTCGCTTGCCATGGTTTCGGCGAGCCAGGTTTTCTCGGAGGCCTCGTAGATGGCCGTCAGCTTGTTGCTCGCGGTTTCGTCCGGGCCGAACACGCGGAAATTCGTCATGTTGTTGCGCATGACGTCGCGCAGAAACGTGCCGAGCACCTCAGTCGGCGACGTGTACGAGCCGCCAGGCTTTTTCACCGCTACCGCGTAGTCGCAAAACGCCGGCAGGTCGAGCGTTTTGCACAGCAGGCCGCCATTCGCATGCGGATTGGCGCTGATGCGGCGCGTGCCTTCAGGCGCGAGTTCGCGCAGTTCCTCGACCAGACGCCCTGCTTTGTCGAATAACGATTCCGGTTCATAACTGCGCAGCCAGCTCTCGACGAGCTTCAGGCTCTTGCTATTCGTGACCGGATCGAGCACCGGCACCTGGTGCGCGCGCCACGAGCCTTCCACCTGATGGCCGTCGACTTCCTTCGGCCCGGTCCAGCCCTTCGGCGAGCGCAGCACGATCATCGGCCAGCGCGGCCGCGTTGCATCATTGGCTTCACGAGCATGTTGCTGGATCGCGCGGATTTCACCGACGCATTGTTCGAGCGTCGCGGCCATCTGCTGATGCATGGTGTCCGGATCGTCGCCTTCGACGAAATACGGCTTGTGGCCATAGCCGGTCAGCAACGATTCGAGTTCCTCACGGGGAATCCGCGCGAGGATCGTCGGATTGGCGATCTTGTAGCCGTTCAGATGCAGAACCGGCAGCACCGCGCCATCACGAATCGGGTTGAGGAATTTGTTCGAGTGCCATGAGGTGGCCAGCGGTCCGGTTTCCGCCTCGCCGTCACCGATCATCACCGTGACGATCAGGTCGGGGTTATCGAAGGCCGCCCCGTAGCCGTGCGACAGGCTATAGCCGAGCTCGCCGCCTTCGTGAATCGAACCCGGCGTTTCAGGAGTGCAATGGGAGCCGATGCCGCCGGGAAACGAGAACTGGCGGAAGAAGCGCTGCATGCCGGCTTCGTCCTCGCTGCGGTCAGGATAGATTTCCGAGTAGTGGCCCTCCAGGTAGCAATGAGCCAGCGTGGCAGGCGCGCCATGGCCCGGTCCGGCGACATAGATCACGTTCAGATCGAGCTTTTTGATCAGCCGGTTCAGATGCACCAGCAGGAAGCTTTGCCCGGGGTCCGAGCCCCAATGGCCCAGCAGGCGATTCTTGATGTGTTCGGGTTTGACCGGTTCACGCAATAGCGGGTTGTCGCGCAGGTAGATCATGCCGGCCGAGAGGTAGTTGCAGGCACGCCAGTAGCGGTCCATCTTGCGCAACGTTTCGGGCTCCAATGTTTTCGGCGGGGACGGACGGGAGGTTGCTTCGGCCATGGTGCCACTCCTTGAAAAGGACTGTCAGGCTGGTTAGCGGGTGCTGCAGCGATTGTTCGCGACGCGATCAGTGAAGAAAAACCGGCAATGGCGGCCGTCCTGTCATGCGCATGACATAACGCAAGCGTAGGGAAAAGGTCCGTTGTGCAAGGTTCCTGGGGGCGGGCCGGCGATCGTCAGGGGTGTGACAGGACATGCGCGTCATGGTTCGGCGCGATCGTCCAAAGTTTGATCTTGCGACGCGTGTGCGTCGCTTTCGTGTAGGCGCGGGAAGCGCCGATAGGGAAATGGCCGATCCGATTGCCGGCCCGAACGTTGGCTAACGCCCGTTCGATTGTTTGTTCGTTCGTTTGCGGGTGTTCAGTTGAAGGCCTTACACCGGCTCTTTCTCTTTCCGTTGTGGTGGCTGGTAGCGCCATTTGCTGGCATTGGGATCGTTGCGGGTGTCGTCGCGTTCGCGTTGCTCGGCGCGCGCTTCGTCGGCGCGGCCGAGTTCGGCGCGCCGGTCGCGCACGGCGCCAGGCGAATCGGACTGACGCAACGGCGACGGCGAACGTCGCGGAGCAGGTATTGGTGACATGGTGCCTCCCTTTTCGAGGATGTGTGACGAATCAACGTTTCTTGCCAGTCCAACGGTGGTCCGGGCGGTGCAGGAGACGAAGCTGACGCAGGTACATCGAAGCGCCGAACATCAGCGCCATGCCTGCTACGATGCCCCAGATTGCGGATGTCATGATTTTTCCTTGGCCCGCCGGCCGCACTGCGTTTGATCGCCTGCGACGTGAAAGTGGGCATCCGGTTGAGCGCGCGGTCGATTTTCAGCAAATCGGGTTACGACGCGCGCCAAGCAAGGATCATGCGCTCAATTGGCCGCCGTGTCTGTACGCTGTTGGACTGTCCGGCTGGCGGGCCGTTGGCGCGGCAGAGGTTGCCGGTCTTGCGCCAGACTTTAAGTGAGCATTAAGTGAATGCGATTAAGCTCTTCATGCTAAATGCGCGACGGCGGGCCGCATCTGGCGCATCCTCTGCTGCTCGCCCTCTATCTGAACGGCCACCATGTCGACACCCAGCCGCCTCAAAGGGCCCCTGATTCTCCTTCTCTCGCTTGTGCTGTTGTGCGCCGGTGTCGCCGTGCTGGTGGGCGTGTTCGGCTTGCTGGTCAAATTGCTGGGCCTTGGCTAGCAAGCCACCCGGTGGGCGCTGAAAGGCAGAAAATCTAGGCGCCCCCTACCGTCCCGCCGCTCAGAAGCATATCGACGTCGATATCAGCCAGCTCCCCAATCCTCTCGATGGTCACATCCGCGGGCGGATTGCTGGAAATCTCCTTGGGATCGAATGCGTAGTGCCCTTGGCGAGGGAAAACCGTAGTCAGCGTCTCTCCCCAGGCCTTCTTCATGGCGGTCAGAATCCGCAATTTGTCGTCCACCATCACATAGTGCCGGGCTGGATAGCACTCCATCACCTGATCGAGCATCTGTTCCTTATGGATGTAGATCAAAACCCGTCCCCCCACCTCTTCCCATAGGCCCGAACGGGAAATCTTGCGCGGCTGGAACACCACATCGCCGTCGGACAAAATCACCGCAGGCCCCCACTGCGACACATGTTTGATCGCATCCAATGCCCCCGGATACAGCCGGTTCGCAAACGGATAATCGATCAGAAACGCCGACATCAACAACAGGCGTGTGTCCCGAGGGTTCTCCAGCCGATACCGTTGCAACGCGCCGAGGTAATCGGCGTAGCCAAGCTCCGCCCGCAGACCTTCGAAAATTTCCCAGTACCGCGCACAGTTCTGCTCGCCGAACTCCCGTTTCATCTGCGCGCGTAAATCCGCCAGCACATGATCGTTGTCCAGCAACGTGTTATCGCAATCGAATAGAAAGACGACGTCGTGAGGCGTGGCATTAGAGGCTTGCATTGCGGCTCCCCGGAATTAGCTCTTGTGTCCATCGGCCGGCGTGGCCGCTTTCTCGACGTGACCGCCGAAGTCGTGCCGCATGGCCGACAACACCCGGTTCGCAAAATCCGCGTCGCCCCGCGAACTGAAACGCGCGAATAGCGCCGCGCTCAGCACCGGCGTCGGCACGCCTTCGTCGATCGCTGCCGCCACCGTCCAGCGCCCTTCGCCCGAATCCGATACGCGCCCTGCGTAGCTTTGCAGATCGGCGTCGCTGACAAGCGATCCTGCTATCAGGTCCAGCAGCCACGAACCGATCACGCTGCCGCGCCGCCATACCTCGGTGACCTCGGCGAGATTCAGTTCGTATTGGTAAAGCTCGGGACGGCGCAGCGGCGATGTTTCTGCATCGGCTTCGCGCGCGTGTTTGCCGGCATCGGCGTGACGCAGAATGTTCAGGCCTTCGGCATACGCGGCCATCATGCCGTATTCGATGCCGTTGTGGACCATCTTCACGAAGTGCCCGGCGCCCTGCGGACCGCAATGCAGGAAGCCCTGATCGGCCGTGCTGCTGCCGGCTGCGCGCCCCGGCGTGGCAGGCGCTGCGCCCGCACCCGGAGCAAGCGTCGAGAAAATCGGTTCGAGCCGTTTCACGACTTCAGTCTCGCCGCCGATCATCAGACAGTAGCCGCGCTCACGTCCCGCGACGCCGCCGCTCGTGCCGACGTCCACATAGTGAAGCCCGCGCTGTGCGAGTTCGGCGCTACGGCGTATGTCGTCGTGGTAATAGGAGTTGCCGCCGTCGATCACAATGTCGCCGGGCTCCAGCAAGGGCACGAGGTTCTCGAGCGTCCTGTCGACCACCGCCGCGGGCACCATCAGCCACACTGCGCGCGGTTTTTGCAGTTGCGCGACCAGGTCTTCCAGCGATGCGGCACCCGCGACGCCGTCCTGTTTCAGTTTTTCCACCGCCGCCGGTTGGACGTCGTAAGCGATGCATTGCTGACCGCCCTTCGTCAGGCGCCGCACCATGTCCGCGCCCATGCGTCCCAATCCAATCATGCCTAGTTGCATATCTCGCTCCGGAAAGTGTCTCGTTGCGCTGCTCGATCTGGCTCGGTGTGCTGCGGCCATGCCGCGCGCTTCGCAGGCGGCAAGTGGCTCTCCTAACTGTAGTTGCGTTTCGTGTGATCCGACGGACACACGGTAGCCGCCTCGCACCGTCCATGCAGTGAATCGGGCATCCCCGTCTGCATCGAACGACGATACGCTTCTTTGCTGAGGTTTTGCGCAGTCAGAAGTTCCGGACGTGCTTCGGTATGCGCTGCAGTCAGGACGTAGGCTTCGATTTAGCTAACTGCCTTCTTACACTTCTGGCACGCGATAGAGCGGGACGCTTTCGCCGGCGACACCGCATGTGGGCAATGGGATCGGTTTGGGCGCACGAGGGGCGCGCCACGTGTGAACTGCGCGCCCTATTGCCGGCGCGCCTGGACCTTCTCGTATTGCTGGAGCGCGAAACGCCGCACCGCACGCCACATGAGCGGATAACGATAGCCCGGCACGGCAAACAGCACCAGCGCACAAAGCGCCAGCAATCCGCAGAACAGGAAGGTGCCGCGATAGCTGAAAGCCTGGACCAGCAAACCCGACAACACGCCGGAGAGAATCGAGCCGACCCGCGCAGCGTTGAAGAACAACGCCGTTGCGCGGCCCGGTGCATGCGGCATCAGATCCTGCACGTAGACCATGCCGAGGCACGAAGTCACCGCGACCACGAACGCATTGAGTATCTGCATCGGAATCAGCACATGGACAGTCCCCGCCATCGACATCGCGACGAAATACAGCGCGTGAACCGCTGCGCAGGCGGCCAGCCAGTTCGGCTTGTGCAGCGTCGACGACTTCGCGCCGAGCGCGAGCATCATCGGAATTTCCGTCAAGGCGCCGAGCCCGAGCATCACCGACACGTCGAGATGCGTGCCGTTCAGGCCGTGCACGATGTAGAGCGGCAGCACGATCATGGTGGCGTTCGCGGCGAGACCCAGCAAGGTGAGCGCGGCCACGGCACGGCGGATGTCGTTCTGCGAGGCGACGCCCGGCAAGTCCTCGTGCGCCTCTTCGCCGGGTGCGGTCAGCGGCGGCACGGTGATCGAGGCCGACGGCTCCGAGGCCGTGTCTTCCACCGTGTGATCGCCCAGATGGCCTTGCGGCTCCCGCATGCGCCAGACGATGGTCGCGCAGGCCGCGAAACTGGCCGCGGCGAACAGGAAGAGCCCATAGAAACCGGCGCCGGCGAGCACCAGTGCGCCTACCGACGGCCCGAACACCCACGCCGCCGAGAGGATGGTCCGCAAGGTGGCGCTGGCGAATGCGCGCTCCGCGGGGTCCGGCACCGGCAGTGCCGCGCGGCTAAACGAGAACACCATCGAGATGGCCGAGCCGCCCGCACCGATGAACACAATGCCGACCGCCAGCAGCAGCCGGTAGTCACGCACTACGCATAGACAGAGATAACCGAGAGCGGCGGCCACCAGTGCCGCCAGCAGCAACGGCCGATGCCGTCCGCTCGCGTCGCTCCAGCGGCCGGCGAAGGTGCTGGCGAGCACCCCGCTGGCAGCGATCAGCGTCATGAAGATGCCGAGCCTGAGCGGCGTCATGCCGGCGCGCTCTACGCCGAACAGCGACAGATACGGAGCGGTGAACGACATCGCCACACCAAGCATGAGGGTGGCGGCGGCCAGCGGCTTGAAGCCAGGGATGTGCAGCAGGTCGAAAAAACGGGAGGTTTTCAACACGGGTGGCGGTGGGTCAGGGAAAGCGAGTCTGCGACGCGCGATGCGCGGCGCAGACTTCGTGGCCGGAACGAACGGGGCATTATCGGCCTGGCTTGCCGACGCGTAAACCTGCGCCCTCGCATCCCAATTCAGGGGATCTGCTCAGGGGGACGTGCGTGAGTGGCTTGAGCCTCAGCACTATCCGCGCCCGCCGGACGCACGACGACGTATCCGCGCTGCTCGAGCGTCCAACGGTGCCACTGGTTGCCATAAACGCCGCACGCAACGCCGAACAGCACCGACAGTACCAGCCCGATCGTGCCGATCGTTTCACCCCACAAGCCCGAGAAAAACAGCAACGTGTTGACCGCCAGCATGATGAAAGTGGCAAACCACATTCTCTTCGACATGGCCCAGACGAAGCCCAATAGCAACGCGCCCCAACTGAAACCGGTGGCGACCGCGACCGTTTCATCCTTGCCGGGGTGCCGAAGGTAGATCTTTTCTGCCATGTCCTTTCCTGAACGCGATGGTGCCTCGAGGGCGAATCATGACGTTTAACATGTCACGTTGACAAGAATATGCGTTTGTGTGAATACAGGCACTGGCTGAGGAACAACACGTTGGCGTTGAGGACTTTTTCCAGAACCCTGCAGGCCAGGATGCTTTGGCGCTGGCGGTAACGCAATGCGCGAGGTAGCAGGTTTTGTGCTTCGGCTGGCATTGTGGGTTTGCCTGCGCACAGGCAACTGCCACCCGCGCTGACGATCCTGACCATAGCTGCTACTCTTACAAAAATCGACGGGCAGCGAGACTCCGCGACAGTGGAAAGCCCTGCCGGCACAGGTAAAAAAGCACCGGAGCACTCATGGCAACCCGAACAGCCTATTCCCCCAAAGCGCCCGCACGAGCCGAAGTCGACGCCTTCCCTGGCGTCACGGTCATAGAATTCGGCACGGACTGGTGCGGCTACTGCCAGGGCGCACAGGCATCGATCGCAAAAGCTTTCGAGCCGCATGCCGGCATCAGACATCTGAAAATCGAAGACGGCCCCGGCCGCCCGCTGGGCCGGTCCTTCAAGGTGAAACTCTGGCCCACGCTGATCTTCATGCGCGACGGCGCCGAAGTCGCACGCATTGTGCGCCCGGCTAACGCCACCGAGATAGCCGAGGCTTTCGCGTCGGTCTGACAAGACTTCATCCGCTAACCGGATTACTGGGAGCACACTTCATGGACACCCGTAGCGAGCTGCAAGCCACCGTCGATGCGATGGCCCAACCCGGCAAAGGTCTTCTCGCCGCCGACGAAAGCGGCCCGACCATTGCCAAACGCTTCAAGACGATCGGTCTCGAATCCAGCGAGGAAAACCGCCGCGCCTATCGCAATCTGCTGCTGACCACGCCGGGGCTCGGCGAATTCGTGAGCGGCGTGATCCTTTACGAAGAAACACTCGGGCAGAAAGCGGACGACGGTACGCCTTTTCCGCAACTCTCCGCGAGGAACGGCATCGTGCCCGGCATCAAGGTGGACCTCGGCAAGATTCCGCTCGCACTCGCCCCGGGTGACGAAATCACCGAAGGCCTTGACGGCCTGGCCAGGCGTTTCGTCGATTACAAGCGCCAAGGCGCGCGCTTTGCGAAATGGCGCGCGGTCTACAACATCACGGCTAGCTTGCCGAGCCGCCTCGCCATCGAAGCGAATGCCGACTCCCTTGCGCGCTACGCGGCGATCTCGCAGGAAGCGGGCATCGTGCCGATCGTCGAACCGGAGGTACTGATGGACGGCGATCACACCATCGGACGCAGCGCGGAAGTGACCGAGGCCGTGTTGCACGAAGTCTTTAACGCACTGCACCGGCATCGCGTGGTGCTCGAACACATTCTGCTGAAGCCGAGCATGGTGCTGGCGGGCTCTGAGCACGCTCAGCAATCGTCGACCTCGGACATCGCGGCGCACACGGTGCGGATACTGAAGCGCACGGTGCCGTCGGCGGTGCCAGGGATCGTGTTCCTGTCCGGCGGGCAAACGCCGGAAGAGGCAACGGCCAATCTCGATGCAATGAATCGCCTCGGGCCGCTGCCGTGGAATCTGAGTTTCTCGTATGGCCGCGCGTTGCAGGAACCGCCGCTGCAAGCATGGAAAGGACAAGCGAGCAACGTCAAGGAAGCCCAGCAGGCACTGCTCAAGCGCGCCCGCTTGAACAGCGCGGCGGCGCTCGGCAAGTACGACGCTTCGCAGGAAAAGAGCTAGTCCCACGGCGAGCCGTCCACGCGTGCCGCGCTTGCCAAGGCGGCCTTACGGTTCGCAAACAACCAGCGCGTGCAGCTCGTCGATATTGAAGGGTTTGGCGAGTATCGCTACGCCGAGCCGGCGCGCCCGTTCGAGCTCGTCGGCGTAGCCGGTCATCAGCGCGATCTTCTGCGCCGGCCACGCGCTGCGTACTTTCTCCGCAAGGTCGATGCCGTTTAGCTTGCCAGGCATCTGAATGTCGGACAGCACGAGTTCGAACTTCGCGCCACCGCTCAGCGCGTCGAGCGCCAGGTCGGCGGTCGGCTCATGCCGCACTTCGCAGCCGAAGGTTTCCAGCACGGCGGCTACGCCCGCCGCCACCTCTTCGTTGTCTTCGACCAGCAATACGACGCCCATTGGAGCCGGTGCCGGCTGTTGCGCAGTTTCTACATCGGGCACTACCGCCTTCTGCCGATCGCGATAGCGCGGCAAATACAGTCTGACCGTTGTGCCACTGCCCGGCACGCTGTCGATTTTGGCCGTGCCGCCGGCCTGTTCACACATGGCAAGGACCTGGGCGAGGCCGAGGCCGGAGCCCGAGCCGCGCAGCTTGGTGGTGAACAGCGGCTCGAACGCGCGACGGGCGACGCCTTCGGGCATCCCTTCGCCGTCGTCGGAACAGGCAATCAGCACGTATTCGCCGTCGGGCAGCAAGGTGTCGCTGCCCACCAGACGGTTGTTCTGGCAACGGATCACGAAGCGGCCACCGCGCGGCATCGCATCGCGCGCGTTGACCGCCAGATTCATGATCGCGAATTCGAGGTCGGTCGGGTCGGCCAGCACCTGCCAGACGTTGTCGACCATGTTCAAGGCCATTTCGATGTTGTCGCCGAGCGCCGCGTCGATGAGTGGCGCGGCGCTCGGCAACCATGTGGCGAGGTTGACCGGTTCCTGCTTGAGCGGCTGTTTTTTCGCCACGCTCAGGAGCCGCCGCGTCAGCGATCCCGCCGTGGCGGTGGCGCGCTCGACGGCCTGCACCTCTTTTTCCAGGTTGTTATAGCGCTTCAAGCGCGCGAGTTCGGTGTTGGCCGATACGACCATCAGCAGATTGTTGAAATCGTGCGCGACATTGGCGACGAGATTGCTGAGCGCACCCATGCGCTGCAATTGCCGGCTCGACGCCTCGGCAGAAAGACGCATCGCCACTTCGCCTTGCCAGCGCTCCCACGCGCGGCGCTCGCCGGCAAGCTGGCGCAATGAGAAAAACACCAGCAGCCAGATCGCCACGCAAGGCACGGCCGTGATCGCCGCGATCGCCATGAAATGCTCGCGCCACGCGGCGTCGATCGAGCCCGCTTCATACGCGCTCATCACATAGAGCGGGTAGTCGCCGACGCGGCGAAACGCCAGCAGCCGTTCAACGCCATCGACCGTTGACGTCAGACGGATATGGCCGAATAACTGTTTGTCGCGCAATGCCGCGATGAACGCGCTTTGCTGGGTAGGCTTGGCGCCGCTCGGCCACGCCGGATAACGCACCAGCAAGCTGCCGTCCTGACGGTACAGACCTAGCGAGAGCGACGTATCGCCATTCGTCAGTTCACGGTAGAAGCGCGAAAAGTAGTCGGTGCGCAACGCCACAGACACCACGCCCAGGAATTGCCCATTCTCGCCCGAGCGGCCGGTCGCAGTGTTGAACACATTGGTTTGCGACAGCGGCCCGAATAAGGGTAGTGAGAAATAGGGTTGCGGCCGCATCGCCTTGGCGGCAGTGAAGTCTTCACGTTGACTATTCGACATGACCGGCGCCGGATAAGCGCGACTCGACACCAGCAGTTTTCCATCCGCACCGAGCAGGTAAATCGATGCGACCTGCGGAAAGTCACCGCCGATTTGCCGCAGACGGTCGTGCAAGCCGGCTTCCTGCGCGCGAATCTGCGCGTCATTGTCGTTGCCGAGCAGGTCGACGATACGCGAGGCCATCTGCTGGTCGAGGTCCAGCACCTTGACGGCCTCTTCCTCGGTGACGCGCGCGAGCCGGTCGATCATGTCGTTCGAATCGGCAATCCGGCGCTGGTAATCGAAATACCCGTAACCCGCGAGGCAGGCCAAAGGAAACACAATCGAAACCGCGAGCACGATCAGAAGCACGCGCCGCGTCACCGCGAAATTACGCGACGGCATGGGGAAATCGACTGCAACACGTTCGGCACGTTGCACGGTCACGATCTCCATGAAAGATGAGTACGGGTCGGGGTGGTCGTGCACGACGCGCCCCGCGTTGTCCGTGCGCTTTTTCCGCTCCCCGGAATTTACCGCACTTCCGCCGTTCTCCATAGCGTGGCTCGTGACGGAAACGACGCACGTGTGGCGGCCGTTAGTCGGGCACACGCATTGCGCACGTAGGGCGTCCACTGATAGGCCGTTCACCGCGTGTTGCAGCGCGGTGAAGAACACTCAGGCGAGTTGGTTCCGGGTAGGTCCCATTTAGTCAGACGTAACGGGTCATGTGAACCGCACTCGTCACGTTCCCGCCGGGCGTTCGTTCTCGTCAGTGGTGAGTTGTTCTTCCAGGCGATCAAACACGCGTTGCGTCGCGCGGCTTGGCGCGTCGAGTGCGAACAGCAGCAGTGAACGGCCCGTCACCTGATAGGCGTCGCCGGCGCTGAATTGCGGCAACTCTGCGCGCACCGGCAT
The DNA here is from genome assembly GCF_009690905.1 of Paraburkholderia madseniana. Lineage (GTDB taxonomy): Bacteria > Pseudomonadota > Gammaproteobacteria > Burkholderiales > Burkholderiaceae > Paraburkholderia > Paraburkholderia madseniana. The sequence goes on from NZ_VOSW01000025.1 coordinate 25,739, forward strand.
ATTCGTATCCAGCAGACAGGTCCACTGATCGCCCTCGGGAATCTCGGGCAGCGTGAAATTGACCACGTCGTGATGCGCGTTCAGCACCAGCAGCAAGGTCGCGTCGGACGCGGGACGTCGAATGCCGCTCGCCTGAGCGCGTCCGTCGATCACGAGGCCGAAGCAGCGCATCGACGGATCGTCCCACTGTTCCTGCGAAAGATCGGTGCCGTCAGGAGAAAGCCAACGCGCGTCGGTCACGTCGAGCGCCTCGTTGTATTCGCCGGTGAGAAAGCGCCCGCGACGCAGTACCGGTAGACGATGGCGCAGCGTGGTCAGATTCTTGACGAACTCGGTCAGTGCACGGCCGTCGTCGTCGATGCCTTCCCAATCGACCCAACTGATCTCATTGTCCTGGCAATACGCGTTGTTATTGCCCTTCTGCGTGCGGCCGAATTCGTCGCCCGCGAGGATCATCGGCGTACCTTGCGAGAGCAGCAACGTGGCCAGCAGATTGCGTTTTTGACGCTCGCGTTGCTGCCGGATCTCCGCATCGTCCGTCGGGCCTTCGATGCCCATGTTCCATGACTTGTTGTCGGAGTGGCCGTCCTTGTTGTCTTCGCCGTTGGCCTCGTTGTGCTTGTCGTTGTACGAGACCAGATCGTTGAGCGTGAAACCGTCGTGCGCGGCGACGAAGTTTACGCTGGCCCACGGACGGCGCCCACGATGGTTGAACTTGTCGCCCGAACCGGTCAGGCGTTTGGCAAGATCGGGGACCTCGCCTTCGTCGCCCTTCCAGTAGCCGCGCACCGTATCGCGAAAGCGATCGTTCCATTCGGCCCAGCCGGGTGGAAAGCCGCCCACCTGATAGCCACCGGGGCCGCAGTCCCACGGCTCAGCAACCAGTCGCACGGCGGAGAGCACCGGGTCCTGCCGGCAACTGTCGAGGAAGCCGCCGCCTTCGTCGAACCCGTGCGTTTCACGGCCGAGAATCGTGGCGAGGTCGAAACGGAAACCGTCGATCTTCATCTCCGTCACCCAGTAGCGCAAGCTGTCGGTGACCATCTGCAGCACGCGTGGATGGGACAGATTGAGCGTGTTGCCGGTACCGGTATCGTTGATGTAATAGCGCGGCTCGTCCGGCATCAATCGATAGTAAGACGCGTTGTCGATGCCTTTGAAGGAGATCGTCGGACCACGCTCGTTGCCTTCCGCGGTGTGGTTGTAGACCACGTCGAGAATGACTTCGAGGTTGGCATTATGAAAACGGTCGACCATCTCCTTGAATTCGCCGACCGAGTCGATCGACGACGCGAAGAAGCGCGGGTCGGCCGCGAAGAAGCCGATCGTGTTGTAGCCCCAGTAATTGGTGAGGCCTTTGTCGAGCAGATGGCTGTCGTTGACGAAGGTCTGAATCGGCATCAATTCGACCGACGTGACACCGAGGCTCCTGATGTAATCGAGCACCACTTGCTGGCCGAGTCCCGCAAAGGTGCCACGCAAATTCTCCGGTACTTCGGGATGACGTTTGGTAAATCCGCGCACGTGCGTTTCATAGAAGATCACGCGCTCCGAGGGCAGCGCATTGCGTTCCGGATGACTCCACGAAAAGTTGGCGTCGACCACCTTGCACTTCGGCACGAAGGGCGCGCTGTCGCGCTCGTCGAATGACAGGTCGCCCTCTTCCGAATCAAGCGTATAGCCGAAAATTTCCGGCGCCCATTTGAGCTCGCCGATATGCGCTTTGGCGTAGGGGTCGAGCAGGAGTTTGTTCGGATTGAAGCGATGTCCTTTTTCCGGTTCATAGGGTCCGTGGACCCGATAGCCATACACCGCACCCGGTTTCAGATTCGGCACGAACACGTGCCAGACCTCGTCGGTGTACTCCGGAAGCTCGATGCGTTCGATTTCTGTCTTGCCGGTTTCATCGAACAGACAGAGTTCGACTCCGGTTGCATGCGCTGAGAACAGCGCGAAGTTCACGCCGCTTCCGTTCCACGTCGCACCAAGCGGGAAAGGTGTGCCTTCCGCGATGCGCGTCGAATAGCTGGCCTGGGATGACATAGGGATTCCTGTGGAAGCTGAAGGCGCTTGCGCACGTGTTTTAAGCGCGCAAGCTTGCTGCTCCAGCAAATTATGGACCTGAGTGTTGCGCACGCAGCACAAGGCGTCCTTCAGGCAACTACGGAAAAACGCACGGACGTCGCAGTGCAAGCACTGCATACGATGCATTCGCCGTGCATGAATGGAGACAGGAATGACGCGGGCTAAAGAGTGTCCGCTGAACCGGCTGACCGGTGAGAACTTCGCAGAGGAATTAACGCATCGGGCATAAATACGCCGTCTTTACTGTGGTCCCACAGTATGCAACGCGGCGGCAGACTCGAGCACGCGCAAGAGGCGCTCCGGTGTCAGGGGTTTGGCACAATGCGCATCGAAACCAGCGGCCTTGGCGCGCACCTTGTCTTCGCGCGAAGCAAAAGCCGTACAGGCCACCAGCAGCATGTCCGAAGTCAACGGGTTGGCCCGCAGGCGGCGAGCCAGCTCGAGACCATCGAGGCCGGGCATCTTGATGTCGAGCAGAACGGCGAACGGCTGCCATTCACAGGCCATGCCGCACACGGCGAGCGGATCGCACAGCGCGCGGCACTCGAAGCCGTCGGCGCTCAGCAGCATCTGCAAAGCTTCGGCCGCCTCGCGGTAATCGTCGACCACGAGCACGCGACGGTTTGATGCCATCGCATACTGAATAGTCCGCCAAACCACGACGTCATCGCTCTCGTCCATTCTGTCGTCGAACGTCACCCTGGTCTCCCGGCTTCTTTCTGGTGCCACGTTTGGGCATCGAGGAACATGCGTGCAAGATTCGCTCCCACCGCGCGGCAAGCGCTTATCGCTCGCCAGGCATACGCTTCGGTTTTCGCCACACCACGCTCGATCCGCCGCTGCACACGCGCTACCTCATCACCATACCGTACTGGGCCGACTACCGCTTCCTGATTTATGCTGTCTTGACGCCTCCGGACACATCGTGCGCAAGCACGGAATATTGCGTTGAAATACGGATGAAACGCACTTCCGCCGTGCATGCCGCCCTTGCTGCGTGCATTGCGCATGGCTTTATATTCACCTTTGCATCATCGGCCCGTTGTATACGAGCGAATATAGTCACTGCGAGTTGGGGAAAACACGCAAACTTCAGTTGAAGGAAAACGCGAAATTTTGTCGAAAAACGGCGTCGCATTGAGGATTCCTGCTTGCGGGTTATCCCGCACAGCCGGGCTGAGACCGCCGTCGCGAACCGGGCATGCCAACGATACGAATGACTTTTCCATGTCGGCGCGCAGCCCAGGCCTCGCGGCGAGACTGCGGTAACATTCCGCATCGATGCCGGGCCTGGCGTATTCCCTACCCATCCCGGCAGGCCACAGGACTCGACGATGAGCGTCACGAAGCGCAACAACGTAAAGATTTTCGGTAGCGGCAAGCGGACCATGATGTTGGCGCATGGTGTCGGCGACCAGCGCATGCAACGCCACCTCGCGCCGCTGAGCCTGTAAGACGATGCAAAGCACGCACCGCCCCTTGCCGTCCGCCGATACCTTGTTCGAGCACGCCGCCTGCGGCCTGCTCGTGACCACCCCCGACGGCTGGATCCTGCGTGTGAACGCAACCTTCTGCAGTTGGCTCGGCTATAGCGCGCCGGAGCTTGCCGAGGTAAAGCACATTCAGGATCTGCTGACAGTCGACAGCAAGGTGTTCCATCGGACGCACTGGTCGCCGCTGCTGCAAATGCAGGGTTCGGTGGCCGAGGTCAAACTGAACATGCTGCATCGGGACGGCCACATGGTGCCGATGCTGCTCAACGCGGTGCGCCGCGATCACGGCGAAAGCAGCTACCTCGAAGTGGCGGTGCTGATCGTCGCGGATCGTCACAAGTACGAGCAGGACTTGCTGCTTGCGCGCCGCAACGCAGAAGCGTCTGTCTCCGCGCATCAACTCGCTCAGAAAGAATTGCAGGAAAGCCGCGACGTGCTGAGCCTCGCCATGCGCGGGGCGCGCATGGGTGCGTGGTCGCACGAGTCGAAGTCAGGCAAATTCTGGTGGAGCCGCGAACTGGAAGCGCTCGCGGGCTTCGCCGAGGGACGGTTTGCGAAAATGCCCGGTGGCTTTTTCGAACTGATTCATCCCGGCGACCTGATTGCGCTCAACGAGGCAGTCGATCATGCGGTGAAAAGCGGTGACGACTACGTCGCCGAATTCCGCTTCCTGCATGCAAGCGGCGACTGGTGCTGGATGGAAGGCCGTGGCCGCGCCACCTACGACCGCCAGGGCGAGCCGCTGACAATCTACGGCCTCGGCATCGACATCACCGAGCGCAAGGACGCGCAGACCGTGCTGCTGCGCCAGGCAGCGATTTTCGAACACCTGAGCGACGCGATCGTTATCACCGACCTGCGCGGCAACATCACCGATTTCAACGCCGGAGGCGAGCGCGTGCTGGGTTATCGCCGGCGCGAAGTTCTCGGCAAGCCGATCGCCATGTTCTATCCGCCGGAAGACGCGTTACGCATCCACCGGGAAGTGCTCGCCGCCCTCGCCGCGGACGGCACGTGGCGCCGCGAACTGACTTTCGTGCGGCGCGACGGCACACGCGGGGTCTGTGAAACGGTGGTCAAACCGCTGGCAAACGCGCGTGGCGACATCTATGGCGCGGTCAGCGTGAGCCGCGACATCACCGGGCGCAGGCGCGCCGAACAGCAATTGCAGCGCCTGAATCTGGAACTCTCAAAAGCCGATCGCCGCAAGGACGAATTTCTCGCCACGCTCGCGCATGAGTTGCGCAATCCACTCGCGCCGATGCGCAACGTGCTCGAAATCCTGCGTCTGAAGGAATTCGCCGACCCGCAATTGAGCTGGTCTCGCGACGTGTTCGACCGGCAATTGCAGCACATGACGCATCTGGTCGACGACCTGCTGGAAGTGTCGCGCATCACGCAGGGCAAGCTCGAATTGCGCAAGCAGCGGCTCGAACTCGCGCGTGCGATGCAATCCGCCATGGAAGCGGCGCGGCCCACCGTGCAGGCGTCGGCGCATCATCTGAGCGTGACGTTGCCGCGCGAGCCGCTCTATCTCGACGCCGATCCCACACGCCTGTCGCAGATGATCCTGAACCTGCTGAACAACGCGGCCAAGTACACGCCGCCCGGCGGCAGCATCTCGCTCGCCGCGGAGCGCGAAGGCGATGAAGCGGTGATCGTCGTGCGCGATTCCGGCATCGGCATTCCGCGCGAGCATCTGGACAGCGTGTTCGAAATGTTCTCGCAACTCGCCCCGGCGCTGGAGCGCTCGCAAGGCGGTCTCGGCATCGGTCTCGCGCTGGTGCGCGGCCTCGCCGAACTGCACGGCGGCACGGTCGCCGCATTCAGCAACGGTCCAGGCACCGGCAGCGAGTTCGTGATCCGCCTGCCACTATCGAAAGCGACCCCGGAGCAGTCGGAGAGTTCGCCGGCCGAGATGCCGCGTACGGCAGGTTTGCGCGTCGTGATCGTCGACGACAATGCGGACGCCGCCGATAGCCTCGCCATGGTGCTCGAACTCGAAGGCCACGAGGTGCGCACAGCCGGCGACGGCATCGCCGGGCTGGAACTGATCGGCGAATTCGCACCGCAGGCGGTGATTCTCGATATCGGCTTGCCGCGCCTGAACGGCTATGAATTGGCGCGGCGCATTCGCCACGATCATCAGGACGCCGACATTCTGCTGATCGCCGTCACCGGCTGGGGTCAGCAGCAGGACAAGCAGACCGCTGAAGAAGCAGGCTTCGACCATCATTTCACCAAGCCTGTCGATCCGCGGGAGTTACAACGCGTATTGAGCCGCTAACGCACAGAAACTTCAGCCTATGCTCGATGATCAGGTAATCAGTGCCCTCGCCGCGCACGACATCGTTCCCGATGCAACTCAGCGCGATGCCATCGCGGCGCTCGTCACGTTGCTGGGCGCAAACGGGACAAACGGGCGACGCACAAAGTCCGGTTCCACGCCGGCACATCAGGGCGTCTATTGCCACGGCTTGCCCGGTCGCGGCAAAAGCCTGGTGGTCGATACGGTATTTGAGCTGGCAAGCTGCCGGAAGCGGCGCCTGCATTTCCACGAATTTCTGCGCGAGATGAACCGGCGCCTGGTGAATGAGCCGCGCGACGACGACCGGCTGGGGTCGGTCTCGCGACAATGGCTCGACGGCGTGGAGCTGCTGTGCTTCGACGAATTTCACGTGCACGATATCGCCGACGCGTTCCTGATGGGCCGGTTTCTCGATACCGCGATCGGCCTGGGCACGCGCATCGTGCTGACCTCGAACTACGCACCGGACGCCCTGCTGTCCGACCCGGAGTTTCACGAGCGTTTCCTGCCGACGATCGAACAGATCAAACGTTGCTTCACGATGATTCACTTCGACGGCGCACGCGATTATCGTTTCGGCGGCGAAGAAGCCGCGCTGTCGCATTTCTTTGCACCGCTCGACGCGGCAACTGGCGACGCGCTCCTGGAAATTTTCGAGCGCTATGAAGGCAACGAGACGCTGGAGCCTGCCACCGTCAGCGCGGCAGGCCGGCCGCTCGCCGCGCGCGCCGCAGGTGCTGCGTTGCTATGGGTGGACTTCGACAACCTGTGCGTGGCGAGCCGTTCACACCTTGACTATCTGGACCTCGCCGAGCATTGGCACGGTCTGATTCTCGACCAGGTGCACACTGAATGGCTCGCCAAAGCGCATACGCTGCAGCGGCTCATATGGCTTGTCGATATCTTCTACGACCGCAAATGCGCGCTGTTCATCGCGTCCGATCAGCCGATCGAGGCGGCGCTGAGCGGACTCGAAGGCGCGCACGATCTGTCGAGAACGCTGAGCCGTCTCGCCGAAATGCAATCGCGCGGTTATCGCAGCACGCTCGACAACACTGCCGGCAGGATTGAGATCGCTGCAGCGCAGACGGTCGTTCAGCCATGACAGCGGCGTGAACGACCGTCTGCAGACACACCCTACGCCTTGCTGCTCTTACCCTTCACCCGCGCAATCTGCTGCTTCGCCGCGTCATACACATGCTCGGACGTGAAGCCAAACCTCTTCTTCAGATCGGCGAACGGCGCGGACGCGCCGAACGTATGCATCACCACCTGCGCGCCGTGCCGCCCGACATAGCGGTCCCAACCCAGCGTTGCCGCCTGCTCGACAGCGACGCGCGCATCCACATCGGGCGGCAGCACGGAATCCTGATAGGCCTCGTCCTGTTGCTCGAAGATGTCCCACGACGGCATCGACACCACTCGCGCCGCGATCCCTTCACTCTTGAGCTTCTCGTAGGCGTCGGCGCATAGCGACAATTCGCTGCCCGTGGCGAGCAGAATCACTTCAGGCTTCTGCCCGTCAGGCGCATCGGCGAGCACGTAAGCGCCCTTCTGCACGCCTTTGGCCGACGCATAGCGCGTGCGGTCCAGGGTCGGCAACGCCTGACGCGACACGACGATGCACGACGGCCGTCGCGGATGTGACATCGCCACGCGCCACGCTTCGGCGACCTCATTCGCGTCGCCCGGGCGCAGCAGGGTCAGTCCCGGCACGCCACGCAGCGAAGCCAGTTGCTCGATCGGCTGATGGGTCGGACCATCCTCGCCGACGCCGATCGAATCGTGCGTGAACACGTAGATCGCCGGCACTTCCATGATTGCGGAAAGGCGAATCGGCGGCTTCATGTAGTCGCTGAAAATCAGGAAGGTCGAACCGAACGGGCGCATATTCGACAACGCGAGCCCGTTCACCGCCGCGCCCATGCCGTGCTCGCGAATCCCGAAGTGCAGGTTGCACCCGCCATAGTCGTCGGATTCGAAGCTGCCCGCGCCTTCGAACTTCAGATTCGTTTTGGTGGACGGCGCGAGATCGGCCGCACCGCCGATCATCCATGGCACGCGTGCGGCAATCGCGTTGAGCACCTTGCCTGAGGAGTCGCGCGAGGCGATGCCCTTCGGGTCTGTATCGAACGTAGGGATGTCGCTGTCCCAGCCCTCCGGCAATTCGTGCGCTTCCATCTGTGCGAATTCGCGTGACAGTTCCGGGTATTGCCTGTTGTACGCGTCGTACTTCGCCTGCCATGCCTCGCGCGCCGCCTTGCCGCGTGCGCCGATGCCCTGCGCGAAGCGTTCATGCACGCCGTCCGGCACGTAGAAGAACTTGTCTTCGGGCCAGCCATAGAACTTCTTGGTCAGCGCCACTTCTTCGACACCGAGCGCCTCGCCATGCGCAGCGGAGGTGTCCTGCTTGTGCGGGGCGCCCCAGGCGATGATGCTGTGGACCACGATCAGCGTCGGCCTGTCCGTGATGCTTTTTGCTTCGGCAAATGCCGCTTCCAGCCCCGCGGCGTCGTTGGCATCGTTTACGTGCATCGTGTGCCAGTTGTAGCCGCGGAAACGGCTCTCCACGTCGTCGCTATAAGCGAGGTCGGTGTGGCCCTCAATGGTGATGCGGTTGCTGTCGTAGATCCAGATCAGATTCGACAGCTTCAGATGCCCTGCAAGCGACGCCGCTTCGTGCGAGATGCCTTCCATCATGTCGCCGTCGCCGCATAGCGCGTACACGCGGTAGTCGAACAGGGGCGCATCGGGTTTGTTGAAGTGGCTTTCGTGCCAGCGTGCCGCCATCGCCATGCCGACGCTATTGCCTAGCCCCTGGCCGAGCGGACCGGTGGTCGTCTCCACGCCGCTGGTCATACGAAATTCGGGGTGGCCAGGCGTCCTGCTGTCGAGCTGGCGGAAATGTTCGATGTCGTCGAGCGAGACGGCGGGCGCACCGGTCGGCTTGCCGTCGTGGTCCACGGCCTTGACGTTCGCCAGATGCAGCAGCGAGTACAACAGCATCGACGCGTGCCCCACCGAGAGCACGAAGCGGTCGCGATTCGGCCACAGCGGCTCGTCCGGATCATAAACAAGGTGGTTTTGCCACAGATGGTAGGCGACCGGCGCCAAAGCCATCGGCGTGCCGGGGTGACCGGAATTGGCCTTTTGCACAGCGTCCATCGACAGCGTGCGAATCGTGTTGATGCACAACTGATCGAGGGCGGGATCGTTTTGCATGGGGACACTCCTTGTTCGGCGGTTGGAGACGTCGCCGGGACGCGTATTGAATCGGCGTGGTCGGCGACCGGTGTTCGTCTGGAAGAACGCTTGAGGACCACAAGGCTCATCGATGATGCGCCGATGCGCGTAAATCTGCACGGCGCGTTACATCCTGTGCCGTGTTGTGCCGATGATTGGAGATGGTTCTTTCAAACGGCTTGCGGCTTTACCTGGCGCGTTACTTCTCGGGGGCCGCACGGTCGGCGGCCACGATCTCGCGGCCGTAGTCGATCGCCGCGCGGCGCGCCTCGTCGGCAGTCGCGTACGGGCCGATCTCGGGTGCGCCATCGAATGGAAACAGAATCCGCCTGTCGGCTTTTCTGACGACTTTCAATCCACCTATGTAACGGCCGTCGCCTGTTCCGTGATAGCTGGCGTAAATCTCGAAGTCGTCGTCAACCACGTCGGCCTTATGTCGCGCCATGTGTATATCCCTATCCCTGCACCTCTGGTCCGGTGCGCCTATTCGAATGGCAGCAAGCTGCGTACCGGCGTTCAGCAATACCTGTTCCACCCGAAGCGGAATCGGCTCAGCGCGAGATTGGGAGGGGAGTAAAACAGCGCGCACTGGAAATCCGATGAACTCGGCTCCAGTGCGCCTGGGCAAATCGACACGCGGTTGTTGTTGCCTCAACGGGTTGCGGCGACCGTCGTACGGACGGCCGTTACGAACGTACCACTGAAGCCGCATTAAAACTGATGCAGCATCCCGACATACGCGCCGGTTTGCGATTCGCCGGCGAGTGGACTCGTGTTATTGGTGGCATCGCGCGGCGACGCTTCAAGCGAAAAATTCGAGTTGCTGCCGTTGCGCACGTAGCCCACCGTGCCGTACACGAAGGTCCGCTTCGAGAGGTTATAGGTGGTGCCGAGCACGTACATCATCGCGTGGCCGGACGGGTCGTGCGCGGCATCGCTGCCGCCGTCGCCGACCTTGATGTAATAGCCGCCCGCCGTTACCGCCCAGCGGGACTGGATGTTGTACGTCGCGCCGAGCCAGTAGTGATCGGCAGTGTCGGCCACGCCCGCCGGTGAATCCGGCGCCGAGTAATGCGTATAGGCGCCCTGAATCTTCCACGCATCGAAATGCACATTCGCACCGGCGAAATATTCGCGCGAAGCCTGGAAGATATTGCTGAAGCGGCCGTTGCTGTCACGCAGTTCGTCGTAGATGCCGCGCACGTCGAAGAGCGGCGAGTGATACGTCAGCATGATGCCGTCGGAGCGGCCAAACTCGCCTGCTGCACCGCTGTTGAACGCGCCCGCCTGATTGCCGAAAGCGTATTGCGCCTGCACGTCGAAGCCCCAGAACACCGGGCTGTGATACTCGACGTTGTTGCTCGTCTGCTGCCAGTTACGTCCGCGCACGAGCGATGCCGACGAAAATGCCTCCTGCACGAACGGGTCGAATTCCCACACGCCGTCGCTATCGATGAACAGATTGCGCCCGGCCTGCAGCGTGCCCCACTGGTCGCTCTTCAGGCCGACGAAAGCACGCCGTGACCACAACCGTCCGCCACCCGTGGTGCCGTTCATGATTTGCAGACCGGTTTCGAGGTTGAAGATCGCATTCAGCCCGCCGCCCAGATCTTCATTGCCTTTGAGGCCCAGCATACTGGTGCCCCAATCGCCGCCTTCCGCACTCCAACGGGTCGAACTGCCGCCCGCGCCATTATTGATGTGATTCAGGTATTCCACGCCGCCGTCGAGACGGCCATATAACGACACGCTGGTTTGACCATAGGCCAGCGGACTGATCACCGCCAGCGCGGCCACTAATTTTGTATGTAGTCTCATCATTGTTTTGCCGTGAGTTTCTTTGTCGAGAATAGAATGTTGTAAAACTACACGTTTCGCGCCGAACTATAGGTGATCGGTGCTTGCTGGCCTATCCGTTTGACGCAATAAGCATTTGCGGACTGCGCGCCCGGCATTGAAAATCCGCAGTGGAATTGGCGCGCCTCAAAAGAAATCCTCATCGATGAGATCGAAAGGTACTCACGATAAGATAGTCGGTCATTCGGCATCAGCCAAATAGAAACGCATTGATCGTTTGCCCATTCATCCTTTGCCACTCGCCATGAACGTGCCTGAACTGACCGAAGACGAAAACCTTGGCCTTTACCAACGTGCGACAGAAAACGGCGCGGAATGGTGGCGCGTCAGCGTGGCGGACCGGCCGGAAAACTATCGGCTCGAACATGGCGTCGATGACGGCAACGGCACCGGCTCGGTCGATATCGATCTGGTGGTCGACGCGGAAAACCTGCGCGCGAAGCTGAAGAAATGGCGCCGCGAAGGTTTTGCAATCGATACGCCCGACGCCGCGGACGAAGCAGGCGCTGCAGAACGGGTGGCCTTCATGCCGGAGTTGCAGCGCGTTGCGGCGCTGGCCTCGGCGGCGAAGCGCCATCTGCAGATAGAGGACGCGGGCGAAACGGTACGCATCGGTCGTGTCGACGTGCCCTGCGGCGTCGACAATCCGCTCGTGCCTCGCATCAATCCGGCCTATCTGTTTTCCGAGCGCTTTAACGACATCGTCGAAGATATCGTGGAGAACCGGCGCGTCATGCTGATCGGTCACACCGGCGCCGGCAAGACCAGCCTGATTGAACAGGTCGCCGCGCGCTCGCATCACGGCGTGTTGCGCTCGAACATGAACGGGCAAACCACCGTCGGCGATTTTGTCGGCTTCTGGACGGTCAAGGGCGGCGAGACGATCTGGGTGGACGGCGTGCTGCCCACGGCGATGCGCGAGGGCCTCTGGCTGATCGTCGACGAAATCGATTTCGCCGAGCCGTCGATTCTCGCTGCCCTCACCGCCGTGCTCGAACCGCACGGGCGTCTCGTGCTGAAAGAGAAAGGCAATGAGATCGTCGCGCCGCATCCTGCGTTCCGGCTGTTCGCGACGGCCAATGCGGTCGGTGCGATGAGCCAGTTCCGTCATCTGTATCAGGGCGCGAATCTGATGAACGAGGCGTTTCTCGATCGCTGGCGCGTCTATATGTTGGACTATCTGACGCCCGCCGAAGAAGCCGACGTGCTGATGCGCACCCTCGCCCCGCACATGACACGCGCGCTCGCCGCCACCCTCGCCGCGATTGCCGCCGACTGCCGTGCGGCGTTCGCTCGCGAAGACCTGTCGAGCGCATTTTCCACGCGGCGCCTGCTCGACTGGGCCGAGTTGATGCTGCGCACCGGCGAACCCGAACGCGCCGCCGGTCCTGCGATCTATGCGAAGGTTAGCCCCGAAGACGCAGCGCTGATTCGCGGCATCGTTCGCCATCACATTGCGCCGGCTGCCTGACGGTCAGTGACCACGACACGCACAACACGCACCATGAACGCCATGCACGCAATGCGCGACACGCGAGGCTTCGCGTTTGAATCGACGCTCAGCAAAGTGGCGCGCGTGCTGACCGGGCAATACGGCGTGACGGTCGCCTTCAGTCCGGATGGGCCCCGCGTGGAGCCGGGCCGCATCGTGATTCCCGATTACGAGTTGAGCGGCGGCGTCGAGCGCGACGTGCTGATCGGCTATCTGGATCTGCTGGTGGCACGCGCCAAACATTCGTCACTCGCACAGATGGACGCGCTGCCGCCGGGCGTGGCGGCGAATCTCGCGCAGGTGATCGAGGATCGCCGCGTTTCTTCGCAACTGCTCGACGAGTATCCGGGCGCACGCTGGTTCATCGGTAAACTGCGAGCGCATGCCGCTGAGCAGGCGCGGCAACGCTGGCCGAAGCTGCATTGGCGCGACCGGCTGGTCTGGCTGGTGGAGCGCGCGCTGTGGGACGAGCAACCGACCCGGACCGAAGCGAGCCATTCCCTGCTGGCCGCGCTGCACGCCGCCCAGGATCTGCTGGACGAGTCGCGCAGAAGCCGTTCGACCGCGCATAGCATCGCGGCAGCGCAGGCCTTGGTGGCGCGCGTGCGGGCTTTGTCGGCGGGCGATGTCAACAGCATGGTGTTCACCGCGGATCCGGTTGAAGACATCGACACGGAAACCGCCGCGTCTTCCTCGGCGCCACTCGACGATGACGACACAGCCCTGCCCGATCAGGACAACTCAGCCTCACCGCCGTCCGATAAAAGCGGTGGCGCGCAAGCGGAAAACGCGGTGGGCATGGGGCAATCGCTAGCCGATGCACAGCAAGCGTCGGCACGTTCCGAAGGCGAAGCCGGTACCGCTTCAGACACCGCTCGCGCGCGGCTATCGATTCCGCTCGCCACCGAATTCGACGAGATCACCGACGTCACCGGTCAAGGCGACAGCGCGACATGGCGCGAGCTTCGCGCGCAAGCCCGAGCGGACACCGCGCCGCTCAAGGAGAAACTGGAGCGTGCGCTGAGCGCGGACGAACGCATCCGTTGGCGTCGCGAACAGGAACGCGGAGAGATCGACCGCACCTCGCTCGCCAAACTGGCGACCTCGCCCGGTTACCGCACGCCGTTTCGCACGCAGCGGGCAGCCAAAGGGCGCGACGTCGCGGTGACCTTGCTGATCGATCGCAGCGGCTCGATGGCCGGGCGCAAGATCGAGCTCGCGCGCCTGTGCGCGACCGCGCTGTGCGATGCGCTGACGCAGTTGTCGTTCGACTGCGAAGTGCTTGGCTATTGCTCGCTCGAGTCCACGCCGATGAAGCAACTGTATGAGCGACAACTGGCGGCCGGCGCGGATTTGCAGCGCTATAACCGCTTTGTCGAGCGACTCGATCTGAAAGTCTATAAACGCTTTGGCGCGACGGATCTGAGCGGGATCGCCACGATCGATTGCGGCCACGAAAATCCTGACGGCGAGGCGCTCGCCTGGGCCGCGACGCGGCTCGCAGATCATCAAGCCGAGCGGCGGATCCTGATCGTGTTCTCCGACGGCTATCCGTCGACCGGCGACGGTGACCCGCAGGTACTGCGCCACGATCTGCGCGAACGCGTCGCGGCGATCCAGAAGCGCGGCATCGAACTGCTGGGAATCGGCGTGCTGACCGATGCGGTCGAGGACTTCTATCCACACAATGTGGTGGTGAGCCGCCTTGCCGAATTGCCGTCGACGGTGTTCTCGGTGTTGAGTTCGATGCTGCTGACGCGCTAGTGTCGCGAGTTAGAAGTTACTGAGCGAGTGCCATGGTCTTCGAAATGGCGGTGATCACCGCAGGCCTCGCAGAGACATCCGAAAACCACCGAGCGACATTTGGCGTCTGCTCAAGGCTCGCGCCGACCGACTCGTGCCGCCGGATCCAGCCAAAGTGCGCGATATCCGCGATCGAGAACTCGCGACCGGCAACGAACTTGCCCCGCTCCAGCGCACGTTCAAGTACACCCAACGTGCGGTTGACCTCGGCCAGCGCCCGCGCTGCTGCTTCCGGTGCCGCAGATGCCTGGAGCTTCACCAGGAAGGCCTGCAGGAACGCTGGGCTCAGCCCGGAGGCATGAAAGAATAGTTGTTCGAATACCAGGGCGCGCTCGACGCCTGCCTTGGGAAGCAATTTTCCAGTCGCCTCGGCGAGATAGACCAGTATGGCGGCCGACTCGCTCAGCGCAATGTCAGCTTCGCCCAGGATGGCTTGATCCACCAGGACAGGGACCTTGGCATTTGCGTTCATGGCCTTGAAGGCATCCGACTTCTGTTCACCCTTGCGCAGGTTGACCGGCACGAGTTCATAGGGGACGCCCATTTCTTCGAGGGCGATCGTTACCTTGACGCTGTTTGGCGTTGCGTACGCATGTACTTTGACCATTTGAAAGTTCCTTTGATTTGAATTGTTTCCTGGCATGCCACCCGTTGAGCGCAACCCTCGCTGCGTCGCGATCAAACACCACGTGAGCGTTGCCAGGATTAGGTCGGAAGAGCGTCGAGGAAGACGTAGAGTGCTGCAATCTTGCCGTCACGAACGATGATCACGTCGATGCCGGTGTAGTCCGGCGCTTCGCCGGGCGCGCCTGAACTCCATGCGAGACGCCCGGCGTTGTGCAGAGTCTGTGGCTCGCCAACAGGCGTGTAGACGAAGTGAGGGTGCGTCGCGCGCAGCTCCCCCGCAAACTTGTCGAGTGCGTCATGGCCGAGGAAGATGCCCGGCGGAACGTAGAGCGCACAGTCGTCGGTGTACAGCTCTTTGATCGCGGCGCGACGTCGGATTGGGTCCCCTTCGCCGAATACCTCTTGAAGGTTGCGGTGGAGCAGTTCATGAGTTCGGTCAGACATAGCTATTCTCCTTGGTTCATTCTTTCGGAGAGACAATCTTGCGGCGAAGCGCGATAATGCGAAATAGAAATGTTTGAAATCAATCGTTGCAGGATTGTCGATGTCAAAACTACCGGACTTCGAAGGGATCGCGATGTTCGCCAAGGTTGCCGAGGAGCGATCATTCGCGGGCGCAGCGAGAGCAATGGGGGTATCCGTGGCCACCGTTTCGCGGGCGGTCACCCGGCTGGAAGAGCGCCTGGGCGGCACCCTGTTCAATCGAACATCTCGTCGCCTTGCCTTGACCGACTACGGTCACATGATGGCTGAGCGCGCATCCAGGATCTACGCTGACGCCGAGGACGCGGAGAACTTCGCCCGTGAAACCTCCAGCCGGCCGCGAGGGCTCGTCAAGCTTGCCGCGCCCCTTTCCTTCGGTGCCCGCTGGGTCGCGCCCCTTCTGCCAGAGTTTTTCCGAACCTACCCTGAAATCGCTGTCGATCTTCACTTAACCGATGCCCACGCCGACCTGATCGGAGATGGCTTTGACGCCGCGCTTCGGATCGCGATCCTGGAAGACTCGTCCCTCGTTGCGCGCCTTATCGTGCCGGTGCACCGCTTTGTCGTTGCGTCTCCGGGCTACCTCGCCCGATACGGCCGGCCGCAGCACCCTGAGGATTTGAGAGCCCACCAATGCCTCACCTATGCGAACAGATCCAGGCGCGACGTTTGGCGATTCACGAATGAGGCCGGCGAGGAATGCTCTGTTACCCCTACGGGTCCGCTGCGCGGGACGAGCGTCGAGGCGCTTCTGCCCACAGCCCTCGAAGGCTTCGCGATCACCGAACTCCCTGAGTTCGTCGCCACACAGTATTTCCGCGACAAGCAGCTTGAACCGATACTCACCGACTGGCGCCTGCCTGAGGGCGGTCTCTACTTCGTGACGCCGACGGCCCGCGCCCGTCCCGCCAAGGTGGGCGCGTTGGCAGACTTCCTCATTGCCAGGCTAACTGTCGCGCAATGGAGCGCCGAAGCAATGATGGCGTGGAAGCCACCGAAGCAACGCAGGAAGTAAGCCGTGAGTTGCTCGCGCTCGCTCTCAGTCGACACCCGTTGCGCCGTGGGTCGTGCACACGACGAGGCGGCCCATATTAGTTGAACGAACTTCCAACTCCCGACACCAGCGCATCAAAGCGCGCCTACGCCAGTTGCGGCTTGAACGGATACTGATCGATCTCTCCGCCCCGCGCGACCACGGCCGTGCTCTCCGGAATCTCCTCCCACCAGCCCGGCAAATCCGACAGTGGCTCCGACAACACGAGGAACGCGTCTTCGCCCGCCGTCGCGATGCGCGGGTCGTCCGGATACAGATCGTGCAGATGCCGGAACGAGGTGCTGTGAAAGAGCGAGCGCGACTGCCCTTCGCTCGAATAGCGAACCGCGACGATCTGCTCGCCGTCAGTGGCGCATACGGTCATGTTCAGCGGCTCATCGACACCGTGCTTGCGCCCGATATCCTCGACAAAACCCACCATCCGCTCGAGCGCGGTAACGGGCGCGAGTTCGAGACCGAAGGTCAGCGCGAGAAAAAACAGCACCTCGGAATCCGTCGAACCTTCGATTGACGGGAACAACTCGGGATCGATCGCCAGAATCAGATCGCGGCGTACCAGCGGAAAGTTACGCACCAACCCGTTATGCATGAAGAGCCACCGCCCGTAACGGAACGGATGACAGTTGGTTTCCTGCGACGGCGTGCCGGTGGCCGCACGGATGTGCGCGACGAACAGCGGCGCGCGGATGGCCCGCGCCGCCTCGCGTAAATTGCGGTCGCTCCACGCGGGCTGGATGCAGCGGTAGCGAAACGGGATGTCGGTGGGATGACCGTACCAGCCGATGCCGAAGCCGTCGCCGTTCGTGGTGGTCTGGCCGAGCCGCGAATGCAGGCTCTGGTCGATCAGGGAGTGTTTGGCGTTGAACAGCACCGTTTCGGGTTGCAGCGCGTTACCGGTATAAGCGAGCCAGCGGCACATGAGTTCTCCTCCGGTTGCGACGAAATGCGACGAGATGTCTGACGAACCACGCGCGAGCCTCGACCAGGCGCGCGTGCCGCCGACCGCTATTTGACCACGGGTTGCATCTGGGCGATCGGTATCAGGAACTCCGAAAAACCGGTCAGGATAATCTGCACGCCGATGCACAAGAGCAGAAACGACGAGACGCGCATCGCAACCTTGGTGCCGTCCACGCCGAGATACTTGGCGAACACCACCGCCCGGCTGTAGATCAGATACACGGTGGCCGCCACCAGAAGCGTGATCACCACCGACGCGATGCTCGACAGCACGAACGCCGAGAGTTTATGCGTGCGGTTCGCGGTCAGCGCGACCGCGGTAGCGATCGAACCCGGCCCGGTGGTGAGTGGAATGGTGAGTGGGAAGAACGCTTTCGACGTGGCGTTATCCGCGTCCACACGCTTGACCGCCGGCTGCTCGGCCGGCTGCGTGTCGGGCGCGTTGAGCATCTGCCAGCCGCCGACGGCGACCGCGAGGCCCCCGCCGATGCGCAATGCCTCCATGGAGATGCCGAAGAAATGAAGAATCGGGGTGCCGACAAAGAAGGCGACAAGCAACACGCACATGACGTTGAAGGCGATTTTCTTGGCGAGCGCCGTGCGGTCTTCCGTGGTGAGCGATGCTGTCCGGTCGAGAAAGACGAACGCCATGCCGATTGGGTTGATGATGCTGATCAGCCCGGTAAAGCCAAAGAGAATGTCCGAGATCAGACTTTCGACCATATGCGATCCGTTTCGGGCAGCGGCGCGGGCGGACTGATCGACTGACTGCCCACCGGCGCGCCACGCCAGGTTGAAGTGCCGGACGCCTTCGGGCGGTCCAGATTGATGCTCGCGTTGCGTGGGTCAGATGATATCGCGGCGCGGCACGCACATTGGCAAAAAACGGGGCGATGCACACAGCGCGCGGCGCTGCACCGCAGCAGACGAGCGCCGAAAGATGCGCGCACAACTTTCGGAAAGCCTACACTTTTTTGACTTACTTTACGTAACCGAAGCATCAGGCATACAGTCCCCAGCGAAGCCGCACTTTCAACGAGACGTACTTACCGGTTCGAGGAGCTGCCCCCATGTTGCTTCGTGTACTCGCCGCGCTGCCGTTCATCGGCATTCTGCTCGGCGTCCCGTTTGTGAATCGTGTCGAGCCGCTGGTGCTCGGCATGCCGTTCGTGCTGGCCTGGATCGTCATGTGGGTGGTGCTCAGTTCGATCATCATGGCGATCATCTACCGTCTGGACCCGAGCAACCGGCAGCTTGCAACTGATGCCGAGGAGGTCCGATCATGAGCGCACTCGTCATCATTGCGGCCATTACGCTGTTTGCGCTGTACCTGGGCGTGCGCGCGCGGCGCGGCCACGACATGAGTCTCGAACAGTGGACCGTGGGGGGCCGCAGTTTCGGCACTGCGTTCGTGTTCCTGCTGATGGCGGGCGAAATCTACACTACCTTCACGTTCCTCGGCGGCAGTGGTTTTGCTTATGGCAAAGGCGCGCCGGTCTACTACATTCTTGCCTACGGCACGCTGGCGTACATCCTCTCGTACTGGATGCTGCCGCCCATCTGGCGTTACGCGAAGAATCACCATCTCGTCTCGCAGCCGCACTTCTTCTCACGCAAGTACGACAGCCCGGCGCTCGGCACGCTCGTCGCGCTGGTCGGCGTGGCCGCGCTCATTCCGTACCTCGTGCTGCAACTCAAGGGCCTCGGCATCATCGTGGCGACTGCCTCGTATGGCGCGATTTCGTCGACGGCCGCCATCTGGATCGGCGCCGCGGTGGTGACGTCTTACGTGACCATCTCCGGCGTGCGCGGCTCCGCGTGGAATTCGGTGGTGAAAGATACGCTGATTCTGGCGATCGTGCTGTTCCTCGGCATTTATCTGCCGTTGCACTACTACGGCGGCTTCGGCGAGATGTTTCACGCCATCGACGCCGCGCGTCCAGGCTTCCTGACCTTCCCGGCGAAGGGTTCGAGCGTGACCTGGTTCCAGTCGACCGTGCTCCTGACCGCGCTGGGCTTCTTCATGTGGCCGCACACGTTCGGCTCGATTTTTACGGCGAAGGACGAGCGTATTTTCCGGCGCAACGCGATGGTGCTGCCGCTGTATCAGTTGATTCTGCTGTTCGTGTTCTTCGTGGGCTTTGCGGCGACGCTGAAGGTGCCGGGCCTGAAGGGTGGCGACATCGACCTGTCGCTGTTCCGTTTGTCGTTGCAGACTTTTGACCCGTGGTTCGTCGGCGTAATCGGCGCGGCCGGGATTCTGACGGCGCTGGTGCCGGGCTCGATGATTCTGACGTCGGCGTCCACGCTGCTCGCCAACGACGTGTATCGCGGCATGGTGAGCCGCAAGGCGTCGGACGCGACGGTGGCCAAGCTCGCACGCTTCCTGGTGCCGGTGGTGGCGCTGGTGGCGGTGGGTTTTACGCTGCATGGCGGCGAGACGATCGTGGCGTTGCTGCTGATGGGCTACAGCTTCGTGACCCAACTGTTTCCGGCGGTGATCTGCAGTTTGCTGCCGCACAACCGGGCGACCAAGTACGGCGCGTTTTGCGGGATTCTTGCGGGCGTCGCGGTCGTCACGCTGACGACGACCATGCATCTGAGTATCGGGCAGTTGATGCCGTTTTTGCCTGACGCGTTGAAGGACGTCAATATCGGCTTCCTGGCGTTGGCCGTGAACGTGATTGTTTTTGCCGTGGTGAGCGCTGTGACGCAGCCGCGGTCGGTCGAGCAGACTCACGCGCCGGTGCATTGAGCGTTTCTTCGCATCTTTCTGCATAGCGGTTGAAGGGGTTGGTCGCTTAAGGCGCCAACCCCTTTTTTCGCGAATCGCGCTAGACTTCGCCCGAATTGAAGTCGATCGAATCGAATGAGTATGCGGAGCGAATGAATGGACTATCGTCTTTACTACTCGCCGGGCGCGGCAAGCATGGCCGTTCACTGGATGATGATTGAAATGGGCATCCCGTTCGATGTCCATCTTGTCGACATCGACGCCGGCAATCAGCGAAACCCTGACTATCTGCGGCTGAATCCCTCGGGCCGTGTTCCCACGCTGGTGGTCGACGGAACGCCGCGCCACGAGTCGGCCGCGTTGCTGATGCTGCTCGCCGAGCGGCATCCTGAAGCCGCCCTCGCGCCGGCTCCGGGTTCCGCCGACCGGGCCGCGTGGCTGGAACTGATGATCTATCTGGCCAACACGCTGCTGCCCGCCATGCGCGACTGGTTTTACGCGGACGTCGACGGCGATCCTGCCGGCGCCGTAGCGGTTCAAGCGCTCGCGCAGCGGCGCATCGAAGAAGCCTGTGACAGGCTCGACGCCGATCTCGCCGACGGACGTGACTATCTGGTCGGCGGCAAGCTCAGCACGGCCGATTTCCTCGCCGTCATGCTGATGCGCTGGACACGCAACATGCCACGCCCCGCGCTCGGCTGGCCGCATCTCGCGCGCTATATCCGCGGGCTGCGGGCTCTGCCCTCGTTCATTGAATTTAATGCGCGAGAGGGGCTTACCGAATGGCGCAACCAGGATGATTGATGCGCGCGCAACTAATTTTCGCTCGTCGGCGGTTGGCGTGACCGCCTGGTTGTGAACAACGTCAGTTAGTTCGAGTTCGCGCGCGTGCCGACGATCACGATGCCGCGTGAAAGTCCGCTCACGTTGTCGACCGCTTGCGCCCCTGCATACAGTTGCGTGACCGGTACCCAGACGGCCGGATACTTGTAGCGCGCCACATCGAGAAGCAACGCGCTGTCGCTCGCCGCGTCGTATGCGGCAAGTGGCGACCAATGGCCGCCCCCTGCTTCGCCTATCTCCACCCGCCTGAAGTTCAATAACGCAAAGCGGTCGCTATGGCCCGTCGTGTCACGAATCAGATCGCGAAACTGATCGAGCGTCAGGTCGCCGGCATGGAAGCTCCTCACCTCGACAGGAAATGCGCTTAGGACCGTGCTGAGCTGGTCGAGCGTCATGCCCTCCTTCGATACTCGCGCGGCGTTGGCCACCTGCGGATCGACGCTGCGAAAAAAATCCTCTTGCGAGAAGAATGGGAAATCCGGGTACTGCGTCGACTCGGGACGGCGAATGCCCAATGCATTGAGCGCCATCACCGAAGTCGCGACCGAACAGTAGGCTTCGTTGCGCTGCGTTTCGAAGTACTGCGAAAGCGGCCAGTACGACTGGTTATTGGCGTTGGCCATCAAGCGCTTCTGGCCAACTGGCTGCGTCAGCGCGATCAGGTTCGGTGGAACGGGCAGCGGCCCGTCGGCTGCGCGCGCCGTGCCCGATGCGGGGGCTTGATGCGTATCTTGATGCGAGGTTTGATCCGTGGCTTGATTTGCAGCCGGTGGCAGCGACGCGCATGCCGCCAGTGTCGCCGTCAGCACAACAACAATCCACTCAGGCCGGCTTACGCGCTGCATGGCGCGCATCAACGAATATCTGGACATTAACCCTTCCGCTGCGGATGACTTGGGAACGACTTCGGCCAAGCCGACGCATTCCATCCCGCATCGGCGAACCCCGATTTTTTAACACGAAACAGCTCGGCGTGTGAATGTGCGGCCCGGAAGCCGGCGAACTGAACCGCGTCCGTTCGATCTGATAAGATATACCCCCCTATGGTATTTTCGAGAGCATTCATGGGCCACACGATTCGGGAAAAACAGAAGCTTCTCAACCGCGTTCGCCGCATCAAGGGGCAGATCGAGGCCATAGAACGCGCACTCGAAGACGAGCGCGGCTGCGCCGACGTTCTCCAGCAGATCACCAGTTGCCGCGGCGCAATGAATGGTCTGTTGGCGGTCGTGCTCGAGGACCACATCAGAAATCACCTGGTGGATGCACATACTGACGAGGACCCCGTCGGCAGCGCCACCGAACAACTCATCGAAGTTGTTCACAGCTATTTCAAGTAAACCGGAGCAGGACATGAGTGACTTTAGAAACGCCGCCTTCGGCGCGGGACACGATCATATTTTTCTGGGCGCCGCCCATGAAAAGAACGAACGCAGAACATGGGCGGTGATCGCTTTGTGTACCGTGATGATGGTTGCCGAAATCGTCGGCGGCAGCCTGTTCGGTTCGTTGGCGCTCGTGGCGGATGGCCTGCACATGTCGACGCACGCGGGGGCGATGCTGATCGCGGCGCTCGCTTATACGTACGCGCGCAAGCACGCGAGCGACTCACGCTTTGTATTCGGTACTGGCAAGCTGGGCGACCTCGCGGGATTCACGAGCGCTATTGCGCTGGCCATGATTGCGCTGCTGATCGGATACGAAGCTGTGTCGCGCTTTCTCTCGCCGGTGCCCATTCATTTCAGTGAAGCGATTCCGATTGCAGTGGCCGGTCTGCTGGTAAATCTGGCAAGCGTGTGGCTGCTGCGTGGCGATCATCACGGACACAGCCATGGGCATGGTCATGGGCACGGACATCATGGTGACGAGCATGAAGAACACGCTCACGGGCACGAAGGTCACGGGCATGCGGATCACGATCACGCAGAGGGTCACGCCCACGACGCTCACGACAACCACGCTCACGCGGCCCATCACGATGCCGAAAGCGCGGCCCAACGGGATCACAACATCCGCTCGGCGTACATTCACGTGATCGCGGATGCCGCGGTCTCGGTACTGGCCATCATCGGCCTCGTTCTCGCGCGTGAATTCGGCTGGCTCTGGATGGACCCGCTCGCCGGCATCATCGGCGCGCTGGTGATTGCAAACTGGTCATACGGACTGATGCGCGACACGGGTGCGATTCTGCTCGATATCAACCCCGACCAGCGCATGACGGAAAACGTGCGCCACGCCATCGAAGATAACGGCGACAAGGTGCTCGATCTGCACGTCTGGCGCGTAGGCCCCGGTCATATGAGTGCGGTAATATCGGTCGCGACCCAGGAAACGCGCCATGACTCGCGTTTCTATCATGCGTTGCTGAAACGCTTTAACGGACTGTCGCACGTCACTGTCGAAGTCAACCCAACGGAACAGATCGCCTGAAGATGGCAATTCAATCACCCTGCATCGACATTTGCAAAATCGACGGCAAAACAGGCTTCTGCATCGGATGCCTGCGCACCCGGGACGAGATTCGCGAGTGGAAAAACATGACCGACTACCGGCGCCATCAGGTTATCAATGACGCCTCGCGCCGCAAGGCCAAGGTAAAACCGGGGGTACCGGAGACGCCGGAGACGCCGGAGACGCAAACGTCCTAGAGGCGCCTGTCAGTTCGCCGGATCAGCGAACGCATAACTGTTCTTGCCACTGCGCTTGACCCGGTACATCGCCTCGTCGGCCGCGGCCACGAGGCGACGGTAATCGCCGACGAGATCCGGAAAACTGGCGATGCCGATGCTGGCGCGAACCAGCCCGACCCCCATCTCCTCGTCCGTCTGAACCACGCAGGCGATGAGCCGCCGGGCGATTTCGCCGAGCTCCGCATTCGTTGAAAATTCACGGACCAGAACGGCGAATTCGTCGCCGCCGATCCGGGCGACGACATCGACTTTACGCACCGACTCGCGAAAACGTTTCGAAACCGCGATCAGAAACTCATCGCCGACGCGGTGACCAAGCGAGTCATTGACCTGCTTGAATCCATCCAGATCGATATACAGCAAGGCAATCTTGCACGGCCCGGTGCGCGCGGGCACTTTCGTCGCCGCCGCTTCGAGCGTGGCAAACAGCTTGCGCCGGTTCGGCAAGCCGGTCATCGCGTCGTGCAGCGCCGCCCATTCGAATTCGTGCGACTGTCCTGCCAGCAGACGATTCCGTTTGGCATACATCCCCAGCGCGGTGATCAGCATGCAGAACAGCAAGGCCGCCGACGCGATCAGCGTGCGTGCGACATGGGCAATCCGCACGCGCACATCGGCGCTGTCGGCATCGCGCTGCGCCCGCCACCAGGCCGACACGGTACCGAGCACGGCGTCCGAGTCGCGCAGATCGGCGTCAGGTGTGAGCGAAGCTGGCGGCAGACGCGGTGCCGCCGACGGGCTCGCATTCACAAGCGCCGCGAGCAACGCGAGGCGATGGGCAAGTTCGGTACGCGCGTGCCGATACCCGGCGGCACTGGCATCCGTGGCGTCGGGCAGTTGCTGCCAGACGCCGACCAGATTCCGGGCGCTTTCCGCCCGTTCGACCGCTTCGAGAACGAGCCCCGCGTATTCCTGCTTCAACTGATCGGAAAAGATCGTCCGGATTTGCAGCGCCAGATACAGAAGGCCGATCAGCAGACAAACCAGCGCGGCGGCGGCGATCGCAGCCGGGCCCGGCCGGAAGCGGATCGCGAGAGCGCGCCCACGAGCGGCGCGAGGGGGACGCGCCCGCTCAGGGATGGGAATAGATGTCTTGCCGGCTTCCATTGTCATGCTGCCGGTAACTTACGCGACGAAAGAACGAACCCATCCGGGCAAACAGACTGCCTTTGTGCCTGGCATTTGCCGCCGAAGCGGCGCGACGATCCTGCTGCGCGAGACGCGCGTCTCTGCCTGACCGGCCGGACGCCAACTGCTGCGGAGCAGGTTTGGATGGGGGCGCCGCGCGTTGAGCGGCAGGCGTGGAAGACGCGGCCAAAACGGCGGTTGTTGCGTCGGACACGCCGGTTTGGCTAACCGTATGCGCCGGGAGTCGCGTCACTGGACCAGACCAGGAGGCCAGTTTTCCGCCTTCTTCTCCGCCCGGCGCTGCCGCTGCTGCCTGCATTCGTGCTGTTGCCGGTGGATTTACTGTTGCCTGCGTGCCCGTCGTCGCCGGCGCAACTGCTGTTACCTGCGCTCCCGTTGTCACCGCTTTTACTGAGGGTGCTTGCATACCGCCCGCTGTCCCCTCCGCTGCCGCTGCCGCTGCCGCTGCCGCTGCCGCTGCCGCTGCCGCTGCCGCCGTCGCCAATCGCGGCGCTGCCGCGAAAGTTGCCGGTCGTGGCGTCGCAATCGATTTCGCCAACGCCGGCCCTGCAGCGGCTGATGCAGCCGTGCCGAGCGCCTGCCGCGCACGCGCCATGGCGTCGGCATACGCTTGTTGATCGTGGTTGAACCAGACACCGTACGCGACCGTACCCACTACGCCAAAAGCCAGCGCGCTTGCCGTCGCGACACACAGGACAAGACGTCCAAATCGCACAGGCGGTGCCGCAGCCGCCGGCTCAGCGCCAGCATCGAAGCCAATATCCGGACTCTCTACGGCAGATTTTGAAAATTCGGTATCGTTGAACATCGCAATACTCTCCGGAATCCTCACATGTCTGACACGTCGGCAGACATTGTTAATACGATTCAGCGGGGTCGATCTGGCGTTGTTGTTGGAAGAATTTATCCCGCTCGCCGGGTAGCGACAACACGGTAATGCTGCGCTTTAAACGCGCGCTTTGCGAGTCCGCTTTGCGTCGATGAGACAGGTAAAAGATTCAACGCCGCGGCCTATCCACGGGCTGGGCCGCGAGCGCTTGCAGGCCGCCTCCACGTGGCGGTGGAGGCAGCGATGGGGACATGCACGGCAACTCCGCGTCACGCAATAAACACGCCAATCTGGAGCGCGCTTATCGGCAGCGACGGCTTAAAACGCCATGCATGCCCAGTGGGGCGCAGGACGCCCCACACCCGATCCGTCACCTATTGCACGGTGATCGTTTCTTTCATATTCGGGTGGATGCCGCAAAACACCTTGTAGACGCCCGGCTTATCGAACTTGAACTGGAACGAGTCGTTCTGATCGAGCGCGGCGGAGCGGAACATGCCCGCAGCGTTCACGACCGTATGCGGCTCGCCGTCGAGATTTTTCCACGTCACCGTCGAGCCGGCTTTGACCGTCAGCGCCATCGGCGAAAACATGAAGTTCTTGATCACCACGGCGCTGGGCGTTTCCGCTCGCGCAACGGAAAGTCCGGCCGATGCCGCGATGAGCGTTGTGCTCCCGAGCAGTACAAAGAACGCGCGGCGAATAGCATTGTTTTGCATAAGTGATCTCCTGCGAAAAAATTCTGGAATCAAACGAGTGTCGTATCGGCAAGCGTCGCCTTGCGCGGATGACCCACGATCTTGATGCTGGTCACCCCTAGCATCTTCGGGAGCTGATCGCTTGCTACCGTAAGCGGCCCGGGGCCGGGACCGTTGCCGGCGGTCGGCTGCGGATAGGCTGTCGAGCGGGCGGTATGGAAAGTGATATTGCCTTCGACCTTCGACACGATCTGATGAATATGGCCGTTCAACACGGTCACCGAGCCGAAGCGCTTCAGATAGCTCATGGCCTGACCGGCATCGCCTGTGCCCCACCCCCACGGTTCGTAGATCGTCCACATCGGCATATGGGCAAAGACGACGATCGGCGTGCTGGACGAGCGGCCCTTCAGGTCATTTTCGAGCCAGGCGAGTTGGTCGTCGCCGAGACCGCCCAGGCCGTTAGGCTTGAAATGCATCACGTTGACGAGTCCGACGAAGTGCACGCCGTTGTGGTCGAAGCTGTAATAGCCTTTGTTGTCCGACGCCTTGCCGAAGCGGCTGAAGTATTCGGTTCCGGGGCCGTCCGTCACGTCATGCTCGCCGGGCACGGTGTGGAGTTCCGTGATATTCAGACCCGACATCAACTGCGCCGCGAGATCGAACTCCGCCGGCTTGGACAGATGCGTGATGTCGCCCGTGTGGATGGTCAGCGCGGGCTTGACCGGCATGGCGTTGACGTAGTCGATCGTCTGTTTGAGCGTGCCCGCGACGTCCGGGTTGGCTTCTTTGTTGAAGCCGATATGCGAATCGCTGATCTGCAGGAAAAGCGGCACGCCCATGGACGTCGCGGATGATTTCGCGTCGGCCGCGAGGGCCAGTTCCACTGGCGTGAGAATGCCGCCGGCAAGAACGAACACCGTACCTACGCCGCCGAAAGCGAGACATTTCAGGGCGCCACGGCGTGACGGGTTGAATGCAGGATCGGATGAATGATGTGACGACATGTTGACCTCACGATAGGGATTCGCAGGCAAACCGCGGGATCATCCGGCGGGCCACACGACTCGGTTCATCAGGAAGACTGGCGTGCCGACGGTTTTATTCCATGAAAAAGAAAATTAGTGCCGGCTGATGAATCCAGCCGTACAGGCTTACATGTGCGGCGTCTGAACAAACGGGAAATGGGAATAGCCGCGCCGCGGCGGCGGTTATGCAGGTGAGAGCAACTGAAAGGAGTAGCCAACATGGACATCATCGATATGGCCCGTGCCTCGGGCATGGCGGTCATCCTGGACGGCAGGATTGGCCGGGAGGAATACCAGAGCGTGTGCGGTTCGCTATCCGCGCTGCAGCGATTTGCAGAAGCGGTGCGCCAGGGTACGGTGCAACCGAGCGGACATCGGAAGCGCACCGCCGCCCCCACTCGCAGGGCGTGAGGGGCTGAGGAGCTTGAGACGGCCGGCGCGGCCGCAAGCTCGACGCGGTTCAACTGCGGCCTCCCGTGCCGCTTTCCGAAGCATACAAATTGAAAGGAGGTCAATGTGCGCCCGGAATTGTTGCCCGTTCTGCGCCGCCTGCAACTCGGATCGGGCGTGGTGCTGCTTATTTATCTGTTTTTGCACCTGGTCAATCACGCGCTCGGCATCTGGTCACTCGATCTTGCCGGGCGCGGACTCACGCTCGCCCTGTGGATCTGGCATAGCGAGCCCGGCACGATCCTTCTGTACGGTGCGGCCATGCTCCATTTCGCGCTGGCTGTGCGCACGATTTACGGGCGTCGCCACTGGGCGCTCCCGCCCGAAGAATGGATCCGGTTGTGGGCCGGACTCAGCCTGCCCCTGCTGCTCATCCGGCATGCGGTAGCGACGCGCCTCGCGACGTCGCTGTATGGCTTCGAGCCGAACTACGAGCGGATCGTCATATCGCTGATCACGAGCGGCACGCAGGGTCTGCAACTTGCTCTGCTCGCGCCAGGCTGGATCCATGGCTGCCTCGGCGTGTGGTTTCGATTGCGTCACTATCCGGCGATGCAGCGCGCGAGGCCCGCCCTGCTGACCCTGCTCGTTGGTTTGCCATTGCTGTCGGCCGTGGGTTTTCTGCGGATGAAGCAGGCCGTCGTGGCAATGCATGTTGTTCTCCCTGCGCCTGATTCGAAACTGCTGATGCACCAGCTTGCACTCGATACGTGGCGTCACAGTCTCGTTTCGCTTTACCTTGCCGTGGTCGTCAGCGCGCTTCTAGCGGGTCTGTTGCGGAATTGGCTGGAGCGCCGACCGAGTTCGGCATGAGCGACACGAGCATTCGACCGCTTATCCACGCGGATGCAGATGTCAGAGCAGGGTAGAAAACGCTGCGCTCGCTCGATGCAGCAGACGTGCCGTGGCCCGCATCGCATGAGGATGCGGGCCACGGCCCTGCCTTTTACTACGGCCCGTACAGCTACGGGCTTTCCGGGCTTATTGCCCTTGCTGCGCTTGCGGCTTCAGCTTGAACTTGCCCTGATAGCGGATCGTCGGACGAAGCGACTGTGGGGTCGGCGCGGTCATCAGCAACTGACGCGCCAGCGGCGTAGCCGTCGGGCTGAGCGAGCCAATACTGGTTGCCCGCGACGGATCCGCCAGACCATTCTTCACCAGCAGCTTGGCCTCGAGTTGCAGACTGGTCAGCAAAACCGGATCCTTCAGCGCGTTCCCCTGCGCCAGCAACTGACTCCACGCGTTGTTGCTGTAGTTCGTCACGTAGTAGTCGAGACCGCTCGGATCCGCGAGCACCGCGGAACAGCCGTTAAGGCGCACCTGCATTTGCGTGTCCTTCATCGCAACCGTCTTGCGCGATGTCAGTCCGTCACCGTAGGCGAGCGTCAACGGAATAGTCCATTGCGTGCCGGGGTACTGGTTCTGGTTCGGGAAGGGCGACTGCTTCAGCGTGACCACGGTCTGATTGGTCGTCAGATCGCACTGGGTGTCGAGCGACAGCAAAGGCACGCCGGTTTGCCGCACGAAACTGTCGCCGATCGCGACCATCGGCTCGCCGCTCGCCTTGGCCAGTTCGTCCCACAAGCGCTTCGGCGTGCCGTTGCCGAGCGCATAGTCGGCCAGATACGACTGCAGCCCTTTGCGCAACACGTCCTCGCCGAGATAATTCTCCAGCATCTTCAGCACATGGCCGCCCTTGTCGTACGTAAAGGCGCTCGCGCTCAGCACGAAGTCGTTCGAGGCCCAGCCGTTGAAGTTCGGCTGCACCGGGAACGAAGTGGATTTCAGATCGGCGTTGATGACCGCATACTTGTTCTTCACGTCGTCGACCCAACTGAAGCGGTCCGGGAAGAAGCGCACCTTGGTCTTGTTCTCGAAGAACGTCGCGAACGATTCGTTCAGCCACACGTCGTCCCACCAGTCGAGCGTGACCAGATCGCCGAACCACTGATGCGCGGCTTCATGCGTCAAAACCGTCACGCCATAGTCGGACATGGTGGTGCCAGGCGCCGGCAGAATATCGTCGGCGAATTCGAGAATCGCGCCCCAGTTCTCCATCCCGCCGAAGTTCAGATCCTTCTGCTCCTTGAACGCGTCGTTTGCGGCGATCGTGTCGAACTTGGTGAGCGGCAACGGAATGCCGGTATAGCGATAGTAGTAATCGAGCGCCTGCTTGGTCTGCTGCATGGCCGGTTTCGCCCAGTCGCGCATGCCGGGCGGCGTGAAGATGCGCAGATGGAGACCCTTATGGTCAGGCAGCGGGCTCGAGAAGTCGTCTTCGAGAATGTCGAACTGGCCACCACCGAAGAAGAGCAGATACGAAGGCATCGGCGGCGTCTTTTCGAACGACACCAGTTTGTAGCCGCTGTCCACATTCACGGCCGGCTTTTCCGCCGCGTTCGAGACGACGTTCCAGTTCTGCGGGACTTCCGCACTCACCTCGTAGGTGGGCCGGAAAGCCGGTTCGTCCCAACCCGGGAACCATTGCCGCGCGAGGTTCGATTCGCCTTGCGTGAGAATCGCGCCGCTCGTCGTGCCATCGGTCGACTTCAGGTCGACGCGGAACACACCCTCCGCCGCGGAACAACCCGGATAGGGATCGTTGCCGCAACTGCCGCCAGTTTTGGCGACCGGATCGTCGTAGGTCTTGAAGTTGATGATGCCGCTCCACTCCATGTGCAGCGAGTAGTTGCCGGCCGCGATCTGCCCGCTCACGGACCGAAGCTGGTAGAAATCGCCGTCATCCTGCGGCGTGGCGATCAGTTGGATGTTGCCTGGCTGCAGCGTGATCGTGCCGTTCGTGAACTTGACGCGATGCCCGGCAATCGTGATCGCGTTGACGGCCTTCAGCACCTTGATCTGGACGTCCGCGCGGCCGTCGAATGAAGAGAGCGCCGGGTTCGGCCGGAACCACAGCTTGTAGTTGATCGGTGTGACCGTATCGGGCAATTCGACCGGCGGCACGCTCTTGTTGATCGATGCGTCCGCAACGATCGGCGCAGTGGGCGGCGCAAGCGCCACATCGGAGGCGGCGGCCGGCGCCTGGGCGGACTTGCTCGAGAGCGTCGACGAGCTGTCTGAACCGCCGCAGCCCGCCAGGACCATTATTCCGGCGAACGCCAGGCACTGTATCTGCAATCGGAAATTTATACGCATAGTTAATCCTCGACTGACAAAATCGGCATAAAGAAAGTGCGATGAGTGCTTAAGCTGTGTTTCTCTGTTTTTTCAGCAAAAAAGGTCTCCCGCATTAGCGCCGGATTGCTAGCGAGAATATATGGGCGTGTTACTGCCTCAGCACTTGTGGCTGATTTTCGGATTGCACTTTTTAATAATTACAATACTTTCAGAAAGGCGACGTGAGCCGTTTTTCTGCAGTTTCATGCGATCGCCTGACTGACGGACAAAGCGGCGGCTCGCCTGCGTCTCCGAGCAGGTGGACAGGAACCGGGTCAGTTTTAGCGACAGTGCGTAGCCTAGATTGGCAAACGTTCTCGTGTCAACTTCCTTTCACAATCTTTCCTGAATGAGTGCACTACGTATGCAAATAGAATGGATGAAGTAATCGGCAGAGTTAATACTCTAAAGGCGGGATACGCGCACATTTCTACGAGAAACTTTATTTTATTGCAGTGCGGAGTGTGCTATTAGACGTGGCGACAGACAATGTTTTTAAAATTAGCTAGCTGTTGAGTCCACGAAAGAAAATAAACCATTAACGAATGAAGTGGCCGCAAATCGGCATCGCACTCAGGCGCGCATAGAACGACGACTGTCCGCCGCGGACATCGGCGAATTGATCGGCCGCCAACGCGGAGCCGGCGGCAGCGCCGATCGCGATCAACACGATCGCGATTCGGCGCAGACGCCCGGCACGGCCGATCAGCGTGCCCGACACGCTACGCCAACTGGCGAGCAAAGTCATGGCGAGTGCAACGATCGCGCAGCACATGGTCGTGCCTTCAGGCGTGGAGCGCAGCGTTCGCAGCGGAAGTGCCGGAAGTCTCCGAGCGCACCGGAAACGGATTGCGCCATGCTTCGATGGTGTTCAGCTGATCGTGCCAGCGCTGTATTTCCGGAAACTCATCGAGCGGCATGGCGGCTTTTTTCGCATAAGGCAGCGCGATGGCAACGGAAAAATCCGCGACGCTCAGGCCGTCTCCGAGCAGCCATTTGCGACCTTTGAGTTGCTGGTTGAGCACGCGGGCAGACTTGCGAAACATGCCCTGCTCTTCAGCGACTTTCGACGAGTCGGGTCCGCCGAGTGCAAACATCGGCTTGATGATGGACTCGAAGTAAAGCGCGCCGGCGTGCGGATAAAAATGGTGGCTGTTCCAGCTGAACCAGCGCAGGACATCGATCTGCCGGTCATCACGCGGCCAGAGGTCGGACTCTGCACGCTGCGCGAAATGGCTGATGATCGCGTCCGCTTCCCAGATGATTCGCTCGCCGTCGACGAGGCACGGCACCTTGCCATTCGGATTGATCGCCAGATAGCCCGGCTTGCTCTGCTCGCCCTTCGTCAGATCGACCAAGGCATAGTCAATCGGCAAGCCTAAATATTTCGCTACTGCACAGGTTTTCCGTGGAGCCAGTGTTTCAGCGTAATAGAGCTTCATATTCAACCTCGGTATGAGTTGAGTTCGTTTCCGATGCGCGTCAGCGTCAGTTGTCTTCGTCTTCCGGTTGCGCCACGAACGCGTCGAGCTTATCCAATGCGGGGCTCCAGCCGGTCTGATGAGCGTCGCGTTCGGCCTCGTCGAAGAACTGCGCGTGCGTGAGAGTGAGCTCGGTTCCGTCTTCAATGGGGCGCAGCCTGATGGTGACGAGCGAGCGCCACTCGGGGGTGGTGACCCACTCCCACGTAAAGACGAGCTTGCGGTCCGTTTCGACTTCCAGGTATTCGCCGCGGCAGTCGTGCGTTTTGCCGTCCAGTGTCTGGAACACCACGCGAAATTGGCCGCCCACGCGCGGATCGGCTTCGGCGCTGAGCACTGGCCCCGCGTCAGGCCCCCACCAGCGCGCCATCAGTTCGGATATCGTCCACGCTGCATAAACTCGGGCTGGCGGGGCTTTGATGCGCCGCACGATAGTCAGGCTCGGCTTTTCCTGGGTCATTCCTCGTGTCCCTCCACAAAATCGGCAAGCCGGTCGAGGCTCGCGGACCAGAAGCGCTCATAGCGCCTCAACCATGCCATCGCCTCCTCCATCGGCCCTGCGACCAGATCGACCGAAACGGTCCGTCCGCTCTTGGTACGCGCCACCAGACCCGCGTCGCTCAGCACGTCGAGGTGCTTCATGACCGCCGGAAGCTTGAGCGGCAGTGGCCGCGCGATTTCCGTAATCGACAGGCCGGGCTCCCGCTCAAGGCGAGCGAGGATGGCCCGGCGTGTCGGGTCCACGAGGGCGGAAAACGTACGATCGAGTTGACTGACTGGAGACTTTGCCATATGGTGAACTATAGGCAGTGAACGAACGGTGTCAAGATTTTTTGTGAGCGAGCCACGGCGCGCGCACTCCTGTTTGCGGCCCATCGCCAGTCCGTTCTAGACTGCGGATCGGTCACATTCGAGAGGACAAGCCGGTATGGACCTTCTTCAAGGCATGGCAGTGTTCAAGCGTGTCGTCGATGCATCGAGCTTTTCGAAGGCGGCCGATTCGCTGGAGATGCCGCGCGCGTCGGTGTCGACGCTCGTGCAGAATCTGGAGAGCCATCTGGGGGTACGCCTGCTGAATCGCACCACGCGCAGCGTGCAGGTCACCGACGACGGCGCGCTCTACTATGAATACTGCACGCGCATTCTGGCCGAGGTCTCCGACGCCGAGTCCGCGTTGTCGAACAAGCGGTTGAACCCGCGCGGCACGATTCGGGTGGATACGTCCGCCACTTTTGCCGCTAACGTGCTGCTGCCCGCCATGCGCGATTTCTATGCGCGCTTCCCGGACATCACCGTGAAGCTGGGACTGGGCGACCGCAACGTCGATCTCATGCAGGAAGGCGTCGATTGCGTGATCCGGATCGGCGTGCTCGACGATTCGAATCTCGTCGCGCGGCCGATCGGCAGTGTCCGCATGAGCATCTGCGCCGCGCCGGCGTATCTCGAGCAGATGGGCGAACCCGCCACGCCCGACGACCTCGACCGCCATCGGGCCGTCAATTACTTTTCCGCGCGCACGGGGCGTACCTATCCATTAGAGGTTGAAGTGGACGGAGCGCGGGTCAGAAAACCACTGGACGGCATACTCGCGGTCAACGAAGGACTGGTGTATGTGATGTCCGCAATCGAAGGATTGGGGATGATTCAGGTTCCGCGCTTCATGGTCGCAAAAGCGATCCAGGCCGGCGCGTTGCGCGAAATCCTGCGCGCCTACCCATGCCCGCCTCTGCCTCTTTCCTTGCTGTATCCGCATCGTCGCCTGAGCATGTGCGTGCGGGTATTTAGCGAGTGGGTTCACGAACTCGCGCAGAATAATCCGGACCTCAACGGCTAGCAGTACGGTTAACCGCGCATCCCGGCCGCCTCACGTCGCCCCGATCAATCCGCAACGCACCAGCTCCGCCGACAACGCTTCTGCACTGACAAACTTGTATCCCTGCAGGCCGGCGTCGCGTGCGCCGGCCACGTTGGCATCCGTATCGTCGACGAAGAGCGTTTCGGCCGCTGGAACACCGAGTTGCTCCACGCAGCGAAGATAGGTTTGAGCGGCCGGCTTCGCTGCGCCGAACGCGGCGGACGCATAGACGTGCGGACCGAACAGTTGCGCGACGGATGGATTCAGAAAGCCGATATGGTCGGTGAGCAAACGGCAGTTGTTGGTGAGCACGGCGATCCGGCGATGTTCGGCAATGCGTTCGGCGAGCGCGAGCACTTCTTTATTCGGCGTGATCGATGCGTGGCGCGCGCTCAGCCAGTCTTCCCGACTGACGGGATAATTCAGCAGTTCGCCGAGCGCGGCCAGATAGTCGCCGTCGCTGATCTGCCCCGCGTCGGCACGAGCTTCGAGCCCGGAACCCCAGATCGCGTGCCGTACAGCCTCAGGCGTCTGCCCGGAAATTGCCGCCAGACGATCGACCCGCGCCGAACGGTCGTAGTGGGACAGGACGCCCTCCATGTCGAACAGGACCAGCGTGATGGATGCAGTCATGCTGTCGGCCTCGCATCGAAAGCTTCTAGAAATGAACCTGCCATCCGACTGTAGGTCATCGGACGACGATCGGTTTCTATTGTGCCTCGGCTGGCCGGCGACGCCATGCGCCGCATGAACGAAAAGAGATCAAGCGTACAGGCGCAAACCGCCGCCAGGCAGAGACCTTGGGCAGCGCGGCGAGTCCACAGCAAAAATTTATCGGATTCACAGTCAGAATCTTTCCTCCGCCTCGACTAAGACCCGAGTAGACTCTTGCGACGAGGAATTTAGCGTGAACGACATCAATTTCGAATGCACTGCATGCGGCAAATGCTGCCACGATTTGCGCCTGGCACTGACGATTGCCGAGGCTATCACCTGGCTGGAGCGCGGCGGCCACATGGAACTCATCTGCGAGGCCATACCGTGGCCCGTCGAGCCCGAGCCGGGCAATGCGCAAGCTGAGTACAAACGGGCGCGTTCTTCGCCTGCAATGAGCGGAAGCCTGCCTGTCCGTATCTCGATCGTTCTCGCCGCGGCGTTCGATGGAGCCTGCCCCAATCTGGGCGCCGACATGCGCTGCGGAATCTACGAACAAAGACCGCTGGTGTGCCGGATCTATCCCGCTGAAATCAATCCTTTCGTCGTGCTGGCACCGGAAAACAAGGCGTGCCCTTCAGATGCGTGGCAGAAGACGCCGCTGCAAAGACACGGAATCCTTGTCGATGCTACGACCGTCGAACGCGTCGAGCAGTCGCGTCGCGCGAATCAGCTCGAGGCACCGCTGCGCATGCAGGTATGCCTCGAACTGGGACTGAACCATGCCGCGCTCGCGAACGAAGGCTTTGTCATGATTTCGCCGGATAGCGAGGCGCTGCTGACTGCCCTGCGCCATGTTCACGCGACGCCGGAATCGCAAGACGCAGCCGCGCAGTGGACATTTGTGTCGAATCGGGCGGGAACCCTGGAAACGCTTCTGTCGGTGGGCGCCACCGGTCACCTCGCTGAACCCACCGCTGCCGGCAATTCCCGGTATCACGGATTTTTCCCGCCCTCATAACCGTAGAACCGCCGGCAGCTTCACGCAGAGAACTATGCTCCGCTGCCGCCCACTGTCTTGATGCTCTTCCATTGTCCTTGCTGGACCTGAAACAGCGTGTACGGCGGCTTGATCAGATCGCCATACGGGTCAAAGGTGATGTTGCCGGTTACACCGGTAACCTTCACTTTCGACAGGCTGTCGACGATCTTCGCGCGATCGAGCGAGTCGGCCTCGTGAATCGCCTTGATCATGGCGAGCGCGGCGTCGTACGCAAACGGTGCGTACAGTTCGACATCCTGATTGAAACGCGCCTTGTAGCGCTTGCCGAACTCCTGCGCGGCAGGCAGCTTGTCGAGCGCCGGACCCGGCTCGAGATCCTGAGTACCGTCACCTGCCGTGCCGGCGATCTGCAGGAACGCATTGCTCTTCAGCGCACCCGCGCCGAACAGTTGCGCTTGCATGCCGAGCGAGCGCATCTGCTTGACCAGCATCGCGCCCTGTTCATCCAGACCGCCGAAGAAAATCAGATCGACGTTCTTGCTCTTGAGCGTCGTCAGAATGGCGCGAAAATCCACGGCCTTGTCATTCGTGAACTCACGATCGACGATATTGCCATTCGCTTCCTTAGCGCCCTTTTCGAACGCATCCGCGAGCCCTTGCCCGAATGCCGTACGGTCATCGATGATGCCGATGCGCTTCGCCTTCATCTGCTCCACCACGAAATGCCCCGCCACGACACCGCCAATGCCGTCGTGCCCCATGGTGCGGAACACGTTCTTGTAGCCTTGTTTGGTGAGTTGCGGATTGGTGGAGCCCGGCGTGATCATCGCAACGTTCGCCTGGTGATAGACCGTCGACGCCGGAATGCTGCATCCCGAGTTGTAATGGCCGATCACACCGACTACGCCGTCGTCGACCAGTTTCTGCGCGACCTGAATCGCCACGCGCGGGTCCGCCTGATCGTCCTGCACATCGAGCACGAATTTGACCGGTTTTCCGCCGATCACCGGATGTTTCGCGTTCTCTTCATCGAGCGCGAGCTGCGCGCCGTACTGCAAATCTTTACCGACTCGCGCGACCGGTCCGGTCAACGGTCCGACGAAACCGATCTTGACGACTTCAGGATCGGCCGCCCACGCAGACGGTAGATACGTGACGAGTGCACAAACTGTGGCACTCAACAGCCAATTGCGGCGATTCATGATGCGCTCCTTGCGAGATGTAACGTCGCGCGATGTGTAGGTTGGCCGATCCGATGCGCGACGCGTCGAATCCGTCCTGCGGTGCTAGTCGTGAAACAGGAAAATCGGTGCGCTCAAAACCTCTACGAAAGTCAAAAACGCGTGGCCGAGTAAGGCGCGAGATCGAGCGGCGGCGCACGCTGCGCGATCAGATCGGCGACGATGCGCCCGCTCACCCCCGCTAACGTCAGTCCGAGATGCTGGTGGCCGAATGCGTAGATCACCCGTTCGCTCACACGCGAGCGTCCGAGCACCGGCACACCGTCCGGCAATGTCGGACGAAACCCGAGCCAACTGCTATCCGGCCTATCGAGCGCGGGTAACGCGCGTTTCGAAGAAAACGTCAACAGATCGATCAGCGAGCGGTTGCGCGTGTCGCCAAAACCCGCCAGTTCGACCGTGCCGGCGACGCGCAGGCCGTCGCTCATCGGCGTCATGTAAAAGCCGCGCTCGGCCCAGCCGACCGGTCGCGAAACCAGTTGTTGCGCGCCGGGAAAGCGGACGTGATAGCCGCGCTCCGTGTCGAGCGGAACCGCGTCGCCGCATTGTTTGGCGAATTGGGCGGAGCGCGCGCCAGTGGCGATCACAACGTGACTGAAGCGGCGCGCGGCGCCTTCGATCGTCACGCTCGCGCCGTCAGCCGCAGGCTGCACTGCGTCGACGGTCGAGCGCTGCAGTGTCAGCCCCTGGTCGGCAAGCTGCAGATAAAGCGTCTGCAGAAAGCCATGTGGATTTGAGAAATGCCAACTGTTACTGAACAATACGCCGCGCTCGAATATCGGCGCGAGCGACGGTTCGAGCGCACGGATGTCGCTGCCGCCCAGCACGTCGAAGGCAACGCCTAACTGGCGGCGCAGATCGAGTGCAGGACGCGCGGCATCGAACGAAGCTGCGTTCGAGTACAGATAGAGACATTCGCGGGGCCGGACGAAACGCGCCAGTTCCGCGTCTGCAAGCAGCGGCGCATATCCGTCCTGCGCCTGATCGAGCAACGCGGCGAGTGCCGTGGCGCTCGCCTCATAGCGCCGCGGCAGCGAGCTCATCATGAAACGCGCGAGCCACGGGGCGAGGTGCGGCAGGTAACCCCAACGCAATCTGAACGGGCTGTCGTTCGATAACAGAAAGCGCGGCAAATCGCGAAACACGGACGGGTTGTTGACCGGAATGCACGCATAGTGCGCGAAGGTCCCCGCGTTGCCGAAGGACGCACCCTGCCCCACGCCGGCCGGATCGAACAGCGTGACTCGATGGCCGTCGCGCATCAGCGCCGCAGCGCTCGCGAGGCCGATGAATCCCGCACCGATGATGGCAATCTCCGGCATCACTCGCGTCCTTGCATTTCGCAGCCGTCGCCCGAGAGCGCGTGCATCGTGACATGCCGCTCACTCGCCAGCGCGCCAGGCTTCGGCGCGGATGAGGCTGGAGGAGACTGCGGAAAACTCATCTGGAAACTCCTGCGGACAGAATCAGGACACTGCCCGGCGACGCCATGGCACGCACGCCACCAGACAAACTCTGGCAATCAGAATCACACAATATTTTTTTGTGTGCAATTAAAACTCACATTGTGTGGCCCTGGCATTTTCCCTGGATGGCCTATGGCGCAGTCCTTGCAAACACGGGCGCACCGGACGCCAACCGTTCTGGAGCGCCGTTTTTAGGCGTTGCGGCGGCGCTTGTCTGGTATAGAATCGGCAAAATTCCGCACAATCGCGGACAAAGTCGATTTTGTATGGAGACATCAGTTCTTATGGCTTCTGGCAAAGACACAGCGCGTGGGGCCAACGGGGCGCCGGCGCAGACGAAGCGTTCCACCTATGTCGAGGTGTCCAGCTCGATCGAGAACGAGATTCGCAGCGGCGTCTATCCGCCGGGCAGCCGCCTGCCGCCGCAGCGGCAACTGGCTACCGAACTGGGCATCAATGTGTCGACGGTCTCCCGCGCGTACAAGGAATTGCAGTTGCGCGGGTTGGTGATCGGCAGCAAACGGCGCGGCTCGCTCGTCACCGGCGGCGCCATGCCGAGCGTCGACCCTGCGCCGCCGGCCAGCAACGCGGCGATCGACCTGACCGTCAACCGGCCGGCCACCGGCGAATTCCTGAACTGCCTCGCACGCACGCTGGCAGAATTGCCGCGCGATCCGCGTTATCCGCAATTGCAGGAGTACCAGCCGCCGCAAGGTCCCGCCTGGGCGCGCGCCGCCGGCGCCCGCTGGATGGCCGCGCCGGGCTTCACACCGGCGCCCGATCACGTGGTGGTCACGAGCGGTGCGCAGCACGGCTTGTATGCGGTGCTGAACAGCCTGATCGGCACCGACGGCGTAATCCTCGCCGATCAACTCACCTACTACGGGTTGAAAGCACTGGCTCCAGTGTTCCAGTTCGAGATCGTCGGCATTCCAAGCGACCGCGAGGGCTTGCTGACCGACGAGGTGGAGCATGCCTGCCGCCGTATGCCGGTGAAGGCGATTTTCACCGTACCGAATCTGCAGAACCCGACCGTGACGACGATGAGTCTCGAGCGCCGCATGGCGCTCGTCGACATTGCCCGCCGGCACGGTGTAGCGATCATCGAAGACGACGTTTACGGGCCGCTGGTTTCGCAGCGGCTGCCGACCATTGCGAGCCTGTGTCCGGAACTGACGTTCCACCTCGCGGCGACCTCGAAGATTCTCGCGCCCGGCTTGCGGCTCGGCTACCTGCTGAGTCCGCCGGACAGTTCCGCGCTGTGTGCCGAGGCGGTGCGCACCACCGCGTGGATGCCCGCGCCGATGTCGATGCTGATCGCTTCGATCTGGATCGAGGATGGTACGGCGCGCCACATCATGGACGCGCAGCTTGCCGAAATTCGCGCGCGACAGGACCTGGCTCGCGAGTTGCTGCCGCAGGAATTGCTGCAGACCGACCCAGCGTGCATGTTCGTGTGGCTTAAGTTACCGCCGCCGTGGCGTGCCGATGATTTTGCTGCGAATGCGAAGGCGCGTGGTGTCGTGGTGATGCCTTCTTCGGCGTTTGCGGTGGACAGGTCGGAGATCGAACATGGCGTGCGGATCAACCTCGCCTGCGCGACGAGCCGCGATCAACTCGTGAGTGCGTTACGGCTGTTGACGGGCACGCTGAAGGATCGTCCTCGGGCACTGTTCGGCACGATCTGATCGACGGGCACCCGGGCCGTCGCCTCAGATCAAATCAAATTTTTCAACCGCCAAAGGAATAAACCCGCCACCCAGCACGTTCAATAACCGCAACAACCATCGGTCCTGAGAGAGGTGCGGTCATGAAGTCTGTGCTTACAGTGTTGAGCGCCGTGGTGAGCGGCGTGGCGTTGACGGGTCTTGTCGCGTGCGGGGGCGGTTCGGGGTCGATCAATACGCAATCATTTACTGCGACCACGCTGGTCTCCGATGGCGCGGTTTCCGCGCCGCACACCGACGCCAATCTGAAAAATGGATGGGGCATTGCGTTCAATCCGAAGGGTGTCGTCTGGGTCGCCGACAACGGAACCTCAGTCGCCACGCTCTACGATGGCAACGGCGTGCCGCAATCCCTGGTCGTCAGCATTCCGAACGGAACCAGCGGCCCAGCGAATCCGACCGGCATCGTATTCAACGGCACGACGGATTTCACGGTCAGTCAGGGTGGCAAGTCCGGCGTAGGCGTGTTTATCTTTTCCGGCGAAGGCGGCACGATCACCGCATGGGCGCCCGCGGTCGCGCCCACGAACGCGATCGTCATGTTCGACGACGGCAGTGGTGGCGCGGTCTACAAGGGGCTCGCCCTCGCCAGCAATGGCACGGCGAACTTCCTCTATGCCACCGACTTTCACAACAACAAGATCGACGTGTTCGACAAGAACTTCGCGAAGGTCGCCATGTCCGGCAACTTTCAGGACGCTGCGCTGCCGGTAGGCTTTGCGCCGTTCGGCATACAGGCAATTGGCGGAAAACTCTTCGTGACCTACGCCAAACAGAACGCAGTCGCGCATGACAACTTAGACGGCCCTGGGCTCGGCTTCGTCGACGTATTCGATACGGGCGGCAAGCTACTGCAGCGCTTCGCATCGGCTGGCCCGCTGAACGCACCGTGGGGCGTCGCACAGGCGCCGGGCAACTTCGGCCGCTTCAGCGGCGACATACTGATCGGCAATTTCGGCGACGGCACGATCAACGCTTTCGATCCGGCAAGCGGGCAATCCCTCGGCACCGTCAACCTGTCGAACGGAACCACGTTCGTGCAACAGGGGCTCTGGGGTATCGCGTTCGGCAACGGACTCGATAATCAGCCGACCAACACGCTGTTTTTTGCTGCGGGGCCTAACGACGAAGCGGATGGGGTCTATGGGCGCATCGACGTGAAAATGTGAACGACGCCGCGCGCGTTGGCGGCGCGCGCGGCGCAGTGCCGAATGGGCGCTCGCGATTCGAGTGAACAGGTTACCTGACTGCCGCACACGATCTTCGCCTCAAGTGTCACATTTCGGCGGCGCTGTCTTCCCCATACCGCATGCCACGCGCGCCCAGCAAACGGTACAGCGTCGCGCGTGAAATGCTGAGTTCGCGCGCGGCGTCGCCGAGCCGCCCACGATGGCGCAGCAGCGCGAGTTCGATGGCCTGCCGCTCCGCTGTCTCGCGTGCCTGCGCAAGCGTCAGGGGCGCGGTCGCGACGTAACCCGACAGTTCGAGATCGTCCGCGGTAATCGTGCGCCCCTCCGACATCACAATGGCGCGACGAACCCGGTTGATCAGTTCCCGGACATTGCCGGGCCAGTCGTATTGATGCATCGCCGCGATCGCGTCGGGAGAAAAACCGTAGAGCCGGCGGCTCGCATCTTTCCTGTAGCGATCCAGTGTGTACAGCGCGAGCAGTTCGATGTCCTTGCCGCGCGCGCGAAGCGGCGGCTCGTCGATTCTCAGCACGCACAAGCGGTGATACAGGTCAGCACGAAAGCGCCCGTGTTCGATCGCGGCCTCCATATCGACGTGCGTGGCGAAGATGATGCGCACGTCGACATCGATCGAACCGTTGCCGCCCAGGCGGTCGATGGTGCTTTCCTGCAGAAAGCGCAGCAGGCTCGCCTGACTCTCGAACGGCAGATCGCCGATTTCATCGAGAAACACGGTGCCGCCGTGCGCGGCTTCGACGCGCCCTATTCTGCGTTGATTCGCGCCGGTAAAGGCGCCGCGCTCGTAGCCGAACAACTCGGACTGCAACAGATGCGGCGGAATCGCACCACAGTTGATGGCGACGAACGGCGCGTTGCGACGCGGCGAGTGCGCGTGAATCGCCGCTGCCGTCAGCTCCTTGCCCGTACCGGATTCACCGGAGACAAAAACGGGCGCGTCGGTGGCGGCCACTTTGCGGATCGAGCGGAATAACGCGAGCATGGCATCGCAGGTGCCGATCATCTCGTCTTCTGCCGAGGACGTATCGACGAACGCCGGCTCGCCGAGCGAGATCATGCCGCAGGCATGGCCTACCGTATCGACAATCCTGACGTTCGCAGCGGGGAGTGTCACGTAATCGAAGCAGTAGTCGCGCACCAGCCTGCGTATGGCGGCGTCATCGAGTTCCGGCGCGGCGGTCATCGCGACCCAGCCGATGTTTGGCATCGCGAGGCAAGCTTCCAGCGCGGCAATGTCACAGGGATCGAACACGCTCGACAGATCGGCCAGCCCGGCCGCCAGCGAGCCATCATCCACGGCCTGGCGTACGTCACGAACCGAGCCGATGACTTCGACCTCCCAATCGCGCTCCTCGAAACTCGCCAATAGATCCGGCGAAGGATCGCGCGTGAAGTAGATGACACGCCGCTTGATGGCCTTCATTTTCTGCATTGTTTTTTTGTTTTCCCGCCGAGCCTGCTCTGAAACCTGTTGCGGTCAGGCCCATCGTCGCGGCATTGTTCTTGTTGCTCCATGGCCGCGGATGCCTGTCCTCGCGAATCAGGCGCGTACCGGGAGCTGCCATTTCATGATGCATCGGGTTTTGGCGAGTCGGCGGTGTTGCAGACGTCGGCTGACGAAAAACCGGATGCGACAACGACGGTCGATCATACGCGGCTGCATGGTCGCCGTGGTGCGTCCTGACCTTATTTGATGATTGAATCCGCAAGCGCACCGCGCGGCGCATCGGAGTCGCTATCGAACTGGCGTCTTGTGCGCCGCCACAGTGGCGTCAACGCACCTCGCGCCGCAACTTCCTGAAAAACTTGCGAATCTCGGCAGCGAGCAAATCAGGTTTTTCCATTGCAGCGAAATGCCCGCCGCTCGGCATGTCGGTCCATTGCACGACGTTGAAGGTTCGCTCGAGCCACGTGCGCGGTGGGTGATTGATCTCCTTTGGGAATTGGGCGAATCCGACCGGCGGCACGACGCGTTGCCCCTCGGCGAAGCGCATCGGCTGCAGACGGTTTTCCCAATACATCTGCATCGCCGTTCCAATACTCTGCGTGTACCAGTAGAGCGAAATGTTGGTGAGCAACTCGTCTTTCGAAAACACCCGCTCGATGTCGCCGTCGCAATCGCTCCACGCGCGAAACTTCTCACCGATCCATGCAGCGAGCCCCACCGGCGAATCGTTCAGCGACGCCGCAACGGTTTGCGGTTTCGTGGTGTGCATATGGGCGTAGCCGCCTTCCAGCGCGGCCCATTCAGTCTTCTCCCGCAGATAGGCTTCCTCCGCGGGCGTAAGCGGTGTCTGCGCGGTACCGCTCGCGGGCTCGTATGAGCTCGGCAGAAAGTTGAGATGAATGCCGTCGACATGCTCATGATGCCGCGCCGCGAGTGCGATCGAGACGCCGGCGCCCAGATCGCCGCCTTGGGCGCCAAAGCGCTCGTAACCGAGGCCACGCATCAGTGAAGCCCACAAATCCGCCACCTGAAACGCGGAAGTACCGGGCTCTACGGGAGCCTGCGAGAACGCAAAACCGGGCAGCGATGGAACGACGACGTCGAATGCATCGGCGGGATCACAGCCGAATGCGCCCGGATCGCATAACCGGTCGAGCAGTGCGTGGAACTCGAAAAACGATCCCGGCCAGCCATGCGTAATCACGAGCGGATAAGACGCCGGGCCGACCCCGCGCCGATGC
This sequence comes from Paraburkholderia madseniana, assembly GCF_009690905.1. Classification (GTDB taxonomy): domain Bacteria; phylum Pseudomonadota; class Gammaproteobacteria; order Burkholderiales; family Burkholderiaceae; genus Paraburkholderia; species Paraburkholderia madseniana. The sequence continues at coordinate 70,065 of NZ_VOSW01000025.1, forward strand.
ACGAAGTGCACGCGCTGACCGTCGACCTCGGCGAGAAATTGCGGTTGCAGATTCAATCTGCGCTCCGCCTCGCGCCAATCGAAACGGTCGACCCAGTACTGCGCGAGTTCGCGCAGCCAGGCAGAATCGGCGCCCTGCTGCCAGGCAGGGGACGGCGTCGCCGGTGCCCAACGTGTCGCGTGAATCCGCCGGCGCAGATCGTCTATGTCAGCGTCAGGCACGGCAATCTGAAACGGCTCTATCTGCATGTCAGTTCATCCGGCACAGGGGGTGGGGATAACAGGCGCTTCGGATTCGATAGCGCTGTTCACGGCAAACCAGCAAGGGCCAAGGCACGAAGCGAGCATGAAGCGCACGGCGCGCACGAAGCAATCTGCATGGTACACAATGAGCGCGATTCTCGTTTAGCGCGCCGGAGACCTTCATGGTTGCAGCGCTCACTGCTCTACGGCAAACAGGAAAGCCCGCGAAATGCGGGCTTTCTTTACAGCTTACTGCCTACACCAGCCGCTCAGAAGCGGTGACGGATACCCACCGTGCCGACCACCTGCGAATCGGTCGCCGAGCGGCTCACGCCGACGATATCCGCCGTGATGCCCGAGTCCCCCACGCTGCCGACGTGCTGGTATGCCGCTTCAACATACACATCGGTACGCTTGGACAAGGCATAGTCGGTCTGCAACGTGATCTGCTGGTACTTCGGACTCGCGCCGTTCAGACGTGCATCGGTGTACGTGTATGCGCCCGACACCGTCCATGCCGGCGTGAATGCGTAACGTGCGTTCACTTCATAGTTCGTGAAGCGCGCGCTGCCGCTGGTCAGCGCGAAGCCGCTCGTCGTGCCCGAGGCCGAAGATCCGATCGACGTTGCGTTGCTCAGTTGCGTCTGCGTGAACACAAGGCCGACGTTGGCCGCGCCGAACGCGTAGTTCACGCCAGCGCCATAGGTGCGCTGAAGGCCCGCGTTGAACGTGGAGTCGCCGCTTGCCACGGCACCGCTCGTGTTGGTCGTCGAGCCGCCGCCGTTGAGTTGCAGGTAGCCCGCAGCGAACTTCAGGCCGCCGAATGCGTACGATGCGCCGACGCTGTAGGCGCGGCTGTCCGCGAAGCTGCCCGCTGCATTCGAGAAGCCGTACAACGCACCGAACTTTAAGCCGCCGTAGTCGACACTCTGGAACTTGACCGAGTTGTTGATACGCACGGAGTTGTTCAGGTTGTCGTTGTCGTACGGGTGCGATGCGAGTGTGCCGCCGTATTGCGTGCCGTTCAGCGCGAGCGGGGCGAGATAGTCGACCACGCTGTCGTACTGGCGACCCAGCGTGACCGAGCCGAACTGGTCGCTCGACAGACCGACGAAGGCCTGACGGCCGAACTCACGGTTGTTCTGCCCCAGCTTGCCGGTCGACAGATTGAAGCCGTTTTCCAGCACGAAGATCGCCTTCAGGCCGTTGCCCAGATCTTCCGAACCGCGCAGGCCCCAACGGTCGCCGTTCAGGACGCCGCTGGCTTGCTGAAAATTGCTGCTGCCGCCCGAATTGCTGGTGTAGGTCAGACCCGTATCGATCAGGCCGTACAGCGTGACCGAGCTTTGTGCGTGGGCGGCACCCGCGGCGCCGATGAGTGCGAGCGAGAGGCCCGACAATACGAATTTATTCATGGATTTCTCTCCTGATTCGAATAGCGGATGCTATCGAGCGGCCGAGAATATCTCACTAATCGCAAGACTGTTTTTCAGTTAATTACAGCGTTGTGTTTATGCGACGTAAATGATTTTTCAGATTGCCGATCATTTCACGTAACAGCCGGTCTGCCGCCAGAAATTAAATGGGGCATGCTCCTCTCGCGAGCATGCCCCAAGTGCCTGATTTAATGCCTCTCCCGGAGAATCAAGCCGGCGCAAAATAGCATGGCGAATCTCTTCCAACAACGCATCCCGGGCGATTTATATTCCAATTAATTTCAATTGAAATAAATTGGAATATCTTGCCAGATAAACAAACTCATTCAGGCGATTATTTCGGAAATTGAAAATAGTCATTGTTAGTTTTAAAAGCCGCCGAAAAATCGCATTGCACGGACAAACCCAGTTCTGCCCGGCTCGCTGCATCGCTGCGTTAACCAGCGCGCTGAGCCGCGTCACGGACGCGGTGCGCCAGTCATGCTCGGTGCGCCGCCGGGGCCCGCCGGGTCCGGATTGCCGAACGTGGGCAGGCTGCCGTCGGCGCGGGCGCGGGCGATCTCCGCGCGTACCTGCGCGCGGGTTTTTGGCCCGCTCCCGGATTTCAACAGCGTGCTGGCGGCGGGCGCGATCTGAGGTGGCGATGGCGCCGGTATCGCTTGCGGGGTTAGCTGGGCTTGTGGGGCTTGTGGGGTTAGTGGGCCTGGTGGCGCTGATGTCGGCTCTGTTGGCTCTGTTGGCTCTGTTGGCTGTATCAGCCGTATCGGCGCTGACACGGCAGGCGCGTTGATTACGTTGGAGAGTACCTTCGCCTCGGCCGGAACAGAGGATGACGAGTTCGCAGCAGCAGGTGCGCCAACGCCACTCGTTCTCCCGCTCGACAGGCTACCCGCGCCAACCGCGGCTACTGCGGTTTCGGGAGCATGCCGGGTCTTCGAGTCACTGGAGGACGCACGGTTCGAGTGTTCGCGCGTCGCTACGTAGCTTTCGTGCGAGTGGCCTGTTTTCCCTGAAGACGGCGCCGAAGATCGCGCCGATTTCGCCCCTTGTTGCGTTGGCTTCTTCCCATGCACAACGGCCAGCGCGTGCTGCGTCTGCTTCGCGCGCGCCTCGACTTCTCTTTGCAGCGCAAGAACCTGATCGTCGTCCCGATGTGCTGAACGCACCGCGTCCAGTTGCGCCCGCGCGGAAACAAGATCGTTGCGCTGCAGACTATTGCGCGCCGCCTGGAGGTCCCCGGCAATGGCCGCCGCTGAATCGCTGTGTGCAGCGACCGGCCCGGAACTCACTGAACCAGTTATCGTGTCGCCACGTGTGGTGCGAGATGCATTGTCACGCTCCAGGCCGAGTTCGTCCGTTGACAGCCAGCTTTTGTCCGCTTGCGAAATATAAGCCGCGATCGCAACCGCGCCGACAAACAGGCCCGTGAGAACGATCTTCCTGGGTTCGCTAACCATGACGTCTCCCTCTCGAATCGTGGACATGCGCGTTTGCCGTATCGCAAACGGGCCCGAATTCATCAGAGGGTTCGCAGCGAATCAATCGACGCCGCCGCAACGGCCGCGAGTTCGGGCCGGCGCAGTCACGCACGAATAAGAGTGCAAGCTGGATGCGTGCTATCTACTATTTATAGTCGCCAAACGTCGATTCGTCCGCTTGCGTAGGGCGTGTTGTCCGAAAAAGCCAGCTTACTGACCAGGCTTTCCTAGGACGATTGTTTGAACTGCGAAGCAATAAATGCGAGTTTGAATCCGGCGTTTGAATTCGGCGAATGCAGCGCAGAGCTACACAAGCGGACCTTCAGTCTGCTTGCCTCGCACGGCGACCGCAATCGAGCTGCCGACAATCAACGCAATGCCGAACAACGACATGCTGCCGATCGTCTCGCCCCACACGATGTAACCGAACAGTGCAGCCCACACGATGCTCGTGTAGTTATACGGCGCGAGCGCACCGGCGTCGGCCTGTCGAAATGCCATTGTCATCAGCAACTGCCCTGCCGTGGCGAACCCACCGAGCAAGGCCATCACTGCGAGTGCTTCGATCGAAGGCGTGCGCCACGCGAAATATAGCGATGCCCCGGTGACGATCGTGCCGATCACCGTGAAGTACAGCACCGTGGTGCCCGAATCGTCGGTGGCGCGAATCCGCTTGATCTGAATGATCGACAAAGCACCGAAAAACGCGCTCGAAATCAGCAGGACCGGACCGAGCCAACTCGAATGCGAACCGTCCGGACGCACCACGAACAGCACGCCGACAAAACCGATCGCGGCGGCAAGCGCATCGCGCGGCTTGAGCGTTTCCTTCAAAAGCAGCGGTGCAAGCACGATAACCAGCAAAGTCTCCGAGTAAACGATCGCCACCGCTTCGCTGAGCGGCACATAGGGCAGCCCTGCAAAGAACAGCCCTGACGCGCCGAGTAACGTCAGCGCGCGCAAGGTCTGTCCACGCACATCCATCTGCCTGAGACGCTCGATGAGCGGCTTGCCGCGCAGGCAAACCGCCACCGCAGGCAACAAGCCGAACAGCATCCGGAAGAACGTCACTTCATTGGCCGGATAGGCGAGCGCCACGGATTTCGCCAGAGCATCGACGAGGGCGAAGCAGAACATCGAAACGAGAATCAGCGCGACGCTGCGCAACGGCACGGCTCTATTCCGGACGGCGGTGATGGGCGGCATGGGTTTTCCTGGGAACGCGCGAAGCAGCGCGTCGCTTAGGTTTCGCCTCCGGTGAAAGGGAGGCGTAATCGGAAAACGGATTATGCCTGCTGCGCCCCGCGCGATCGACTGGAAAAACCTGAACAAACAGCGCGCGTCGATCAAGGTGGAGTATGTGCACGGCGCGGGTCCGGCCAGCATAGCCCGGCGGCGCAGGGCCCCGGGGCACTCAGAATCGTGCCGTCGGATTCGCTCGTGACGTCGAACTGAAGGAGGCTTAAGAAGGCTTAGTTAGTCGCTCGGCAGCGCGCAAGCTGCCGAGCGACTGGTGCAGTCGAATGCCAGCGGCTTGCGCAGCGCACCTCGGCGCATTCCTCGCGCATAGTTTGAACCGGCCTCCGTTTTGTGCGATGCTACCCGCGCCCCTGCAAACATGAAAAGAAAGAGGGCGTGAGGCAGACCAATCCTGTTGTCCATTCCTCAGGAGGAGACATGATTGTGTCATCGCAATTGCGCCGCATCGGCCTCGCCCGTCGTCTGACATTCGCCCCGCCGCTGGGCGCTGCCAGTTTAAGAAAAGCATCCGCCGTTTCCAGCTTCGTTTTCCTCACCAGTCTCATCGGCGTCTGTCATGCCGACACCCAGGTCGGCGGCACGCTTCCTCCCGCTCCCGACAAGCTATACGGCGATCTTTTCATAGCCGTGCAAACCGCGCAGATTTATCCGGACCAGAAGACTTTCGTCGACGCAACGCCGAACGCCGATCCTGCCGCGATCGTGCAACTGTACGAACAGCAGAAGAACAATCCCGGTTTTTCGCTGGCGAACTTCGTCAACCAGTACTTCACTCCGCCGAGCGAACCTGTCATCACACCCCCGGCGAATCAGACGCTGCGCGAGCACATCAACTGGCTATGGCCTGCCCTCACCCGCACCACGACGAGCGCGCCGGCAAACAGTTCGCTGATCCCGTTGCCGAAGCCGTACGTGGTGCCGGGGGGCCGTTTCCGCGAGGGCTACTACTGGGACACGTACTTCACGATGCTGGGTTTGCAGGAGTCGGGGCACGAAGATCTCGTCGACAACATGCTCGACAACTTCGCCTATGAGATCGATACGTTCGGCCACATCCCGAACGGCAATCGCACCTACTACCTCGACCGTTCCCAGCCGCCGTTCTTCTCGTACATGGTGGCGCTGGCGGCGAAAGTGGAAGGCCGCAGCGTCTATCAGAAGTATTTGCCGGCCCTGCGCAAGGAGTATGCGTACTGGATGCAGGGAGAGACCTCGACGCAACCGGGTCAGGCAACCCGCAACGTCGTCGTGATGCCGGATCGCACGGTGCTCAACCGCTACTGGGATGAACTCGATACGCCGCGTGACGAGTCCTATCTGGAGGACATTCAGACCGCCAGGCAGGCAACGGGCCGCAATCCGAACGAGGTCTACCGCGAGTTGCGGGCGACCGCCGAGAGCGGCTGGGATTTCAGCTCCCGCTGGTTCGGCGACAACATGACACTCGCGACGGTGCGCACCACATCGATCATCCCGGTCGATCTGAACAGCCTCATGTTCCACCTTGAAATCACCATCGCGAAAGGCTGCGGCGAGACGCGCGATTTCCGCTGTGTCGGCGAGTTCGCTGAGCGCGCCGCCAAACGGGCGCTCGGCATCAACAGGTACTTGTGGAACGCCAAGGGCTACTACGGCGATTACGACTGGACGCTTGCGAAGCCGCGCGACAACAAGACTGCGGCGATGGTGTTTCCGTTATGGGTCGGTGCGGCGTGGCCGGACCGCGCGCAAAAGACGGCTCAGCAGGTGCAGTCCGTCCTGCTGCAACCGGGCGGCCTTGCGACGACCACCTACAACACCACGCAGCAATGGGATGCACCGAATGGCTGGGCGCCATTGCACTGGGTCGCGATCGAAGGCCTGAAGCGCTATGGCCAGGATGCGCTTGCGCAGCAGATCGGCACGCGCTTTCTGGCTGACGTGAAAGGCGTTTACGCGTCGGAGAACAAGCTGGTCGAAAAGTACGTGGTGGAAGGTGCGGGCACCGGAGGGGGCGGCGGTGGCGAATATCCGCCGCAGGACGGCTTTGGATGGACCAACGGGGTGACGCTCAAGCTGCTCGATCTGTATAGCCCGGGTGACTGATCTGCACGGTGAAGCCATGCAAGGAGGCGCACACGTCGCCCATAGCGGCGTGTGCGCGGAAGCGCCGATTACGAAATCAGCCCTGCGGTTCGCTGCGTGACGAAGCCCAGGCTCACTCAGCGCTTCGCGTCTTCGTCCATCGTCGGGTAATCGATGTAGCCTTCCGCGCCGCCGCCATACATCGTGTTCTTATCCGGCTCGTTTAGCGGTGCGCCGACCCGGAGCCGCTCGACCAGATCCGGATTCGAAATAAAAGGTCGGCCGAACGCGATCAGATCTGCCCGTTTTGCCTTGAGCGTCTTCTGCGCGAGCTCCCTGTCATAGCCATTGTTTGCCATGAACAATCCGTCGAATGCCTGGCGCAACACCTGCAGATCGAAGCCGCCCTCGACGTCACGCGTGCCCCCCGTGTCGCCTTCGATGACATGCAGGTAGACGAGCTTGCGGGCATTGAGTTGCTTCACCACATAGGTGAAAAGGGGTTCGGGATCGCTGTCGGCGATATCGCCGAAGCTGCTGAGCGGAGAAATACGCACGCCGACGTGCTCACCACCCCAGACGTCCGTCACGGCATCGGCCACTTCCAGCAACAGGCGCGCGCGATTTTCAATCGAGCCACCATATTGATCGGTTCGTTGATTGGTCCTGTCGCGCAGAAACTGGTCGAGCAGGTAGCCGTTTGCCGCGTGGATTTCCACGCCATCGAAACCGGCGGCCTTCGCGTTTTGCGCGGCCAAACGATATTGCTCGACGATGCCCGCCATTTCCGAGGTTTCAAGTGCGCGCGGCGTGACGAGCGGCACGAAGCCGTCGTCGGTATAGGCCTGGCCTTCGGGTTTGATCGCCGACGGCGCTACGGGCAACGCATTACCCGGCTGCAGCGACGGATGAGAAATACGGCCCACGTGCCACAACTGCAGGTACATATGGCCGCCCTTCGCATGCACGGCATCGGTAATATGTTTCCACGCCTGCACCTGGGCATCGTCATAAATGCCAGGCGTGAACACATAGCCCTTGCCTTGCGGTGAAATCTGCGTCGCCTCGGCGATGATGAGACCGGCAGTTGCACGTTGCGCGTAATACTCGATGGCCAGTTCGCTCGGCACATCGGCCACCTTCGCGCGACTGCGCGTCAGCGGCGCCATCACGATGCGATTGGGCAACTGCAGCGGCCCGAGCGCGACCGGTTCGAACAGGTAACTATCGATGTGCGCGGATTCGGTCGACATGGCGGCTCCTTGAAAAAGATCCAATGCATCGAAAGGCGGCTAGCTGCCTGACTCGTAGCGCGCCATCGAGCGGCGTCATCGGCGCGCGTTGCAACACACGGTGGAGCGGTGTCGTCGGCTCCAGGCGCTCTGGCAGTATAGGCGGCTATCCGGAACGCCGAAGAGGTTTTCCGGTTTTACCGCACCCGCTTTTCGCGGGCCGCCATGCACGGCTAGACAACATAAATTTCAGGGTTGTCCACCAACGGCAGAAACTCTCCTGTGCGCCCATCGAGTGCGAGCATTGCGCCGCTTTCGATATTGAAAATCCAGCCATGCAGTCGCAGCGTTTTGTTCGCGAGGCCCACGGCCACTGACGGATGCGTGCGAATGTTCGCGAGTTGAGCCATCACGTTGTCTTTGACCAAGGCGTCGAGACGCTCGGCATCTGACGCATAAGTCCGCGACGCGTTGATCGCTTTCGCCGCGTCGGCGTGACGGAGCCAACCCGCCACGGCCGGCAGATGATCGAGGTTTTTGCACGTGCAGATCGCCGTCATCGCCCCGCAATTGGAGTGCCCGCAGATCACGATATCCCGCACACCCAGTACCGCCACCGCGTATTCGACGGTGGCCGACACGCCGCCTGGCTCCGGGCCGTAAGACGGCACGATGTTGCCCGCGTTGCGGATCACGAACAACGCGCCGGGCTCCACCTGGGTCAATAACTCGGGAACGACACGGCTGTCCGAGCAGGTCACGAACAGCGTGCGCGGACTTTGCGCAATCGACAAACGTTTGAACAATGCGCTTTGCTGCGGAAAGACTTCGCGTTGAAAGCGGATGAATCCTTCTATGATTTCCTGCACGACATTCTCCGGATAGTCAAAGCCTCAGCCTGCCGAGTCCGCGGCAAAGGTCCAAGGCGTGTCTGCGATCGGTTGGCGCGACTATACCGCAGCGCGAATCGTATGCCCGCAAACACCACCGCCGAAGACAAGTTCGACAACGCGTAGAGGCCACCGAGATTGTCACCGTGATTGCAGGCGAGGCGCGCTATTTGATTCGTTGCCACACGACTTTCGACGATCCATAGCCGAAGGCGCCAGGCGTGATGTATGTCAGCCGGTCACCGTCGAGCGTAAATGGGCGGCGCTGGACATCCGCGTCCCAGTTCGGAAACGTACTCTTTTGAATGTGAAAGACGATAATCCGCGCCGCCGGGTCCACGGTATACGTGCCGAAATGCGCGACGCTGCCGCGAGCGATCTTTGCGTTTTCTTCCGCCGTGCCTTGCTGCCTCTCCCCTGAAGCGAACTTCGGCAGGTCGGAGTTCAGCACGAGCAGCACGTAGCGCCCATCACTGCCGAAGACGAGTTGCCCTTGCGGATGCGGACCGAGCAATTCCACTTCGTTGCCGCTCCTCGCCACCGTCAACGAGACAAGCGACCACGACCCCACGAGGCTGTCCGCTGCTTGAGCAAAAGCGTTTCGCACTGGCGCGCACCATGCTGCGAGCGCGATCACGATGACGGCGAAGACTCGGTAAGTTGGTTTCATGACGCTCTCCACGCGTGCGAGGACATGAGGTCAGACGAATCCATCGCGCTCCGCTGGTGCTGCGGATTGGGTTCGGGTGCTTTGAAGCCTAGGTGGTTTGCGAATGAAAAGCTATTGGAGCAGGCCCGGCGCGCAGATGCCGGACCGCCCCCCTAAGTCAAGAATTGGGCCGCTCAGCCCTCAGTTGAAATCCGCGGTTTCGAGCTCCACGGATCGTCCCCCGTTTTTTTCGAGGACCCGCCGCGTAGCGTTTTCAATCCGCGCGCGATTGGCCTCGAAGGTACCGACCAGATCGTGGGCCGATGGTCCCGCGTTGCCGAAATGGTCGTTCAACGCGTCCAGCGACACGCTGCACCAGACGTCAGCCCCATCGACATTGGCTTCGAAGGCGACGCGCGCCGCTGCCACCACTTCACGGCGTCCGGTGAATTCGATCCTCATAATGACCCTCCATTTGGCGAAAGTAGCGGTGAACGCGCAAAGGCTGTACCAGGCTGCCGCTTTAAAGCCGAATCAAAGCGACTTGAGCCTGGCCATCGCTGCACGCGTTCAGAGCGCACATTCTCCGCAAGGTGCATACTCGACATCGGCCGCTTTTGTGCGGCCGCGCTTTTGCGTCGCGGCGTGTGTGCCACCTTTCACGCCGTCAGACGCTTCCAACATCCTAATACTACCCGCCCCATGTCCCGCAGCCCGCAATCGTCGCGTCCTTTAGTCATTGCCGCAGTCATGGCATCAATGGCGATGGTCGCCATCGAAGCCACCATCGTTTCCACCGCCATGCCGCAGATCGTCGCGCAACTCGGCGATCTGCATCTGTATAGCTGGGTTTTTTCATCGTTCCTGCTGACGCAAACCGCGATGACCGTGGTATTCGGCAAGCTCGCCGATCTCTATGGACGCAAGCCGGTCATGCTTGCCGGCATCGCCATCTTTCTGCTCGGCTCGGTGCTGGCCGGCTTCGCCTGGTCGATGCCCGCCATGATCGTATTCCGCCTGATTCAAGGCGTCGGCGCGGGCGCGATCCAGCCGGTCACGCTGACCATCGTCGCCGACCTCTATCCGGCGCGCGAACGCGGCAAGGTGCAAGGTTATCTCGCCAGCGTGTGGGCCATTTCAGCGGTGGTCGGGCCGATGGTGGGCGGCTTCATCATTCACAACCTGTCGTGGGCGTGGATCTTCTGGATGAACGTGCCGATCGGCCTTGCCTCGGCAGCCGGCTTCATCGCGTTCCTGCGCGAATCGGAACGGCATGCGCGTCCGTCGATCGACTTCGCGGGCGCGGCGCTGTTCATGGCGGCGATCGCCGCGCTGATGATGGCGCTGACTTACGCCGGCGACGACGACATCGCCAAGGCATCGCTCGCGGGCGGCGCGTTCATGCTGTGCCTGCTGTTGTTCGTGTTCCAGGAACGCCGCGCAACTGAGCCGATGATCTCGTTCGCGCTCTGGAGCCGCCGGCCGATTGCCGCGTGCAATGCAGCAACCGTGCTGTCCGGCATGATCCTGATGGGCTCCACCACCTTCCTGCCGATGTATGTTCAGGGCGTGCTGCACCGCTCTCCGGTGGTCGCCGGTCTTGCGCTCACGATGATGATGGTGGGCTGGCCGGCGGGCGCGACGCTCGCGGCGAAATCATTTCACCGTATCGGCTTGCGGCGCATTCTGATCGGCGGCAGCGCGTTCATCCCGATTGGCGCGGTGCTGCTGTTGTTCCTGCAGCCTGGCGGCTCGCCGCTCATCGCGGCGTTCGGCTCGCTCATCATGGGCTTCGGCATGGGCACGTCGAGCGTCAGTTCGCTGGTGCTGATCCAGGAGATCGTCAAGATGGATGAGCGCGGCAGCGCTACCGCATCGAATCTCTTTTCGCGCAATCTCGGCAGCACGCTGGGCGCAACGCTGTTCGGCGCGGTGCTCAACTTCGGGCTCAGCCACTCGAAGGACGTCGCCGTGGTCACGTCGGATCAGTTGAAGGCGCTGTTGCGGAATCAGGTGGCAAGTCTTGCCGACAGCGACATGATCCGCATGGTGTTGCATCAGTCGCTGCACCTGACCTTTATCTCGATCTTCGCGATTGCGATTTTTGTGGTCGTGCTGCTGGGCTTCGTGCCGGCGATCAACATCGGGCCGGCGAAGCAGGTGCCGCTTGAAGCGTTATCGCCACTTGAGGACTGAGCTTCGCTACGCGCCCGGCACCAGCGTGACGTTTGCCTTCGCCATGAAACTGCGGCGCGTCAACCACCGTCCCGGCAGAGCCTCACCATCCACGCATAAACCGCATCCACCGCCGCGGAGCGCGCCGGTTGGGCGGAGCGCATCAGCCAGAGCGGCGCGAGTGCGAAGCCTGGGACCTGCGGCAGGACCTCGACCCGCCCGCTCGTCAACGCGTCGCCGGCGGTGAGCCGGGACACCATCGCGATACCCGCTTCCCGCTCGGCTGCCGCCACGAGAATGCGGGGGTCGTCGACCGTCATCGCGCGCCGCGTGCGCAAACCGCCGCGCCTTAACTCAGGCAACCACGGCGCCCACTCCGGACGCTGCTCGAGCACCAGCAAAGGCGCCTGCGTCAACACCTCGGGAAAGGGCGCCGAACGCAGACGGCGCGCGGTCGTGGGCCCGCAGATAGCGACCGCCTCCTCGTCGAGCAACGGCTCGCAGATCACTTCGGGCGTGCGGATCTCCTTCGCGGAAACGATCAGGTCGACATCGACACGATCGATCTCGTTGACCTCGTCCCCGGTAACGAGCCAGATCTCGATGTTCGGCATGGCCTCCGAAAACGCCGGCATGCGCGGCATGATCCAGCCCATCGCGAACTGCGGCGCGCAATAGATGATCACCGAGTCAGGATTGCCATAGGGTTCGATGCGATCGCGCCCATCCGCGAGGGTCGTCATCGCCGACGTCACGGTCTGCGCAAACAGCACGCCGGCGGCCGTCAGCGCAACGCCGCGCCCGATCCGCCGGAACAGCGGCACCCCGGCCCATTCCTCGAGTTGCTGGATCTGATGACTGATTGCCGATTGGGTCAGCGCGAGTTCTTGCGCCGCGCGCGTGAAGCTGCCGAGACGCGCGGCGGCGTCGAAAGCGAGCAAGGCCTGCAGAGGGGGAAGTCTACGCATCGGGTCGCCACGGTCAGGGGAGATATTAGAAATATCGATACTTCCAGCAAGATTCTTCGCTTTTCGCCGGAATATTGCCTCGCAATCATAGCGCCAGTTGCCCTTCACACGCCGCATGCTGTTTCGTCAGACATGAGAAATATTTGTGTGACGGCGCTCACTGAAACTGACCGGATCGACGTGTATGACCCTGAACCTGAACGCTTTGCACCCCGCCTCGACCGCCCCTGCCGCGGGCACTGACGCGGCCGGCCAACCCCATGCGCCCACCTACGCCGGCGTGCTGTCCTTCATGCGCCGGCCCTATACGCGCGATCTCATCGGCGTCGACGTCGCCGTATCGGGCATTCCGCTCGACCTCGCGACCACCTTCCGCCCCGGCACGCGTTTCGGCCCGGCGGGCATGCGTGCCGCCTCGGTGCAACTGGCCGAACTGGGCGCGTTTCCGTGGGGCGTCGACCCGTTCGATCATCTGAACGTGGTCGACTACGGCGACTGCTGGTTCGACGCCCACAACCCGCTCGGCATTCGCGACGCGATCATCGCCCATGCCCGCGAGATTCTCGCCACGGGCACCCGCATGCTGACGCTCGGCGGCGACCACTACATCACCTACCCGCTGCTGGTCGCGCACGCTGAAAAATACGGCAAGCCGTTGAGCCTGATCCACTTCGACGCGCATTGCGACACGTGGCCGGACGACAACCCCGATTCGCTGAATCACGGCACGATGTTCTACAGGGCGATCCGTGAAGGGCTGATCGATCCCGCGCGCTCGGTGCAGATCGGCATTCGCACCTGGAACGACGACTTCATGGGCGTGCGCATTCTCGACGCGCCGTGGGTCCACTGCAACGGCACACAGGCGACCATCGACGAAGTGCTGTCGATCGTCGGCGATGCGCCCACCTACCTCACCTTCGACATCGACTGTCTCGATCCGGCCTTCGCACCCGGCACGGGCACGCCGGTGGCGGGCGGCCTGAGCTCGGCGCAGGCGCTGGAAATCGTTCGCGCGCTGGGCGCCGTGAATCTGGTCGGCGCGGACGTGGTGGAGGTGTCGCCACCCTACGACCACAGCGACGTCACCGCGCTCGCCGCGGCCCACCTTGCCGCCGATATGTTGTGCCTGATGCGCAATCAGAAGCTGCAACGCCATCAGCGTATGTAAGGCCGCGACCGCTCTGTTGAATCCTCTCTGGACGACCATCATGCCCCACACCTTCATGAAGCCGAGGCCGACCGCGCCGCTGCTGGCAGCGCTGTTGTTCTGCGCGTTCGGCACCGCCGCGCACGCCGACGAAAAGCAGCTCAATCTGTACAACTGGGCCGACTACATCGCGAAAGACACCGTGCCGAACTTCGAGAAAGAGTCCGGCATTCATGTGCAATACGATGTCTACGACGGCGACGAAACCTTGCAGGCGAAACTGCTGACGGGTTCTACGGGCTACGACGTTGTGGTGCCGACCTCGAACTTTCTCGCCCAGCAGATCCAGGCCGGCATCTACCAGAAACTCGACAAATCGAAACTGCCGAACCTGGTGAACCTCGACCACAGTCTGCTCAAGCTGGTCGCCGATGCGGACCCCGGCAACCAGTACGCGGTGCCGTGGGCGTGGGGCACCACGGGGCTCGGCTACAACGTCACGCGGGTCAAAAAGATTCTTGGCAACGATGCGCCGCTCGATAACTGGGACATCCTCTTCAAGCCCGAATATCTGAGCAAGCTGAAGAGTTGCGGCGTATCCATACTCGATGCGCCGACCGATGTGTTCGCGGTCACACTGCACTATCTCGGGCGCGATCCGAACAGCGTGAATCCGGCCGACTACCAGGCCGCGTACGACGCGCTAAAGAAGATCCGCCCGTACATCACGCAGTTCAACGCGACGAGTTATATCAACGATCTTGCGGGCGATGACATCTGTTTCGCGTTGAGCTGGTCGGGTGACGTGTCGATGGCGAGCCATCGCGCGCGCGATGCCAACAAGAGTTACGAGGTCAAATACTTCATCCCTCAAGGCGGCGCGCCGATCTGGTTCGACATGATGGCGATCCCGAAAGATGCGCCGCATCCGGAGGCGGCGCTCGACTGGATCAACTACATCGAGCGCCCCGAGGTTCATGCCGGGATCACCAATGCGGTGTTCTATCCGAATGCGGACGCCGCCGCGCGCAAATTCGTGCGGCCGGAAATTCTCAACGATCCGACCGTGTACCCGCCTGAGTCCGTGTTGAAAACGCTGTTTCTGCTCAAGCCCTTGCCCGCTCAGATCAAACGTCTGGAGGGCAGGTTGTGGGCGCAGTTGAAAACAGGGGGATAACGAATCGGCGGTGTACGGATCAGCCGCCTTTCGCGTACAACGTCGACTCCGCGAATCCTTCAGCCGCCAGCACCTGTCCCACCAGGATCAGCGCAGTCCGCTCTATGTTGGTGGACTGCACTTTGCCGACGATATCGTCGAGCGTGCCGGTGATCTTTTCTTCATCCGGCCAGCTCGCACGATAGATCACCGCGATCGGACACGCGCCGCCGTAATGCGGCCGTAGTTCATCGACGATGCGGGCAAGATGGCGCACGCCGAGGTGAATCGCCATCGTCGCGCGATGTCTCGCGAGGTCGGCGAGTTGTTCGCCGTCCGGCATCGTCGTTTTGCTTGCAAAGCGCGTGAGGATCAGCGTCTGCGAAATATTGGGCAAGGTGAGTTCGCAGCCGAGGGTCGCCGCGCATGCCGCGGTTGCCGTCACGCCCGGTACGATCTCGTAGCGAATGTCGAGTTCGCGAAGTCTGCGGATCTGCTCGCCGATCGCGCCATACAAGGACGGGTCGCCGGAATGCACGCGTGCCACGTCCTGGCCTTTGTCGTGTGCGGCCTTGAGTAAGGCGACGATCTGATCGAGGTCGAGCTCGGCGGTATTGACGACTTGCTCCGCGCTATGCCCCTCTAACACAGCGGCCGGCACCAGGGAGCCGGCGTACAGGATCACCGGGCAGCCACGCACGAGGCGCTGCCCTTTCACCGTGATCAGTTCCGGGTCGCCGGGACCCGCGCCGATAAAAAACACCGTCATTCACTACTCCATGATTCGTTTGGCCGGCATGACATGCATGCGCCATTTAACCTATGACTTGCAATGCTTCCAGCAAGTCGGCCACGCTTGCAAAATCGCGATCGACTGCGGGCAATGCAGGGCGCCGCAGCATGACGACCGGCAAGCCGCGTTCGCGCGCGACTTCGAGTTTCGCTTCCGTGGCGCTGCCACCGCTGTTTTTGCTGACGACGACATCGAATGCTTCCGCGCTGAACAGCGCTCGCTCCCCTTCGAGCGTAAACGGCCCGCGTGTCGCCAGAATCCGCGCACGTGGATTGGCTTCGTGTGCGTCGAGGCAGCGTATTGTCCAGAACTGCTGCGGCGGGATTTCGTCGAGATGCGCGAGCGGTTCGCGTCCGAGCGTGAACAGTGGTCGCTTGAATGAAGAAAGCGCGGCCGTAAGTTCGGTCCAATCGTCGACCATGCGCCAGTCGTCGCCAGCTTGCGGCTGCCAGCCCTCGCGGCGCAGCGCCCAGCACGGTACCTGCGCGGCGCCGCTCGCTTTCGCGGCATTGGCGCTGATCTGCCCGGCGTACGGATGTGTCGCGTCGATCACGAGGCTAATGCGTCTGTCCTCGATATAACGCGCCAACCCTTCGCTGCCACCGAAGCCGCCCACGCGCACCTCGCATGACAGATCGTCCGGCACCTTGCCAAGGCCCGCGAGACTGTACACATGCTTAGGGCCGAGCTGTCTGGCGATCCGCAAAGCGTCGCCGGTGCCGCCGAGCAGCAGGACCCGCATTATTGCGCGGCTCCGATCAGATTGCCCTGGCGATCGATCGCAAACATTTCGACCGCGACCTGCGGCGGCACGATAGCGCGCGCGACGGCCAGCGCGTGACGGCAGACGATATCGCCGAGTGGTACCTGCCGCGCGTGAGCCAACGCGACCGCCTGCTGACTCGTATTGGCGGCGAGGATCGCCGCCTGCAACGCGTCGTCGGCGCCATACTCCGCAGCCCAGGTCGCAAGCCGTTCCAGATCGATGCTCGAATTGCGGCTATGCAGATCGAGATGCCCGGCCGCCAGTTTGCTGACTTTGCCGAAGCCGCCGCACACGCTCAAGCGCTCGACCGGCGCACGCTTCATATGCTTGAGCACCGCGCCGACGAAGTCGCCCATTTCGATCAGCGCGATGTCCGGCAGACCGTAATGCGCGCGCATCGCGTCTTCGCTTGCGTTGCCGGTGCAGGCCGCGAGATGCAGGTAACCGTTCGCCCGCGCGACGTCGATGCCCTGATGAATCGATGCGATATAGGCCGAGCACGAGAACGGCCGGACGATGCCGGTAGTGCCGAGAATCGACAAGCCGCCGAGAATGCCGAGGCGCGGGTTCATCGTTTTCAGTGCAAGTGCTTCGCCGCCTTCGACGCCGATCGTCACTTCGAAGCCGCCGCCGTACCCATGTTCCGCCGCGAGCTCGGTCAGATGCTCGGTCATCATCTTGCGCGGGACCGGATTGATCGCTGGTTCGCCGACGGGCAGCGTGAGGCCGGCGCGCGTCACGGTGCCAACGCCTGGCCCTGCGCGGAAGATCACACCCGGTTCGGCAAGCAGTCGCACGCGGGCGAATACGATCGCGCCGTGTGTCACGTCGGGGTCGTCGCCAGCGTCTTTCACCGTGCCCGCTTCCGCGCCGTCGGCGGTCAGGCGGCAGAACACCAGCGGCATCGGCACATGCTGGCCCTTCGGCAACACGATCTCCGCGACCTCGCTGACGATACCCGCGAGCAACAGACGCGCGGCCGCGAGCGACGTCGCGGTGGCGCAACTGCCGGTCGTGTAGCCGCTACGCAGCGGCGCGGGTTGTTCGGGCGTCTCTTCGCGCATTACGGGTGGGGTGGTGAGTCTGCGGGGGTGGCTGAGGTGCCGGATGTGCAAATGGCGGCATTGATGCCACTAGCGGCGTTCGTGCTGCTCGTATTGCTCGTGCTGTTCGCGCCGCTCGCACGGAACGTGCCGTCGGCGCCGTCAGCCAGCTTCGTGACCTCCAGCAGCGTGATCGGCAGCGCCTGGCGCCACGTATCGAAGCCGCCAAGCGGCTGTGCGTCGGCCAGCGCAATGCGGGTCAACGTGCCACCGTGTTGCTCACGCCACGCTGCCAGCGCGGCCTCGCCTTGCAAGGTCACGGCATTGGCAACCAGACGTCCGCCGTCGCGCAGACGCGCCCAGCACGCGTCGAGCACGCCCGGCACCGTCACGCCACCGCCGATGAACACGGCATCCGGCACAGCCAATCCTTCCAGCGCATCAGGCGCGCGGCCAGCCACCAGTTGCAGACCCGGCACGCCCAACGCATCGCGATTGTGCTCGATGAACCGCTGCCGCTCCGCGTGCCCTTCGATCGCAATCGCGCGGCAGGTCGGGTGCGCGCGCATCCATTCGATGCCGATCGAGCCGCTGCCCGCGCCCACGTCCCATAGCAATTCGCCGGGCGTCGGCGCGAGGCGTGCCAGCGTGATCGCGCGGACGTCGCGCTTGGTCAACTGACCGTCGTGGCGAAAGGCGTCGTCGGGCAAGCCGACGGTCAGCGGCAAACGCGGGGCGCCTTCCGTTGCACGGCATTCAAGCGCGATCAGGTTCAACGCTGCCACTTCGCCCGCAGACCACTGGTCCGCACGGCCATCGATACACCGCTCCAGATCGCCGCCCAAATGTTCCAGCACGGTCATCCGGGTCGCGCCGAAACCGCGCGCATTCAGCAGTTCGGCCAGCGCGGCGGGCGTGCGCCCATCGGCACTCAGCACGAAGACGCGCGCGCCGTCGTGCAGATGAGCATTCAGCGTCGGCAATGGCCTTCCCACCAGCGAAACCGTGGCGACGTCCTGCAACGGCCAGCCAAGCCGCGCGGCCGCCAGCGACAACGACGACGGCGCCGGCAATACCCGCAACTCGCCTGCCGGCAACTGCCGCGCGAGGGTCGCGCCGACGCCGAACAGCATCGGATCCCCACTCGCCAGCACACACACCGACCCCGTACGCTCGGCCAGCAAAGGCGCGAGATCGAACGGCCTGGGCCATGCCTCACGGCGCGCGGCGAGGCGTGCGGGCAGCATCGCCAGATGACGTTCGCCGCCATAAACCACCGACGCTTCCAGCAAAGCACGCCGCGCGGGCCTCCCCAAGCCGGCGAAGCCGTCATCGCCTATGCCCACCACGGTCAGCCACGCCGGCATGCATCCATCCTCATTCTGTATCTTCAAATAATGCGCTGTGCCACGCCGATCAAAGCGTCCAGCCTCGTTGTGCTGTTCGAAAAAAGGCATAATACAGCCGCCGGTGCCCTTCGGGGCCGAAGAGGGAACACAGTGTTGCTGTGGCTGCCCCCGCAACTGTATGCAGCGAGTCCGCCTGCGCTCCGCGCCACTGGTTCGACCGGGAAGGCCGCGGCGGACCATGACCTGCCAGCCAGGAGACCTGCCGGCCAGACTGTTCGTGCCAGCCTACATCGGGCGGGGTGTACCGATGCCGCAGCAATCGCCGCTTTGCGGCTTGCTCGGGCCGTCGCGCGACGCTAAACCCGGTGTCCGTCTTGAATCAAGCTTCGCCCTCCACTGCTTTGCCCGATGCGGCCCTCGCGCTGCGGCCCTCGGCGTGCCCGGGGCTGCTGCGCATCGTCGCGGCGCGCGATGGGGGGATTTGCCGGATCAAATTGCCCGGCGGTGAGTTGAGCGCGGCGCAGGCCGCGGTGATCGCCGACGTCAGCGAGCGGCATGCGGCCGGTGTGGTCGAGCTGACCAATCGCGCGAATCTGCAGGTGCGTGGCGTGCGAAGCGGGCATGAAGCGGCGTTGATCGCGGCGCTGGTCGATGCGGGGCTTGGGCCGATTCGGGCGACCGGTGCGGTGGATGCTGACAGCTTGCTGCTAAAGACCTTGGCAAATACTTCAACCGCATCTCGGTTCGGCGCAGCGGATGCTTCGAATACGCGACCGACGACCGCACGACAAGCTCCTACCGCAATTTCGGCGTCCGCTGCGGACGATGTGCGCAATGTGATGGTGAGCCCAACTGCCGGGCGCGATCCATTTGCGCTGTTCGATACGAGGCCGCTTTGCGTCGAACTGCTCACGTTGCTGCAATCCGAAGCGCGTTTCGCGGCGCTATCGCCCAAATTCGCGCTACTGCTCGATGGTGGTGAGCGTCTTGCCAGACTCGATCATCCACATGATGTCTGGCTCGCGGCGACGCAAGCTGAAGACGGTGTGCGATTTGTGCTTGGATTGGCAGGTTGTCCGCCTGCTGTGGCGAACGCGGACGTTGACGTCAATGCCGATGCCGATGCCGGTGCCGATGCCGATGCCGATGCCTTCCCGCATATCGCGCGTACCGGCTCGCATAGCGCCGTTGACCATCCTCATCCGAATTACGCAGGCGCTCTCGCCGCAGTGCTGCCCGCGCAAGTCACAGACCTCGTCCGCGCGCTGCTGCATACGTTCCTCGATCTGGCCGCCCCAGATGCCACGCGCATGCGTCACCTGCTCGCCACGCATCCCGTCGACGCGCTATTGCAGCACACTCAAACGTACGTCGATTTCCCGCTGTCACGCGACACATCGCTTGCAAACTGGCTACGCCCCACGCCCGCCGATACCACGCTGCGACTCGGCGCGCACGCACAGCGAGTCGTGGGAATGCTGCACGTAGGCGGCCAACCGCCGCTCGGACGCCTCGACGCCACGACCTTGCGCGGCCTCGCCACGCTCTCGCAACAGCAAGGCAACGGCACGCTGCGCATGACGCCCTGGCAAAGCGTGTTACTACCCGATATCGCAGCCGATGCCGCACCCACCGTGCTCGCTGAAATGAACGCGCTAGGCCTCGCATGCGATCCAGCGCAGCCTATGACACGTCTGATCGCCTGCGCCGGTTCCACAGGCTGTGCAAAAAGCCTCGCCGACACCAAAGCCGATGCGTTACGGCTAGCAGATCGCTTGCCCGATGGCATCGACGTCCATCTGAGCGGCTGTCCGCGCTCATGCGCTGCCGCACATTGCGCGCCGTACACGCTGCTGGCTGCGGCGCCCGGCATCTACGACCTTTATCGACGCGACGGCCAGGCGGGTTTCGGCTCGCGCGTCGCGCACCAACTTACGATCGAACAAGCCGCCGACATGCTCGCCCCATTGGCACACCCGGCCCGGAGCCCCTCAGATGCTTGATTACATTCGCGACGGTCAGGAGATCTATCGCCAATCCTTCGCGACGATACGTGCGGAAGCCGACCTGTCGCGCATCCCTGCCGACCTCGAGAAACTCGCGGTGCGCGTGATCCATGCCTGCGGCATGGTCGACGTCGTTGAAGATCTTCAGTTTTCCGAAGGCGCAGGCACCGCGGGCCGTACGGCACTGGCGCAAGGCGCGCCGATTCTGTGCGATGCCGGCATGGTGGCGCAAGGCATCACGCGCGCACGCCTGCCCGCGAACAACGACGTGATCTGCACGCTGACGCATCAGGACGTGCCCGCACTCGCACGCGAACTCGGCAATACGCGCTCGGCGGCTGCGCTCGAATTGTGGCGGGCCCGGCTGGCCGGCAGCATCGTCGTGATCGGCAATGCGCCGACCGCCCTCTTTCACTTGCTCGACATGCTCGATGCCGGCGCAGCAAAACCCGCACTGATCCTAGGTTTTCCGGTCGGTTTTGTCGGCGCGGCCGAATCGAAAGCGATGCTTGCCGAAGACAGTCGCGGCGTGCCCTACGTCGTGGTTCACGGTCGACGCGGCGGCAGCGCGATGGCCGCCGCTGCCGTGAACGCACTGGCGACGGAGGTCGAGTAAATGACGGTGCAAGGACGTTTATTCGGACTGGGCGTCGGCCCCGGCGACCCTGAGCTCATCACACTGAAAGCGCTGCGTTTGCTGAAAGCGGCGCCCGTGGTCGCGTATTTCGTCGCAAAGGGTAAGAAGGGCAACGCCTTCAGCATCATCGAGGCGCATCTGCATGACGCTCAACAGCATCTGCCGCTCGTTTATCCCGTCACGACCGAAGCGCTCGAACCGCCGCTTTCGTATGAAGTGATCATCGCCGACTTCTATGACACCGCTGCGGAGGTCGTCGCCGGCCATCTCGACGCGGGCCGCGACGTAGCGGTGATTTGCGAGGGCGATCCGTTTTTCTACGGCTCGTACATGTATTTGCACGACCGCCTCGCGGCGCGTTTCGAAGCCGAAGTCGTGCCCGGCGTGTGCTCGATGCTCGGCGGTGCAGCGGTACTCGGCTCGCCGCTGGTGTATCGCAATCAGAGTTTGTCGGTGCTCTCCGGCGTGTTGCCTGAAGACGAACTGCGGCGGCGTCTCGCCGATGCGGACGCGGCGGTCATCATGAAGCTGGGCCGCAATTTCGATAAGGTGAGGCGCGTGCTCGGCGAACTGGGGCTCGCGCATCGTGCGCTTTATGTCGAACGCGCGACGATGGGCAATCAGCGCATCGTGCCGCTTGACGAAGTCGACCCGATGGCCTCGCCGTATTTTTCGCTGCTCGTGGTGCCGGGGGAAAAATGGCAAGGTTGACGCCGCCCGCGATCGTGATTCTCGGTGCGGGCGCGCTGGAGACCGCACGGCGTATCCAGATGTTGTATGCCGGTTGCCAGGTGCATGCCTTGCAGGGCCGAGTCGAGGCTGACGTCTCATACACGGAACTCCGCGCGCATCTGTGTGATCTGTATGCGCGCGGTACGCCGATCATCGCGTTGTGCGCCGCCGGGATCGTGATTCGTTGCGTCGCGCCCTTGTTGTCGAATAAGGGCGTCGAGCCGCCGGTGCTGGCCGTTGCAGAAGATGGGAGTGCGGTCGTGCCCTTGCTCGGTGGGCTTGCCGGCGTCAACGTGATGGCTCGCGAGATTGCGGCTGCGTTGAACGTGTCGCCTGCGATTACAACGAGTGGCGAACTGCGCTTTGGAACGTGTGTGCTCAATCCGCCTGAGGGCTATGCGCTTGCCGATATAGCGCAAGGCAAGCGCTTCGTGTCTGATCTGCTGGCGGGTGAAAGCACGCGCATCGAGGGTGAAGCGCCGTGGCTCGATGACGCGCAATTGCCTCGCTCTGAATCCGCACGTCTCGCGATCCGCGTGACGCCACGTGCGTGGGATGGGCGGGATGATGAGTTGGTGATTCATCCGCGGAGTGTGGTGGCGGCAGTGACCGTGCCGAGTGCCGCTGCGCATTCCAATACGGATACGGACCTCGGCGCAAATTCCGGTGCTGATTCGCAGACGGCTTCCGGCGCTCGAATCGCCGCGCTGGTACAAGAGGCATTGGACGCGCACGGTCTTGCACCACTCTCGCTCGCGGCATTGCTGGTTCCTTCCGAACACATGGCAAACCCGGCGCTCGCCGATGCCGCGGCGAGCCTGAACGTGCCGCTGCGTTTTGCCCAGGCGGGCCCGGAGGACGGCGAGCCGCCGAGCAATTTGCTGCATGCCGCGCTGCGCGTGCCTTATCAAACCTTGCATGACGACGCGGACGCAGGGGTTGCACTCGCGTTGGCCGCGTTGGCAATCGACCCGGACACGATTGGCCGTACGCGCGGCCGCTTGACCGTGATCGGCCTCGGCCCCGGCAGCGCCGATCTGATGGTGCCCGCCGCACGAACGGCGCTGAACGAAGCCACCGATATTCTCGGCTACGAAACCTACGTGAAAATGGCCGGCCCCTTGCGTGCCGACCAACGCGTACACGGCACGGACAATCGCGAAGAGATGCAGCGGGCGCGCCATGCGTTCGAACTCGCGAGCACTGGACGGTCAGTGGTGATGGTGTCGTCGGGCGATCCCGGCGTGTTTGCGATGGCGGCAGCGGTGCTTGAAGCGCTCGAAGAAGGCGCTTCGACGAACGCTGACTGGCGCTCGGTCCAACTCGCCATCGTGCCGGGAGTGTCCGCTGCCATGGCAACTGCGGCGCAAGCCGGCGCGCCGTTAGGCCATGACTTCTGCATGCTGTCGTTATCCGACAATCTGAAACCGTGGACCATCATCGAAAAGCGCCTTCGGCATGCGGCCGAAGCGGATCTGGTGATGGCTTTCTACAATCCGATCTCCCGCGCACGGCCGTGGCAGTTGGATAAAGCGCTGGACATCGTGCGGGAATATCGCGCTGCCGCGACGAAAGTCGTGCTCGGCCGCGATATCGGCAGACCGGGCAGCACACTGCGCACGATCACGCTAGGTGAACTGCGTTCGTCCGATGTGGATATGCGCACGATGGTGATCGTGGGGTCGTCGACGACACGCGCGTTTGCTAACGGTGTCGATGGCGGGGAATGGGTTTACACGCCGCGGTGGTATGAGTGAGCACAGTGGGTTATTTTCGCCCCATCCCCCTCACCATTGCCTCCATTTGCACCCCATCCGCCCGCGCGATGCCCTATGCCGCCACCTTCAAATCCTCAATCGCCCGCTGCCTGACGCCCAGATCATCCCAGAGTTCCGGATGGCACGTGAACACCAGAATCTGATGCCGCGTCGCCGCGTCGATCAGCGCGCGCTTGATCGCATCGCGTCGCGTCGCGTCGGTATGCACGGCTGCGTCGTCGAGCATGAGCAAGGTGGGTCGGCCCGACGCCTTCAATAGATCCGCGTACGCCAGCCGCGTCAGAATACCGAGTTGCTCCCGTGTACCGAAGCTCAACGCATCGAGCGTATCCGCGCGACCATAGCGATCCAGCGTCGCCGGACTCAGATCGTCGCCGAGCGCAATCGTCGACTGCGGGAAAATGCGCTTCAGATAGTGCCCGAGCCGCTCGGTCAACGGCGCGCGCAGTTGCGCCACCGCCGCATCACGTTCGTCGACAAGCACTTCGTCGAGCAGACTCAAAGCGCTCGCCCGCAAGCTGAGTTCTTCCTTGCGGCGCATGGCCTGTTCGACTGAAGCATTTACTGTAGCGAGACGCTCCCCGAGCCCAGAAGCGCCAACCGTCTCGAGCTGACTGCGCAACTGCGCGATCCGCAGTTGCCGTTCGTGCTGCTCGTTGCGCGCAAGTTCTGCCGACGCCCGATAGCGCTTCGCTTCAGCCGCCGGATCGTCGAGACGCGCAGCTTCCAACTCGCGCTCACGTCCTTCAAGCTGTTTCTTCAGCGCCTCGACCTGCACGCGCTGCTCGACGATTTTCGTCTGCCACAGCGCGCGGTTGCGGCAGAACGCCTCGTCGCCCAGTTGCGCCTCCTTACGCTGGAGTTGCGCGGCGAGCGATTCCGTCGTGGCCGTAGCGGTCGATCGCTTCTCCGCCGCTTGTGCCAACACTTTTCGGGCGGCGTCCAGCGCATCACGTGCGATGTCGGCGTTGCGGCGAGCCTCGTCGAGCGGTGGCGCGGCGGAGACATCGGGCAAGGCCGCAAGCCGTCCGTTGGCCGATTGCAATCGCGCATCCGCCGAAGCCAACGCAGCCCGCAGCGCGTCGATACCCTGCGGCGCATGTACCTCAAGAATCTTCGCCTGGCTTTTCTGCTGCGCGACCAGCGTCTTCCACTGCTCGTGCCTGGCCTCGGCCTCGCCCAGCGACGCCACGCCCAGCGTCTGCAACAATTGCGCATGCTGGGCTTCGAGCGACGCCAACTCGGATAACCGCGCAGACAGATCGGAGACGCCCGGAATCACGCGCAATTCGCCGAGTTCGCCAAGACCGATCAGTTTTTCCTCGTCGAGCCGCAGCACGCCCTCGCCGTGTACCTCTGCATCGCCGACGGTGATCGCGCCATTCAACCGGTATTCGATGCGCGTCATCGCCGCTTCGGTCCGCGCGCGCAGCACGGTCAATTCCGCATCGAGCGACTGGAGCCGCTTCAATTGCGCCCCGTCGATCTCGAGCGCGGCCGCTGCGCGGGTCGCCTCCAGCACGGCCTCGTTCGCCTTGCCGGCGGCCGCGATCGAGGCTTCGAGCCGCTCGCTCTCGGTGCGGTGCAGAGCGATCTGACTGCGCAAATCGCCCGCGGTTACCGCGGCGTTCGCCAGTTCGTACGCGCGGTTGGCATCGGTAGCCGCCTGTTCAAATTTCGCCACGCTCGCCTGAGCCTGCGCATGTTCGTTCTGAACTGCCGAGACATTGGCTCGTGCGGCGTCGAGTTGCTGCCGCTCGCGTGCAACGGCTGCTTCGAGTTCAGTGGCCGCCTGTTCCTGCTGCAACGAAAGCGCCAACTCTGCGTCCTTCAATTGCAGCGACTGGGAGAGCCCCTGAAGACTGCGTTCGAGTTCGGCCGCGGCGTCGGCGCGCTGTTGTGCCTGCACGGCCTTCTGCTCATGAAGCTCCCAGGGGCGCTTGCGTTGCGCGTCGTCGAAGGCTTCCTGCTGCGTGGCAAGCCGTACGATGTTCTCATCGAACTGCTGACGCTGCTGCTCCAGATCGTCGCGCTCTTCGATCAGCGCCGCCAACGCCTGTTCGGCCTCGGCCAATGGGCCGGTGGACTTCTGCGTACGCGCCGTGAGCAGTTGCCGGAGTTCGCGCTGCACCGCCGCGATCAGCGCATCCTCACCCGCCGATTCATGACCGCCCGACAGTTGCGACAACGCATCGCGCAGATACTGCGCCGCATGTCCCGTGGAATCGCGCACCTCCTGCGTACCGCCTTGTTGCACCCACAACAAACCGGGGACACCGGCGTTTTCCGCCTTCAGCGGCCCACGCGCGGCCCGCGAAAAACCGAGCAGCGCGGCGAGCTTGTCTTCGGCTTCGTCTTCGCCGAACACCGCTTGACCGATCTTCAATTCGCAGCGCTGCCGGGTGACGAACTGCTTCGACAGCCTGCAGGCCGTGCCGTCCATGTCGAATGTCACTTCAACCGACGGCTGCCCGCTCGCCTTGCCCCACGGCAGCAGGTCTTTCAGATGCGAGGCCTTGTAGCGCTCGAGGAACACCGCCCGCACGGCTTCGGCGATCGTGCTCTTGCCAGCCTCGTTCGGGCCGGTGAACAGATTGAGTCCAGGCTGCAGATCGTCGATGACGAGCCGTCCGGTGAACTGCTTGAACTCCTGAATCGCGATGCTTTCCAGCTTCATGCGGACCTCGCTTCGCGCGGCAGTTCACGTTGAAAACGCGCCAGAAGCAATAACGCCTCCGCCGCGCGCTTGGCCTGTTGCGGGTCGGACTGCGGGTCCTCCTGCAAGCCTCGCAGACGCGCCACCACTTTCGCGAGGTAGCCGCTTTGCGCGCCGAGTTCGGCGAGATCGTCGGCGGTGGGCAGCACCTGCAGGCCACTCAGATCGACGCGCAGCGCACGCACCCGCGCACGGGTCTCTTCCACCGCAAGGTGAATGGCTTCGGCCTCGGCCAGTGCGGTCGATCCGCTTACGGTCACCCGCAGCACGTCATGACTGCCCAACGTGCTGAGTCGCAGCTTGAGCGAATCGACGTCGGTCGGCACGGAGATCCCCTCTTCCCAGCGATGCCATTGATATTTACCGACCCGCACCGCTTCAACGGACGGCACGGCGCCAGGCTCGGTCAGCGTGACGTCGAGCATGAAGCCCGGATCGTTGGCGCGGAAACGGTCCTGCTCGTGCGTGCCGGCATACCAGGTGCGTTCGTCGACACGCAAATAACCGTGCCAGTCGCCGAGCGCGAGATAGTCCAGACGCGCGCTCGCTGCACGCGTCGGCGCGATCGGGTTCGACGAATCGATGCCCTCCTGCAGAATCCCGCTGACGCTGCCATGCGCGAGTCCGATACGGTGATAGCCGGGCGGCGTCTCTGTCGTGTCGAAGAAACCCGTCGTGTCGTCGTAAGTGATGCGTTGCGTGAGCGGCGCGCAAAGCAACGCGCACTGGCACGCGTCGAGCGTCACCACGCCGGGTTCGAGCACCAGTCGTACGTTCGGTGCGACGCAGTTCAGCCGCTGCGCACGGGTCCACACGCTCTCGACCAATGCGGCATCGTGATTGCCCGGCAGCATGATCCACGGCCCGGAAAACGCTTGCAGCGCGCCGAACAACCGGCGGATCACCGTGTCCGAAACGGTCTGCAGGTCGAATACGTCGCCGGCGACCAGCACGGCGTCAACCTTGCGCGCCGCCGCTTCCTCCGCGATCCGGCGCACTGTCTCGAAGCGCGCTTCCGCGAGGTGCGCGGCTTCGTCCGGCTCGAACTGGCCGAATTGCGTACCTATCTGCCAGTCCGCGGTGTGCAGAAACCTGATCACTGTGCCTCCATTCCGTTCAATTGCATCGTCACTCAATACTCATTCGGCGCTCATGTTACCGCGCCTGCGGGTCAAAGAATGTCCCAAGCCGGCGCCACACGGCCCGAACAGCGGCGCTACACTCGCGTTTCTGGACCAGCACGCCAATCGCACCGCACCATTCCAATCAACTAGAACTCCGCTGCCCTGCTGCCGATGAACAAAGAAACCGAACTGAAGAAGGCCAAGCGCACCCCATTGCTGTTGCTGGCGGCCGCCGCCTGCGTTTTCCTCGTGACCGCCTTCATGCCGCGCGGCCTCTGGGTGGACGGCATCAAAGCGATAGCCGAGGCCGCCATGGTCGGCGCGCTCGCCGACTGGTTCGCCGTCGTCGCACTGTTTCGCCGCGTACCGATCCCGATCGTCTCCGCGCACACAGCGATCATTCCAAAGAACAAGCACAAGATCGCCGATAACCTCGCGGTGTTCGTGCAGGACAAATTTCTGGACGTGCCGTCGCTGGTCGGGCTGATCCAGAAACACGACCCGGCGCAAAGCATCACCGGCTGGCTGACGAAACCGGCCAATACCGCGCGCCTGGGCGACTACGTGGTCAAACTGACAAGCGGCATTCTCGAACTGACCGACGACGTTCGTATCCAGGTCTTCATCAAGGACGCCTTGCGCGACGTGCTCGCCAAAGTCGATCTGTCGCAATCCATGGGCTCGATTCTCGACACGCTCACCAAGGATGGCCGTCATCAGGAATTGCTCGACGCCGGCATCGAGCAGGTCGTGACGCTGTTGCGCGAACCGCAGGCGCGCGAGTTTATCGCTGAGCGCATCGTCGAATGGGTGAAGAGCGAATATCCGACGATGGAGATGATCCTGCCGTCGGCATGGCTCGGCGAAAAAGGCGCCGAAACGATCGCCAATGTGGTGAACCGGATGCTCGAGCAGATCAGCGAGAACCCCACTCATCAGCTGCGCCAGAAATTCGACGACGCGGTGCAGAAGCTGATCGTCAAACTCAAGACCGATCCGGCATTCCTGCAGAAAGGCGAGGAACTGAAGCGTTATCTGGTGGAAGGCGAAGCACTCAGCACGTATGTGAAGGACATGTGGGGCGAATTGCGCGCATGGCTCAAACGCGATCTGCAAAGCAACGATTCGGCCCTGCACGCCCGGGTGATGGCAATGGGCCAGTGGGTGGGCCGCGAGCTGGCGCATGACCCCGCGCTGCGTCAGTCGCTGAACGACCACCTGGAAGAAGCGGCGCGCGCCATGGCGCCGGATTTTGCCCAGTTCCTCACGCGCCACATCAGCGATACAGTGAAGAACTGGGACGCACACGACATGTCACGGCAAATCGAGCTGAACATCGGCAAGGATTTGCAGTACATCCGCATCAACGGGACGATTGTGGGCGGCTTTATCGGCTTGCTGCTGTATGCGAGCTCACAGCTATTCGAGCTGTTGCGTTTGCACATGGGCTAAGGGATGCGGCCGCCGCACGCCAAAGCGCCTACAATCCGGGCATATGAATTGCTCGGGCGCTTTAACTGACCGCCGCCGTTCCATCCGCGCGAACCCTCAGCAAAAGCGACAGCGCCACAACATCGAGAAGTGTGTTCATGAAAATATCGTTACCGCCGCCTGGGCGGCCGAACCGCGTATACCCGCCGGGCACGCCCAGTCTGCATGGTTTGGCCTCGGTCATCACCGGCGTCGTGGTGGTCAGCGCACTGTACTTCGGCCGCGAGGTGTTGATTCCGATCACCCTCTCCGTGCTGCTCAGCTTTCTGCTAGCACCGCTGGTGCAGGCGCTGCGGCGCTTGCACATGGGCCAATTGCCATCGATCTTTATCGCGGTGCTGTTCGCCCTCGCCACCTTGCTGGCCGTCGGCGGGCTGATCGGCGCGCAACTGGTGCAACTGGCGGGCGATCTGCCGCAGTATCAGGCGGCGATCGAGCAAAAGATAGAGAGCGGGCCGGAGGAAAACGGGGTGTGGGCGGATTGTGCGTGGGGCGGG